>NZ_FMID01000007.1 GCF_900095385.1 Methanoculleus chikugoensis
TATAGTATTAAATGACAATGAGCACTAGAGTCATATCAGGAGAGGCGGGACCGTAAAGATGCCCGAAGGAGCCTCACGCCCCCATCCGGCAGAGGTCCCGCATCGCCCGCAGAACGTAGAGCCGCTCCCCCTCGAGCACCTCCTCGTCGACGACGAACGAGATAAAACCCGCCCGGGCGAAGAGTTCCCGGACTTCGCCCGGCCCCGTCAGCGACGAGACCAGGAGCAGGATGCGTCCGAAGGGCGAGAGCACCCGCCCGGCATCCGCGATGAACCGCTCGATCACGACCCTTCCTGTCGGCCCGCCATCGAGGGCGTACTCCAGCCAGTCGTCCATCCGCTCATCGGGAGCCGTCGGGAGGTAGGGCGGGTTGAAGAGGATGAGGTCGAACGGGCCGGAGAGCCCCGCGACGAGGTCGGTTCGGACCGCCGGCACACCGCGGGCGCGGGCGCACCGGACGGCGTGGGGGTTGATATCGGTCGCGGCCACGCTCGCCGCCCGGCCGAGAAGTCCGGCCGCGACGTAGCCGCTCCCCGTCCCGACCTCGAGCACCCGGTCGGTCTCCCGGACCTCTCGCTGCGCCGCCCGGTGGAGGAGGAACGAGTCCTCGGCGGGAGGGTAGACCTGGTCGGGGAGCATCACTAACTCCCGGCAAGCGTGTTCGCGATCAGCGCGAACTCCTCGAGCATCAGATCTTCGGGCCGGCGCTGCAGGAGATCGTCGGGCAACTCCACGATCGCCCGCTCGATCGCCTGGGCGGGAAACGCATCCTTTCCGCTCCGGAGGCCTTTCCGGACGGTCTTCCTCCGGTGGGAGAAGAGTACCCGGACGACGTCCGCGTAGACCCGCCTGTCCGCGACCGGATAGGGCGGCTCATGCGGCGTGATCCGGACCACCCAGGAACGGACCTGGGGTTGCGGCCGGAACGAGCCGGGCCCGAGGTCGAGGAGCGGTTTTACCGAGGCGTAGGTCTGCACCATCACCGAGAGCCGGCCGACGTTCGGCGTTCCCGGCGGCGCAATCATCCGCCGGGCGAACTCCTTCTGGTACATCAGGATGGCGACCTCAAAGCCGATCTCGAGCAGCCGGAACGTGAGCTTCGAAGAAACGGAATAGGGGAGGTTCGCGACGACGATATCGAACGGCGGGATATCCACCTTCTTTGCATCGCCGTGGATGATCTCGAGACGGCCCTCCTCGATCTCGTCGGCGAAGGCAATCTCGAGCTCCTCCACGAGAGCCGGATCGATCTCTACCGCGATGACGGTTGCGCCCCGGTCGAGGAGGGCGCGGGTGAGGATCCCTTCGCCGGGCCCGATCTCGAGCACCCTCCTCCCCGAGACCTCGACAAAACCGGCAATCTTCTCGACGGCTCTCCGGTCGACGAGGAAATGCTGATCCCTCGGAGCACTCATCTCGATGTAAAGACGTGATACTTCTCGTCCGGATCCTCGATCTCGCGCAGGATCCGGCTGACAATCATCCGGCTCGGGTGCGGAAGCGACTTGATCCGCCCGGAGATGTCGGCGAAACTCTCGAACGGCTTCTTCTCCCGCTGTTCGAGGACCTCCCACATCAGTTTCTTCCCGATGCCGGGGAGCAGGTGCAGCATGTGGAACTTCGGCGTTATGGGTACGGACTTATTGAAGAAGTCGACGAACCGCTGCTCGTTCTCGCCGACGATCTGCTCGATCACGAACGGCAGCTCGAGTTTTGCCGTCGCCGTCAGGTCTTCGTAACTGATCCGCCGCTTGACGCGTTCGACCTTCTCCCGCTCCGCATCGCCGATATAGACGCGGTCGTAGATCTGAATATCCGCACCCTGTTTCGGGACGAGCTCGAGCAACTTGAACTGGTCCACGCCGACCGCCTGGACGACCGGTTCGCGCTTGTAGACCGGGCGCTGCTCGCTCACGTATCCCATGGGGAGGACATCGATGACTACCGCGTTCTCCTCTTTCCTTTCGGTCTTCATTGGCACCACCCCTTCAATCAGAAGTGGGTCATTACCAGGTCGAGGATCTCGTCCAGCTCTTCCGTTGTAAGATTGAACCGTTCTTTGGCGTAGATTGCCCGCAGTTCGTCACGGGTTCGCGGCATCAGATTCGCGATGCGGTAGGCGATATCCTCTTTCATCTTCTCGAGTTTCAGGAGCTCGTCGACAAGGGCGCGGGCCTTCTCGGAAGATGTCTTTGCGAGTTGGTTGGCATGCTCGATACTCTTACGAAGCTCGTAGGACATCTCTTCTCCGGACTCGAGCCGGGCTGCCTCCACCACGAGAAGAGTGTCCCGCAACTCGGGAAGCAGCATCCGCTCTTCACTTACAATGCGTTTTACCTTCATGCCAACCACTACTGTTGAGGATTATACTTTCTGCGCTTTTAGATGTTGCGGTCTCGCAATCACCTGTTTTACCGAATCTCCATCCCTGACCTCGAGCAGCCATGCGCGTCCGCGCTGTCCGATGACCGTGCCGGTCTTCCCGTGGAATCTCCGGTGGGGCATGCCCTTCTGGACACTCGGCTCGACCACGACGTGCACCTTCTGCCCGATCTCGAAGTTCTGAATCACCGAGGTGACCGGTGGAATGCCACGTTTTCTGAGGTCCTTCTTGAACTTATACCGCGTCTTCTTGCGTGGTCCATTGTGATGTGCCATGATTACTCACCATACTCGTTTGCAGTTTTGACCAGCACCACATCGAGGCTGACAACACTTGCGGTGCGCCCCAGGATCCGGGCAAGGCTGGGCTGGGTTCTGCCGCCGTCTCCCGATACCAGTTCTTTGATGTAGAGGCCCGCTTCGCCGACGACTTCGACCCAGTATCTGCCGTCTTCCGTGCCCGTGCATCCGATATCGAGGACACGCCGTTCCCGAACTTTATCTGCCCGTCGGTGTGACACCCGCAGGGGGGTGCGCTGTCGTATCGTTACACCTTTTAACTGATCGAGGGCCGCCCTGAACTCATCTGGGGTTACAGAACCGTCGATCTCGACCAGGATCCTGTATTTTTTATGCGCTTTGTCGGATTTAAGGCTTTGCACCATCTTCCGGTCCGCCCATCCGTCAAGGTGAACCGCCACCCGGCCTTCGGCTGCACGGTTGATCTCCGCTTCAAGCGCCGCAAGATCCACCGACCGCTTCCGGGGCGCCTCGATCTCCATCACGAAGGGGCGGCCCGACCCGAGCATCCGGGCGTCGATATCCTCTCTCCCGGCACCGTGCAGGACGGCGTTTGCTGCGCTAAAAGCCTCGATTGCCGGCCGGCCGATCAGTTCTTCGACGGAGTCGGCATACTGTTTGCCGGTGAAGTTGCATTTCTCGCATCCCGCGCCCCGGCACGCCCGGCAGTCCCAGTGGGTCTGGGGGATGCCGCGCTCGTACTTCAGGTAGCGGCCGGCGAAGAAGACGGGGTTCACCTGCACATCGACGCTGCCTTCCCCGAGATCGAGGATCGCGACGACGTCGGGCTTCTTCAGGTCGGCCGTCTTCCCCGAGAGGGCCGAGACGGCTTTTCCGACCTCACGGTTCATCTCGGCCTTCAGCGGTTCGGGGTCGCGGAGCGAGAGATCGCTCCAGACCATCTCCTCGCTCTCCGCGACGAGCGGCGGCACCTTCGTCCCGATAAGGAAGGTGTCGAACTCGATGCCGTCCACTGCCTCGACGACCCTCTCCGCCCATTCTTCGGTGCGGGAGAGTTCGCCGGCGCATATCCAGCAGGAGTCCGGGTCCGGTTCGCGGTGCGGCTCGTTTGCCGCAAGCTCGTGCGCGACTCTGAGAGCCCTGCCCCGCTCCTCGTTCGTAAGCCCGAACGACCGCTTGCCGAAGAAACGCCCGAGGCAGTGGTTGCAGGTCTCGCCGTATCCAAGAATTGCTTCTACCTCTTGTATGATATCCATCAGGATTCCCTCCGGTCCATCTCGTTTAAGAGGACGGTGATCGTGTGATCGGCGTGCAGCGACCGAGGCCCGACCGAGTAGCGGGGGTAGCCCGCGATCGAAGCCTCCTCCTCCGCGGTGAAGTTGTGGTGATCCGAGAGGAGGTAGTTCTCCGGGAGGTCGGATGCCGTCCGGACATCCTCCCCCGCTTCGTCGAGCACCGCAAACGGGATCTCGGCAAGCAGCCGGGCAAGCCCGCCGCGGCGGACGTAGACGCCCGGAGTCGACTCCCGGAACTCGCTCCCGCAGGGGATCGAGAGCGCCTTCTTGATCAGGGCGGCGCTGCTCCGCTCGTCCGGCGAGAGGTGCCGGACCTCGGCGCCGCGAAAGAGAACGGTCTTCTCGGGGCCCGGCTCTCCGCAGAGGACGAGATAGCACTCGACGTCGCGCCGGAGATCGTGAGAAAGGAAGAACGCGGAGTTGACGCACCGGCAGAGGACGTCCATCCTCCCGCCGCTTCCGGGGAGATCGTTGAGGCTGAAGGTGCCGCTCGTCACGGCAAGGTGGCCCACGACGGCAAACCGCTTCATCTACTGGGTCCGCCGAACTTCTTCATCATGCGCTGCATGTTGAACTTGCCGCCGCCCATGCCCCGCATGCCTTTCAGGGCACGCTGCATGATCTTGTAGTACTTGATGAGGTCGCGGACGTCTTCGGGCGTCACGCCGGCGCCCCGGGCGATCCGCTGGATCCGGGAGCTCCCGATCATCGACGGGTCGTCGAGTTCCGGGGGCGTCATCGAGTCCATGATCACCTTGTAACGCTGCATCTTCGTGCTGGTGATGTCGTAGGCGTCGTCCGGGATCTGCATGCCGCCGAGGGGGAGCATGCTCATGATCTGCTTCAAGGGCCCCATCTTGTTCAGGGCCTCAAGCTGCTTGTACATGTCCCGGAGCGTGAACTTGCCCTTGAGCATCGCGTTGACGTCGAGGTCCTCGCCCGAGACCGCCTCCTCCGCCCGCTCGACGAGTGCTTTTAAGTCGCCCATCCCGAGCAGCCGGGAGATGAACCCGTCCGGATCGAACCGTTCGAGGTCGTCGATCGTCTCGCCGCTCCCGATGAAGACGATACCGCTCTGCGTCTCGGCGACCGCCGAGAGCGCGCCGCCGCCTTTCGCCGTGCCGTCCATCTTCGTGACGAGAACGCCGTCGATCCCGATCGCCTCGTGGAACCTCCGGGCCTGCTCGCTCGCCTGCTGACCGAGCGCCGCGTCGATCACGAGCCACCGGTGGTCCGGGTGCGCGATCTCGTTGATGTTGACGATCTCCTCGATCAGGTTCTCCTCAAGGGCGTGCCTCCCTTGAGTATCGATGATGATGACCTCGTAGAGCTTGCGGTACTTCGGGAGGCCTTCGCGGACGATCTTGAGCGCATCGGGCTCCTTCGGATCCCCAAAGCACGGGACGCTGATCCGGTCGCAGAGCGTCTTCAACTGGTCGTAGGCACCCGGCCGGAAGGTATCGGCGCAGATCACCCCGACCCTGAGCCCTTTGCGCTGGAAGTAGCGGGCGAGTTTTGCCGTCGTCGTGGTCTTCCCGCTCCCCTGCAGCCCCGCCATCAGGATCGTCTGGGGCCCGAGAGCCACCTCACCGGGCGACCCCATCAGCCGGACGAGCTCCTGGTAGACGATGCGGAGGACGTGCTCCCGGACGCCCATCCCCTTCGGGGGCTCTTCATCGAGGGCGCGCTGCTTGATCGCCTGGGAGAGGTGCATCACGAGTTTGACGTTGACGTCGGCGGAGAGGAGCGCCCGCTGCAGGTCGCGCACCAGTTCGTCGACCGCCGCCCGGTCGATCACCGTCTTGCCGGCGAGTTTCTTGACGGCGTCCTTTAAGGAGTTGCCGAGGTTATCGAGCATCAGGCCTCACCACCGAGGAGTTCATCGACCACGACCCGGGGCTCGAACGGCATGATGTCGTCGTAGCCCTGGCCGGTCCCGAGGAAGAGGATCGGTTTTCCCACGGTGTGGGCGACCGATATCGCCGCACCGCCCTTGGGGTCCATATCCGCCTTCGTCAGGACGACCGCGTCGGTGCCGACGGCCTTGTTGAACTCGTCGGCCCGGATGACCGCGTCGTTCCCCGCGACCGCCTCGTCGACGTAGACGACGAGATCGGGCTTCATGACCCGCCGGATCTTCTCGAGCTGGTTCATGAGGTTCGCCCGGTTGTGGAACCGGCCGGCCGTATCGGCGAGGACGACGTCGATATCGTGCGCTTTCGCGTACTGGACGGCGTCGAAGAGGACAGCGGAGGGGTCGGCGCCCGCCTGGTGCTGGATCGTCTTGATCCCGAGGCGGTCGGCGTGGGTCCGTATCTGCTCGATCGCACCCGCACGGAAGGTGTCGCCTGCGCCGATCACGACCGAGAACCCGTTCTTCTGCAGGTACTGCCCGACCTTCGCGACGGTCGTCGTCTTGCCGGTCCCGTTCACGCCCGTAAAGAGGATCTTCACCGGGCGCTCGTGCTCGCGGATGTAGCGCGAGAGGTCGAGCCCCTCCCCAAGCACCCCGCAGAGCGCGGAGCGCAGGGTAGATACGACCAGGTCGTCGACCGAAGCGCCGATCTTACGGTGCCTGCCCACGAGATCCTGGCGCATCCGGGCGATGATCTCGTCCGTGACCGGGAGCGCGACGTCGTTCTCGAGGAGCACCATCTCAAGTTCGAAGAGCGACTCCTCGATGTCCTTCTCCTGGAGGAGGACCTCACGGTCCCGGACAAGAACCTTCACCTTGTCAAAAAACGTAGGCTTCTCCCGGGCCTCCTGCACCGCTTCCTCCGCGACAGAAGGTTCGGGTTGTGCGGCGGGGGTGGAGATGGGTTCTCCCGTCTCCGCTCCCTCCGGCAGTTCTGCAACCTGCGGCTCCGGTTCGGCCCCGGCAGCCTCCTCGATATTCGAGGCGAATTTAGTCCTGATATTCTGAAGTTTTTTCTTTAAGGAATCAAACATTATGAACTTCCGCCCTGGCCTGCCTGAGCCTGCCGGGCCCCCCGATACGCCGCCTCGAGGCGCCGGGAGATCTCCGTTGCCTGGCCCTGAAGTTGTTCGACCGAACCCGCGACCTTCTTTGCAAGCGCCTCAAGTTCGGTTATCCGATCCCCCAGATACTCCACCGCATCCGCGGTGGCCCTCTCGACGGAGACGTCTGAGCCGATGTTCACGAGAACGTGGCCGGCATCGAGCACCTTCACCCGGAGGTAGGCACCTCCACCGATGGGGAGAAGGACGGCACCGTCCGCGTTCTCCTGAACGGCGCGGAGGGTCTCGATGGCGGCGGTGCCCTCAAGCCGCTGCTGCTCGATCATCGAGAGCTGCTGCGTCATGAGTTCAAGCTGCTGCCCGTACTCGTTCAGGTACATCTGGAGGGTCTGTATCTCGCGAGGATCTGCCTGATTCACGTCATTCACCAGCTACTACGTTAACCGATTCGATAGAGATATAACTTCTCTTCAGGCGGTGTTTGCTCCCGATATCGGCAAGAACCCTCTCTCTTGCCTGGTTCTCGTTCGGGGCGCCGATGACCTTGCGGTACGGTTTCCACTCGTTGTTGATCTTGCACGCGCCTACAACTTCAAACATCTGGTTCTCCATGGTTGTATCACTCCAAAAACCCAAAGACTTCTTCTATCCGTCCCAGCTCAAACCCGGTCGTGACGGAACCTGCGATGTAACCCCTGCTGTTTGCAAGGAGCCCGGTACCCACGAGACCGCTGCCCATGTTGACCGACCCGAGCCCGATCGGGAGATCGACCACCCGCTCGAGGTTCGCGATCTCCGTATCGTTTGCTCTCTGGTGGACAAGGATACCCTTGTTCGTCGCGAACCCGGCCATGCCGACGGTCTTGATGCCGCCGAGCGTCAGCCGGACCACCGGCACCCCGAGGAACGATCCGATCTCTTCGGCAACATCGAACGGCATCTCGGGGTGAACGGCGGCAACATAATCGTTTGCGAGAATAACGTTGCCGGCCGCGTTCATGGCCCCCTCGAGCAGAAATATGTCCCGGTACTCGCTCAAGACCGCCAGTTCCTCGTCGGCGGCAAGGCCGCTGACGACCAGACCCTGGCTGTTTCCCGCAACGAGCGAACCGATGATGCTGCTTCCCTGGATGAAGGTGCTCACGATCTCGATATCAAGTTCCTGTGCGAGGGTCGCGGTGAACCCCTCGGGCGCCCCCGGGTAGACGATCGCTATATCCTCAAATACCCGGGCATAAACGCCGATGTTCGGATCGCCGGTGAGATCGATCGTCCCTGTCATTTCACTCCTCGGCGAGCTCGGCCTGGACCTGCCCGTCCTCGAACTTCATCGCGCGGACGCGAATCTTTCGGGGGGGCTTGGAACTGCCGTTCTCCCAGACCTTCTCGTTGATGCTCTTATCGAGTTTGACGTCCTCGCTCTTCATGTGCCGCTCGAGAAACGCCCTGATGTCCTTGATTGCGGTGTTGCCACGCTTCCACCGGGGCGCACGCTTCACCTCACGGAGAGGGATGATATAGATATGCTCCTTCAATGCTTCTGCCATAACCTTACACCTTCAGGGAACTCCGTCTCCAGTTGCGCCGCCTCGGATGCGACGCAACCGCACGGTTGGTCTTGATCATCACCCATGCCGGCACGCGGCGGTTCTGCTCGCATGCCTTTGCCAGCCGGATCTTCCGGCCCTTCATCAATTTGCTCATAATCTTCACTCTCGTAATATTCAGGTCTCTCTCCTCGCGACCACCAGCGACTGCAGGTGGCGGGAGGGGAAGAACGACGCCGGATCGATGCCGCGGGCGCACAGGGCGCTCCTTATCTCCCCTTCGTAGTCGCCGTTCCCGATGCTGCCCGTCTCCCCGTACCGCACCACGAGCAATCGCTCGCAGAGCCGCTCCACCTCGGTTTTCCCGTAGCCGAGGAGCGGCCGGACGTAAGAGCAGCCGGTGGTCATCTCCAGGTGCTGGACGTCGGAGCGTTCGAGCCGGGGAACCCGGTCCTCCCGGCGGGTGCCGTCGCCGACCACCGCATACTCGGCCGCAAGGGTCTCGACCGCCGTCCGGTGCACCATGTCGATTGCGTCGTTCGGGTATCCGCATGAGAGGAGCAGGTCGACGGCCTCAGAAAGCAGGTCTCTTCCGAGCACCCTTTTACGGAAGGGAAGGCCCAGGGCGGCCGCTGCGGCCCGCACCCCGGGAACCTCGCGGTCGGGATCGAATACACAGGTATTCAGTTCCACGCCGTAATCGCGCGCGAGCATGATCGCCGCGAGCGCGCTGTCTTTCCCACCCGAGAAGAGCACACCTGCTTCCATTATTTCCGCGTAATCCTGAACTCTCTCTTCGACGGCGTCAGCTGGGCAAGCAGGGCTTTCAGCTGCTCGTCGGTGATCCGCTGCCGGACCCTGCCGCTCTGGGCCAGCATCACCAGCTGCTGCTCGACCGCTTTCGCAAACTCCGGCCGGGTCAACTTGATGGTATTGAGCCGCTCCCTCGCTTCAGGTTCGAGGATCTCCATGAGCGCGGCGCGGATCTGTGCATCGATCTGCTGCTGGCGCGCGGCCTCGTCCTCCATAGCCTGCTGATCTATCGCCTGCCGCTGCATCTGTTCCATCCTGCGGCGGCGAAGTTCAGTGAGTTCGTCGTCTACCATCAGTCATGCCCCTCTCGATCAGTATTTCGCAAGGCCCGGGGCAGCTTTGGCGGCCTCAGATTTCAGGCCGTTCGCAACGTTGTCGAGGAAGGACCTGCCCGCCGGGGTCACCGTGCGTCCCCCAACGCCGTGGGCGACGTAGCCGGCCGCTTCGAGCTGCTGGAAGATCTTCCTGATGATCGACCCGCCTCCCCGCTTGAACCGGTTCGGAGCCGAACCACGGTTCAGCGATCCGCCGTAAGCGGAGCGCATCCTCTGGATACCGACAGGGCCGTCGGTGTAGATTCGCCGGAAAACAGCCGCTGTGCGCACGTACCACCAGTCGTCATTCTCGGGGGGCATCTCTTTGTGTACCCCCGTCTTTGCAAAAGCGGCCCAGTCAGGGGGCTGAATCTGCGAATTTTTCTTGAGTTCTTCTGCCACCTGCCGGATGAGCATATCGGCAGGGATGTCATATACAGTCGTCATAGATGAACCTCACTCTCGCTAACAGTCTTTACATATTCGTCCAGTGATGTTTTATATATTTCGAGGATTGTGCCCGGGCGATCGGTTCCGCCGCTCCGTAAGGACGAGCGTCCGCCCCCGGACCTCGACCAGGGCCGCGCCGGCAGATGCCGCTATCTCCTCGGGATCGACCTCGGTGTTTCTGAGCCACCTCACCTTGACGACCTTTCGGTCCTTGAGCTGCCGCCGGATCTCGTCGATCATGACGTTCGTGATCCCGCGCTTCCCGATCCAGATGGTGGGCTTGATATCCTGGAACGATTCTCTGCTCATTGTCGGGGCCTCCCGACCGGGAACCGTGACCGGTGCCCGCAGGCAAGACAGGTGACGACCACGCGGCCCCGGTGAACCCGGACCCGCGCATTCGACCCCGGAACCAGGTAGGTGTAACACCGGCGGCAGAAGCGGCGTTTCAGTGGCCGCTCTATCCGGACGCGATGGCGCATGCCGATCCTGCGGGCCAGTTCCACGCACCGGTTGCTCCAGCCGGGGTTCTCCGGGTAGAACTCCGCGGCACGCGCAAAGAGAACGGTAATTCTCTCGCGAGCGAGTCTCCGGGAGCCTGATCTTCGTGTAGTGTCTGCCATGGTGCGATCCGTCTCAGTGGTGGGTCATGAGGTTGGAGGCGAGAAGATATATAAGAGATTGATGACCGCGGTCAGCGAACCCGCACGCGCCGGCCGTCGACCTCCAGTCGATCCTCGCAGAAGAGTTTCACCGCGAGCGGGAGGGCTTCGTGCTCTTCTGCGAGGATCCGGTCAGCGAGCGTCGTCTCGTCGTCGTCCGGGAGGACCGGCACGCACCGCTGGACAACGATGGGTCCGGTATCCATCCCCTCGTCGACCAGGTGGACGGTGCAGCCCGCGACCTTCACCCCGTACTCGATCGCCTGCCGTTGCGCGTGCAGGCCGGAGAACGCCGGGAGCAGAGCGGGATGGATGTTCATCATCCGGCCCGAGAACTCGCGGACGATCCCGGCCCCGAGGATCCGCATGTAGCCCGCGAGGACGAAGAGGTCGGCCCGGCAGCCCCGCATCGCAGCGAGGAGGGCCTCCTCGTAGGCGGCCCTCGAGGGGAACCGCGCGTAGTCGACGACCGTCACCGGGATACCGGCGTTCTTCGCCCGCTCTATCGCGTACGCCCCGGGGTTGTCGGTGACGAGCCCGGCGCAGATCCCGGGGATATCTCCGGCCGCAACGGCGTCGGCCACCGCCTGAAAGTTCGATCCTCTCCCTGAGGCGAGGAACGCAATCCGTTTCTTGGCAACAGACCTTTCTGGAAACATACGTATCGACTCCTTACGGGACTTCGCCCGGCGCGTTCCGGGGGGCAACGATCAGTTTCACCTTGACGATCCGCCGGCCCCGCATCTGCATCACCACCAGCGTGATGTTGCTCTCCTCGATCTTGACCACCTCGCCGCGGCGGGGGATGTGACCCAGCCGGTCGATGACGAGGCCGCCGATGCTCTCGTAGGCATCCGTCAGCGGGAGGGATAACTCCAGGTCCTCGTTGAGGTGCTCCACCCATGCCCGCGCATCGACCAGGTAGACACCCTCCTCGACCTGCTGCACCTCGGGCTCCTCCTCGTCGAACTCATCCATGATCTCGCCGACCAGTTCTTCGAGCATATCTTCGACGGTCACGATCCCGGCAAACGACCCGTACTCGTCGAGGACGACCGCCATGTGCTGCTTCTTCACCTGGAGCTCCTTCAAGAGCTCGTCGATCTTCTTGCTCTCCGGGATGAAATAGGGTTCGTACATCAGGTTCCCGAGCGTCGCACTCGTCTGCTGCCGGAAGACCGCCGAGAAGACGTCTTTCACGTTCAGGAGCCCGACGACGTTGTCGATCTGCTCGTGGTAGACGGGGATCCGGGAGAACCCCGTCTCGTTGAAGATGGCGAGGGCGTTCTCGAGCGTGGACACGTCCTCGATCATGACGACGTCTATTCGCGGCGTCATCACCTCGCGGACCGTCGTGTCCCCGAACCGCAGCACCGAGTAGAGCATGTCCCGCTCCTCCTCCTCGATGGTTCCCTCCTCCTCGCCGACGTCGATCCACTCCTTGATCTCCTCCTCGGTGACGACCGGTTCGGTCACGCCGGGCCTGAAGGCGAACTGCTGTTTGATGCGGTCACTGACCCAGAGCACCGGGTAGAGCACCCTTGAGAGGTAGAGGATCGGCAGGGCGACGCGGAGCGCGAGTGCCTCGGTATGGCGGGAGGCATACATCTTCGGCCCGATTTCGCCGAAGACCAGCATCAGGATGACCGTGACCCCGGTCGCTATCCCGATACCGACGTCGCCGTAGATGCCGATGGCGATCGCGGTCGCAAGCGATGCCGCGGCCACGTTGGCGACGTTGTTCCCGATCAGGATGGTTATCAGGAGGGCGTCGGTCGAACGTTTCACCGTATCGAGTGCTTTCGCTCCTTTTTTACCCTGGTTTACGAGGGCGCGGACTTTCGCCCGGGTTATTGATATGAGGGCAACTTCCGAACTTGAGAAGAAGGCCGAAAGGAGCAGACAAACAATGAATAAAATGATCTCTATGGTCAGAAGGTCTACGACTACCATTTACTCCACGCCGCATCAACGGCAGCATCCGGTATTGATTGATTCCCGGGATTTTATGAATTATGTCGCAGGCAGATGATATAAAACCAGCGCTTCACGAGAATGCCTCCCGTAAAGCCTCCGATTCCCGGGAAAGAAGCACGACCTTCTCTTCGGACGAGAGCGCCCCGGGAAAGACCATGTCCTCGAGCTCCAGCGTGAGGTATCCGCCGTAGCCGCGGTCGGCAAGTTCCGCGAGCACCCGCAATGCCTCCGGGTCGTCATGGATGGGGTGGTGGGGCCGCCCGTTCCCGCCGAGCGCGCTGACGTGGACGTTCGTCATCCTCTCGATGCAGAGATCGATGAACCGGATCGCCTCGTCGCACGACGTCATCATGGCGTGCCCCATATCCAGCGTGAACCAGAGCCAGGGTTCCCGTTCGAGCACCTCGGCGGCATCCTCCGCCGTCGAGAGGAGGGCGTTGACCCGGGGTTCCAGGTTCTCGATCGCCACCTTCACCCCCGTCTCCTCCGCCACCTCCCGGAGCCGGGCGATGTACGCCTCGAACCGCCGGTAGTCGTAGGCACTCGGGTGCCGTTTCGCCGTCCGCTTCCCGGGGTGGACGGTGACCACGGCGGCTCCCATCCGCTCCGCCATCCGGATAGCCTCGACGGCGTAGTCGACCGAGATCTCGGCGACCCGGGGGTTGATGGAGCAGGGGTTCAGGTCCAGCGACGGGGCGTGGATGGTGATCGGCGCGAGTTCCGGGTGGCCCGCGATGCAGCCTGAGAGTTCGTCTTCAGGGCGGTCGCGAAGCCAGAAATGCGGCGTCTCGACCCAGAATTCAAGCGAATCAAGACCGGATTCGGCGACGTAGTCGAAGATATGGTCGCAGGGATACTCGTGGAAGAACATGGTCGAGACGGCGAAACGGCCCATAACACTACTTGATATAAACCATCGGTCTAATAGATTGTGATGATGCTCGGCGGTCATTCCACCGGCCCGGAGCGGTTCGGAACCCCTATCTTCGGGGTCTCGGAGGTCTCAGGGCTCATCTGCGACCTCCTCGACGACGCACGCCTGCACCAGATCTGGGTGCGGGGGGAGGTGACCAACTACAAGAACCACGGCTCAGGCCACCGCTACTTCTCGCTCTCGGAGAGGAGCGGAAGGAACTCCGCGGTGATCAACTGCGTCATGTGGCGCACCTCGGCGTCGGCGCTCGCGTTCGCGCCTAAAGACGGCATGGACGTCCTCGCCTGGGGGTCCGTGGAGGTCTACGAGCCTCACGGCAGGTACCAGTTCATCGTCCGGGAGATGCTCCCGGCGGGCCTCGGCGAACGCCATCTCATGGTCGAGCGCTGGAAGCAGGAACTCGACGCGGAAGGGCTCTTCGATCCCGGGCGGAAACGTCCTCTGCCTCTCTTCCCCCAGCGGGTCGGCGTGGTCACCTCACCGACCGGCGCGGCGCTCGCGGATATCCTCTCGATCATCTCCCGGCGCTACCCGGCGGAAGTTGTCCTCTCCCCGACGGCCGTCCAGGGCGACGGGGCGCACGCCGAGATCGCGGAGGCGATCCGGCGGATCGACGGGCTCGTGGACGTGATCATCGTCGGGCGCGGGGGAGGGAGTTTCGAGGATCTCTTCCCCTTCAACCACCCGGACGTCGTGCGGGCGGTCGCGGCGTGCAGGACACCGGTGATCAGCGCCGTCGGGCACGAGGTGGACACCGCCCTCTGCGACTTTGCCGCGGATCTCCGGGCGCCGACGCCATCCGCGGCTGCGGAACGCGCGGTCCCGGAACGCCGGGAGGTGCTCCGGGAACTCGCCGGGTTCGAGGAGAGGATGGAAGCGCTCCTCCTCCACCGCCTTGCCGCCGCGGCAGGCGAGGTCGAGGACCTGCGGGAGCGCATGCACCCCCGGCGGCTCGCGCGCCGCATCAACGAGCGGATGCAGCGCCTCGCCGAGCACGAGGAGCTGCTCAGGCGGGCCGCGGCCGCCCGGGTGCAGCGGGAACGCGCGGCCCTCGCGGAGGTTCGCGCGAGCCTTGCGGGGCAGAACCCGCTCGCGATCCTGGAGCGGGGATACTGCATCGTTGAGGCAGGCGGAAAGGTCGCAAGAAGCGCCGCGAGCCTCGCGCCGGGCGAGCGCGTGACGATCAGGATGATGGACGGCCGGGCGGTCGCCGTCGTGGAGGAGATAACGTATGACGAAGACCTTTGAAGAGATGCTGGAAGAACTGCGAGGGATTGTCCGGAAACTCGAAGACGGCGAGACGAGCCTTGAGGAGAGCATCGTCATCTATGAGCGGGGCGCGCTCCTCGTCAAGCAGTGCGAAGACCTCCTCGGCACGGCCGAGATGAAACTCACCGAGCTTGGCCGCGACCGGTGAAGCGGTAGAACCCCGGCGGAACCCCGATCTCGAATCGTGCACCCTTCCCGGGCTCGCCGGTCTCACGTATGGTGAGATCGGTGATGGCGAGGATCTCCCGGGAGAGGAAGAGCCCGAATCCGGTCTGTCGCCCGAACCCCCGCTTGAAGAGGCTCTCTTTTGCGTCATAGGGAATGCCGATGCCGTCGTCCTCGTAGACAAGGCTGATCCCCCTGTCGGACTCTTCGGGATAGATACGTATCCGGGTAACCCGTTCGCCGTGCCGGAGCGAGTTGTCGATGAGGTTTGCAAAGACCCTGACGATGAGCGGGTCGGCATATACCTCCAGATCGCCCGCCCGCACCTCGACAGCGATCTTGCCCGGATCGAGCCCCGCCGCCGCCTCGCTGACGATCCGCCGGATATCCTGCCAGGCGGGGGCGGCCACGCCGACATCCCGGTACTCCGTGGTGAAGGCCATGTAGCGCTGGATGTCCCGGATGGCCTCCTCCTCTTTCCGGCAGTAGTCCAGCAGTTCCGGGTCGCTCACCCGTTCCCGGAAGAGGGCGAGGTAGCCGGTGAGCACGGTGAGCCGGTTTAAGATGTCGTGCCGGGTCACGTCGGAGAGCAGGTTGAGTTTCCGGTTCGCAAGAAGGAGCGCCTCCCCCGCCATCCGCGCATCGGTGATATCCCGGCCGACCGACTGGTACTCGGCGACGGAACCTCTCTCGTCGAAGAACGCCGTATCCGTCCACTGCTGCCACCGGACGCTGCCGTCCGGCATGATCACCCGGTGCTCGACCGTCGATACCGGATGATCGGGGGTGAGGGCGGCGAGGCTCTCCTGGATCCGGGCCTGGTCGTCGGCCGGGATGGTGAGAGCGTACCGCCGCCCGATGAGGTCGCCGCACGGGATGCCGACGTAGCGGCAGTAGGCGTCGTTCGCGAAGGTGATGGTGCCGTCGGGGAGCCGGCGGCAGATCAACTCGGTCTGGCTCTCCACGACCGTCCGGGACCGCTCCTCGCTCCGCTGAAGGGCAACTTCAGCCTCGCGCCGGGCCGTGACGTCCCGGATGTAGACGGAGACGCCCGCACGGGTGGAGACGGCACGCACCTCGAAAACATGCTCCCGCCCATGGAGATGAAACCTGCATTCGCTCACGCCGGGCCGGCCGGTCTCCGTGATCTCCCGGAAAAACCCGGCGACCTCATCGTTCCTGAGTTCCGGAAACAGGTCGTAGATGCTCTTGCCGACCGCCTCCTCCACCGGGCGGCCCGAGAGACGGGCGGCCGCCCGGTTCCAGGAGATGACGCGGCCGTCCCGGTCCAGGGCGAGGAACGCGTCGCTGACGTTCTCAGTCAGTTCCCGGTACCGGTCTTCGCTCTCCCGGAGTGCTTCTTCAAACTGCTTCTCTCGCGATATGTCGCACAAGACCCAGTGGAACTCCGTTGCATGGCCGCCGGGCTCGTAAGAGGCCGAAACGGCCGCGGTTGCCGGCACAGTGCCACCGTCGGAACGAAGGAGCAGGAACTCCTGCGCCGGTAGTTCTTCGCCCCGGCCGAGCGCTGCAACAGCAAACCGGAACGCCGGGATGCTTTCCGGGTGGAGGTGCACATCGAGAGGCAGGCCCTGCAACCGGGCGGGAGCGACCCCGAGCAGGGCGCCTGTCGCCCGGTTCGCCTCCAGGACGACGCCGTCCGCGTCCGTGCAGAGGCAGACCGCCGGGAGGTTGAGGAACCGGTCGCGGTACCGCCGGTACGCGGCGTCGATGCTCCGGATATCGGCGATCAGCGCGTCGACCTGGTCGTAGATCTCGGCAAGATCGGGTTTGAGCAGGAGCAGGTCCCCCGCAGGAGCCGCACCCTCGCCGGCCCTGAGCGAGCCGAGGCGGCGGTCGAGATCTTCCAGGTGTTCGAGGAGATCCTCGAGCGCCGGGGTGAGCGGTTGCATATCTCACCCGTTCCCCGCACCGCGAATGGATAAACCTATCCCCGGCGGCATCGCGGGGACCGGTCATGAGCGGTGAACTCTTTTCAAAACGCATATGCCATAGAACGGCGCACCACGCATCATGGTGGACGAGAAGGCGTGGGCGGTGATAACGGTCTTTGTTGTGGGCGTCGTCGCGAGCCTGGATCTCCTCAGGGGGCTCCCGGCGGGAGTGATCCTGACTGTCGGGATCTTCGCGGCGGTTCTGCTCCTCGGAATCGGCGTACTGGTCCTCGGCGAGATCCGGGACGGGGCACGGGACGGCCGGTGAGGGAGGGCGCACTTCGCGCGAGGTCGTATCGTCGCCTATATACCGTTAACTCACGCGAAGCCGCGAAGAGCGCGAAGTTCGGTATAATTACTTGTAACTCTCCTTCGGCCCGTCGTCCTCAGGAATCTCCACCTCGAGTTCGACCACCAGTTCCTCCTCCCGCCGGAGCGCCTCGATGAACTCCCGGGGGAGGGTCGCCGCGACCCGGTCGGATCGGATGCCCACCGTCCGGTCGGAGACGAAGTCGCTCCGCCGCCAGACGAGGTCGGCGGGGTGATCGAGGGTGAACGCCGCGCTCCCCCGCGACGTCACCTCGACGGTCTCGCCCCCCGCGGTAAGGCGGGTCGTGAGCACCGCCCGGTCGTCGCACAGCAGCGCTTTGAGGCCGGAATCAAGGTCGGCGGCACCCTTGTCGGCGGCGACGGCGATGATGCAGTCCCCGGTCTCTGTCAGCGTCTCGTCTTTTGTCACCTCAAACGTCGTTCGATGGGTTCCCCTGACCAGCGGGTGCCCCCGCGCCCGCACGATATCCCTCGCCTTCATGCTTAATTAGGAGAGGGACGCTATTGCTAATGAATGATCAGCATCGTTTGCCCCGTCTGTAAAGAGGAGTGCGAACACCAGGTTCTCCGGGAAGCCGCCGAACTGGTGGTGCAGTGCAGCGAGTGCGGCCAGGTTCACCGGATACCGAGGCCGCCCGAACCCGAGATCCTTACCATCAGGGCCATCGTGAGCCGGGAGACGGAGTCGATGGTCTGCAGCGTCGAGATGTTCGACGACGAGGCCGTCTCCCTCGGCGACCGGATCGCCGCGGAGTGCGGCGACGAGGTCTTCGGTGTCGAGGTCACGGGCATCGAGGTAGGGCCAAAGCGGGTTCGCCGGGCGGCGGCCGGCGAGGTGACGACCCTCTGGACGCGGGGGATCGAGCAGGTCGTGGTGAAGGCGTCGATCCATACCGGGCGCACGACCATCCCGCTCTACCAGACTGCCGACGGCGAGGACGAGTTCGTCGTCGGGGAGACCTACACCTTCGGCGGCAGGCAAATCCGGATCTCGCACATCAAACTCCGCGACGGACCGGTTATACGAAAAGAAGGGTGGAAGACGTTTGCCCGCCGGGTGAAACGGGTCTACGGGTATCTCGAAGGCCGCACCCGGGGGCGCTGACCCTCACCGCGGCAGGGGCTCGGTGAGGTGGCGGCGGATCGCGGCCTCGAGGTCTTCACGGTGGACGAGCCCCTCCATCCGCTCCCTGACCTCGTCGCCGTCGAAGACGATGGTCGTCGGCGTCACCCGGAGGTTATACTTCTTGATGTACTCCGGGTTCTTCACGGCATCGATCTCTTCTATCTTGATGCCAAGATCCTTCTCGGCCTCACGCAGGATCGGGGTCTGCTCCTCGCACCCCATGCATCCTTCCTGGTAGAAACTGATCACCTTTACCGCCATGTAAGGCAGGTCACGGGGAGATTATAAAAAACTGTGGGGGGTGCCGTCACCCGGTTATGCCATTGAGGGTGACCCGGGCGCTGCCGTAGCGGTACTTGACGGTTACCGAGTCAGGTGTCTTGTCGACGATCTCCCCAAAGCGCAGTGACGCGGCCTCACCGGTCTCGTTGCCGAGGGGGATATCCGGCGACGCCGTCAACCCGAGCGCAATCAGATCGCCCACATCCCAATCCGTAAGGTTAAAGCCGAGACCAGCCATGTCTTCTTCGCTCAGGTTCATGGCAAGGTCATTCTCCCCGTAGGAGAAACTGATCGTCTTCGTCTCGCCGGCCCGCATCCCGACGAGCCCCACGGAGATTGCGTTGGTCTCGAAGCCGAGCAGGCCGAATCTCGCGGTCCCGTTGGTTTCCGGGTATAAGATAGGAACAGGTGCGATGTTCTCACCCGAGACCTGCCCGCCGACGGGCATCTCCAGGCCGGAGGTCAAGAAAATCTTATTGTTCCCCTTCTCGTACTCGCTTACGAGGAGGTTCTGGTCGGTCGTGATGAGGGGGCGCCCGTCCTCGCTGAGAATCGTGTAGTCGATCACCGCCGTGTTTCCTACCTGGGCGGCCGGTTTCTTCTCGAACATCGGGGCGAGGTAGGTGCCAACCATGGCAACCGCAACCAGAAGGGCAATTCCCACGTAGGCCCATTTCATCCACGGGGAGTTGTCGTCCTTCGAGGTCTTCTGCTGTGTCTTTTTCATTATGAGTACAATCGCCGTTTGGTGAAATAAAATGGTATTGTCCTGGAGAGAAATGAGGAGTTTGAGACACATTTATATTCCATAAACACTACCTAAAAGTTAGCCCTGGGCGACCCGGTCATCCGGGGCGATCCGAGTCTACAGGAGTGATTACAATGGCAAGAATCGAACGAGGACCATACCGGACGATCTGGCAGGACTTCGACGACCTGATGGCCGAGATGGAGAGCAGGTTCCAGTCCATGCTCGGCGGGATCAGCGCGCGGGGAGAGGAGGTCCGGGGCCGGGTCGTCCCGGCTGTCCGCGACTTCCGCGTGGATGTCCGCGACCACGAGGACGAGGTGATCGTCGTTGCCGATCTGCCCGGCGTCGAGAAGGAGAACGTCGCCGTCCGGCTCACCGATCCCCAACACCTGGAGATCACCAGCAGGCGGGCGGAAGAGACCGGGGAGGAGAGCCGTGATTTCTTCATGCGGGAGCGCATCTACGGCCAGATGAGCCGCACGGTGCTGCTTCCGGCGGAAGTGACCGAGGAGAGCTCCGCCGCATCGTTCAAGAACGGGGTTCTCGAAGTTCGGCTGAAGAAAGCGCCGAGCGAGACCGGGACGACGATCCCCATTGAATAACCATTTTTCGGGGGCATTGCCGGGTTCGACCGAACATTTCATGTCGGGCCAGCGTGACACTATCATGATGGATAAGAAGAGGGTCAAGGATTACATGACCTACGACGTCGTCACCGTCAACGCCCACGGGACGGTCCGAGATGTCATCGAGACCATAAAGAAGACGCATCATGACGGTTTTCCGGTCGTGGAGAACTCAAAAGAGGTGGTGGGCTACATATCGGCACGGGACCTCCTCTTTGCCCATCCGTCGACGCCGGTGGAGCAGGTGATGTCCCGTCATCTCATCGTCGCCGATCCGGACATGAGCGTGAACGACGCCGCCCGGGTCATCTTCCGCTCCGGCATCCAGAAACTCCCGGTCGTCAACGAGAAGAACGAGCTCATCGGGATCATGTCGAACGCCGACGTCATCAGGTCGCAGATCGAGCACGTCTCGCCGGAGAAGGTCTTCAAGTTCATCGAGACCCTGAAAAAACTCTACGGGGTCGAGCCGACCCTGAAGCGGGGCTCGGTCCCGATCAACGACCTCCTGCCCACCCAGTCGAAGATCTACGAGGACGAACTCGAGGGGCGGATGTACGAGATCAAGAAAGGGCTCGCCGAACCCCTGATCGTCGTCCGGCGGCCGGGCCGCTGGATCCTGGTCGACGGGCACCACCGCGCGATTGCAGCAAAACGGCTCGGGATCACGAACCTCGACGCCTACATCATCGAGGTCAGGGAGAACATCGAACTCGGGATGGAGCGGACGGCCCGGACGCTGAACCTGAAAACGCTCGACGACATCAAGGTGCTCGATTACGCCCGCCACCCCCTCGTCGCGCTGACGCACCGGCTTGTCAGGCACGGGTGAGGGGGCCCTCCGCCGGGAGGAGGGGATTTCAGCCTTTTTTTCAGCCCGGAGATCGGGTCGGACATCTCCGATACAGCAACCCGCGGGTGCCGTAACCGTCCCATGCGGGTATTGCTCCGACGTCCCGGCTGCATGCTCTGATGAGCATAAAGTCTACTTAACCTGATTGAATCCATCAGAAAGTATATCTGATATTAAATAGCATTTCGAACCATCCGAAACGTCCGCTCCTAATTCAGAGAGGTGACGAGCCTCAGTTGTCCTGAAGGCTTTTCAAGAGTGCGTGCTGTTTCGCAGCCGACATGGCTCTTCGCGGACGAGAACGGGCACGAAGCCAGGCCGGATCGGAGCGTCGAGATGAGAGGCATACGAGAATCAATCACCCGCTGGACAGAAGACCATCTCGGGGGGCGGCCGCCGCACACCGTCGTGATCGCCGAACTCTACCTGCTCTGCATATCGCTCCTCTGGTTCCTTCCGGGCTTTCTCGCGCCGGAACTCTTCGGTGGGGGCAACACCTACCCGTTCATCATCTTCGAATACGGCGGCGTATACCTGCTCGCGGCCGTTCTCTTCGGGTGCTCCGCAGCACTTCTCTTCGCACTGGTGAGGAGGAAGGCCGGATCGGGCCTGCGGGTACTCGCCCTGGCCGTCGCGCTCGTCCTGCTCTACCTGGTCCCCGCCCTTCTCGCAGGATCGATGCAGATGATACTGCCGTTTTACGTTCCCGGGTGGGCCTACTTCGGCCTATCGCCCGCCGTCGACGTCCTGATGAGCGCCGTCATCTCTCTTTCGGGCATCGGCCTCCTCTCTCTCGCGACGATCTTGCCCATCCTCCTCATCGACCGGTACGCCCCGATGAAGCGGCCGTACGCCACCGCGGCAGTGCTCGGCACCCTCCTCTTCCCCTGCCTGACGGTGGCGATCTTCAGGATCGATCCCGTTCCGTCCCTCGTCCCCTGGCTCTCCCTCTCCCTCTCGACCCTCTCCGTCCTCTGCCTCGGGGTCGCCGGGGCGGCGGTGCTCTCCATCCCTCTGGTCGTCCGCCGTCTCCTGAAGGGGAGCGGCAACCCGCCGCAGCAGGCCCGGATCTTCGGGTTGCTTCTCCTCTGTCTCCTCCTCGTCTGGTTCGTCCCGGGATACCTCGACCCCGGATGTTTTCTTACGGGCTACGATCACTCCAGCCCCAATCCCTGGTTGAAGCGGTGCTGGTTTGTTCCCCAGGGACCCGGGGATCTTGAATACCCGTGGTCCACCGTCCCCACGATCGAAGGCAACTATCTCATCGACGAACCCTGTCTTGGGGGTAGCCCTCTTTCGCTCTCATCTCTCTCCGGAAAGGTATATCGCACAGTATACACCCGGGAACACACGGAGGAGAGATACATCGCCGAACAGTGGTGGTACGAGAACGAACGGACGTTCAGAAGCGATAAGAAAGCAGCACTTGAATCCCTGACCGGTTTCGGAGAAATTTCGGAGACGACGCTCGATCTCGGCGACCACCTCCGTGCCGCCGGGTTCGAACGCTCCGACGCGGAGAGGGAATACCCCGCCTGGCTCTTTGTCGGCAAGACCACGAGGGGCTACATCCTCACCTACGAGAGGCCGTTTGACGACGGCAGGAGCAACGACTTCTTCATCGTCTACTACGGGACATACAGCACCGTGGGCCCCGACCCGGACAGGTCCCTCAAAGCGCTGATCGCACAGCGGCTATCCCCGTCGGCGATCCGGGCCCCGGGCGAGGGGCTCGATGAAGAGGTACGACCGAACCGGATGCCGGAGGCGAAACCGTTCCTCTACATCTCAGAGATGATCCGGTATGCCGGCATCCTCCTCCTGACGCCCTTCCTCTTCGGGTGCTCCGCCGCTCTCCTCTTTGCGGGTACGCTGACCGAACTGGAGACCCGGAAAAGGCGGATCGTTGGTGCGATTCCGCTCCTCGCCGCCGTCCTCCTGTTCCTCTCCCTCATCTCCGCCTACCTGACCGGTTCGACATGGATGCCAATCCCGCCGTTTTACCTCCCCACGAGCGAGCCTCTCGGTGTATCGACGCTTCTCGATGCCCTGCTGAACCTCATGATATTCCTGTCGGCCCTCACGCTCATCGGTCTCGGGGTGATCGCGCCGTACCTTCTCCTCAAGCGCCATCTTCCCCTGAAGCGACCTTGCCGGGCTGTTCTCGTCTCGGGCACCCTCGTCTTCGGCATCCTCATCTACCCGCTCATGATGATGCATGCCGTCTGGCAGGGATTGCGTCCTGCCCCCTGGATCTCTCCCTTTGTCTGGATGGCCCTCGGGTTCTGCCTTGCCGCCGCGTGGGCGGTGGTGATCTACGCAGTCCAGGCAGTGACGGGGCGGGGGGGTAAATCGCCGTGAACGTCACCCACCCTGCAGGTGAATTTCGGAAAGGTAAAGATAGTAGCTATCGGCAACAGTCATTCAGTGTGAATCCATGACGTTCGACCGCCCGGCGACCCTGCAGAACCTCAAGCGCCTCCTCCCCGCCTCGCTTTTCGCCGGCCTCGTCGGCGGCGGACTGCTGGCGCTCCTGACCCACGTCCATACCTGGTGCTGGAGCGATATCGCCTGCTACAACCATGGGCTCTTCGACGGCATCGGCACGTACCAGAACCTGGTGCTCGGCATCCTCGCCCTCCTCCTCGCGGGGATGCTCCCGGTCGCCCTCTCGCGGGAGGGCGGGGCAAACAGGAGTGCGGCCGTCCTTGCAGGCGGGATCGCCGGATGTGTAGCGTTTTTAATCAACGAACTCCATTTTACGACCATATTGGTCTTCGGCCACGGAAGCTCCGCCGGACCCGGGGATCTCCTCTCTGCGATCTGCTCTACCCTCGCGAACCACGCTCTTCCCCTCCTCGCGATCGGCCTCGCTATGGCAGTCCTCGCCGCCCTCGGGGCCTTCGTCGTCTCGTTCTTCCGGGAGAGAGCGGCCGGGCCGGACGAGGGTGCCGCGGCATCCCGGCTCATCCTCTGCTCCACGGCCGCCGCCATCCTCGTCGTCGCGGTTCTCCCCCCGCTCGCCGCCCATGCGATGCTCGGTGCGGGGATGATCGACGTGAACCCCGGAACAGCGCTGATGACGGCCGCCGTCTCCGCCGAGCGCACCGCGCCCGACGCAATCGTCATCACCGTCGAGGAGGTGCCTCCCGCCTCCGTGCTCGACCCCGATCTGCCGTTCTCGGTCTTCATGAACGGAGTCGACGTCTCGAACGCCTCCGCGTGCGCCGCAAGCGGTTTTACCGCGACGGTCGACCCGACCGGGGGACTTGCGGCTGTTAGAGGGTCACAGGCCGCCTGGACGGGGGGCGGGGTATCGAACAACGGCACGCCGGTGTACGTCGTGGTCATGGCTCACGGAACTGACGGCTCGGAGATCATCGTCCTGAGCCTCATGATCTAAAGCAGGTTGACGCCACGCTCCGCCGGCGCGTTGCGGAGAAAATACCCGCGGGAGAGTCTTTGCGGGTAAAAAGAGAACCGGGAATGTCGGGGTCCTACGACCCCTCGGTCCGGGTATCGTAATCTTCGTTCAAGACGTGCTCTTTCACGACCGTCCCCTCCGGGATGATCACCTCCGGCCAGAGCCGGGTCCCGGAGTGGATGACCACGCCGCTCTTCATGACCACGTGCGGCCCGATGACCGTGTCGTGCTCGATGTTGCACCCGCTGCCGATGAGGGTGTCGTTGTCGATGATGCTCCCGCTGACGGTACTGTCTCTCCCGATCACCACCCGGTTGTAGATGGACGAAGAGAAGATCTTCGCGCTGTTCTTGATGATACAGCCTTCCCCGATGCTCGTATACGGCCCGATGATGACGTTCTCCTCGATGATCGTCCCGGCTCCGATCGAGACCGGCCCGATCACCCGGGAGTTCGCCGCAATCGAGACGCAACTCCCTACCTGCGCCGGGCCGAGGATCCGGGCGCCCTTGATGTAGAGGTCGCCGGAGATGTTCGTGAACCCGATATCCTGCAGTTTCCACCGTTCCGCTTCGCGGAGCGACCTCGGGCTCCCCACGTCCGACCAGTTGCCGCGGGCAAGCCAGGCTCTGAGGGGGTAACCCTTCTCCATCAGTTCGGGGAAGAGGTTCCGGGCGAAGTCGAACTTCTCGCCGGTCGGGATATGGTCGAAGATCTCCGGGTTGCAGACGTACATCCCGGTGCTCGCAAGGTTCGAGAAGATCTCGCCCGGGCTCGGCTTCTCCTTGAACCGTTTGATCTGGTAGTTTGCATCGATCTCGGCGATCCCGTACTCCGTCGGGTCGTCGATGCTGATGAGCCCGATGGTGGTGATCGAGTCGTTTCCAAGGTGCTCGCGGTAGAACTCGAGCAGGTTCAGGCCCACCACGTGGTCGCCGCCGACGACCAGGAACGGCTGCTCTTCAAGGTATTTCTGGGCGTTCTTGACGCTCCCCGCCGTCCCGAGTTTCGTCTTCTCGTGGACGTAGGTGACGTTGACCCCGAAGAGCGACCCGTCCCCGAGGGCCGCCTCGATGGACTCGCTCATGTAGCCGAGCGTGATCACCACGTCGTTGAACCCGAGGTTCGCGAGGTGTGAGACAAGGTGCTGGATCGAGGGTTTGTTGACGATTGGAATACACGGCTTAGGACGCCCGAATGTGAGGGGGCGGAGCCGTGTGCCCTCCCCTCCGCACATAATGCACACCTTCATGCCACTCCATTGTATGCGTATCGATTTAACCCTATTGGGGCGGCAAAGCACTCGTTCGCGAACCTTTATCCATCATTATGCAAAGAATCTACAGGATGACGGCGTTCGAATGTAACCTCTGCGGAAAGTGCTGCATGCAGGCAGGCGGCGCGCTCATCGAGGTCGAGAAGAGGCTCACGAGCCGCGATTTCCTCTGCCGGCAGAAGGTCGTCGGCGGCACGTTCCGCGCCCGGGTAGAGGAGCGGTTCCTCGACGCCTTCAGGGAGACCTCCGAGAACGACAGACACCCCTCCTGGTGCCCGTTCCTCCGGCCCCTCCCCGGGGAGAGGGGGAAGTACGTCTGCACCATCCATGACAGCCGCCCGCTGATCTGCCGGTCGTACATCTGCTGCACCATGCGGATCTTCGATTCCGGCGGGCAGGAGGCCGGGAGGGTGAAAGGGAGGAGAAGCCTCGTCACCGAGGATGCCGCTCTCCGCCGGTGCTGGGAGGAGGGGGTCGCACCGCTCGCAATCGACGACGATACCGCCTGGAAAAGCGAGGTTGCCGCGGTCCTCGGCAGTGCGGGATACCGGGTCGAAGCTTATGAATGAACCCCGGCGTCTTACGGTCGTCCGGGGCCGGGTCCGGTGCACGGAAAAGGAGAGCGTTCCCGTCGACCAATGCAGGCTCTGCGTCCATTCCGCTCGCGTCGTGGTCAAAGGAATAGAGCTGCCGTCGCCGGCACGGGCCTACTGCAGCCGGTGCCGGGACGCACCCGATATCGCCATGGCAAAGATCGAGGCGGTTCTCTGCGACGACCTCTCCGGCGAGGGGTTCCGCAGCATCGCAAACATCATCAGTTAACCGGGCTACTTCCGCCAGAACTCCCAGGGGTGCTTTGTCTGGAACGGAACGCCCTTCGCCTCTTTGTTCCAGTCGGTCTCGATCGTGTGGTGGACCAGCCGGACTTCGTTCCTAAGCTCGGTAAGGACTTCTTTGACATCCTCAAGTTCCTGCTGGAGCCGGTTCAACTCCTCAAACGAGCGCGGTTGCCGGACCGTCACCGCCCCCGCCTCCTTGGAGGCAAGACCGGCCTCAATCAACTCGAGAATCGCCTCGTTTCTGTCGAACGCGTTATCCCTGGCAAACTGGTCGATCTGCTCCATCAGGTCGGAATCGAGCGCAAACGAACATCTCATCACCATAGGTCGTCCACCCTCTGTATTGTACCTGTCTGCTGATTATAGTGTCTCCCGTCCGGAGAGGGAACAGCCTCATCCGGCGCAGTGTCTTCGTAAAAAAAGTGTCCGGATCCTCTATGGAGGACAGCCCGGTCAACTGATATTTTCCATGTTGTATCCTTTCTGAGCGAGCAGGTCCTTCACCCGCTCGCGATGGTTGCCCTGCAGCTCGATCGAGGAGTCCTTGACCGTGCCGCCACAGGCCAGTTTCGCTTTCAGGAACTTGGAGAGGTCTTCGAGATCGATGTCATAGGGGTCGAGGCCCTCGATGACCGTGACTTCTTTCCCATACCGGCGCCTGT
>NZ_FMID01000062.1 GCF_900095385.1 Methanoculleus chikugoensis
AGATCGAAAAGATCACGGTACCGAGTCTTTTCTGATACCTCCGGGAATGCGTCAATGATCGTTAGTTTTTGGTATGTAACGGGTATGTAATCCACAACTCAGAGAGCCGGCCCTTCCCTCTTCGTAAAACTCCGGATGGAGCACTGCATCGTCATATCTCCTCGTATAACGCTTTGCTGGGTATGTAACCGGTATGTAATCGGGAGTGCGGGGCTCCGGGGAAACCACGCGATCGGTGTGGATATTATCACGGAGTTTCGGCAGAACGGGTGCCGCTCCGACTCTGGATCAGTGCGGGTGGCCTGCCGGGTGTGGATAACGTGATGCCGTGGTGATCTATGATGCCGGAGGACCCTGCGTATCTTCGTCGCATCCTTGATGCTGTAATAAGCATTGAGGAATTCTCTGAAGGCACCTCGCCGGTGGAGGACCTCAGGAGCCGCCGGTTGGAACAATCCAGGATATGATGTTACTTTATTGTTTCAAGTTTGAATAGTCGTTCAATTTCCGAAACAAAGTCTGCTTGGTTGTAGACCAGAAGACCTTCGGCAGCAGGTTTATTGTAGTTTAAATCTGTCTTCGAAATTACTTTCATCGATTTGGGCCATGTTGGGAATGGCAGGTTATCGTAATAGTCGCTACCTCTAGAACAATTAAGATATGTGAAATCCTTCCTTATATCGATGTATCTCCTGAATCTTCCCGGAGTGAATAGATCGTACATATTTTCCAAAATGTCCATCGTATCCCCCCCATATTCTTTTTGCTGCAATTGATACAATCTTCTCCAAAGTTTATAACCCTCAGATCTCCCCTTTTTCTTCGATAGTTCCACTAAGGCCTCTAACTGTTGTCGAAATATTCCGGGCACTTTTGTGTTAATGTCTTGATATACGCTGACATCCACTGAAAATTCTAAATCTCTTAAATTTACATTAAAATACTTCTGTCTTAGTACGTCGAGGTGTTTCAATTGGGCACTCATCTCGTATTCTCTTATATCTTCATCAGGATTCCGAGGGACATCGCGAGGGATGATCCTTTCCACAAGTGAATCCATAAGTCTATGATCTTCGAAGCGATATTCAACGTCGAGAATGTATAACTCACCTGGGTCTAACTCGGTTAAATTAATGCTAAAACCATCAATTGTCCTCTCAACGCAATCAAATAGTGGACATAATCCCCTCATCTGTGTCAACTCAACCCGTAGGGGGACGCCATGTGGAAAATCCACAGATTTGGGGTTACCAAAAAGACCTCTTTTGGGGGTGAGAGATAGTGAGTATTTTTGGATGCCATCGGAACACATGATGGTCATCTGCTGTCCTTCGATTTTGAAACCGCTTTCTAATGTTTTTTGTAAATTGCCAATATGCTTTACCATTGAGCGAATTGTTTGCACTACAAGTTCTTTCCCCGCAACTGTTCCAACCCCCGTCGCAATATCATAACTAACAGATGGATCTATCATCATTTTGACCTCCATTTGATTGTAAATTTAGTAATTTGTGGAGAGGCAGCTCGCACGCCTCCATAGCACAAATCTCAAAACTGATCGGAACCTTTGGATAAGAACTGTAATTTAAATCAATAATGTTGAGATTTGCCCTGAATTTTTTCTTTATGGGTTCAAGATTTAAAACATTTATTGGGTTCTTTAGAAGAAGCCTTTCGGAATCTGTGGACTTTAGATATATTAAAAAGCTCTCAAGTTCTGTAATAAATTTTAAGTTTTTGATATAGGCTACTTGAACTGTCGATTCATACTCCTCACTAAAACTAGAGTCTGTAATCAAGATATTCTCAAGTTCTTCGACAAGATCTTTAAGTCCCTTCACTTCTGCCTCATCAAGTACTTTTGAGAGTTTATCCTTTAGCCCAATCAATTTATCAAGAAGTTCCGCATGATCAGGATAACGGTTTTTTAGATGGCTTAACCCTTCGATGAAATCAGACCAAAAATTAGTGATAAACTCGCCGATACCATGAGGTTCGCGGATCCTTAATTCGGTCTCTTCCCTTTCTACAAGACTTAATACCGCGGTCCCCTCACCACAGTTGACAACTTGAATCCGATCAGAAGCATAGTACTTGCCACCTTTGTCCTTTTTTATTTCAATGACGGATGGTACATGAACCACTTTAACGTCTGGACGGAAACAATGAACTTCTCTTGTTATATGTCCTATATTCCCGCCTGCTTCCTCAAAAGTAAAATCAATTGTTATTTTTAGTCTATTCTCTAAAACTTTCTTTGTATTGAATACAATTCCAATATATCCGTTTTCCTCAAACTCATTGAAAACAAGAGGATTACTTTCGGAGAGACTTGGTTTTCCGTTGAATATCTCTGAGACCTCAAATGAATCTGGATATCTCACAGATATTTTCAAATCTTTCTCTTTTGACCAAATTACGTGAACTGGTAGTTTACTGCCTTGCAAGCAAGTGGAGGGAACAAATAATGATTTCACTGACTTCATGAAACCCAACCGTTGTATTGTATGTTTGTTGCATCTGTGATCGGAGTATATATCTTTTCTTATTAGCAATCGAGTTTGAACACGTTTCTCTAGTTTTAACTGGTAGAGTGTTTTGCTAGGACCCATCTTTCTGACTTAGGAGGGAGTGTTGGAATATATCCTCGTTGTCGAAGCCCATGCCTAGACCTCCAATGCTTACGCTCCAGAAAGCCACCAAGGCTCTGGAGAAGAAGGGGTTTGTGCTGGACCGTGTGAAGGGGAGCCATCACATCTTTTATCAACCGGAGACGAAGCGCCGGGTCGTCGTCCCGGTGCACGGGTGGGACCTTCCGCCCGGGACGCTCCTGGAGATCCTCAAGCAGGCCGGGATTGAGCGGGAGGAGATCGAGGATCTTTCATAGATTTCTTAGTAAAATTGAAATTTTTTCTTGGGTGTCAAGCCACTTTGGCGTTTCAGATCTTAAAACAGTAAACGGGGACCGGGACGGCGGTCCCGCCCCGTCGGACCCGGGGCCGGTCACGGGAGCGGGAGGAGGTGAAGGTTGCGATGTTCCGGAATGCGACGGACAACGTCCGGAGCTTGAGAAACCATATCAGGCTTCGAAGGTGCTATGCCCGGCTGGTGCGGGGAGTGGAACAGGGGGAGGGGTGAGGTGAACGACTGCCGGGACGGCAGGAGTTCGAGAAAACCGCGGGGTTTCGAGATCCGGGGCATGAGCTGCTTGGGAATCGAGAAGGTGACGCCGGTGATCTCGGACATCGGTTACGCCTCCACGCCGGCCCGCTTGAGGATGAGCCGGTAGTCGTCCTCCGGGATCTCGCGCATGGCTATGCGGAGGTGACCGCTCCACATCGTCTTGTTCGTGATGAATTTGAGATCCTCGATCAGCGGCTTGAACTCAAGAGGTTCGGCAAAGACTGCGACCGGCCGGACCTTCATGCGGAAGGGGAAGACCTCGTCGCCCATCTGCGGCGGGGTGACGAAAAGGCGGGAGTGGTCCTCGTAGGGCTCGGAGACGACTTCATAGGCACCGGTTATTGCCGAGGGAAGGATGGTGTCGCCCTCTTTCTCCTGCCGGACATATACAAGGATGGTGTCGCCGGGCTTCACCCGCTGCATGAGGGTTTTGTTCCGCTTTGGAACTCCCCAGACATGCTTTGCATCGAGGATCCTGGCGTTGTCGCGGTTGGAGGAAGCGATCCAGTGGGTCATATATCACCATGCATCGAACTGTTTTAAAAACCCTGGGATGCGGGAGAAGCCTCCCTGGAGCCGGTGCAGAACCGAGCGTTATCCGGTCCCTGCCACGATCTGGCCATAGATGCGGTTGAACATGTAATCCTTGAAGAGTCTGGCAAAACCCTCGTCGTCATTGATCTTTTTGAAGATCTCCTTGTTTGTAGAGAGCATCTCGACGAGTGTCTCCTCAAAGAAGTTATTGAAGGCGATGCGGACGTTCTCTCTTGAGTTGATCTCCGGATTGAACGTCTGCCGTAGCGTGGTATTATCTATCAGCCTTTTCTCCATGTCGTCGGCGAAGTAGGCGATTTTGTCCTCGTTGGTGAAGTCCGTGCCGAAGTTCTCGTTGATGTACTGGATGATCTCCGAGAGAGGGACTTTCTCTTCCGGCAGGGGATGCAGGGGCTTCTCGTCGGGCTGTTTCAGCGTCCCGTCCGCGTTGATCATGACCCTTCCGCTGCTGGTCTCCTGAATCCGGTACGAGTCCATATCTATGTTCTCTATCACATCGACCGGGAGACGTTCGTTCCCTTTCGGGAGGGCCTTCTGGAGGTAGCGGGCGAACTGGTAGTATTTTTCAAGCGCTACGTCCTGGAAGGTGATGATCTGCGAGAGGAAGGCGTAGAGGTTGACGAACTGCCGCAGCGTCTTTTTGAACGTCTCGCGGTCTTCCTTCTCAAGGTGCGTGTAGTTCTCCGCAACCGGCCGGATGATGGTGAGGAGCATCTCCTGCCTGCCCTTCTCCGCGAAGTATTCGTTGCCGAATGCCTCGACGTCGTCTGCGGTGTATATGGCGGCCTGGTCGAGTTGATACTGGAGGTCGTAGAGCCTGTTCGGGTCGGTCGGCTCCTCAAGGAGGGTCTTTTCGTAGTAGGGCGCAAAGGATTTCTCGATCTCCTGGGCGTCGTTTGCGAAGTCGAGCACCATCGTGTCGCTCTTCTGCGGATGGATCCGGTTCAGCCGGGAGAGGGTCTGGACGGCGGCGACGCCGGAGAGTTTCTTGTCCACATACATCGTGTGGAGCAGCGGCTGGTCAAATCCGGTCTGGTACTTGTTTGCGACGACGAGAAGCCGGTTCTCCGGTCTCTTGAACTCATCTGCCGTCTGCCGGTCGGGAAACCCGTTCATGCCGCCTTCGGTGAACTTCTCCTGGAGGTCGGGGTCCAGCACCTCGCCGGAGAACGCGACGAGGGCCTTGAACGGGAGGTGGTTCTCGCGGATGAGCCGGTCGAGGGTCCGCTTGTAGCGGACGGCGTGAAGCCGGGAGCGGGTGACGATCATGGCTTTGGCCTGCCCGCCGATCCGGTGCATCACCTCGTTTGAGAAGTGGTCGAGAATGATCTCGCACTTTTTGTTGATGGCGTGTTCGTGGAGATCCACGTAGGATCGGAGGAGGGCGGTCGCCTTCCTCCTGGGATACATGGGGTCGTCCTCGATCTTCTTGAGCAGGTTGAAGTAGACCTTGAAGGTGGTGTAGTTTGCGAGGACGTCGAGGATGAAGTTCTCTGCGATCGCCTGGTGCATGGAGTAGAGGTGGAAGGCTTCAAACTCACCCATGCGGTTCCTGCGCCCGAAGAGTTCGAGCGTCTTCTGTTTCGGGGTGGCGGTGAAGGCGAAGAAGGAGACGTTCTTCGGGCGCTGGGTGGCTTTGAGATACTGTTCGATCTGGCTGTTGACCAGGTCTTCGTCGTCGGTGTCGGGTTCTTCGTGGTACTCGGCCTCTTCGAGGGTTTTCGGGGAGAGGACTTCGCGGACGCTGCGTGCGCTCGCGCCGGTCTGGGATGAGTGGGCTTCGTCGATGATGACGGCGAACCGGTTGCCGGGGCGTTTTGCGATCTCGTGTATCGCGTGCGGGAAGGTCTGGACGGTGACGACGATGATGTCTTTGTTCTCGCTCAATGCTTCGGAGAGCCCTTTTGCTTTCCTGCCGGAGATGGTGGAGACGACGCCTTTGACCTGCTCGAACTGGCGGATGGTTTCCTGGAGCTGCTGGTCGAGGACTCTCCTGTCGGTGATGACGATGATTGAGTCGAAGAGCCGCCGGTCCTCGCCGTCGTAGAGGGTGGCCAGGTAGTAGGCGAGCCATCCGATGGTGTTGCTCTTGCCGCTCCCGGCGCTGTGCTGGACGAGGTAACTCTCTCCTGTGGGGCTTGAGCGGGCGTGGAGGACGAGGCGGCGGACGGCGTCGAGCTGGTGGTAGCGGGGGAAGAGGAGTTTTTTGCCGGCCTTTCTACCGTTTTCGTCCCGCTCCTCCACCTCGCGGATGAAGTGCTCGAGGATGTCAAGGACGCTCTCGGTGTTCCAGACCTCCTCCCAGAGATAGGCGGTGTCGTAGCCGTTGCGGTTGTTCGGGTTCCTCTCCGGGTGGTCGGGGTCGGTCGGGTCGCCGCGGTTGAACGGGAGGAAGGCAGTCTTCTCGCCCGCGAGGCGGGTGGTCATGCAGGCGAGGTTGGGGTCGACGGCGAAGTGGGCGAGGCACCGTCTGTGCGCGAAGAGCGGTTCTCTCGGGTCGCGGTCTTTTCGGTACTGGCGGATAGCGTGCTCCACGGTCTGGCCGGTGAGCGGGTCTTTGAGTTCGGCGGTGAAGATGGGGATGCCGTTGACGAATATGGCGAGGTCGAGGGACTGCTCCGTCCGGGCCGAGAAGTGGAGCTGGCGGACGACCGAGAAGACGTTCTGCTGGTAGAGGTTCCGGTGCGTCTCGTTTAAGGTGGAGTTCGGCTTGAAGTAGGCGAGGTGGAAGGTGCAGCCGAGGTCGCGGACGCCCTTTTTGAGGACGTCGATGGTGCCCCGCTTCTCGATCTCGGACTTAACGCGGCCGAGGAACTCCCGGCGGGTCTCGGTCCCGCGCTGCTGCTTGAGTTTCTCCCACTCTTTGGCCTGGGTGGCGTAGATGAAGCCGCAGAGGTCGGCGGGGATGAGGCAGAGGTCGCGGTCGTAGTCGGCGCTGGTGCGGAGGCGGTAGCGGGAGCCGGGGTTGACGAAGGGGTTCTCTTCGTCGAGGGTCGGCGGGAGTTCGCCGGTGAGGGTTTTTACGATCGTCTCTTCAAAGTCCGCTTCGGTGATTTTCGCGACCATCTGCCTGAGTGCCTCCTCTCCGGCATCCCGGGGGCGCGGGGGCCGGTTTTGTGGCTGGTAATGGTAACTGGGCGATGAGAAGACATCAATTTATTGATCGGGTCTTTTGCCGGGGCCGAATAACAGAGCAAGATCGATACTGTTGAATACGGCGGGACGGATTTACTGGTATGCCTCTCACCATCGATGATTTCCGAAGAGAACTCGGGGAGTGTCTCACCCGGGCGGAAGCGTCAGGCATGACCGAGATCACGATCCGGGCAGGCGATCTGCACAAGGCTCTGAGCGGTTGTTACGGATCAAACCACCGGATGCCAGTCTGCTGCTCGGCGATGTACCAGGCGATGGAGATCGGAGACGAGATCGTCAAGGCGCCACTAAAGGGAAGGGGTGCGAACCTGTACATTCGTTATCACCTTCCCCGCCCCGGAGCGGTCGAGAGGCAGGAGAACCTTCGACAGGTACTCCCCCGGAGCCCGGAGCCGCAGGTCTTTGCAGACCTTGAATACCTGATGCTCCGTCATCCTGAGTATGCAGCGCTTGACCAAATCCGCGATCTGGCCAGGGCCACGCCTGCAACGGTGGTCAGCATCTGTCGCACGATAGCCGAACATATTACGAGGATGGTCTGCACCCGGCAGGGCATTCAGGTCAAGAGGATGACCCTTGATGAGATGTGCGGAATAGTGAAAGCTTACGAGTTCCTCGACTCCCGCGCCCTTGCCTATCTCAATACACTCCGTATCATGGGAAACAAAGCAGTCCATGCCGAAGCGGAGTTCCTGGAGCAGGACCGGATTATCATCTGTTCTATTCTCCACGAGTACCTGCTTGCCGTGCTAGAGGAGGATCTTATCTAGAAGATAGCCGAGGTCATCCCAATATTCTCCCGATCATGACCGCACATGCCAGGTGAATCAATCCCATGAATCAATGCTCATATCGCTCGTAACGCGGAACGATCTTTTTAAACGCCTCAATTCAGCTGAAGAACCGTTCGACGGCGCTGCGTTTTTTGTAGAGTTCCCGATCGAACCAGACTGGTCTCCCGCGTTTTGGATGTACCCAGGATCTCTTATTTACCGGGATATTGCTCTTGATCCCTCGTTTCCGGTTGTACTGACGAATTTCCCGGGCATCGTAGGCTGCATCTGCGGAGATGATCGTGGGATGATCCTGCACCTCGGGGATCTCAAACGCTTTGAGGGTTGGCTCGTAGAGACGGGAATCATGGACGTTAGCAGGGGAAACTGCGCAGACAAGCGGGAGACCGTTTCGATCGACCAGAGCACTCAGCTTGTTCCCGTTTACCTTTTTATAGCCATCATAGCCGGTCGAGCCCCTTTTTAGCGGGAATAGCCTTAGTATCGGTAGAACAGTGCGAGAGATCGATTTTTTTGATCTCGTACCCCGACCGGAGAAGGTCAAGGAAGATCGCCTGGTACACGCCTTCCTCGCAGAGTTCAAGGTGGTACCGATGAACCGTCGATTTGGTGCCGTAGTTCGCCGGAACATCGAGCCAGGTGCATCCGGTGGTCAGAACGTACAGGATACCGTTGAACAACCCGCGGGGGTCACACCGCGGTCGGCCAATGTGCGGCTTCGTTGGGGGGAGGTATTCCCGAACAATCTCCCAGAGATCATCGTCAATTTCCCGGAATGCCATGATCTTTGATTTTATTTGAGGGGCCTTATAATTTTAGGATCGCCTCGCCAACAAAGAACAATATTTTGAGGGCAAATTTATTGGTAGTTTTGAACTTACATAATCGCCTGACACAACTGAAGTTCAATCATCTTCACGAGAATCGTCTTGATGACATCAAACGGAGCGCTCTTCACCTGCTCCCCGATTATGCCCATCGCTTTCTTCCACAGCCCCTCATCTCGACTGGCATCGAGGAAGTCATGACCTGCCCAGGTCATGCGGAAGATGACGTAATCTTCTGGTTTTACTGAGTCCATACTGTAAGAGATTTCTGCCTCAATTAACCCGGCATCCTTAAGAAGGTAAACGTGGTATGCGATCTCTTCAGGTGAGTAGTTTTCTATCTGTATATTTGCAAAATCATCACCGGTTGAAGATTCTATCTGGAGTAAGATTTGCCGCACCAGTTCCATATCACGTTTCATGCTGCCTCCTCGCCCCGGACGTCGATCTTGCCGGTGACGGCGGCGGAGATGAGGGCGGTGCGATATTCCTTAAACAGGGCAATTTGCCTGTTTGCACGCTCAAGGATTTTATCAGGCATGGCACATTTTTTGTCGATGAGAGCCAGAATCTGCTGTTGCTCAGAGACCGGTGGACACAGAATTTTAAGCTGTGGAAGTTTACTGGCCTTAATTCCGAGAACTGTTGACCCAGTGCTCTGACAGAGCATCTGATTCTGAAAATACGGGGATAATACTGAATAAAGCACAAAGCGCGGCTCGAAAAGGGAAGGGTCCATCCGGAAACGAATTACACGCTGTGCAAGAGCAATATCCTCTCTATCAACAAGTGCCGCATATCCAAGCGGGGCCTCGGTAGTCAGTAGTAGATCGCCAAGCCGGGGAAGCCCTCGCCGCATGATGGTGAGGTAGTCTATCTCTGAAACAAACTCTCTTGAGGCTTCATAGTCAATCCAGCCCTTGCGGATATTCTTTGCTGTCACCAAGAAAATTCCGCTTTCAGTCTTTGTTGGCGTCGCGCCTCGATAGTCTGCTTGCTCAATGGCACAGCGTGTAAACGCCCGAACCTCCCAATGAGCCGGCACCTTCCCGATCCACGCCACCCCCGAATCCTTCATCTCCGCGTCCGGGTCGAGCCCTTTCGTCACGGCGTGGGTGATCAGCGCCTGTCGCTTCTCCTCGAGAAGTTCGATGAAGCGGTGCTTTTTCTCGATAAGGGCGTCGATCCGGACGGTCTCACGGTCGAGGAAGGCGACGATGGCCTGTTGTTCGGGCAGAGGGGGGAGTAGCCACGCAGCGTTAGCATACTTTTCCCCGTTAACGTTTTCAATCGTTGACGAGATTGCCGTCACCTGGAGAAAGTCTGCGAAAGCTTGGGTCTTAGTGAAAAGGAATACGAATTTCGGCAAAACATTCTCAGATGGAACGAAACGCACAAGGTACCCGGCATAGGCGCAAGGTCCGTGCTCCCCAGAGTCATAGAGAAAGGCACGACCAACAGTTCCGCTACGTGAGATGAGCACGTCCCCACCTTTAAGTAAGTAGTCTTTTACTAACTCCTCTGGGACGAAGACACCTGTTTCCTTGAGATGCCCATCCTCAGTTATATCGGTGGTGCGAATGAAGCGAACCCCTGTTGTTGTATAGGCAGTTGCAGCCACGTTTGCGCCGTAAAGTGCTGATCGTAAGCACAATGTCTTTAGCCGCCGCACCTCCCAATGCTCCGGCACCTCCCCAAGCCACTCCACCCCGGAGTCCTTATACGCCGGATACCGCTTCCACGCCCGCACCTGCGTCGGGTCGATCGCGAACCCCTCGCCATCCGCCGCACTCATGCCGCCACCCCTGCGCCGCGACCGGGACTCCCCCCGGCGTTCCCGGTCGTCATTCTTCACCCTCCTCAAGGTCGATGAGGTCGTAATTCGTCCGCAACACTCCGATATCGTGCTCGATGAGCAGACTCACCATCTGCTTGCCGTTCATCAGCGCGATAGGTGTCTTGTCCGGCTGCTCTGCTTCCTGCCGGGCACCCGCGGAGAAGTCGCCTGTGGTGATGATCAGCCCCTGCTCGTGCGCCCCAAGAGAGCCCCTGACCTGCTGGACGACCGGCGCCTGGACGTTGTTCTTCCAGCGCTTCACCTGGACCGCCATCTTTGTCTGGATGACGTCGCCGGCAACAAGTGTCCCCCGCACGTCGATGCCCCCGTCGCCGCTCGCCCGCGTGACCGCGACATCCTCAAACCCGATCTTTGCGAGCAGTTCGCCGACAAGTTCTTCGAATGCAATGGGGCCCATCGTCCTGATCCGCTGCAGAAGGCGTTCCCGCACCTCCCGGTTGTGCGCCTCGATCTGGTAGGGAAGACCCCGTTCGTGCCACCGGGTCAGCCCGACGTAGCCTTTGCCAAACTTCTCGAACCTCGGGAGTTCCCCCCGCTTGATCTGCCGCTGGATCTCGGTGAGGATGCCGGCATACATCGTCGATTCAGGCGTCAGCCCTTCGGTTGTGATCAGATGGAGGTCGAGAGCCTTTCGGGTGATATCCCGGTAGTGCATCGGCTGCCCCCCGGCGTACTCCTCCAGCACTATCTCGGCGGCATCGAGGAACGACAGGGAGGCCGGTTCCGGATCAGGTTCCGGAGAGGGAGGGTGACCACCAATCTCACGACACCCGAAGGTACCGGGCGCCGCCCGATAGAATCTGGACCGGTCCCCGTTCTTCTTGATATCCACGGTGATCCTGGCGTTGACCGAGTCCCAGGGGGTCAGCCCTGCGCTCGTCCAGAGGCCCCGATCAAGCATCCGCTGCGTGATCTCGCGGTAGTGGAGCGGCTTGCCCGCTGCGAGGAGCACCTCGTATGCAGCGTCGAGAGCGCTCATCCCATCATCTCCTTCACCATCACCAGGATCTCCGCTTCGAGCTCCTTGATCTCCGCCTCGATCTCCTCAAGCGGCCGGGGCGGCGTGTAGGTGTAGAAGTAGCGGTTGAAGTTGATCTCGTAGCCGACCTTCCCGACCTGGCCGTCTCTTGGATCCGTCACCGACTCGTTGATCCAGGCATCCGGAACGTGGGGCAGCACCTCGCGCTCGAAGTATTCGTAGACGGACTCCGCGAGCGGGACGTTCTCGGTGTCGCGGAGATCGGAGTCGGCCTCCGGCATGCCTTTCGCGTCGAGGCAGGCAGGCGCCGTCTCGTCGCGCTCCGAGAGCGCCGAGATGATCGCCTTCTTCACCGCACCGTCGAGCTTCACGCCGCGTCTCCTGAACCCTGCGACCAGAACCTTCTCGAACCGCTGCCGGTCGGTATAGACCTCATCGCCGGCCATCTCCCTGAGCACGGAGAGCACCAGGTCCTGCTGCCGTCTCCCTTCGGCGACCTCGGCAGCCCCGGCGTCGCCTTTCTTCTTGCTCGCCGCAAGCCTCTCAAACGCACCCTCAGATCGCAGGCGTTCGATCCGCTCCTGCGAGATACGGAAATTGAGGCGGAGCGGCCGCTCGACGGTGATCTTCCGGTACCCGAACTCCGTGGCATCAAAGATCTTCACGATCTTCGACTCCTCGAAGGCTCGGAAGAGTCTCGTGATCTCCCGGATCTGTTCATCCGAGATCTCGTGGCGCTTGTCCCCGAGACTTCTGCGCATCTTCACGAAGCAATTGGTCGCATCGATGAGCTGCACCTTCCCCTTCCGCCTCTCCTCCTTCCTGTTCGAGAGCACCCAGATGTAGGTATTGATCCCGGTGTTGTAGAAGAGCTGGCCCGGCAACGCCACGATCGCCTCAAGCCAGTCGTTCTCCAGAACCCAGCGCCGGATCTCGCTCTCGCCCGAGCCGGCATCGCCGGTGAAGAGCGGTGAGCCGTTCATGACGATCGCGATCCTGCTCCCGCCGTCCTCCGGGGCCTTGCGCTTGGCAAGCATGTGCTGCAAAAAGAGGAGCTGTCCGTCGCTGATCCGGGGGAGGCCCGCCTCGAACCGCCCGGCCGTTCCGCGCTCAAACTCGGCCTTGATGAAGTCCTCCTCCTTCTTCCAGGACTTCCCGTAGGGCGGGTTGCAGATCATGTAGTCGAACTTCATCCCCGGATGCCCGTCCCTTGAGAACGAGGAGTCGGGCTTGATATTGTCCGCGTCGCGGTCGTCGCCCTTGATCAGCATATCGCTCTTGCAGACCGCGTAGGTCTCGTCGTTCGTCTCCTGCCCGAAAAGCCAGATGTCCGCGTTCGGGTTGATCTCGGAGATAATGTGCTCCTTGGTGACCGAGAGCATCCCCCCGGTTCCGCAGGCCGGATCGAGGACCGTCTTGATGATATGATTGTGAGCGAGCATATCCGCGTCGCCCGCGAGCATGAGGTTCACCATCAGTTTGATCACCTCGCGGGGCGTGAAGTGCTCACCGGGATTCTCGTTGTTCTGTTCGTTGAACTTCCGGATGAGTTCCTCAAAGATGTAGCCCATCTGGTGGCTGCTCACGCGGTCGGGGTGGAGGTTCACCGTATCGGAGGCGAACTTCTGGACGAGCAGGTAAAGCGACCCTTTCTCGTGCAGCGCCTGGATGGAGTTCCTGATCTTGAACCGGTCCAGGATATCCCTGACGTTCTCGGAGAAGCCGTTGATGTAGTCGATCAGGTTCTTATGGATATTTGCCGGATCGTCAAGAAGCCGTCTGAAATCATATTTTGAAACGTTGTAAAAGGCATAGCCCGACTCGTGCTTGAGCACAGCGTCGAGGTTCTGGATCTCGTCTTTTAATTCGGTGTATTTCTTCAGCACATTCTCCTTGGTCGGCGCAAGCACGCAGTCGATGCGGCGCAAGACCGTGAACGGAAGGATCACATCCGGGTATTTTGAGCGTTTAAAATCGTCTCGAAGGACATCGTCTGCAACATTCCATATAAAACTGGTGATGTGCTGAAAATTCTCCATATAATTATCCGATGGCGAGAAAGTGTATTAAGAGTGATTATTTGCGATCACACTGGTGATTCGATGAAATTCAGAAAATCTGAGTAAACTCGTATCTGTCCACTTATCATGGGGCTTCTCGATACATTGGCAAAGGCGTTCGACCTCTGGCTGCCGGTGGAGCAGCGCGAACAATCCGGAAATGATGTTCCGCATTCACCTCAAGGATGCAAAGTGCCCGGAGATCTTCCCAATCAATCCAGACCTTCTTCTGGCGGGATGGGATGCTGAAGTAGTCCTCCCGTCCCCGGCGGCCCCGCTGAGCATGCTAACGGCTTTTTAATCATTTTTTTGGGCAAGTTTTCAGTCCTACCGGGATGAGAAGCAGGCTCAGTTAGAAGAAATTACGGAGAACAAAACTCCTCTCGCCGGTCAGGGGACGTCTCTCGAAACCCAGGTGGCGAAGATATTGGAAGAGATCGGTTTTGCAGTGCAGCCCGGGACGACCAACCGGCATGATCATATTGTTGAGTACAACGGAAGGTCAGCAGTCGTAGAAGTGAAGGGTCGGACGAAAAGCGGAAAGGAAGAGGACTCACGGCAACTGGAAGTCTGGGTGAGCGAATATCTGTTGGAACACGGTGAAGGGTCGAGTTGCAAGGGGATCTTATTTCTGAACGCATATTGCGACACTCCACTTTCAGAAAGAAAAGGAAAGACGATCTTCCCTGACGGCATGCTCTGGTATTCGGTAAGTAACGAGCACTGCTTGATAACGACGACACAATTACTGCGGCTCTATTACCATCTCCAACAGCATCCTGAAGCAAAAGAAAAACTGATCGAGGAGATGTTTGCCACTGTGGGGGTATTCCAAAAATTCACCGAGCCTGATGCCATAGAATGATAGTGTCAAGCGACTCTTCCCTGCATCTTCCGGGACGAGGAAGCAGCAGCAGGCGCCGAAATAATCCAGCCAACTGAAATAATTACCTTTATCATCCTCCCTTTTGAATGGTTATCTATCGATATATGACCCAGGACGAGCTCTCCTCCCCCGACCAGCACCCGTCAGAAGACATGACGTTAGTAGCCGAGCCGGACTATCCGGGACAGTACCCATACGCTTCCCTCGATGAGTTCCTGTCACTGCACGAGGGGAGACACCTCGACTTCAAGGAGGCGGTATCGGAATCGTTCTTCAAACTGCTCTCAGCCTTCTCAAATACCGAGGGTGGGTTCGTCATCCTCGGGGTCAATGACAAGACCCGCAAAGTAACAGGCTTTGACTGCAAGGGAGAGAAACTGTCCGAACTCGCAAACCGGATCAGCGACGGCCTTGGCATACACCCGGTCATCGACGAGATACCTGCAGAAGGCAGGACAATCCTCATCATCAAGGTGAGCCCCCAGAGAAAGCCGATCTCCTACAGGGGAGTGTACTACACCCGGGTCGGCGACACCGTCCGGGAGATCGATCCTGATGAACTCAGGAGAAAGTTTCTGGAAGATACCAGCTGGGAGGATCTCGTGGGCGGCTGCACCCTCGACGATATCGATGACGAGACGGTGCAGAACTTCATGGACCTGCTCCGGGGCCGTGTTGCAGGAAGCGGGATCCCCGACATCAAAGACAAAGAAACGACTCTTCGACGCCTCGGCCTGATCACCCCGGATGGAAACATCACCAATGCTGCGTACATCCTCTTCGGGAAGAATCCCCAGTCCCGTTTCGGAAACGCAGGACTCCAGATCTCCCGGATAAACGACGAGACCGCACTGATCAATCCGAAGAACTTTTCGGGGAATCTCTTTCAGCTCCTGGAATATGCGGAAGAGTACCTCCTCACAGCGCAGGCGGTCGTCTACGATCCATCCGGCAATGCAATCATCGATTCTTTCAGGAGAAAAGAGATCCCCGAGTACCCGGTAGCAGCACTCCGTGAAGCGCTGCTGAACCTGCTTATTCACCGCGACTACTTTGATAGCAGAACCCCGAGCATCATACGAATGTATGACGACCGCATTCAGTTCCTGAACCCTGCCCGTTTCCCTGCAGATGTTACGCTCGAAAAGATCCTCTCGCAGCACTACCCCTACCATAGAAACCCGAAGATCGCGGATATCTTTGCAAAAGCAGGATATGTGGAAAAATTTGGTACCGGCCTTGAGAGGATCCGGGCCGAACTTTCCCGTGCAGGGCATCCCGCTCCGGAAGTTGACTACTCATCTATCGGGTTCAGTCTCGTTCTCCGGAAAGACCCCTACACCCGAGAGCGGCTCGATTCACTCGGGCTGAATGAACGGCAGATTGCTGCCGTACACTACCTGAAAAGCAGAGGATCCATTTCAAACCAGGAATATCAACAACTCAATAATGCGAAGAAGGCGACCGCAACGCGGGATCTTAAAGCGATGGTTCATAGCGGCATTCTCCGCAAAGAGGGAACGACCGGACCGAACGTGCGCTACTCCCTGACATACGCAAAGAGAGAGGGCAGCAAGGGTTCATAATGGGATCATAATGGGATCATAATGCCCGCTCCCCATATTCTTAAACAAAATCTGTGCCCCGGATTTGCAAAATATCCTCAATTTGTAATTACGTAATGGGATCATGATCTTCTCAAGACCGCAGTTGTCACCCCGCGCCGCACCGCAGGAGTTCATGGTCTCCTTTGAATCACTGATCTATGCAGGATATGCTGTGAGAAAAGCGGGAGCCGTAATACTCCTCTAGAGCCCAACATACTACCGCACTAAAAAGTATCAGTTGGTCAGGTTGGCCCCCCCAACCAACCCCTACCCCCCACCGCCAACTCCTCCGACCCCGTGATCGCCCGGACAATCCCGGCAACGACCGCCCGCTCCTCCGGCTGCAGCCTCGTATAATACAGCCTCGTATCCTTCGCCTCGACGATCGCCACGGCATCCGCGACCGGCTTCAGGAACCCCGCATAGCCGGCACCCCCGGACGCGATGATCTCGCGAACGGCGCTCCCGACCGCGGAGACCTCCCCCTTCCTTACGAGCCGCTTCAGGAACCCTGCCGTCATCCCCCGTGCCGTTGCCGGGTCCAGGCGGCCCGCGTGCCCATACGCCGCCCGGATCAGGGAGAGGCCATTTGTCCGGTTCCCGGCCAGCAACTCCTCCCCCGCCAGATCGAGCGCGAGGTGCACGAACCGGCCCGGGTCGTCGGCCTCTCCTTCAGCCCCCTTTAATGCCGCCAGTGCATCCTCCCGCCTCCCGGCCGTGGTCCGGTCCGGCAGGGCTTCGCCTTCCATGACGCCCGGCGCCCCCCGGTATCGTGTATCGGCGGGAGCCGGCTGCCCATACCAGGCCTCCAGGAACCCGATGAGGGCAAATACCCGGGCACGGCCGGCCGGCTCCCGCATCGCCCGCCACAGCGCAAAAAGCCGATCCCGGGCCTCGTAGGTCGTCCTCTTCTTCATCGGGCGGGAGACGACGTAGCCGTCGGCCTCCAGCCTCCGGACCTGAGCGTTCACCGTCGCGAGGTTCAGCCGGGCGCGCTCTGCGACGTCTTTCGGGGTGAGCGGGGTCTCTGCGGCGAGGATCGTATCGAGGATGAGCCGCCGCTGCCCCGGAAGCCTCCGGAACACCTCCCGGTAGTAGGGCGTCTGCTCGTCCGCCAGCCTGAAGAAGGCCTCCGCCACCTTGCCGGCCCCGCACAGCGAGAGGATCTCGTACAGCCGGACCACCAACCCCGGGTTGCCGCCGACGAGGTGCCAGAGGGCCTTGATGCCGGGCTCGTAGTCCCCGAAGTTCTCGATGAAGACGGTGTTGCCGTCGACCTCCGCGACCCTCCGCATGAGGTCCTTCGAGCCGGCGCAGTCGAGTTCCCGGAGGTGAAAGACCCGGAAGAAGTTGTAGAACGGTTCCTCATGGTCGAGGACTCCGGGGAAGAGCGACGGCGCCGACGCAATGACCGAGAGATTATCTCCCCGCTGGAAGACCGACCGCAGCGCCCGGACCTCGCGCCTCTCCATCTGGGAAAAGGCCTCGTGGATGTTCTCGACGAATACCACGACCTGCCTCTCCCCGGCCGATGCGGCGATCCTCTCGACCGCGGCCTCGCGGACCAGCGGATCCTCGCCGAGCGCGGCCACATCGGAGGTCTCGACCCCCATCCCCGCGAGCACCCGGAGAAAGAAGTCGGACGCCCTGAAGATCGAGAACCCCTCTCCTGCAAGGTGTACCGGGATCATCCGGTCGGAGAGCTCGTCGCGTATCCTGTGGCAGAGCAGGCTCATCAGGTGGGACTTCCCGGCGCCCCGGTCCCCGACCAGGAGGAAGAACCGCGGCGTTCCGGAGCCGGACGCCCGGTCTATTTCGTCGAAGAGGTTCTCCAGGAGTTCCTGCCGGCCGACGAGAAGGTGCTCGAGCGTCTCCCCCTCAAGGGCCGCAGGGAAGTAGCGGTAACACCTACCAGGTGCCGGCATAATAGATCCTCCACCAGTCCCTGAGCATCTTCGAGTAGAACCGCAACTCGCCGGGAGTCTCCGAAGTGACGTAGAAGTCGTGGTTCAGCTGTGCCAGCAGCGCTAAAAACGCATCCTCGCTCTCTGATGCGGTGCTCTGCAAAAAGATCTCGTAGGCAATACCCACGGGCAGGGACTCCGCGAGACTCACCCTGCTCAAGATGGCGCGGGCAGCCTTCGCCTCCTGCCCGGAGTAGGTCGTCTGGAGACGGCGCGAGTAGTGCTCAAAGTAGTGGCGACCCTCGCTGCCGAGGATCCTCCTGTTGTAGACCCTCTCGACCAGCGCCGGGGAGGGCACCCCTCCGGAGATATCCACCTCTTCCTTCAGGCCGGAGAGGACGATCATGAGGAAGTAGGGGATGTAGGGCTCGCCCACACAGTCGAGAACCGCTCGCCCGATCTCCGGAGAATAATCCCACCCTTCCTCCCCGAAGATGCGTTCGACGACGGAGAGCGCGACATCTCCGCTGAACCCGCCGATGGTGACCCTCCGGAAGTCGTTTATGACCGGGGTCCCCCCGATAGGGTAGACGACGTGGTCGATGCTGACCGAGCCCCCGACGATGAACCTCGCCCCGGGCGAGACCTGCCGCAGCCGCCGGAACCACTGCAGGAACTTCCTCGCGTCCTCCTCCTCCATGTTCTGTATGGCAACCGGGAACTCGTCGAGGATGATGCAGACCGGCTCGGTGAGCCCTGCAAAGATCTCGTCCACCTTCTTTGCCTTCTCGTGCCAGTCGTCCGAGAACTCCGCTCTCAGCCGGCTCCGGAGCTTTGCCCTGAAGGCCGGGGTCTCGATCTCATCGATGTTCTCCTGCACCAGGGCAAACGCCTTCCCGAGCGCCGAGGAGATCCGGGCTCTGGGGGTCGCTCCCTCGCACTCGACGAGCGCCGTGATGAGATCGGTGATGAACTCCCCCGGAGAGTTAACGTTCTCGACCTCAAGGAAGACGCACGACTGGTGCTTGCTCGCGAGGTCTCTCTCGATCTTTCGCATGATCGAGGTCTTGCCGAACCGCCGGGGGGCGACGAGCATGACGTGGTCGTTTGTGATGGTGCTCAGGATGAACGCGGTCTCGCGCTCGCGGTCGACGAAGTCGTCGCCTGTTGCGGGGCTTCCTACGGGCAGCATGTATGACACCTGACAGATCAGGTATATAACAAATCTGTTATATAACAGATTCGTTATTCTCCGGGTAGGTCTGCCTGGGGAGGGCAGGGGGGCCGGCACAATCTTTGTGCCGGTATGTACGCAGCGGCACCTGGACAGGAAGAACGACAACGGACCGCGACAGCAGGCGATCGTTGAGCAGGAGAAGTGCTGGAACAGTTGAGAGAAACGGTACGGCGAGATGCATCTCACAAAAAAACACTCTCAAAAGAACAACATGGACCGAGCGGGAATTGAACCCGCGGCCTCTTCCATGCCAAGGAAGCGATCTACCCCTGATCTATCGGCCCCTGTTACCCTACAATGTTGATCGCGATCACATAATAAGGATTGGGGCGGGCCGCTCCCCTATCCCTCCCCGGCAAGGGTTGAAAGCCGCGAGAGCACCCGCTCCCGCGCATCCTCCATCTTCGGGCGCACCAGGGCGACGCCGCCCCTGATGCAGGGGACGAGGAGCCCCACCCCGCCCTCCGGCGCGGGAGCCCCGAGGGGCAGCGTGACCCGCCGGCCGGCCACCTCATAGACCTGCTTTGCGCTGCTCCGCTTCCCGCGCTTCGCGTAGGGCCGGCCCTTCATCTCCACGATGTCCATCGCGAAGTCGACCACCGGGGCGTTCGCGATCGCGCCCCCGACCCCGAACGCGTCGGCGATGTCGCGGTAGGCCGCGACCTCATCGCGCGACAACCCGCCCGAGAGGAAGATCTTCACGTCCGGGTAGCCGTGGACGTCGAGTTCCCAGCGCACCTCCTCGACGATCGCCCGCAGGTCGCCCCGGCGCGACCGCGGCGTGTCGAGCCGCACCGCCGTCGCCCCGCATGCCGCCGCCCGGACCGCCTCGTCCGCCTCGTCGGAGAAGGTGTCCGCGAGCATGATCCGCGGCACCTCCGGCCCCGCCCCGCGGTCGAACGCGCACCAGGCATCCTCCTCGCGCGGGTAGCACATCACGAACGCGTGCGGCATCGTCCCCGCGAGCGGGATTCCCTCCGGCGCACAGGTGTTGCTCGCCCCGTCCACCCCGCCGATCCAGGCCGCCCGCTCGATCATCGCCGCGATCGCCGGATGCTGCCGGCGCGAGCCGAAGGAGAAGACCGGTCGCCCGCCGGCGGCGAGCTTCATGTGGGCGGCCGCCGACGCCACCCCCGAGGCGTGGCAGAGGAACCCGAGGATGGCGGTCTCGTAGACCGCGAAGTCCCGGTAGCGCCCGGATATCCGGAGCACCGGCTCGTTAGGGTAGAATATCGAGCCCTCCGGCATCGCGTCCACGTCCACCGGGAGGCCTTCGAGCAGGTTGATGACGTCGTCAAGCCCGCAGAAGACCCCCCACGGGTCCGGGAGCGCCGCCGCCGTCACCTCCATCGCAACCTCGGGGTTGATGCCGTCCCGCTCCATCACCTCCACGACCCGCCGGAAGTAGATGTCCGTGCACTCACCGTTCTTGATGGCGTCCTCGCCGACCACCAGAAACCTGCCCATGGATATTCCGGTTGTCGCGATGGCGTAAATCCTTATTGAACTGATCCGACGGCACCGGAACGGTGAGCCTTTTTTGCTGGGAGGTCTACACTCTAAGGAGAATGTCGTACGGAGAAGCGTATGCCGCTATAGGGGAGAGGGTCTGGTGCTCGGGATCATAGGGGGCACGAGCCTCCTCTTCGCCGACCTGCCGGCGCTCGAGAAGACGACCGTCGCCACCCCCTACGGGAAGGCGGAGGTGCACACCGGGGCCTTCGCGCTCCTCCTGCGCCACCAGCACAACCTCCCCCCGCACCGGATCAACTACCGGGCGTGCCTCGCCGCGCTCGCCGTCCTCGGGGTGGAGGAGATCGTCGCGTTCGGTTCCTCCGGCTCACTGAAACCGGAGATAGCGCCGGGCTCGATCGTCATCCCGACTGACTACTTAAGCGTCACCGATATCCCGTCCATCCACGAGTGCACCATCGGCCACGTCCGCCCGGAACTGGACGCGGACCTGGTCCGCACCCTCGCCGGACTGGTGCCGAACGCCCGGGTGGGCGGGGTATACGCCCAGACCCGCGGGCCGCGGATCGAGACGATCGCCGAGGTCAAAGCGCTCGCCCGCGTGGCGGATATCGTCGGGATGACGGTTGCAAGCGAAGCGACGCTCGCCCTCGAACTCGGGATGCGGTTTGCCGCCGTCTGTACCGTGGACAACTACGCGAACGGCCTCGGGGAAGAGACCCTGACCTACGAGCACATCCTCGCGACCTCCCGGGCGAACTGCCGGAGAACCGAGAAGATTCTTGAGAATATCGTGGAGAGATTTGCATGAACGAGATATTCACCGCCAGAGGATCCGTCCTGATCGCCGGGGTCACCGTCGACGGATCGACCGTCGATATCGCGGTCGACGAGAAAGGTACGATCGCCGCGATTGGAAAGGACGCGAAGAAGACCATCGACGCCGATATCGTCATCGACGGCTCCGACCGGATAGCCGTCCCCGGCTTCGTGAACACGCATACCCACGCCGCGATGAGCCTCCTGCGCGGCTACGCCGACGACATGGTCCTGCAGGACTGGCTCTCGCAGAAGATCTGGCCGCTTGAGGCGCACCTGACCGGCGACGACGTCTACGCCGGGACGAAACTCGCGTGCCTGGAGATGATCAAGAGCGGCACCGTCGCGTTCAACGACATGTACTTCTTCATGGACCGGGCCGCAGCGGCGGTCGACGAGATGGGCATGCGGGCGACGCTCGCCTACGGGTTCATCGACCTCGGGATGGAGGAGAAGCGGGAGGCCGAGATCAAGGCGACCGAAACCCTTGTCGCCCACGTCAGATCGCTCGACAACCCGCGGATCAGGGCCGCCGTCGGCCCCCACTCCGTCTACACCGTCTCCCCCGAAGGCCTCACCTGGTGCGCCGAATACGCAAAAGAGCAGGGGATCGGCATCCACGTCCACCTCTCCGAGACCGAGAAGGAGGTCGTCGACTGCGTCGCCCGGTTCGGCAAACGCCCGGCGGTCCACCTCGACGACTGCGGCTGCCTCACCCCCCGGACGGTCGCCGCGCACTGCTGCTGGCTCGACGAGGCCGAGTGCCGGCTCCTTGCAGAGCGCGGCGTCACCGCCTCCCACAACCCGGCAAGCAACATGAAACTCGCCGTCAACCGGGCGATGCCCTACCACTGGCTGAGACAGCACGGGGCGAACGTCTCCCTCGGGACGGACGGCTGCTCCTCGAACAACAACCTGGATCTCATGGAGGAGATGAAGTTCGCCGCGCTCCTCCAGAAGTTCGCCTGGAACTCGCCGACCGTCCTCCCCGCGGGCGAGGCGATCGCGATGGCGACCGCGGCGGGCGCCCGGGCGCTCGGCACCGGCCCCGGCACCCTGACCGTCGGCGCACCGGCCGACATCGTCCTCCTCGACGCCCGTGCGGCCTGCAACACCCCGCTCTTCCATCCCGACTCAAACGCCGTCTACGCCTGTAACGGCGGCGCGGTCATGACCGTCCTCTGCCAGGGAAGAGTCCTGATGCACGAGCGGGAGGTCCCGGGAGAAGAGGAGATCGTCCGCGAAGCCGGAGAGACCGCCCGATCGCTCGTCGCGCGGGCGGAAGAGGCCCAATAACCTTTTTTATCGCGGCCTTCGCGACTCGCAGGGCACGCCGGTCTGGCAGAAACCGCAACTCGCGACCGGGAGGCCGAGTTCGTCCTCGACGAAGGGCATCGTCGTCTCCCGGATGTACGCGAAGCACCGCTCCTTGTCGTGCCCCTCCGCCGAGATCGCGCCCGTAGGACAGCGGCGGATGCAGGCGTCGCACCCGGAGGGGTGGAGGCAGTATCCGTTCCTGTCGCTGTAGGGTCGCGGCGTCGGGGGAAGGTCTATCGCGGCCACGACCGACCCGAACCGCACCGCCTTGCCCCGCTCCGTGATCAGGCCGTCGCTGAGGCCGAAGGTGCCGAGGGCTGAAGCGTAGGCGGCGTGCCGCTCCGACCAGCGCGAGGCGATGCCGAACCGTTCCGAGGTCTCCCGCCCGAACGCCGGGAGCCGAACCGGGGCGACGGCCGGGTATCCGGCATCGACGAGCACCCGGACGAGACGATCGCGGAGACGGTCGTTCACCGCCTCCCCGTAGTGGCGGGCAAGGCTCCAGCGCCGCGAGGGAAGAGCCGTGCACGCCCGGTGGTCTCGCCGTGTCGCAGCGGTCTGCGGCAGCGCCCAGACGACGACGGCGAGGTCGGACGCCGCGACGTCTATCCCCGGAAACCCGGCACGGAGCGCCTCGAGGGGCGTCCAGTGAAACGGTCCGATCGTCTCCTGAAACTCGGCGTAGAGCGGGTCGTCGCCGCGGGAGACGCCGATGAGCGGGCCGTCCCAGGCGGGCTCCGCGCAGTCCGGGCCGAGCCGATTTACGTCCGGGTCGGCGAGGATTGAGCGGATCTCCTCGAAGATTTCCCGGACGCCGAACGAGTCGTGCATGATAAGGAGACGTCGTGCGGAATAAAAAAAAGGTGGGACGGGGGTTACGCCGTCTCGATCTTCGACTCGCTCTCGAGCCCGAGTTCCTCGATCGCCATCTCGCGCATCTGGAACTTCATGATCTTGCCCGAGACCGTCATCGGGAATTCGTCGACGAACTTGACGTAGCGCGGGATCTTGAAGTGCGCGATCCTCCCGCGGCAGTACTCCTTCACCCCGTCCTCCGTGAGGACCGCGCCGTTGTCGGTCTTGACCCAGGCCATCAGCTCCTCGCCGTACTTCCGGTCCGGGACACCGATCACGTAGGCGTCGGCAATCTTCGGGTGGGTGTGGAGGAACTCCTCGATCTCACGCGGGTAGATGTTCTCCCCGCCGCGGATCACCATATCCTTCAGGCGGCCGACGATCTTGACGTAATCCTCCTCGTCCATCGTCCCGAGGTCGCCGGTATGGTTCCAGCCGTTCTCGTCGATCGTCGCCCGGGTGGCGTTCGGGTTGTTGTAGTAGCACCGCATCACGCAGTAGCCGCGGGCGCAGATCTCGCCGGTCTCCCCGCGGGGGACGATCCTCTTCGTGTGCGGGTCGATGATCTTGATCTCGGTGTGGGGGAAGGGTTTCCCCACCGTCGAGACCCGCCGCTCCAGGGGATCGGCGGTCGTCGTCATCGTGACGCCGGGAGAGGTCTCCGTCTGCCCGTAGACGATCACGATCTCGGACATGTTCATCTCCTTGTTGACCTCCCGCATCACCTCGGTCGGGCAGGGCGACCCGGCCATGATCCCGGTGCGGAGCGTCTCCAGCCGGTACTTCGGGAAGTCCGGGTGGGAGAGTTCCGCGATGAACATCGTCGGCACCCCATGGAGCGCCGTGCACTTCTCGTCCTGCACGGTCTTGAGGACCGATTCGGCGTTGAAGACCGGCGCGGGGAGAACCATCGCGGCGCCGTGGGTGACGGCGGCCATGTTCGAGAGCACCATGCCGAAGCAGTGGTAGAACGGCACCGGGATGCAGAGCCGGTCCTCGTGGGTGAACTTCATCCCCTCGCCGATGATGAACCCGTTGTTCAGGACGTTGTGGTGGGTCAGGACGACGCCCTTCGGGAACCCGGTCGTCCCGCTGGTGTACTGGATGTTGACCGCGTCGTCGAAGTCGAGCGACGCCTCCCGCTCCCGAAGCTCGTCGGGGCTGATGAGGTCGGCCTTCGCCATGAGGTCGTCCCAGGTGTACATCCCGTTGTAGGGGATGTCGCCGAGGAAGACGACGTTTTTCAGGAACGGGAACTTGTCGCTGTTGATCCGGCCGGGTTTCGCCTCGAACGCTTCCGGGCAGGACTCGTAGAACATCCCGACGTAGTCGGAGGTCTTGAACCGCCCCTGGATGAGGAGGGTCTGGACCTCCGACTGCTTCATGGCGTAATCGAACTCGTAGGTCCGGTAGGCCGGGTTGATGTTCACCATGATGGCGCCGATCTTCGCCGTGGCGAACTGGGTAAGCACCCACTCCGCGTAGTTCAGCGCCCATATCGCGACCCGGTCACCGCGCTCCACGTCGAGCGCCATCAGGGCACGCGCCAGGGTGTCGACGCGCTCAAGAAATTCCGCATACGTCCAGCGGATGTTCTGGTGGACGGAGACGAGCGCATCGCTATCCGGATGCGCCGCTGCGATTCGGTTCAGCATTTCACCGATGGTGATGCCGAGCAGGGGTATCTGCGAGTTCCCACACGCGTAACTGCCCTCAACCATTCTATATAAATGGGTTCTGTGACGGTTATATGATTAATGGTTCTTACCGAGCGTAATCCTTATACTGCATGGCCGTCAAAGGTATAGAGGACAGTGGGGTCGTGGCCAAGCCCGGAATGGCGACGGGCTCCAGCGGTCTTTGCACGTGATGAACAATGGGTCTCCTGACTTACGGATGATGACCCGTTGGAGCACTGATGCATGTCGGAGAGACCCGTCGATCGTGAGTTCAAATCTCACCGACCCCACATTCTTATGATCTTACCGGATACCGCAGGGTATCTCTGGAACTTCTCCTTCGCGCCTAAGGTGTTCATGCTCCTGCCCTTCAGCCAGCCGCACTTCGAAACCCTCCGGCTTTCTCAAGCTCCGTTCCTACGGAACGTCGCACTTCGCACCTGGCGGTGCTCGAACTCCGGCCCTTCGGCCTGTCGTTCTTCGCGGCTTCGCGTCCTTCGCGTGAGACGGTATTACTATCAGCAATCGATATCGCACGCGAAGCCGCGCAGAACGCGAAGAACCGTTTGGTTGTGAGTAACTCCCCTTCGAAGCCTGATGGCTTCTCATGCTCGCTACACTCGCACTTCGCGTGAGGCCGTGTCATTACTCATAAACTGTCAACTCACGCGAAGAACGCGAAGATGCCCTGCAGAGCAGGTCACTCCGACTTCTTCTCCTCCTCTGCGGCCGCGGCCGCCCGGTGCTGGCGGCTCTCCTTATAGGTGAGCGCCGATATGTCGCCGTCGCTCTCGATGTAGGCGACCCGCACCTTCTCAATCCCGTCGATGCCCCGTGCCCGGAGCCGCTCGATGAGGTCGTCGCGGGTCATCAGTTCCCGCCTGAGGCTTCGTTCGATCACGTGGCCGTTCTCGATCACCTTGAGCGCCTCCGGCGAGACGATCTTGCGGAACCGCTTGCTCTTGTACTGTCCGAAGGAGACGAGCACCGAGAGGGTGAGAAGCGTCGACGCGCTGACGAGCCCTGCAAGGAGCGAGTCGTCGCCCGCGGTGAACGCCTCCGAGATGCTCTCGGATATGATGAGGAGGAGGATCAGGTCGAAGGGCGTCAACTGCCCGAACTCGTGCCTGCCGATGACCCGCATGACGAGCAGGAGGAAGAAGTAGATCACCGCCGCCCGGAGGATGAGTTCGACGAGCGGCGTCTGGAGGACGAAAAGTTCCGACATGGGCGTGAGTGAACCGTGACCGGATTATACCTTCCCCGGTTTTGTGGGAGACGTCCTCGCCCGGCCTCCTGAACCGGATCTTCCCGCACATAACAGTATCGCCCCGACCGGGAGGTCTTTAATACCTGCTTCACCAATATTTCAGCACTATCTGAGGGCATCCATATGTATCTCATCGGTGAAGCATTGGTTGGAGACGGCGCAGAACTTGCGCACATAGATCTGATAATGGGAAACAAAGAGGGCGCGGTAGGACAGGCGTTCGCAAACGCCATCTCGCAGCTCTCGAAGGGGCACACGCCGCTCCTCGCGGTCGTCAGGCCGAACCTGCCGACGAAACCTTCGACGCTGATCATCCCGAAGGTCACCATGAAGAAGGGGTACCAGGTGAACCAGATGTTCGGGCCCGTCCAGGCCGCGGTGGCGAAGGCCGTCGCGGACTCGGTCGAGGAAGGCGTCTTTGAGGGGGTCGATATCGAGGACACCGTCATCATGGCGAGCGTCTACCTCGACACCGCCGCGGAGGACTACAACAAGATCTACCGGTTCAACTACGGCGCGGTGAAACTCGCGCTCCGCCGGGCTCTCGACCGGTTCCCCGACGTCGAGACGCTCCTGCACGAGAAGGACCGGGCGGCTCACGCGGTCATGGGATTCAAGGTCCAGCGCCTCTGGGACCCGCCCTACCTCCAGGTCGCTATGGACCTCGTCGACAGGAACCACATGCGCAAGGTCCTTGAGTCGCTGCCCCAGAACGACCACCTGATCATCGAGGCGGGAACGCCCCTGATCAAGAAGTTCGGGCTCTCGATCATATCCGAGATCCGCGAGATCCGGCCGAATGCGTTCATCGTCGCGGACTTAAAGACGCTCGACACCGGGAACCTCGAGGCACGGATGACCGCCGACGCCGGCGCCGACGCCGTCGTGATCTCCGGCCTCGCGCCCATCTCGACGATCGAGAAGGCGATCGAGGACACCCGCAAGACCGGGATCTACACGGTCGTGGATATGCTCAACGTCGAGAACCCCGTCGCCGTCATCGAGCAGTTGAAGGTGAAGCCGGACGTCGTGGAACTCCACCGGGGCATCGACATCGAGGATACCGACTACGCCTGGGGAGACATCCCGGCGATCAAGAAGGCCGGCGGCGAGCGGCTCCTGGTCGCGACGGCGGGCGGCATCCGGCAGCCCGTCGTGAAGGACGCGCTCAAGGCGGGCGCCGACATTCTGGTCGTCGGCCGCGCCATCACCGCGAGCAAGAACATCCAGCACGCGGCCGAAGAGTTCCTCCAGGAACTGAGCACCGAAGAGATCGACCAGTTCAGGATCATGACCGACTTCTAACGTCGGCCGATATCTTTTTTTCCGCCGGAGAGTTTCCGGCGGCGCAGGGTTGCAAGCCGTCCCGGACAATAGGTTAACGTGAGCAGAACGGCAACGAATAACCATGTCGTTTCCCGGCCCGGTGAGCGGGCAGGCTCCGGCCGACGGGGGATCGCCGGAACCCGGGGCGGGCACGGGCGGGTATCGGCGGCTGAACCGGAAGTGCATGCTCTCGATGTACATCGACTACGCCATAGGGTATGCGGTTCTGCTCGCGGCCTACATCCTCACAAAGACCTATGGAGAAGGGTTCCTGGGGGCCTACTACGATCCTGTCGGGTACGGGTTCCTGGTCGCCCTGGGGATCGCTCTGGTCTACATAGCCGTGGCTCCGCCGGTCTTCTACGCCCGGTACCGCTACCGGATCACCGAAGACCGGGTTGATGTGCGTTGCGGAGTCCTCTTCATCCGCCACACCCTGGTCCCGATCGAGCGGGTGCACCAGGTGGAGATCGCGAGAGGCCCGATCAACAACCTGCTCGGCCTCGCTGATGTCACCATAACCACGGCAGGGGGCGAGGCGACCCTCAGGTACCTGGAACTTGACGAGGCGGAGAAGGTGGCCGACCGGCTCAACAACCTGATCGGGAGGATGCTCCGGGAGAGGATGCCGACGACCCCGGGCCCCCGGCCGGGGGCTGCAGACGAATGACCGACGAGTGCAGCAGCGATACGGCTGCGGACACCCCAACTCGCCATGACGAGACGATCCGGTGCCACCCGAGCATCATCGTGGAGCGCTCGCTCTCGGCAATCGTGGTGCTGGGCGTCCTCGCCACGCAGCTCGGCAGGGGTGCCGTACCGGCCGTGTTCGCGATCCTCTTCATCGGGCTGGTGCTCTTCAACTACCGGCAGTGGAGCCGGACGACCGTCCGGTTCGACGAGACGGGCGTGGTGGTGGAGAGGAACACCCTCTTCAAGACGAAGAAGACGCTCCCCTACGCGAAGATGGCGTCGGTCAACATCAACCGGGGCGTTCTGAACAGGGTCTTCGGGACGTCGAGGCTGCAGATCAACATCAACTCGGGCAGCGGTGCCACGGTGCCGGAAGCCGTCCTGACGTTCCGGCAGGATGTGGCGGAGGGGATACGGGCGGGGATGGCAGAGCGGCTGTACGGCGGCGAACCCGTCCCGGAAGAAGAGCCGGCCGAACCCCCGGTCACGTTCTCCCCGGCGGACGTGATCGTCCACGGCCTCTTCAGCGTCTCGACCTACCAGACGGTCTTCGGTTTTGCGTTCCTGGCCTACTCCGTCTTCCAGTTGTATCTCTCCGCGGGGGTAGGCGGGGGAGCACTGGTCTCCCTGCTGATGTTCGTTGTCGTCCAGCTGGCGCCGTCGGTCTCGCTGATATCCCATTACTACAACTACCGGGTCTACCGCCGGGGCGATACGATATACCTGGAGCACGGCCTTATCCGGACGTACAGGACGTCGTTTGCCGCGTCGAGGATCAACGCCGTCCGGGTAAAGCGGACTCTCGCGGCCCGGCTCCTCCACCGGTCGTGCATCGAGGCGGAGGTGGTGGGGCTCGCGTCCGGGAGCGGGGAGAGTCTCCGCCCCGTCCTCTGCCTCCTGAAAGACGATGCGGCACAGCAGAGGCTTCTCGAAGACCTGGTGCCGGAGTTCGTGTACGAAGGAGGTCGGGAGAAGCAGCCGGAGGGGGCGAAGGGCGTGCTCCGGGTCCGGGCCGCTGTAGCGTCCTTCGCGCTCGCTCTCGCGATGGTCTACCCGTCGATCGCCGTCTACCGCGCGACGACGGCCCTCCCGGGGATCGCGGGGACGGTCCTCCCCTGGGTGCTGCCGCTCGCGACGGCGGCAGTCGTCCTCGCGATATGCTACGCGACATACGTCTCCTACCGGGTGACGGAGTTCGGCACGGACAGCGACCTCTTCACGTTCGTGAACGGTGCCGTCGACCGCGAGACCGTCGTGATGAACTACGACAGGGTGCAGATGGTCTGGATCACAAAGGGGCCGGTCGCCCGGTTCTTCGGCGTCGCCCGGGGGCAGGTGTACCTCCTCTCGGCGATCGGGGGGGCGAGCGTCGGATCGGGGTATTTCGACGAGGGCCGGCTCGCCGCCATCGGGGAGACCGTGATGGCGCGGATCGTGAGCGGGGAGTACGATTACCGGAAGAACAGTGTCTGAGCGGGGGAAGGCCCCGGCTGTGAGAGATCTCGAATCCGGGAAGAGGAATCAGCTCGATCGGTATGAGAAAAAGGGTGGCGGGTCAGGGCTCACCGGTAGACCGGGGCCGGTAAAAGTGCGATCGCCTGCCTAGAGATCTCTTCCTGTCTTCTGAAGTATCTCCTGCATCTCCGGGGTCAACTGGAGAACAAGTTCTGCATTATATGCACCGCTTGGCTTCATCTCTACGGGAGATTGGAATATCTGTTGGGCTGCGATAGCATACGACCGCGATTGGGCAGCGGGCGATCCGTCTCTGACCGCCGGATCGACATTGGTCGCAAAGATCGAGACGGTATCATCGCCGTTATAGACGACCTCGAAGATCCGGAACTGCTGAGGGAACTCCCGCAGTGATGCGGTTTCAACCTGCCAGAAACCGAGTTCAGGACGGTCGACATCCGGAGATTTGATAGGTATCACGGTATTTTGATGGCGATGCCCCGAGATCCATACCATGAGATTTGGATAGGTCTGAAGTTTGGCTATCAGATCGACATCGGATACCGCAGCGTACTGACTCCATTTCATCAACGAACTGAGACCGGCTTCATCCTCCTGGATGACTATCGGAATGTGTGCTGCGATGATCATGAGCTTTCCTTCAGCCTGACCACTCTCGAGTTCTTGTACCAGCCAGTCGTAGCGTTCCTGATCGATAGAACCAAATCCGGAGCTGCCTTCACCGGGATCATCGTCCCTCTGGGTATCATCAAGCACAATGACCTTTATCGGAACGTCCGATCTCGGTTCGAACGAGTAACAGGCAAATCCCGTTGTTCTATCGGACTGGTTGAATCCATGCCCTTTTGGACTTGAAGGGGAGTCTAAAAATTCACCGATCCCCTCTGTTCTCGAGAGGAAACTGCGATTTTGATCGGCCGGGACCGTTGGGGCACCATCAGGGAAGTCGGTGACGGGGCCTGCACCGATGATGTCACCATAGGGTGTCCGGCCATCGATTGCTCCCATATAGAAGCCACGGCTCTTCAACTGGCGCGGATCGGAGAAGATATTACCCAATTCGAGTACGGCGTTGCCGGTCAAGGCACTGTTGACGTGATCATCAGGAGGGAAGAGACCCATCCAGAAGTGATCGTGATTGCCGAGAGCCTGATACCATCTGATCGATTCATCAAGCCCTGCCGCTCTGTATTGGTCCTGGTAATCGTTGAGAGGGCCGGGGATGGGATCGTCCCTGTCACCCGAATCGGGGTTGACCGTCCTGCCGTCAAGCACATCGATATACCATCGCAGTTCGTTGTACTGGCCACTGTTGATTGCGTCACCAAGGAATATGCCGAAGTCAAATGGATCCTCTTTATGAAGGGCGTTCACCGTCTGGACCGCCGCGTCGAGGACATGGGTGGTATACAGCATAGCCGGAGAGTATCCTGAGATTACACCCCATTTATAGCCATAATAGACCACCTGACCGGGAGACTCTTTGTCAGTGATATGGATATCGCTCATGGCAAAGAAGGTCAAAAGCTTCTTTGTATTGGTATCCGATCCAGGGGTGTATCCATCCGGCATGAGGTCCAGTCTCTTCTCATAACCCAGCCCCTCGCCAAACTCCCAGACCCCATATCCATACTCTGAAAAGTTTGCGACCTGATCCGGATTCAGGGCAGGCGACGTCAAAGGGACGGGGACGGGAAGAACGGTTCTGTCAACTGTTGTCAGGACCAGAGAATCTATCGGATAATCCGGTCCTCCTTCTTCGGGGAGCTGGGAGCCGGGACCAGTGCATCCTGCTGCAGTGATGAACACCACGAGCAGGAGAGCCAGTATGGCGCCTACTTTAGAATTGTACATATTTTTCTTAGGATCAAATTGGAGATAAGGCTTTTTACGGGAGAGTACCAGATCGTCAGATGTATATACCGGCAATGACGGGACACGACAGTAGGGATGACACTACTCCTTTTCGTCCTGCAGCTGCGCCCATTCATAACGAGGCTCATAAACATTGACTGGATTTCGACTTAAATTTCGATCGGAGTAAATTTCATGGAGATATTTGTTTTACTCATTATGTGTTGTGCCTGACACATAACGAGATTCGGGATTTGTTTTTCTTCAGTGCGAGGCGGGGCTGAAGATAACCGGGTAACCGACCCCCGGCGAACTCCCGCCACGAGTACGGCGCCTGCTATCGGCCCTGTGCCGAAGCCGGGGGACCGGGCTGGAACGGTTCACCCGAAAGGGCTAATGTCTCAGGAGTAGTAATACCGTCATAGAGGACTCCGGTGCACGCAATCATTCGCGAGAAGATCCCTGATCTCGCCCGCATCGCGGCACGTCACCGCGTGAGGCGACTGAGCATATTCGGTTCGGCGGCGAGCGGCCGGTTCGACCCGGCAGCAAGCGACATCGACTTCGTCGTCGAGTTCGAGCCGATGACCCCGGTGGAGCATGCACGGGCGTACTTCGGCCTCGCCGAAGACCTGGCCCGGGCCCTCGGCCGCGAGGTCGATCTCGTTGAACTCTCCGCGGTAAGGAACCCAATCTTCCGCCAGGCGGTGGAAGAGACCGCGAGGGAGATCTATGCCGTCGCGTGAGGCGAAGAAGTACCTCTACGATATTGCCGAGGCCGCGAAGCATATCGCGCAGTTCACTGCCGGCAGGACGTACGAAGAATATCACGCCGACCCCATGCTCCGTTCTGCAGTGGAACGGCAGTTTGAGATCATCGGCGAAGCCCTGAACCAGCTCCTCCAGCGGGAGTCGGATCTTCAGAAGAAGATCTCCGATGCACCCCTGATCATCGCGTTCAGGAACCGTTTGATTCACGGATATGCAACTGTATCCGATGAGGTTGTCTGGGGTGTTGTCAAAGGGTATCTGCCGGTTCTTTCCGGTGAGGTGCAGGCTCTCCTGACAGAGAACGAATAGTCAGTGCCGTTGCGTCTTTAAAAAAGGGGTTTTAAGCAGGGTTACCCCCGCCCCTTCACGCCCTCTCCTGGACCTTCAACCCCTCGTTGTCCACCGTCGTCGCGATCGCGATCCGGAGCCCGACCCCTGCAAGGATCTTCGCCACCTCATCCTCCGGCCGGTCGGTGATGACCGCGATCGACGGGCCGACCGAACTCATCCCGACGAACTCGAGGCCGGCTTCGCGGAGCGCCGCCATGTAGCGGTAGATCTCGAACCCGTGGTGCTCCACCTCGGCCCGCTTCGAGCCGCGGAACTCGATCTCCCATATGACGTCGCCGGCTTTCCTGAGATCGCCCCTCTCCAGCGCCGGGATCAGGTCCATCAGGACGAGGTAGGACTTCAGCTCGCGGTCGCGGTAGTCGAGCGTCCGGGCCTTGTTCATCAGGAGGTCGAACTCCATCTCCCCCGCCGACGATATATCGGAGGACGGGATGGCGATATACACCTGCTTTCCCACGGCGAACGCGTGCCGGTAGACGAGCGCCAGTTCGTCGCCCATCACGACCATCCCGCCGTGGATGGTCGCGGCAGGCCCGACGCCGGTCTCGAACGCGAACGCGACGTTCCCGGTCGTCGTCTCCTCGACGAAGTTGCAGCCGATGAGGAGGCGGAGCTGGTCAGAGGTCAGGGGCGAGCCCACGGCGGTGTTGAGGGCGTGTCCGACCGCCGTCAGGATGGTGCTCGTCGACCCGAGCCCGACATGCTCGTGCTGGTGGTCGCGGGCGCGGATCTTAAACCCGCCCTCATAACCGACGACCTGCCGGAAGGCCTCCACGAAGTGCCGGAGGATCGGCTCGCGGGTGTAGTCGATCTCGATCCCTGAATCCGTGCACTCGACCTCGGCGGTGCAGTAGACGGCGATGGCAAACCCGATCCCGCCACCCCCGGCGTGGTCGGGGGAGAACCGGTTCATGTCGAGCACGGTGAGGTGGATCCGTGCAGGAGCACGGACGACGACGGTGCCGGATACCGGGTTGAGCCGGTAGTCCTTCTTGAGGCCACACGGCCGGATCTTCTCGCCGGGGGAGAAAGAGATGAACTCGTACTCGACGAGGTCGAGATCCCCTCCGCGGATCTTCATTATAGCCATTTTGACACTTCGCTTTCAGCGTGTACGGTCAAAGAAGATATCCTTTCCCGATGCCCGGAGCGGGATACCGTAGGCTACCCCGCAGCCGTCCAGCCACCCGAGCGAGAGCGCTCCGACCCCGGCCGAGTACATCACCCGGTTGTCGACGTTGTGGATGCTCGCGGTCTTCACCGCGGAACCGAGCGCGATCCCGAGATCCGCCATCCTGACGGCGCAGTTCGGGCCCCGGAACGGGACAGATGCCGGGAGGCCTTTCTTCTGGGCTTCGAGCATCTCCGCGCAGGTGGGATACCCGCACGCCCCGCAGTCGAGGCCCACGGCGTCGTTGTGGAGCGAGCCGACGAGGAAGCAGGCGTCGCTTGCCTTGACGTTCCCCGCGTCCCGCAGAAAGAACCCCAGGTGGTGCTTCTCGCCGTACTCCCGCATCGCACCGGCGAGCTGCTCCTTCTCCTTACCCGTGACGATCATCGTCTTGATGACGTCGCTGCCCCGGGCCTTCGGGGCGGTGCGGGCAGAGAGCGCCATCAGCCGGGCGACCATCTCTACGGCGTCTGATTCAACGACCATGAGAATACGTATCCTCTACCCCAGATAAGGGTATGCCCGGAGGGGTCGATACCTTTTTCCACAGACCCGCAAAGAAACGGAACTATCATGGTACCGGAGAAGAGCCTCGAACTTGCCACCTTCGGCGCGGGATGTTTCTGGGGCGTCGAGGAGGCATTCCGGCGCGTCCCGGGTATCAAGGATACCGCGGTGGGGTTCATGGGCGGCACCGTCGAGAACCCGACCTATGAGGGCGTCTGCACGGGAAGGACCGGGCACGCCGAGGTCGTGCAGGTGACCTACGACCCGGAGAAGGTCTCGTACCAGGCGCTCCTCGACACGTTCTGGGACGCCCACGATCCGACCACCCCGAACCGGCAGGGGCCCGATATCGGGACGCAGTACCGGTCGGTGATCTTTGTCCACACCCCGGAGCAGGAGGCGGAGGCCCGGGCCTCGAAGGAGGAGATGAACCGGTCCGGGAAGTTCCGGCGCCCCATCGTCACCGCGATCGAGCCCGCGGGGACGTTCTGGCGGGCCGAGGAGTACCACCAGCAGTACTTCGCGAAGCGCGGCGGCGGGCAGTGCCGGACGGTGTGGTAGGGGATTTCTTCTGACTGCCAGGAGGCCCGGGTTTTAACTCGCAGCGCTGCTATGTGGCATTTAACTTAGTAAAGTCCGTACACGGCTTTCCAGTGGCTATCGCCATGACTGCCCCCGCCCCGGAGGGGGCGGGGGAGGAGCGTCTGTTACCGTTGCTGCGTTGTATCGTTTCATCCCCGCCCCTCGCGGGCGGGGGAGGAGCGCGAAGCGCGGGCGGGGTGGGGGTTACAGGTTAACCTTACGAGGTAGACAGGGGAGGGGGGATGCTCCCCCCTCCCCGTCGGCCCCACCCCCAATGGCGATGTCCCCACGAAATCCGTGGTTCGTTACGCGACAGGATCAGAGCACGAAAAGCGTTGAGTCTTCGAGGTGCGCAGCCCCCACGTCCACGGTATCGGGCTTGCGCTCATACCCACTGTTTAGAAAAATAGGCTGATGGCCGGAATGCAGGGGCGAGCACCTCTAAATCGGCACCAAAACCCCTTTCACTCTTTCTGCGCCGGAACCCCGAACTTAAACCCGACACCCTCGAACGAGGCGACCGGGCGGTCGCCCGAGTAGACGTCGACGGCGTAGACCGACGTCCTCTCCGTCTCCGAGACCATGTACGCGACCGCCTCGAGCGTCTCCCCCGCGGGGACGGAAAAATAGCGGATGTTCGCGGAGATCGCGATCTGGTCGACTCCCTCCATGTTCGCGGCGATGCCAAACGCATGGTCCGCGAGGGCGAAGATCGCGCCCCCGTGGGTCGTGCCGTGGGCGTTCTTCATGCCCTCCGCCAGCATCGCCACCCGGACGCGGCCGCCCTCGATCTCCGTGACCGCCATCCCGAGGAGGCGTGCGAACCCGCAGGTGTCGGAACGCTGCACCGCCTCGGCATAGGCCTCCGGGATGGATACGGTCTGCTTCATAGAACTACTTGTACTCCCGCTGCGTGTAGGTGGCACCGCCGGCCTCGCCGCCGCGAAGAACGATGTAGAACCATTCCCAGAGCGACTTGAGCGTCCCGAACTGCTGGTAGCGCCGCATCGAGAACCCGACCTTCAGGCCCGGGTCGAGGTAGACCTTTCCGAGCTTGCGCATCCGCTGTGCAATCTCGAGATCGTCCCCGGCATCGATGCAGCGATACATCCCCGCCCGCACAAACGCCTCCCGGTCGAACGCCGTGTTGCACCCGAGCGTGAAGTAGATCGTCCGGGTGTGGTAGCCCAGGCGCGAGAAGGTGTTTGCACCGAGAAGAGAGAGCCGGTTCCTGAAGGAGTCCTCGATCGGGTAGACCGTGCCGTAGAGCTGCACGATATCCCGCTCCGCGAAGTTCCTTTCGATCCGCTCCACCCAGTCCCGGGGGAGGATGCAGTCGGCATCCGTCGTCGCGACGATATCGCCCCTAGCCGCCATCGCCCCGTCGTTTCGGGCTCCTCCAACCCGCTTGCTCGTCTGGATGAAGACCTTGTCCGCGAGGGGTTCGGCCAGTTCCCGGGTCCTGTCCTTCGAGTCTCCGTCGACGACGATGATCTCGTAGGTATCCCGCGGCACCGTCTGGTCTGCGAGCGACGCAAGACAGCGCTCGATGTTCTGCTCTTCGTTGTAAGTCGGCACGACTACGGAGATCATCCCTCGATCAACTCCCGGTATAGTTGTTGATGCCGTGCTGCTATAAGCGTGATGCCGCATCTCCCCGCCACCATAACCGGAGAAGAGGATCGGCCGCTGGGAAGCGCCGCGACGGCCCGATGGGCGCATACGTTGCCCCTCAGGGTGAACCCGGCACTACCCGGCCAGTTTCTGGTACAGGTCGATGTGGCGGGTCGCGATCGTCCTGATATCGAACTCCTCCGTGAACGGCCGGGAGAGCGCCGCATGCCGTCCGAGCAGACTCCGGTCCTCGATCAGCACCCCGGCCTCCTCGGTGTTGTCGAAGTACAGGGCGGTATCCCTGAAGTTCCCGGTGAACTCAGGGATCCTCCGGGCGACGACCGGCAGGCCGGTCGCGAACGCCTCCAGGGCGACCATCGGGAGTCCCTCCGCGTAGGAGGGGATGAAAAAGAGATCGGCGCTGCAGTAGGCGGCGGTGATGTCGTCGACAAAACCCGTGAAGAGGACGTTCTTCCCGGAACGGCTTTTCTGCTCCTCGATCATGCTGTAGTCCTGGGAGAGCCGCCCGTAGGGGAACCCGCCGACCCAGACAAACCTGATATCGGGGTGTTTGTGCGAGAGGTCGAGAAAGTCGTAGATGCCTTTCCGCGGCGTCTGCTGGGCGACGGTGAGCACCACCCACTCGTCCTCCCCGATGCCGTACTTCTCCCTGAATGCCGCCCGCTTCCCCGGGTTCGGCTGGAACTTCTCCCGGTCCACGCCGTTCGGGATGAGGGTAGTCTCGACGTCCGGGGCGATCTCGTGAACCTCCTTATCGCAGAGGGGCGAGATGGTGATGATGTGGTCGAAACTCCCGTAAATATTCGGGTAAAAATGGTTTACCGTCTCGGAGAAGGCGACGTTCCCGGTGTTGAGGCGGGGGGTCGAGTGAGCCGTGAGCACCTTGACGCCGAGACTGTACTTCTTGTTCGTCAGGGCAAGGGGGCCGAAGGTGTGGTAGTGGACGAGATCGAAGTCGCGGCCACGGGCGTTCCAGGCGATATCCGGGCAGGACTCTTCCCGGGTGAGTGCATTATAGAGCATCTTCGCCAGAGTGGCGCACCCGATGTACTTGAAGAAGAGCATGTCCTCGACGAAGAAGTTGAGTTTCATGGGTATCCCTTCACGAACTCGATCGCGCTCCTGATGCAGCCGTCCATATTGAGGTACTCGAACTGCGAGAACCGCCCGACGAGGTCGATGCCGCGTTCCCGGCAGAACTCGCGGACGATCACGATGTTCTTCTGGTATTCGGTATCGTAGACGACGTACGCGAACTTCTCCCGCGCAACGCCGGTGTAGACGACGTCGTCCCGTGAAGGGATGAACCCGGCGGCGACGAGCGACGCCACGGTATGCTCGACGATCTCGGCGTCCGACATCCGGGAGACCGCGTCCCCGTCGTTGTAGGTGATCTCGGCGAGGATCGATGAGTGATCGGGGGGGGCGACCTCGCTGCTGTAGTTCGAGGGGAACGAGATCCGGTTGAAGAGGCCGGTCTTCTCGTCGGGGACGTAGAGCCACGAGATATCGGGAACCTCCCCGGCAAGGCCGATGAAGACCGAGCAGAGCGAGTTGTAGCGGAGGGCGTCGCAGGCCGCCTGCACCTCGGCAGGAACGTCAGAGAGGCAGGGGAGCAGGTTCTGGAGCGGGATGGTCGAGATCACCCGGTCCGCATGGATGGTCGTCCGGCCGTCGCTCACCGCAAAACCCCCGTCCTCCTCGCGGACGGAGGCGACACGGAACCCTGTCCGGACGGACGGAACGACCGGTTCCGCCATCGCCTTCACCAGCGCCTCGATCCCGCCCGTCACCGGGTAGGAGAAGACCGCCTGGTGGACGTAGCCCTCGGTCTCGATCCCGATCGCCGACTTGATGATATCCTCGACCGGCGGGCGGGGGATGCGCCCCTCAACCCAGTGGTGCGACATCCGGTCGGCCGGGTAGTTCCAGATCTTCTCGTTGTAGGGGAGCATGTAACACTCGGCGATGCCCCGGCCGAAGGTGCAGGTGATCCATTCGGCAAAGTTCGTCGGCGGCAGAACCTCGCCTTTCTCGACGGCGATGAGGTTCTTGATGAACTCGTTGATGCAGAAGAAGCGGTCTTCGTCAGGGAGTTGATACAGGCCGTTCTCGAAGGGGTACTTGACATGGCGACCTTTGTAGAGGATCTTCGTGTTCCGCGTCCGCCGGTCGGCGTTCTCGCCGAGAACCGAGAGCATGAAGGAGAGGACTTCCGTGTCGCGGGAGAAGATGATGTGCGAGCCTCCGGCATCGAACGTAAACCCCGCTTCCGTCCTTGAGCGGCAGAGTCCCCCGATCCGCTCACCCTGTTCAAGAACGGTCACGTCGTCGCCCCGTTCATGGAGCAGGCGCGCGAGCGTAATTCCGGTGAGACCGCCACCCAGTACCGCCGTTTTCACGCTCATACTGTTTATGCCGAAACCATATATGGTTGACCATCCGTTTCCCCGAGGACGGCGCATATTGGAGCAAATTGCGGGAGTTCCCGGGCAGGGAACGCGGAGTGCGGGTTCTGCCGCCGCGTGAACGCCCGGCGGCCTCCCGGTGCGCTACTGCTCAGATCTTCTCTCTGCGAGAACCCGGCTCGACTCGATCGCCTTCTCGAGCGGCCGGATCATGTGGGAGGGCATCTTCTTCACCACATCCCGCCGGACGGAAGGGATGGCCATCGCAAGAGAGGTCGCCCGGGTGATGATCCTCTGCTGGTAGTCACGGGTGGGGAAGTCGTAGAGCCCGTGCTGCCGGTAATATCGGTCGTCCGCCTTGAAGATCGCCCGCATCCCTCCCCAGATCTCGTCCCGGAAGACCTTGTGGCCAGCGACGGCGGGGAAGGTGGCCGGTGCGACGTACCCCCGCTCGGAGAGCCTCACGGAGCGCTCGGCGAGAGCGTGCAGGGCGGCGTCGATCTCGCCCCCCGGCTCGCCGGTAACGATCCCCGCAAGATTGGCTCCTTCCATCACCGCGAGACCGGTGAGAACCTCCCGGAGGGTCGCGAGATGGCCGAGCGGCCCATCCACCAGGTACGCGACCTGCTTCCTCTTGAACGCCGGTATATGCCCGCTCGCGAAACTCCGGTCGAAGAACTGCTTCCAGGCGGCCGAGAGGAAACGGTCGCGGACGGTCCCGGCCATGACGAGGATATCCGCCGGGGCGACGTACTCCTCCCAGAACGCCAAAAACCCGTCGTCGTAGACGCAGGTGTTCTCAAAGGCGCACCGGCAGCACCCGAGACAGGCGCCTTTCATCGCGGCGTCCCGGATGTGGGCGACCCGGACAGAATCCCCGTAACACGCCGCGAGCCCGCCGACCATCGCCGCGAGGCCGGAACCGGGCTCCGCATCGTGGAGGATGACGACCCGCTTTCCACGGGTCTCCACCACGGCCGGCGGGGTCGTTCGGGCGTAGGGGGCGGGAGAAGCGGGCAGCGGCGGAAATTCCCGCTGAACCGGGCGCCGTTCTGCGATCGCTTCCAGGAAGTCGGAGAAGAAGAGGACGAGCTGCTCCTGGAACGCCTCCTTCCGGAGGTCTTCCATGTGGGCCGAGCAGAAACCGACGTAGCGCATGGCAAGGTCGTCGCAGATCCCGTGCAGGTAGGCGTGGGCGGTATGGTCGAAGTAGTGGATGGAGGTGGTGAGGCAGGCGGCGTACTTGCCGGAAAACGCATCCCCCGCATTCCGCTCGCCGACCAGTTCGATGAACCGCTTCAACTGGGCCGGGACCAGCATGACGTAGACGGGGGTGGCCCAGAGCACGCCGTCGGACTCCGCCACCGTGGCGAGCAGCCTCTTCCACGCCTCTCCCTGCCGCTCAATCGACCTGATATCCCGCCCTGCATGCACCACGGAGAAGGTGTGCTCCGGAAATGCCTCCTCGAGGAACCGGACGTACTGCAGGGTGACGCTCATCTCGCCTTTGGGGCTCCCGGAAATGACAGCGATCTGCATGATCTTGCCTGCTCGTGTTTTATATACGGATCTGAGGTAGGCGGGATATACCTTGCGGAAGAGGGTTACGCGGCGGCCTGCCGCCGTAGATCGCTCGCGGCCCATCCGGCGACTGCAGCGAGGATGTTCAGCACGCTGACCGCGATGAACGTGTACTTGATCGGCGAGATCACGGCGGTGAACGCTGCAACCCCGTAGAGCTCCGCCGGGTAGGCAAGGAGCATCGCGACGACCCCGATGTTCTCGCAGTAGTCGGCAGCGCCCGCGACGAGCGGGACGAGGTTGAGGCGCATCCAGGGGCTGCCCGCCGGGAGCCACCGGGAGAAGAGCCAGGATATGGTAACGGCATAAAAGAGCGTATACGCCAGCGGGAAGACGAGGTCGAGCGGCACGATCCGCGTCAGGTAGAACGCCCGCCCGGCGTCCCCGAGCGCCGCAAGCATCGCGTAGGCCTCAACCGGGGTGTAGGTGAACGCCATGTCGAGGATACCTGCGCCGCCCGTGATCTTCTCGAGCGCAGCAAGACCGAACGGCCGGCCGTTGATCAGGGCCGCCGAGACGGCGAAGAAGGCGAGCGATAGAAGCACTGCCCTTCCTGACGAGATCCGTTGGATGGCGGTGGAGACCGTATCGACGATCACAGCCTCCCCCTCCACGCGTACCCGACGGTGTTATCCGGGCGGTATGCCGCGATCAGCGCCGGCCGGGTCGTTGGTGCCATGAGAGGATGGTGGTGCTCACCGGCCCTGTACGCCGTAGGTGATGGCCCCCTCCGGGCAGGCGTCGGCGCAAGCAGCGCAGAGGATGCACTCGGCACTCTCCATATCCCCCTCCCGGACCCTGCCGTGGACGTCGAGGCCCATCGGGCAGGCCTTCGAGCATTTCCCGCAGTCGATGCAGCGGCCGGCATCGGCCGCAAGGCGGAGCGCCGGCCAGGCCGACGGCGTTCCTGATCTTCCGGCCGACGATCATCAGGGCGGCGATCGGGCAGAGGACGCGACAGAAGCCGCGACGGCCCAGGACGAACGCGGCAGCGAAGATCCCGAGGAAGATGAAACCCGCGATCGCCAGGGTCTCGAGGGACGTGATCGAGAATCCGTTCACCGTGCCGTAGAAGGGATCGACCGCACGGATACCCCCGGCGCCGACGAAGAGGTACGCGATCAGCCCAAGCCAGAGGACCGTGACGCCGTACTTGACCAGGTTGCGTCGGCCGTCCTTGACGGTGCGCTTTATGGCGGGCGAACAGATCTCCTGCCATGCTCCCATCGGGCAGAGCCAGCCGCACCAGAGGCGGGAGACGCCGAGCGAGAGGACGGCGAGCGCGGCAAAGAGGAGCAGGCTGCCGGTGGCGATGCCTTCGGCCGCCCCCATCAGGATGACGATGGGGGAGATGTAGAAGAGCGTGGCCGGGAGGATGAGGAACGAGACGATGAGGATAGCCCTCCTGATCGTCTGGCGCGAGAGTCGCGGCTTCTGTGACAGGGTTTCCTGTGCCATGATAATTTCCTTAGGCTGATCTGACGGTCGTGCGGCCTCTCACGCCGCCGGAACAATCCATCACTCATGGGATCTGCCGGTACGGAGGGCTGTGAGCGGACGCACAGAGCAACATTCCTAGTTTTATCAAAAGGGTGCAATAACACTTTTGCATGACGATTCCATCAAGGAGAAGCAGCGGTTGCGGAAATAAATGGGTATTCCCGCCCCAAATCCCCTATAACCACCCGGAGGGGGTTTGCCCGTTCCCTGAAACGGTCAGCGTTGCAGGTGAACCGGCCGGGTTACGAAACGTACGACGCCGCTTTCACCAGCCGCCTGACGTCCCTGAGACCGATCGTTCCTCTGAAGTAGGTATGTTCCCTGTTGACCCGATCGAGATCGCTGCACAACTTCTCCGGATCTGCAGTTGCAACCGTTTTTGCATCCGTATACCCCGCGGCGACCAGCATCCTGGCTGCTGTAGGGCTTACCCACTGGATTCGCGTCAGATCAGCCAGTGCGTAGAGGGAATCGATAAGATCGGGATCGATACCGAGAGCGGTTGCGGTCTCCTCCCGTCTTCCGGGCGAGGCCAGAGCATCGTAGAGGAGAGCGGCATTCTTCAGACCGCTGCTCTCCAGGTTATCGAGATCGGCCTTCCGGAGCCAGTCAAAAGCGCTTACGGGGTGTGCTTTTGGAAAATAACCCTCGATCTCCCGGCGCAGCAACGTTAGGTACGCCGGGTCGACTCCGGTCTCCGTTGCAAGTGCGGGTATCTTTTTTGGATTCTTCAACTCCTTCCGCAGATCCGCGAGGGTTGCGAAGCCATGCGCTTTCAGCTTCAGAAATGTTCCATCAATATCTTCTAGGAGAGACGAGCGGCTTGGAACCAGATCGGTCTCTTCAATCCTCTTCTTCAGGTCGTCGAGGCTTACTCTTTCGGCATCGATGTAGTACGGCATAGCCACCTCTCACGAACGGTTCTCCCGTGCGGCTCCGTCCCCGCGTTGCGCCTCCATATCCGCAACCGTGAGATCCGGGTGCCGGTAGCGCCCCCGCCCCTCGGTCCCGAACATCGCGTTGAGCTGGATCGCCTCGGTCGGGCAGAAGTGGAGACAGGCGCAGCAGAACTCGCACTTCCGGCCCCACATTGGGCGGCCGCCGGTGAGGGTGAGGTTCCCCGCCGGGCAGACCCTCGCGCAGGTGCCGCAGCCGGTGCAGGCATCCGAGACGGAGAAGCGTTCGCCCGCATCGCGAGCGCTCTTTGCAAGCGATCCGTAACTCAGGGCATTTACGAGCCCGGAGAGGGGTGCGAACCCCGGGGAGACCGGCCGGCCGCCCCTGATCGCCTCCGCGATCTCATCGAGCCGGCGGTCTGCCCTGCCGAGGATCTTACCACACTTCCCGGCCGGCACCGAGCGCATGAGCGGTGGGAAGTTGCCGGGCATCCTGACGGCAAACCCTGCGTCGAGCCCCCGGCCCTGCCGCTCACGGAGGATCCTATCGAGCTGGTGGAGCGCCGAGACGCCTATCCCGCCCATCGTAACGACGGCGAAGGTATACTTCGCCCGTGAGAGGTCGAGTCTCTCTGCGAAGTCGGCGACCATGACCGGCAATCCGCAGTCGTAGACCGGGCAGACGATCCCGATCCGGCCGGCGTCCGGGGTGATAGGGCCCGGGGTATTCGCAAGCGATGCGATCGGGACGAGTTCGGTCTCCCCGAGAGCCCCCGCGATCTTCCTTGCCGCGGCAAGAGAGTTCCCTGTGCCGGTGAAGTAGTAGATGACGGTCTTCATAGCCGGTGCTCCAGCTCGGCGATCTCGACCGACGGATTCCGGTAGCGCTGCCTCCCTTCGGTAGCCTTGCCGGCCTGGATCGCCCCGGCCGGGCAGAGGTGGATGCACCCGCAGCAGAGTTCGCACCGGTGGTTCCAGACCGGCCGGCCGTCGACCATCTCGATGTTCTCCGCCGGGCAGAGCCTCGCGCAGATGCCGCAGGACGTGCACTCTTCGGTCACCGTGAACCTGCGGTCTTCCCCGTGAACCCGGGAGCGGAACCGGGGGTACATGACGGCCCTGATGAGGCGTGTCAGAGGCGCGGACGGGAGGTTTACTTTCTCCCCCTGCCGAACCCGGCCCGCGATCGCCTCGAGCTCCGCGTCCGCTGCGGCAAGGATGCGGTCCCGCTTCTCCCCCGCAGGCGACCCGTACATCAGGATGTAGTTGCCCGGCATGTTCACCGCGAACCCCGCATCGAGCCCCCTTCCGGCCTTCTCCTTCAGGATCCCGTCGAGCTGCCGGAGCGCCGCGGAGCCTCCGCCCCCGCCGTGCGTGACCACCGAGAAGATGTACTTCGCACCCGAAAGGTCGAGACGCTCCGCAAACGCCGTCACCATCGCCGGGAGCCCGGAGAAGTAGACCGGGCAGACGAACCCGACCCGGTCGGCGCCGGGGCGGATCTCGCCCGGGGTCTTCGCGAGCGACGCGATAGGGACGATCTCGGTCTCCCCGAGGGATTGGGCGATCTTCTTTGCCGCTGCAAGGGAGTTCCCCGTGCCAGTAAAATAGTAGATGATGGTCTTCATGGCAATCTCCGTTCTCCACCGGTTGTGTCGGCAGTCTAGTGTCTGCTCAGGGGGATATGGACTTTGCGAAGGCGAACGGGAGGGAAAAATGACGGGAGCGCTCCGCCGTCACTGCCGGCGGGGCGATTCCCGGTCGACAAACAGGGTCTCTCCGGGGCTCGCGGCCGGTGAAGGGAGGGAAGGCGACTGGATGAACCAGCCGGTCCGGGTACTGTCGAGCACGTCATCGGAGTTCCGGGTGGTCATGAGGCTGACGACAACCATGGTGAGGATCGAGAGCCCGAGCGCGTAGATGCTGAAGTGCATGGGAAGGGGCGCCACGAACTGGTGCCAGTAACCGAAGACGGCGGACGCAACGAGCCCGACCAGCATGCTCGCGATCGCTCCCTGTCCCGTCGCACCGCGCCAGTAGAGCCCGGCAAGCAGCGGAACCGCGAACGTCGCGAGCATCACCCCGATGCCCATCCAGATCAGCCACGCGAGCATCGGCGGCGGGTTGACGGCGAGCAGGAGCGTGCCGCCGGCCCCGACGACGATCGCGACCTTCGAGACGAGGAGCACCTCTTTATCGGTCGCCGAGGGACGGAGGATGTTCTTGTAGACGTCCCACGCGAACGAGGTCCCCACGGTGAGCATCAGCCGGTCGGTCGTGGACATCACCGCCGCAAGGACGATGACCGCGAAGAGCGCCCACAACGCCACGTTCGGCATCGCGTACTCGACGCCCGCGATGAAGGCGAAGTCCTGGGCGTTCACGGCGTCGGGGAGGACGAGCTTCCCCTCCTCGACGAGCGACCGCACGGCAAACCCGGTGAACTTGACGAGGAACATCACGACCGCGTAGATGACGAACGCGAGGAGCGGCGCCCACTTGAAGTAGCGTTTCTCCTTGACTGCCAGGACGTTGCTGACGACGTGCGGTGCGCAGGCGAGGCCGACCATCAGGAGGATCCCGAACGAGAAGAGGAACTCCGGCGTCGTGTAGGCATACGACGCGTAGGCCGGGCTCGGGTACCAGGGCTCGACGAAGTTCGGGTCGATCCCGGCAAGCACGGTATTGATGTGGGCCAGGCCGCCGGCGCTCATGATGACCGGCGGCGCCATCAGGAGGACGCCGAAGATCAGGATCCCGCCCTGGAAGAGAGTCGTCCAGGAGACGGCATAGAGCCCGCCGACGACCGTATAGGCCGTGATGATGACCCCGGAGATGAGGAGCGCCTGCCAGTGCGGGATACCGAAGAGCCAGACGAGCACGATGCTGATCGCGGCATACTGCCCGACGAGGTAGATCAGCGAGACGACGATGCCCGAGATCGCGGCGAGCGCCCGGACCGCCCGCGGGCTCTCGAACCGGTCCGCGAGGTAGTCCTGGACGGTCAGGTAGCCCCGTTCTCTCCCGAGGGTGTGGAGTTTGACCCCGAAGAAGATGATACAGAACGAGGCTGCAAGCGGGACGAAGATCTGCTCCCATATCCCGGGCCAGCCCGAGTTGTAGCCGAACCCGCTTACGCCGAGCAGGGTCATCCCGCTGCAGATCGAGCAGACAACCAGGATCGTGAAGACCCAGAACCCGAGCGATCTGCCTGCGAGGATGTAGTCCTCGGTGTTCTTGATCTTCTTCGAAGCCCAGTTCCCGATGCCGATGAGCACGAAGAAGTAGAGCCCGATCAGGACGAACGTCAGTATATCCGCCATTCAAGCGGCCTCCCTGAACCGGAGGCCCCAGAGGGCGAGCAGTACGACGACGATCAGGATCGTACCGCCCACGACGAGTCCCGTATGGAAAGGTAATCCGGAGAACATGCTGTGTTAGTGTGTGGCGTGCTAACATATAACACGATCGCCGGAGAGGCAGGGAGATCGGCCTGATGGCATGACGGACGCACCGGACCAAAAAAAGTTATTTTGAACTCTTCACGGTCTTTGCCCCACGGAGAAGGGCAATCTTCCCTGTGCGGACGAGTTCCTTGATGCCGTACTGGCGCAGGAGTTTCTCCAGCGCATCGATCTTCTCCGTATCCCCGGTCACCTGGAGGACCAGGGTCTTTGACCCGACGTCCACGACCTGTGCCCGGAAGATGTCCGCGATCTGCAGGATCTCGGCGCGGAACGGCCCGGTCTCGGCGGCGACCTTGATGAGGGCGAGTTCCCGCTCCACGCTCTCCCGCTTCGTCAGGTCCGAGACCTTGATGACGTCGATGAGCTTGTTGGTCTGCTTCATCACCTGCTCGATGACGCCGTCGTCGCCGTTCACCACGATGGTGACCCGGCTCATGTTCGGCTCCTCGCAGGGTCCGACGGCCAGGCTCTCGATGTTGAACCCCCGCCGCGAGAACATCCCGGCGACCCGGCCCAGGACGCCGGCCCGGTTCTCGACGAGAACGCTCAGGGTATGCGGTTTCATTCCTGCCTCACCCCGATCATCTCGTTGATCGCAGCACCCGCAGGGACCATGGGAAAGACGTTCTCCTCCCGTTCGACCCGGAAGTCCAGGACGAACGGCCCGTCGGTGGCGAGCGCGGTCTCGAGCGCCTCCCGCACACCGGCCTTCTCCTCGACCCGGAGCCCTTCGACCCCGTAGGCGTTCGCGATCTTCACGAAGTCCACCGCCGGCAGCTCCGTGTAGGAGTAGCGGCGGTCGTAGAAGAGTTCCTGCCACTGCCGCACCATCCCGAGGTACATGTTGTTCAGGATGACGACCTTGACCGGGATCTGGTAGTGCGCCACCGTCCCGAGCTCCTGAATGTTCATCTGGAAACTCCCGTCGCCGGCGACGTCGACGACCGGGAGGTCGGGCCGGGCGTAATGGGCGCCGATGGCCGCCGGGAACCCGTAGCCCATCGTCCCGAGACCGCCGGAGGTGATCCAGGTCCGGGGTTTCTTGAAGCAGTAGTAGAGCGCGGTCCACATCTGGTTCTGGCCGACCTCGCTCACGACGATCCCCTCGCCCTTCAGGAGATCGGAGAGCTGCTCCACGACGTACTGCGGGCGGAGATGGTCGTCGTCGCGGTAGCAAAGCGGATACTGCGCCTTCCAGGCGTTGATCCGGGAGACCCAGTTCGCCGTATCGCCGCGCTTCTGCATACGACGGAGGAGCGCCTGGAGGACGGCCTTCACGTCGCCCACGATCGGGACGTCGACCACCTTGTTCTTCCCGATCTCCGCCGGGTCGATATCGATGTGGATGACCGCGGCGTTCGGCGCGAACGTCTCGATCTTGCCGGTGACCCGGTCGTCGAACCGGACGCCGACGGCGATCAGGAGGTCGCACTCCGTCACCGCGTAGTTCGCGGACTGGGTGCCGTGCATCCCGAGCATCCCGAGGTTGAGCGGGTGGTCGCCGGGGACGGCGCCGAGCCCCATCAGGGTTGTCGTCACCGGGACGGCGGCCGTCTCGACGAACTCCAGGAGTTCGGCCGACGCTTCCGAGAGAATCACCCCGCCGCCGGCGTAGACGAGCGGGCGCTCGGCGTTCGCTATCAGGTCGAGCGCCTTATCGATCTGGCGGACGTGCCCCTGGTAGGTGGGCTGGTAGCCGCGGAGGGAGACCGTCCCGGGGACGGGCGCTCCCTCCAACACCTGGCCCGTGCTGACGTCTTTGGGGAGATCGACCAGCACCGGGCCGGGCCGGCCGGTCCGCGCGATGTAGAACGCCTCCTGCACCACGCGGTCGAGGTCGGCGGCATCCTTCACCAGGTAGTTGTGTTTGGTGACCGGCATCGTGATCCCGGTGATGTCCGACTCCTGGAACGCATCGTTCCCGAGGAGGCCGGTCGGCACCTGGCCGGTGAGCGCCACGATCGGGATAGAGTCCATGTAGGCCGTCGCGATCCCCGTGACCAGATTGCACGCGCCGGGGCCGGAGGTGGCAAGGCATACCCCTACACGGCCGCTCGCGCGCGCGTAGCCGTCGGCCGCGTGCGCTGCTGCCTGCTCATGCCTTACCAGAATGTGCCGGATCGACGAGTCGTAGAGTTCATCGTAGATCGGCAACACCACGCCGCCGGGGTAGCCGAATATGGTGTCCACCCCTTCACGCTGCAGCGCTTCAATCAGAGTCTTTGCTCCGGTCTTCATGCTCTTCCCTGAGTAATCTGTTCATCCCGGCGATAACTGCTTCGACGCTCGCCATGATGATGTCGGTCCTCGCACCCCGCGAGGTCACGGTCTTCCCGTCTTTGCTGAGTTTCACCGAGACGTCGACGAGGGCGTCCGTGCCGCCGGTTATGGCATCGACGCTGTATTCATCGAGCCGCACACTACCGACGTCCGCGACCGACTTCTGGAGCGCGCGGATCGCCGCGTCCACCGGCCCGGTACCGACTGCGGCGCCGGTGACCTCCTCGCCGCGGACGAGCATCGTCACCGAGGCGGTCGGCATCGCGTTGCTCCCCGAGACGATGGTGAACTGGCGCAGTTCAAGGCAGGGCGTAAACGCGATATCCATGACGGTATCGGTTATCGCCATGATGTCGGCGTCGGTTATCCGCATCCCGGCATCCCCTATCTGCTTGATCCTCGTGACGATCTCCGCGAGCTGTGCGCCGTCCGGGGTATACCCCATGTCGTGGAGGGCGGCCTCGACCGCCGCCGACCCCGAGTGCTTCCCGAGGACGATCCGGCGCTTGCGGCCCACCCTCTCCGGCTGGAGCGGCTCGTAGGTGCTCGCGTCCCGCATCACCCCGTGAGCGTGGATGCCGCTCTCGTGGGTGAAGGCCATCTCGCCGACGATCGGCTTGTTGGTCGCGAGCGGTACCCCGGTCAGCCGGGCGACGTGGGTCGAGAGGGGGTAGAGTTCCCCGGTCTTGATCCCGGTATCGACCCCGTAGAGTACCTCGAGCGCCATCACCAGCTCTTCGAGGGCGGTGTTTCCCGCCCGCTCCCCGAGGCCGTTGACGGTGACGTGGGCACAGGTCGCCCCCGCCCGGAGGGCGGCGACGGTGGTCGCGAGCCCGAATCCGAGGTCGTCGTGGCAGTGGATCGAGAGCGGGGCAAAGAGAAGCGGCGGTATGATCGCGGCCGCCCGCTCGGGGGTGAGGAGCCCGACGGTGTCGCAGAAGCAGAGCCGGTCGGCTCCCCGCTCGACCCCTTCCCGGAAGACCGTCGCGAGAAACGCCTGGTCGGCGCGGGACGCGTCTTCGCCGGATAATTCCACGATCAGGCCGCGGCTCTTCGCGTACTCGACGGCGCTCCAGGCCATATCACAGACCTGCTCGCGGGTCTTCCTGAGCTTCTTGCTGATATGGAGATCGCTCACCGGGACGACGAGGTGGACGGAGTCGGCACCGGCGTCGGCGGCGAGGTCGATGTCCCCGGGGAGTGCCCGGACGTAGGTGCAGGTCTCGGCTGCAAGCCCGGCGTCGGCGATGGCCCGGATCGACTCACGCTCTCCGGCGGAAGCGGCGGCTGAGCCCGCCTCGACGACGTGGACGCCGACGTCGGAAAGGTGCGTTGCAATCTCAAGTTTCTGTGCCGGCGTGAGAGAGACACCCGGTGTCTGTTCCCCGTCCCGTAAGGTAGTGTCAAAAAAGCGGATCGATTCAACAAATAAAACAATCACACATAGTGCAATTCACCGTCAAGAAATTGGCGGCAGGGATACTTAAACGTTGGGCATTCGGGGAACCTGGTGCAGGGAAAGGTTCTGGTGAAACCTCCCGTCCGTCGCCGACCGGGTGAGACGAAGATGTGGAGTTCATAGCACTGGTGATGATCGAGATGAACCGAAAAAGAAGAGGATTTTATGCCGCCGCCGGGGCGCTCTCGTAGAGGAGGGCGACATAGCGGGCGGAGAAGATGATGAATGCCGGCATGAGCAGGAAGACGAGGATCGGCCCGGCGAGCGGGATCAGGGCAAGGACGAACTGCGCGATCGTTATCACGATGCCCATGACAAGGAGGGCGATGAAGCAACGGATCCACCCGACCCTGCCGACGTGGCGGATGAGGGTGCCGACCCGGAACGCCTCGCGCATCTTCCCCGTCCGGGCAAACCTGACCGCCGCAAACGTCGAGAGGATCCCGATGATGATGGCGGCGAGGATGAAGATGATGAAGACTGCAAGGGCTGCGAAGATGGCCAGCTCCGGGCTGATGAGCGGTTCGGGACCGGATCCCGCCGGGGTTACCGTCGCTGAGACCGGGATGAGGTACATCAGGAAGGGAAGGACCGTGAGGACCATGAGCGGGATCGAGTAGACGACCGTGATGACGATCAGTTTGATGCCGTCGATAAAAAGCCCGATCCAGCCTTCGAGTTCCGGGGCGGGTTTCGTGCCGCTCATGACCCGCACCGTGTAGCCGTACATGAACGGGAATATGATCGTGCTGACGAGCAGGAGGAGCCAGCGGACCCACCTGCCCCAGATAGCGTCCTTCGCGTAACCGAAGGACTCGCTGAGTAACTGAACGAGACCCATGTGTATCACCGCATATTCGGATAAGCATTACCCGGATCAGGGATAAACACGCTGCTTTTATCCGGGGAGAACCCCGTGCGCTCCGGAGATTCTGTCGACGGGGCAAAGACGGTATCGTTGACCGGGTGCAAACAGGTGCGGAACCGGAGAAAAAGAGGGGGTTGGTTGAGCGATTACGCGGAGGCAGGGGCTTCCTCGTAGACCTGCGCGAGGTAACGGGCGTAGAAGATGGCGAACGCCGCGTTGAGGAAGAGTGCAATGAGCCATCCGAGGAGGGGTATCGCACCGAGAATGCCGACCACGAAGCCGTAGACGAGCGCAATGACGAGGAGAATGATGACCGCGATGATCCAGGTTCCCCAGCCGAGCGCACC
>NZ_FMID01000037.1 GCF_900095385.1 Methanoculleus chikugoensis
AGGGGGGAGCATCCCCCTCCCCTGTCTCCACTCCTAAACTGATGTCTACAACCCCCACCCCACCCGGCCTTCGGCCTCCTCCCCGCCCCAAAGGGGCGGGGGCAGTCATGGCGATATCCCCATGATCCACTGTACGGGACTTTTCACGAACCCAAACGGTTCTGGCGATCACCTAAAGAGGCCAGGATCAACCAACTTCCATACGTTCGCGCACCGCCTCACAGAGGGGACTGCCTTCCGGGTTCTAAACTATTTTCCCGCGCCGGGGCCAACGCTTCCTTCCGGATGTGACAGAAGAGTGAAGATAACTGCAGTTGTGGGAAGCCCACGGGGGATGCGGAGCAGGACAAGAAAACTAGTGAACTTCGTGCTTGCCGGGGCAGAAGAGGCCGGTGCCGATATCGACCTCATCGATCTCGCCGACCTGCAGGTCACCCCCTGCACCGCCTGCGAGAGTTGCAGCCTGGACGGGACGTGCGTCTTTGCCGACGATCTCCCCGCCGCATACGACCGGATGCGGGATGCCGACGGGCTGGTGCTCGCCTCGCCGGTCTACGTCGACAACGTCAGCGGGCAGATGAAGGTCTTCATCGACCGGCTGGCGGACGCGATGCACTACCAGAACTTCGCCGGAAAATACGGCTGCAGCGTCGCGACCACCCAGGTCTCGGGAGGCGATGCGGTCACGGGCTACCTGAACCACGCGCTCAACTACCTCGGGGTGACGACGGTCGGGGGGATGAGCGTCGCACTCGATGACGACCCGGAGGCGCTCGACCGGGCGGAACCGGCGGCACGCGATCTCGGGCGGCAACTCGTCCTCGCCGTCAGGGACCGGCCGCGCCATCCCGATCAGGAGGCCCGGATGGCGGAGAACCGGAAGTACTTCGCCGAGATAGTGCGGGCGAACCGGGACTGGCGGCCGGACGGGTACGAACGGTGGGTGCGAGAGGGCTGGACCGGGGAGGAGTGAAGAGACCGGCAGTCATTAGATCGTCTCGCCGGTACCGTTGGTTCCGGACTGGACACGGGGAGCTGTATCTTGCTATAGAAGAGCGGAACTACCGGTTCTGCTGAAACCGTGTTCCATCTTCATCCTTTCCTGATGAGGTTAACGCTGGGCCCGGCTGTCCCTAGGATCAACCTTTTTCCTCGAACATCCCCATGCAGTGGACCGTGGGAGAATCGCCATTGGGGGTGGGGCTGGCGGGGAGGGGGCACGCCCCCT
>NZ_FMID01000008.1 GCF_900095385.1 Methanoculleus chikugoensis
TTTACGCTGATTCTCTGCTGCTCTTTTGCTACTTCTTCACAGATACACAGTTCCTTTGGCAGTCCGCAAGTCGGACATATCCCACCGTTCATTGCATGTACCTTTCAGCTCTCGTTATATATTATTTGGCATGTCATCCGTCAATCCGGCAGACATCGCACCCTAGCGAGAAAATCTGGTCCGGTCTGCTCCGGTAGCGGTAGACGGTTGTGCCCTTGCACCCGAGATCATGGGCGAGAGAGAAGACGCGGGCGATCTCGTCGACGGTTGCGCTCTGTGGCAGGTTCACGGTCTTCGAGACGGCGTTGTCCACGTGCTTCTGGAACGCCGCCTGCATCCGGACATGGTGCTCCGGTGCGATCTCGACGGCCGTCCTGAAGAGGTCGCGGGCATGCTCGTCGAGGGGGAGGCCGGCGACCGTGCCGTGGCGGCGGACGTGCTCTGCCACGTCCCTCCCTCCGGCGGTCCGGGGCAGGAACCCGGCGACGAGGTCGCTCGTGATGCTGACCGGCCGGCCGTCGATCGTCCGGTCGTAGGCGAACGAGAAGACCGGCTCGATGCCGCTCGTTGTGCCGGCGATGAGGTGGATCGAGCCCGTGGGGGCGATGGTGGTGACGGTGGCGTTCCGCATCTCTCCCGAGAAGACCGAGCCCTCGATCGCCGGAAACGACCCCAGTTCCTTCGCGAGTTCCTCCGACCGCTCCCGGGCCGTCTCCTGGATGCGCTCCATCAGGCTCCCGGCAAACCGGAGCGCCTCCTCCGACCCGTAGGGTATCCCGAGGCGTATGAGTGTCTCGGCAAACCCCATGACCCCGAGGCCGATCTTCCGGGTCGACAAGGTCTTCTCCCGGATCTCGGGCAGGGGGAAGCGGTTCACATCGATGACTGCATCGAGGAAGTCGACGCCGCACCGGACGACCGTTGCAAGCAGGTCCTCGTCGAGGTCGTCTCTTCTGACGCACCGGGCGAGGTTGACGCTTCCGAGGTTGCAGCTCTCGTAGGGGTAGAGCGGCTGCTCGCCGCAGGGGTTGGTCGCCTCGATGGAGCCGAGGTGCGGGGTGGTGCTCCGGCGGTTGATCTCGTCGAGGAAGAGCACCCCGGGCTCGCCGGAGGCGCTGGCGGACGCAGCGATGAGATGCCAGAGCGATCGGGCGTCGATGCTCTTCCAGATCGTGCCGTCGCGGGGGTTCGTGAGGTCGTACTCCTTCCCCGTCGCAAGGCACGAAAAGAAACTCTCGTCGACGCCGACCGAGATGTTGAAGTTCGAGAGCCCCCCTTCCTGCTTTGCGGTGACGAACTCCTCGATGTCGGGGTGGGAAGCAGCGAGCACCCCCATGTTCGCCCCCCGGCGCCGGCCGCCCTGCCTGACCGCCCCGGTCGCCGCATCGAAGACCCGCATGAACGAGACCGGCCCGGTTGCGGCGCCCGTGACCCCGTTGACGGCGTCGCCCCGGGGCCGGAGGCGCGAGAACGAGAACCCGGTTCCTCCCCCGGACTGGTGGATGAGCGCCATGTGACCGAGGGTCCCGAAGATCCCTTCGAGCGTGTCTTCCACGGGAAGGACGAAGCAGGCCGAGAACTGTCCGGCGGGGGTGCCCGCGTTCATCAGGGTCGGGGAGTTCGGGAGGAAGAGGAGGGCTGAGAGGAGCGAGAAGAACTCGCGGGACCGGGCCGTCCCGCCCACGGCGTCGGCGACCCGGGAGAAGAGGCCGCCCGGCGTCTCGCCCGGAAGGAGGTAGCGGCTCTCCAGGAGGAGGCGGGCTTGCGGGGAGAACTCCATAGGATACCTGATGGAACCCCGCCCTTAATAACCCGTCGTGCCCAACTCTTCTGCCGGCAATGTCTCTCATCGTGCTCGGAACTGCATCCCACGTGGGCAAGAGCGTGACCGTTGCGGCGCTCTGCCGTGCGCTCTACCGCCGCGGAATCCCGGTTGCGCCGTTCAAATCCCAGAACATGAGTCTCAACTCCTACGTCACGGCCGACGGGAGCGAGATCGGGATCGCCCAGGCCGTCCAGGCCTTCGCGGCCGGGGTCGAACCGGAGGCCGACATGAACCCGGTTCTCCTCAAACCGAAGGGTGATTCGGTCTCGCAGGTGGTGCTCCTCGGCCGGCCCTATAAGGATGTGCAGATCCGGGACTACTACAGGGAGACCGATGCGCTTCTTACCGAGGCCGTTGCTGCGTTCGAACGGTTGCAGCGGCAATTCGGGAACGTGGTGGCGGAAGGTGCCGGGGGAGCGGCGGAGGTGAACCTCTACGACCGCGACATCGCGAATATCCGGCTCGCCCGCTCGCTCCGCCTCCCCATCCTCCTGGTCGCGGATATCGAGCGGGGCGGGGTCTTCGCCCAGGTCTACGGGACGCTCGCCCTCCTCCCGGAGGATATCCGGCCGCTCGTCGCCGGGGTCATCGTCAACAAATTCCGGGGAGATCCCGGGCTCTTCGCTTCCGGCGTCACAAAACTCGAAGAACTCACGGGTGTCCCGGTGCTCGGGGTGGTTCCTTTCGCCGATATCCCCCTCCCGAGCGAGGACTCGCTCTCGATCGCCGATAAAAAAGAGCGATCGACCGCCCGCCCGGTCAGGATCGCCGTCCTCCGCCTCCCCCGGATCGCGAACTTCACCGACTTCGAACTCCTCGAAGAGCACGCCACGGTGGATTACGTCCCGCCCGGCGCAACGCTCTCCGGCTACGACTGCATCATCCTTCCGGGGACCAAGAACACCGTCGAGGATCTCGCCGTGCTGAACCGCCACGGCGTGGGCGAAGAACTCCGGCTCGCCCGGGAGCGGGGCGTCCCGATCATCGGGATCTGCGGCGGCTACCAGATGCTCGGGAGCCGGATCGTTGACGCCGGCATCGAGTCGGAGAGCCCCGCAGAGTACCCGGGATTCGGGCTCCTCGACGTCGTGACGGCGTTTTCCGGCTACCGCAAGACGACGGTGCAGGTCCGGCGCCGGGCGACCGGCCCCGGCCCCATCCTCCCGGCGATGGGAGAGGTGGAGGGCTACGAGATCCACATGGGCGAGACGGAGCGGGGAGAACTGCCCGAAGCGTTCGACGGGGAGGGAGCCTCAACCCCCGACGGCCTTGTCTTCGGGACCTACATGCACGGCCTCTTCCGGAACCCCGGCGCAGTAAACGCCCTCCTCGCCCACCTCTCGGAGCGGCGGGGCGTAGCCTTCGAACCGGTGACGGACGCGAGCGCGGGCGCCCTCGGGGCTGCGGATGCGTATGACGAACTTGCCCGGCATTTCGAGGAGCACGTGGATATGGAGGCGATCATGGCGTGGTTCCGGGATGGGGAGCGGGCGGGGTAGGGCTCGCCTCCTCTCCTTCGTGAAAAGCCTCATCCGCACCCCGGGGCGGGGCAGTGCCCGGGCATTGTCGGTGGAAAACCGTACATGATTCTTCTCTGGCATCTCTCCATCCAGTGGACCGTGGGGGTATCGCCATTGGGGGAGGGGCCCGCGGGGAGGGGGTGAACCCCCTCCCCTGTCTCTACCTATCTCGGAGATCTGTAGCCCCCACTCCGCCCGCGCTTCGCGCTCCTCCCCCGCCCGCAAGGGGCGGGGGCAGTCATGGCGATAGCCGATGGAAAGCCATGCTCCGGGAAGTGAACCGGGATTACGCCCTTTCCAGGGTCTTCCCATACACTGGGCCGCGGGAATATCGCCATCGGGGGAGGGGCCGACGGGGAGGGGGAAGCATTCCCCCTCCCATGTCTCCACTTGTCCGGATATCTGGGACTCCACCCCCTTCTTGCAGGCAGGAGCAGTGCCCGGGCATTGTCGGGGAAAAACGGGTCTGAGTGATCTCCGGGAGATCATATAATCTCCGGAGCGAGTATGGATACCCGCAACGCCTTTCCTCCCCTCCCGGTGGAGGGCGGCACCTCAAACGCCGGTAACCCGGCCATAAAAAGAGAGAAACCGTCCCGATCCTTTCAGATGATGAACCGGAACGCAACCCAGGCGATAAACACCATGATCGCCGAGTACTTCAGCCCCGCGACCACCCGGCCTTCGCCCATGATGCCCGCTGCAAGTCCTGAGAACAATCCCTGGATCAGCGCGGAGTGGCTGAAGATCCGGTTGTAGAGGAAGAGGTCCACGTTGCCCATGAACGACTGGGCCGAACTTGAACCCGACGCGGCCACCGCCTCGCCCGCCTCCGCCATCGTGGTGAGGAAGGTGCCCGAGAGCACCCCGATGACGAAGAGGAAGACAAAGAACGACATCAGGATGATGATCATGTAGATCATCATCCCGTTTTTGCGCTCCGACTGCAGGTTGAAGAACTCGTAGGCGTCATGTGCCGCCGCCCGCAGCACCTCGCTCACATCGCCGCCGGCGGAGCTCGCGTGGGCGATCAGGTCGACGCTCCGTTCCGCGAGCGGGGTCTTCACGGTCTTCCCGAACCGCTTGATGGCCTCCACGAACGGGACGCCCCAGGACATCTCGGTATCCAGTTTGCGGATATGCGGCGTGAGCGCCCCATACTCGCCTTCCGAGACGATATGGATGGCGTGCGGGAGCGTCATGCCCGAATCGTTCATCCCGGCAACATCGCGGAAGAAGTTCGGGAGCGACGCCTCGACGCTCGATATGCGCCACGCCTCCTTGAAATCGAGGAGGGCAAGCGGCACGATGGCGATGAGGAGCGCGAAGACGAAGAAGTCGTCGATCATCGTCGTCGTAAAGAGAGCGCCGATGCCGTAGGACGAGACCGTGCTCACGAACCCGCCGATAAAGAGGAGAAGCGCGAGCGGAACGGATATGAAGAGAACGGTGTAGGGCTCCTCCATCATCACCCTGACCGGGTGTTTGAGGAACCGGTAAAACCCTTCCTGGTACTTCCGCCTGTTCTCAATCCTGCCAAAGATCTCCTGGTCCTGCTCCACGAACCGGTCGGACTCCGGGCCGTCGTCCACCGGAACCACCTCCCCATCCGTGGGTTTCCTGTTTAAGAAATCGTTGAAAAGGTCTTTAAATCCCATATCACACCTCCGGAGTCATGGAACTGATCAGGATGACAAACATCATGCTCCCGAACGGGACGATCAGGTAGATGATGATGTAGAGGAAGAACGGGTTCGAGTCGCCCGAGAGGATCGTCATCACCGACTGCAGGATGATCAGAAAGAGCATACCGGCGACCATCGCGGTGACGTAGGACTCCGCAATCAGCCCGAGCGTCTCTAAAAACGTCTTCTGCTGCTGGTTGTTCTCGAGCGTGTACTGGTGAGCCTTGGTGCGGAAGTACTCCGTGAGGTTGCTCCCGCTGGAGATGCTCGCAACGGCTCCCTGCAGGAACTCCCGCATCCGTTCGCTCGGCGTCGCCTGCGAGACCGACCGCAGGGCCTCGAGGAGATCCTTCCCGAAGAAGTCGGTCTCCCGGGAGATGTAGCGCGCTTCGATAGCGCTCTCGCCGTATATCGTGCTCTGGCCGAGCAGCCGGAAGACCTCGTCGGGGGTGATCCCGGCTGAAGACATGGCGGTGACGTAGTTGATGGCGTACGGGAGGGTGGCATCGATGTTCCGGCGCCGTTCTCCCGCCTTTATACCGGGATAGAGAAGGAAGATCAGGTAGGTCAGCCCGCCGAAGATCAGGAGGGAGATGATCGTGATGGCAACGGTGCCGAGCAGCATCTTGTAGTCGTTCAACGCGTACAGGACCTGCGGAACCGCTCCGCGGTAGACGATCATATCGGGAACCCGCAGGAGATAGGTCAGAAGCCCGATCAGCATGGCGGCGACCAGCCCCACGGCGACCGAAGAGACGTACGCGGTCGCAAGATACGCCTCGAACGGAGTCGTCATCCGGGCTCCCATCAGGTCGTTTCGGAGACTGATGTAGTCTCCCCGTTTCTTCTTCAGGTTGTGCCCGATCAGATTGAAGCAGAACCGTTCGTAACTGTTCATACGGAACCACCTTCCCCATAGAGGTCGACACGCACCCGCTGGACGACCGTCTCCGGGTCGCGGAAGTAGGAGATCAGGACCTTACTCACGTCCCTGAAGTGGCGGATCTTCTTGATACGCATCCATTCAAGGACTTCCTGTCGTCGTTTCAACTCTTCGCGCATCCGCTCCTCGCTCCAGCCCCGGTCTTCCATGATCTGCTCGAGGATGTAGGATTTGCCGGAATACCGGATCTCGTCGGTTGCCGGGTGCCACCGGAAGACCTCGTTCGTGATCAGTTCGTTCGTCCGGGGATCGATGTCCAGGATCTCGATGAGCTGCTTGTTCCGCCGGATCCGCTGACCGCCGATACGGGCCTGCACCTGGATGGACATCAGAGAGAGGGCGGAGAGCATGTTCCTCGGCACGTCGATCGGCGGATTCTCCAGACGGTGGACGGCGCTCGCCACCGAGTCGGCGTGCATCGTCGCGTAGGTGACGTGGCCGGTGCTCATCGCCTGGAAGAGGGTCAGGGCCTCCTTGCCACGGACCTCACCGACCAGGATGTACTCCGGACGCTGCCGGAGAGCGGCTCGCAGGAGTTCGTACATATCGATCTCGCCCCGCCCGTCCTGCGAGAACGAGTCGCGGGTGATGCTCGGGATCCAGTTCGGGTGAGGCAGTTTCAGCTCCCGGGTATCCTCGAGGGTGACGATCTTCGCGAGCGGCGGGATGAAGAGCGATATGGCGTTCAGGGTCGTCGTCTTCCCGGACGCCGTCCCGCCGGCAAAGATGCAGGACTTGGCGTTCTCGACCGCGAGCCAGATGAACGCGATCCCGAGCGGCGAGAAGGTGTGCCACTCGATGAGGTCCGTCGGCGTGATCGGTTCCTCCCGGAACTTACGGATCGTGAACGTCGAGCCGTGTGCGGTCACCTCCGCTCCGAGCGTCATCTGGATACGCGATCCGTCGCTCATCGTGGCGTCCAGCATCGGTTCGGCGATGGAGATGTATTTCCCGGCACGCTGCGCGAGTTTCGTGACGAACGAGTCGAGTTCCACGTGATCGTGATAGATGAGGCTCGTCTTCATCGATTCGTACGTCGTGTGATAGACGAATATGGCGCTGCCCACACCGTCACAGGAGATATCCTCGATGTACTTGTCGTGCATCACCGGATCGATCAGCCCGTCGCCGAGGAACTCCTTCTCGACGTGATAGAGGATCTTCTCGCGCCCGAGAGGGTCGAGCCGGATCCCGTAGTCGGCGATGATCATGTTCGCAGCATCGCGGAGCGCTGTGCGGGCTTCTTCGCGGGTGAGGTCACGGGAAGTGATGTTGAGCGTCTCGAAAAGCCGTTCTTTGATCTCCGCGAAGAGCATCTGCTCCCCGGGAGTGAGCACGGGCTCGATGACGTTATAGGTGTACTCATGCGTCGTGCTGTCGTAGGTCACCCGGACATAGGCATAGGGTTCGTTCACCGGGTAGAGTTCGATCTCCTCAACCCCCGGAGACGGCCGCATCGCGAGATCGACGAGCGGACCGTGGAGCGTGGCATTGTACTCCTCGAACGTGGCGCCGACTTTCGGCACCTGAAGTTTTTTGAGGAAACCGAACCGGGGCTGCGGAACCTCTTCGACCGGGGTCACCACCTGTGCGGCGGCCGCAGCAAGCGAAGTGGAGGAGAACGACTGGGAGAAGATGTCGTCGAACTCCGATACGACTCGGGCGTTATCGATAAAATCAAAGCGGTTCTCGCCACGGTTGATGCTCAGTTCATCTATCGTGAACGTCGCGCTCTTCGGGAGGATTAAATCCGCCAGGTTTCCGAGCTCCTCGACCGTAACCACACCGTCGGAGATCTCCTCTTCGATCCCGGGATCGTCGACCATCTCCACAACGCGGGGTTTCGATCGGGTGGTGCCGGATTCATCGCCCTCGCGCCACCCTTTCACCCGCTCGAGGATTCCCGTAGGAGCATGGTATCCGGGGGAAGAAGCCGGCACATCCGGCTTCGCAGCGAGTTCCTCAACCGCGGCCGGCGGATCAGCCGGCATCTCTGGCCCTGTATAGAGATCGTCCGTCTCTACCGTCGGGGCGGAGACGACCTCTTCGGCGCCGTCCGGACCGCTCCGGCCGATCCGTTCGAGAAGCGCCCGGACCGGGTCCTTCTCGGCGGACGCATGCGATTCGGCGGAGTCGTCCGACGTCGCCGCCGTCTCGATGAGCGAACGGATATCCGCGCTCTGTTGCGCCTGCACCGGAGACGGCTCCGGCTGCTCGTTCATCTCATCGGTGACGGGCCTGAGAACCTCCGGGACCGTCTCATCCTCCTCGGGAGACTGGAACGGCAAACCTGCATCGACGCTCTCCACCGTGGTTCCTCCGTCGCCGGCCCCCAGTTTCCCGGGTTGTGAGAGAAGGCTCCTGACTGCTGCTATCAATTCACGTTCTTCATCTTCACCTGAACTCATCCTCTGTGCCCCCAATATCAACGTACGCTTCTACCTGAGGTTCATGGATCTCAACGATGCGCCGTGCCCGCTCTCCAATCCGATCCGAGACCACACACATATAGCGCCCATTGAGCAGCCGAAAGCAGACCTTCCCCTTGGAATCCGTCACATCGCTCGTCATGACGAGTTTTCCCTTCCGGATCGCGACGTGGGCCCCGGCAAGAGGCATTCGGCCGTCGCGCACGATCAGGTAGAGCATCCCTATCCGCTGCTGGTTAGGAGTGCCGAGGGTCGGGATGTCGAGGCGTCCGTTCTTCTTCAGGTGGCTTTTGTCGAAGATCCGGCACCTTGAGACCAGCGCGTCGACAATCGGCGCCGTTACCGTGAAGAGCTCGAACTCTTCCTCCCCGGTCAGGCGCAGGACGGCCGAGTCTCCAAAGAGTGTCCCCTTCGCATCGACAAACATGGCACCGTCCGGTTCGCCCTCGGAGAAAAAAAGGAAAAATGAGTGCCCTTTCTCTTCCGAAACCCCTATTCCGGTCATGGGATTGCTGCTACTGTAGTGCAGCAACTCATCAAGAGTGAAGTGTCCCTCGCTCGTCGACTGTCGAAGGATCTCGCTCATAAGGTCGTTTATGTCCATGCAGATCTTCAGGTACGGTATTTTGTCGGTTATATGCCGGAAAGGGGATTTTTACCCCCTATCACAATATATCACATCAGTATGCTATTATTAATACCTTGTGATAATGGAATTGAGATTCTAACAGATATCCTTGAGAAAGAAGCGTATCCGGAAGATAGAAGGAGACCGTTTGCGCTCAGCAGCCTTCGACGGATTTCCGGCCATGGAGGAAGTTGCAACCAGAGATCCGGAACCTCCAGGCTGCCCGGCCGGCGAAGAGTGGCCATATCATGCCAAATCCAGCCGGAAAAAGCATCGAAACGGCAGCGATCCCCTGCAAAGAAAGATCGCCAGAAATAAGAGATAACAGGTGAATAAGGTACCCGCCCATGATTCTTCCGCTCGTGGTAAGTGTTCCCCTTATGATTGCAGCGGCTGCAATAGGGGTTACGCTCATATATGCGTCCATCCTGGACGCGAAGGAGCGGCGGGTGCCCCACAAGACCTGGCGTCCCGCACTCGCGATCGCGATCCCGGCGGCCGTCTGGGTGTACGGGCTGGCCGTCCTCGCGGACTGGCGGACGGCGGCGGCGTACCTCATCATGGTCGCGATCTTCTGCGGGTTTTTTTACCTCTTCCAGGCGGTAAACCTCTTCGGGGGGGCGGATGCATACGCCCTCATCATCATCACCGCTTGCATCCCGTTCTACCCGCTCGAACCGTACTTCGGCGCATCGCCTCTCGGGTTCTTTCCGTTCAGCGTGCTGACGAACGCCGTGCTCATCAATATCGCGGCACCCGTCGCAATACTCGCGAAGAACATCCTGGAGAGGAACCGGGCCCCGCTGCCCTGCCTCTTCCTCGGCTTCCCGGTCGATGGAAAGGGCATCCAGAACGAGTTCGGTTTTGTGATGGAAGATATCGAGGAGGGGGAGGACGGCAGACTGGTCAGGCGGTTCGTCGGGTTTACGGAATCGCTCGGGCGCATCGTGCGGGGGGAGCGGCGGCTATACACAAAAGATCTCAGGCTGCACCCCGAAGACTACCAGCGGGAACTTGCCCTCTACCGGAAGGCCGGCAAGGTCTGGATATCCTACGGCATTCCATTCATCATACCTATCGCGGCGGGGTTTCTGACCGCACTGTTCATGGGAGATATCCTCTATGTAATCATGAAGGCAATCGCGGGAATGTGAATAGATATGGAGATACAGTTCAAGGACGGATTGGTGCCTGTCATCGTGCAGGAAAGACGGACTCGTGATGTCCTGATGCTCGCCTACGCGAACACGGAGGCGCTGGAACTCACCAGGACCACGGGATATGCACACTATTACAGCAGGAGCAGACGGAAACTCTGGAAGAAAGGAGAGGAGAGCGGGCACGTCCAGCGGGTCTGCCGCATCCTGGTCGACTGCGACGAGGATGCCGTCCTCTACGAGGTAGAGCAGACCGGTGCCGCCTGCCATACCGGCCACGCCTCGTGTTTCTACCGGACGGCCGAGGGGGAGGAGATCGCTGAAACGGTCTTCGATCCGGAGAAGGTATACGCTAATAAGGATGAATGACCTCATTACTATGGTGATTTTTTATGAAAATTGTACCCGATACAAGCGTCGTAATAGACGGACGCATAACATCGCTGATAAAAACCGGAGAATATAAGGGCGCAACAATAATCATACCGGAAGCCGTCGTCGCCGAGCTGGAGGCCCAGGCGAATCAGGGACGGGAGATAGGGTTTTCCGGTCTGACCGAACTCCAGGAGCTCTTCCGGATGTCGGAGGAGAAGACCATCGAACTCCAGTTTTCCGGAGAACGCCCGAGCCTCGACCAGGTGAAACTCTCCAGCGGAGGCGAGATCGACGCCCTTATCCGGAACGTCGCGATCGACCACGACGCCCGGTTCATCACGAGCGATCTCGTGCAGGCGGAGGTGGCGAAGGCAAAAGGTCTCGACGTCACCTACCTGCGGCCGCAGATCGGCGACTTCTCGCCGCTCTCGATCGACCAGTACCTCGACGAGGAGACGATCGCGATCACGCTCAAGGAACGGGCGCCGCCGGTGGCAAAGATCGGGAAACTCCAGGAGACCCGCCTGGTGACCCTCCGGGATGCGCCGATGACCGAGTACGAACTCAAGGCCATGGCGCAGGAACTCCTTGAGAGGGCGAAACGCGACCCGGACGGCTTCATCGAACTCGAGAAGCGGGGGATCACGGTCGTCCAGATCGGGTCGCTCCGGATCTCGATTGCCCGGCGGCCGTTCTCGGACGGGATGGAGATCACCGTCGTCCGACCGCTCGTGGATCTCTCGCTCGACGACTACGACATGGCGCCGGAGATCAAGCAGCGGATCCTCGGGAACCGCCGCGGCGTCCTGATCGCGGGACCCCCCGGAGCGGGGAAGACCACCCTCGCCCAGAGCCTTGCGACGTTCCTCGCCGACAACAACTTCGTCGTGAAGACGATGGAGGCCCCGCGGGACCTGCAGGTACCCGACCACATCACCCAGTACACGGCGCTCGAGGGGAGCATGGCGAACACCGCCGAAGCCCTCCTGCTCGTCCGGCCCGACTACGTGATCTTCGATGAACTCCGGAAGAACGAGGACTTCTCCGTCTATGCGGATATGCGCCTCGCGGGGATGGGCATGGTCGGCGTGGTCCACGCCATGGAGGTGCACGACTGCCTCCGGCGGTTCTGTGACCGCGTTGACTACAGCATCCTGCCGCAGATCATCAACACCGTCATCCACGTCGTCCAGGGCGCGATCACGAAGATCTACGACCTCGAACTGACGGTCAAGGCACCGGAGGGCATGCCCGGCGACGTGCATATCCGCCCGGTGATCGTCGTCCGCGAGCACACCCGGCAGGAACCCGAGATCGAGATCTTCCGCTACGAAGGGGAGACCCTGGTGATGCCGCTCGCCCGGAAGAAGAACGCCGCAGGACCGGTCGTTGCACCTGCGGAGCCTCCGGTCGTCGCGGCACCGGCACCGGTAGCGGAACCCGAGGAGAACGTCACCTGGAAGGTTGCGGGAAAAGAGGTCCAGCGCGAGATCGGGCGGTACACGAGTGGCCCGGTCGAGGTCCGGATCATCAGCGACAACAAGGCCGTCGTCTATATCGAGGACAAGGACGTCCCCGCGGCGATCGGGAAGGGCGGCAAGAACGTCTCGGCGATCGTGAACAAACTCGGCATCGGGATCGATATCCGGCCGAGGAGCGAACTCGAGGCGCAGAAACCCGTCGAGGAGGAGATGCACCTTGCCGGCGGCATCAAGATCCGTCTCGACAAGAAACAGCTGACGATTGTATCTCCCGAGAACAGGGGCAAGATCGTGGACGTCTTCGCCGGGAAGGAGTATCTCTTCACGGCAACGGTGAACGAGGAGGGGGACATCCTCCTCGCCAAGAACAGCACGATCGCCCAGGAGATGATCAAGCGCTACAACGAGGGCGAGACGATCCGGCTGCGGCCGGTATGATAGGGCAACTATGAGGAACCAGAATCTGGAGGCTTAGAGTGGGCGGATTAGATATGCAGGGCAACGAACGGGAGTGCATCGCCCGGTGGGAGCACGCGTTCGAGGCCGATCCGGCAGAGAAGGAGAAATATTACCTGACCGTGGCGTACCCGTATCCAAGCGGGGCGATGCACGTCGGGCACGGACGGACCTACATTGTTCCGGACGTCCTTGCCCGGTACGAGCGGATGAGGGGGAAGCAGGTCCTCTTCCCGATGGCGTTCCACGTCACCGGCACCCCGGTCATCGGGATCTCGAAGAGGATCGCGAACGGCGACACGCAGACGATAGGACTCTACCGCGACCTCTACCGGGTGCCGCAGGACATCCTGGACCGGTTCATCGACCCGATGGAGATCGTCCGGTACTTCTCGGAGGAGTACCGGCGCGTGATGCAGAAGTGCGGGCTCTCTATCGACTGGCGGCGGCGGTTCATCACCGTCGACCCGCAGTACAGCAGGTTCATCGAGTGGCAGTACAAGCACCTGCACGAGGAGGAGCACGTCGTCAAAGGGGCACACCCGGTCAAGTACTGCCCGCAGTGCGAGAACCCGGTCGGCGACCACGACCTTCTCGAGGGCGACAAGGCCGAGATCGTCAAGTTTACGCTGGTCCTCTTCCAGTGGGGCGATGCCAGGATCCCGTGCGCGACCCTCCGGCCCGAGACGATCTACGGCGTGACGAACCTCTGGGTGAACCCGGCCGTCGCCTACGTCCGGGCGACGGTCGACGGCGATGAGTGGGTCTTAAGCCGCGAGGCTGCGGCGAAACTCGCCCTGCAGGACCACGAGGTCACCGTGGGAGAGGAGATCCCCGGAACGGCGCTCGTCGACCAGACGGTCACCCACCCGCTCTCCGGCGAGGTCCCCGTCCTCCCGGCGACCTTCGTCGACCCGGACATGGGGGCCGGGATCGTGATGAGCGTTCCCGCCCACGCACCCTTCGACTACATCGCGCTCCGCGACCTGCAGCAGCAGGGGAAGTACACGGGCATCCAGCCGGTCCCGCTCATATCCGTCGAGGGCTACGGCGAGATCCCGGCAAAGGACGCGGTCGAGCGGGCGGGTATCCGCGACCAGAATGATCCGGGGATGGAGGCGCTCACCCAGGAGGTCTACAGTGCGGAGTTCTCCCGCGGGAAGGTCTTTGACAACTACGGGGGCAAGCCGGTCCGCGAGGCCCGGGACGACGTGGCGGCGCTGATGATGGAGCGCTACGGCTCGATCCCGATGTACGAGTTCGACAACCGGCAGGTGATCTGCCGGTGCGGCGGGAGGGTCTTTGTGAAGATCCTGCACGACCAGTGGTTCCTGGAGTACAGCGACCCGTGCTGGAAGGAGCAGGTGAAGACCCAAATCGAGCGGATGGCGCTCGTCCCGCCCGAGGTCAGGACGGAGTTCGTCCGGACGGTCGACTGGCTGAAGGACTGGGCCTGCACCCGGCGGGTGGGGCTCGGGACGAAACTCCCCTGGGACCCGACCTGGATCATCGAACCGCTCTCCGACTCGACGATCTACATGGCCTACTACACGATCGCCCACCACTTAAAGGCCATTCCGCCGGAGGACCTGACGCCGGAGGTCTTCGAGTACATCTTCTTCGGGGAAGGGAACCCCGAGACCGTCGACCGCGAGACGCTTGACCGGCTCAGGAACGAGTTCCTCTACTGGTACCCCTACGACTACCGGTTCTCGGCGAAAGATCTCATCTCGAACCACCTCACCTTCCAGCTCTTCCACCACCGGGCGATCTTCCCGCAGGAACTGCAGCCGCAGGGCATGGTGGTCTTCGGGATGGGGCTCCTGAACGGGGCGAAGATGTCCTCGAGCAAGGGCAACGTCTTCCTGCTCGAAGACGCCGTGGAGGAGTTCGGGGCCGATACGGTCAGGATGTTCCTCGTCGGGAGCGCCGAGCCCTGGCAGGACTTCGACTGGAGGAACGAACTCGTCTCGTCGACGAGGAAGCAGATCGAGCGGTTCTGGAACACGGTTACGGAGGCAAAAGAAGCGACGGGCTCCTACGATATCGACGCCTGGCTCGCGAGCAGGCTCCAGCGGCGCATCGAGAGCGCCACCGTGGCGCTCGATCTCTTCCAGACCCGGCAGGCGCTGCAGGAGGCGTTCTTCGGCGTGGAGGCCGACCTGAAGTGGTACCGCCGCCGCCTGCCCGAGGGCGCAACCGGCGGGGCGGTGATGCAGGACCTCTGCCGCACCTGGGTGCGGCTGCTTGCTCCCTTCATCCCGTTCACCTGCGAGGCGCTCTGGAGCGATGTCGGCGGGAAAGGCATGGTCTCCTTCGCCCCCTGGCCGGAGGTGGACGAGAGCCGGGTCAGCCCGGCGATCGAGCTCGCCGAGGAGCTCCTCGCCCGGACGGTCGAGGATATCGAGTCGATCAGAAGACTCATCCCGATGGAGCCGACGTCGATCAGCCTCTTCGTCGCCCCGGCCTGGAAGCACGAGGCCTTCCGGATCATCGCGGCATCGGCCGATAAGACGAGGGTGATGCGGGAGATCATGCAAAACGAGGAGATGCGCAGGCGCGGCCGCGAGGCGACCGATGCCGCGAAGCAGATCACGAAACTTGTCCTGAAACTGCCGCCCGAACTCGTGAAGCAGCTCGCAGGATCCTCCCTCGACGAGCAGGCGGTCCTCGAGGGCGCACGTGCGTTCCTGGAGCACGAGTTCGGCGTGCCGGTGAAGGTCCTGAGTGCCGAAGCGGGCACGCACCCGAAGGCGTCGGGGGCGCTCCCGTTCAAGCCGGCGATTGTGATCGAATAATATCCCTTTTTCAGGCCGGAACCCGGAGGCTCCCTGGTTACTTTCGCCCCGCAGGGAGAGGCTATATCATCCTATCATCCAACCGTGGATATCGATACTCCCGTAACGGTTCGCAGGAGGCGGCTATTTGACCTCTCGCGGCAACGGGGTAACGATAGGGGCGTGCAGGATGATCGAGTCACGATGCGGTATACTCTGCAGCGAGTGCGAGTACCGGGAACAAGTCGGCTGCAGGGGGTGTACGGCAATCACAAAGCCGTTCTGGAGCGACAGTTGCCCCGTGAAGGCCTGCTGCGAAGCGAGGGGGCTTCCTAACTGCGGCCGATGCGACGAGTTCCCCTGCGAACTCCTCGTGCAGTTCGCGTTCGATGAGAACCAGGGCGACGACGGGAGACGGATCGAACAGTGTAAGGCGTGGTGTGGAGAGTAAGGGATGTCGTCGAGTCGGGAATATGTCGAGTTCGTAGCCGAACAACTCGGCGATGCGGGGAAGATCACCTACAGGAAGATGTTCGGCGAATACGGGATCTACTGCGACGGGATATTCTTCGGCTGTGTCTGCGACAACCAGCTCTTCGTAAAGATCACCGATCCCGGAAAGGCGTTCATGCCGGACGGCGAGACCGCCCCGCCCTATGCCGGTGCGAAACCCTATTTCCTGCTCGAAGACCTGGACGACCCGGAGTTTCTCAAAGAACTGACGCAGATAACCTGCGCCGCACTCCCGGTGAAGAAACCCAAAAAAGAGGGAGCGGCGAACCGCTCCTGAGTAAAAAGAGAGGAACCGTCTTCAGGGGTTCCGGCCCGGGCGACTCCGTCGACGGGATCGATCCGGTTATTCTTTTCTCTTTACGGCCTGCTGGGCCTTCTTCGCCCGCTCTTTTGCCGTATACCCGGTCACCTGCTGGAGGTAGTTGCGGAACCGGCGGTTGGTGTCGATGATCGTCTCGTCGTCGACGGTCTTGTCCGCCTCGGTATCGACGACGAGTGTTTTGCCTCCTGTACCCACCCAGACCTCAAGACGCAGGAGTGCTCCGTAGGAGATGCTATAGTGGCCGTCCTCCGCCGCACGGGGTTCGGTCCCGAACTGGTCGCGGAGTCCCTGGATCATTGATTCTGCAAGTTGTTTCGTGTATCCGCGCTTGATCTGGTATTCCTGCATAATATTTTTAAGGGACATTCAGCTATGTTAAACTAATCCAGGAGTGAGTGATTGATCCCATGGACGATATAAAGGTTATATCCAGAGCGCTCGAGGGCGCCGAAAAGACGGTTCTGATCGGCTTTCCCGGGAGCGGGCTCGTCGGGAGTATTGCCCTGCAATACCTCGTCGAACAGATGGAATTCGAGCAAATCGGGGCGATCACGAGCAAATACTTCCCCCCGGTCGCCCTTATGACAAAAGGCGTGATCAACGCCCCCGTACGCCTCTACGAGAAGGATCACCTCGTCGCGGTCATCTCCGACGTCCCCATTCACCCGGCGATCTGCTACGAGGTAGCGAACGGCATCATGGACTGGCTCGCGCAGTTCGACATCAAAGAGGTCGTCACG
>NZ_FMID01000013.1 GCF_900095385.1 Methanoculleus chikugoensis
ATGAACCTGATCAAACTGTATTGATATATGGCACCCCTACCCGGGGCTTCCGCACCGACCAATGGAGATCTCCCGTGTACCGCTGCTTTGACGAACTCGACGATGCTGTCGCCATCCTCGACCGGGACAACACCGTTGTCCGGCTGAACCGATCGTTTCAGGAGACGTTCGGGATCGGCGATGACGCTGCCCGTGGCATGGAGATAGGCGGCCTCATCACCCGTCACCTCGCACCGCTCTTCGAGGAGGGGGACTCTGCCGAGAGGTTAATCGGCGCACTCCGGAACCGGGAGGAGGTGGCGCACGGGGCTTGCCGGATGCGAACCTCCAGCGGCGAGGTGCGCCGTTTCTCGTTCTCGTGCCGGGCGATCTCCGGCGAACCCTGCGCCGGGGAGAGGCTTGTACGGTTCCGGGAGAACACTTCCGGGCGTAAGGAAGAGAGGGCACGGATCAGGGCCGAGTCAGTCTTTGCCACCGTCGGGGAACTGGTGCCCTACGGCTTCTGGGTATGCGGGCCGGACGGCGACGTGCTCTATCTCTCCGCCTCGTTCCTCGAACTGGTGGGAAGGACGATCGAGGAGTTCCGGGAGAGGGGATGGCTGGAGTGCATCCCGCTCGAGGATGCTGCGGCAGTGCGCTCCGACTGGAGACGGTGCCTCGATACGGGATGCCAGTGGGATCGCGAGTTAAGGATTCCGGATCCCGACGGGAAATGCCACATCATCCTCTCCCGGGGAACTCCTGTCCGTGACAGGGACGGGCAGATCGTCTTCTGGGTCGGGATCAACCTCGACATCACCGCGAGAAAACAGGCCGAGCGGCTCACCGCCGTCCGGGCGGCGCAGCAGGCAGCCGTCGCGGACCTCGGCCAGTTCGCTCTTGCAGGGGCCGAACCCCCCGAACTGATGAACGCCGTGGTCCGGGTGGTGGCGGAGCGTCTGGGAGTCGAGTACGCCAAAGTGCTCCGGTACCTGCCCAAAGAAGATCTCTTCATCCTCGAAGCGGCAGTGGGGTTCGGCGGAGTCCGGATCGGTACCGAGAAAGTGAACGGGGGAACCGATTCCCAGGCGGGATACACCCTTCTCTCCCACGAGCCGGTGATCGTCGAAGACTTCGAGGCCGAGACCCGGTTCCGGGGCCCGCCCCTCCTGCGAAACGAGGGAATCCTGAGCGGCATCAGCGTCATTATCCAGGGTGACGAGGCACCGTACGGGGTGCTCGGCGCCCATACCCGGGCCCTGCGCAGGTTCACCCGGGACGACATCAACTTCGTCCAGGCGGCCGCAAACGTTCTGGCACAGGGGATCAAGCGAAAGGCGGCCGAAGAGGCGCTCGGCAAGAGCGAGGAGAAGTTCCGCGAGATAGCACAGCGGAGCTTCGATATGATCTATACCTGCTACTACGACCGGGGGATCACCTACATGTCCCCGGCCGTGACCCGCATCCTCGGCTATACCCCCGCCGAACTCATCGGCTGCAAGTGCCGTGACTACGTCACCCCCTTATCGCTCACCGCATGGGAGGAAGGGCAGAAGAAGATGGCCGGAGGCGAATCGATAGAGGGGCTCGAAGTCGAGTTCCGCCGAAAAGACGGGACGGCGGCCTTCGTCGAGCTGAGCGAATCCCCGATCGTGGAAAACGCAAAGGTGGTCGGCGTCCAGGCGACCGGCAGGGACATCACCGAGCGGAGACAGAATGAACGCCTCCGGCAGCAGGCGTTCGAGCAGATCGAGCGGAACATCGAGCAGTTCGCCGTTCTCGGCGATCACATACGCCAGCCCCTGCAGGTGATCCTCGGCATGGCCGACCTGACCGACGACCCGAAGACGTCGACGGTCATCCACAATCAGGTCGAGCGGATCAACGAGTACATCACGCAGCTGGATCGGGGATGGGTGGAGTCGCGGGAAGTTCGTGCGTTCCTCCGGCGGCACGAACAGGATTGACGTCCGGCCGGATCGTCGCCATCGGCCCACGACAGGCCATACCATGGCCACGTTTCAAGGAATTGTCGTCCGGCGGCAGGGTGCGCGACCCTGTGCGGGTATCGCACAAATCGATGAAACCTGCGGATCCGGCTACCGGCTTTATGCAACTGCCCAAACAGATAGGTACCTATGCCGGACAGCACAAACAACAGTTCATCGGCACGCTTCATGAACGGCACCATCCCCGCCGGCCTCCTCGCCGCCGTGCGGTCGGAGCGGCCGCTCATCCATCACATAACGAACAGCGTCACGATCAACGACTGCGCGAACATAACCATCTGCGCCGGGGCCGCCCCGGTGATGGCCGAGGCGCCCGAGGAGGTCGCCGAGATGGTCGCCGCCGCCGGCGCCCTCGTCCTGAACATCGGGACGCTCTCCTCTACGCAGGTCGAGGCCATGCTGATTGCCGGGCGCCGGGCAAACGACCTCGGCATCCCGGTCGTCCTCGACCCGGTCGGCGTGGGGGCGACGGCGTTCCGGACCGAGACCGCCGAGCGACTCCTCGACACCCTCGATGTCGCCGTCCTGAAGGGCAACGCCGGGGAGATCGGTGTCCTTGCCGGGACGGGCGGGAGCGTCCGGGGCGTGGACTCCGGCGGGGTCGCCGGCGACCCCGTCGAGACGGCGCGGGAGTGCGCCCGCCTCACGGGAACCGTCGTGTCGATGACGGGGCCGGTCGACGTCGTTACCGACGATAGAAGGGTCTTCCTCGTCGGGAACGGCAACCCGGCGATGGACCGCCTCTCGGGGACGGGGTGCATGGCCTCCTCGATCACCGCGGCGTTCGTCGCGGTTGCGGACGATTATGCGGTCGCGTCGGCCGCGGCGCTCGCGGCCTTCGGCCGGGCGGGGGAGCGGGCCGCACTTGAGGCACGCGGCCCCTACTCGTTCAGGACGGCGCTCTTCGACGAACTTGCCGCCCTCACCCCCGACGACCTTGCCGGGCACGCGCGGATCGAGGAGCGGTAATGGCATATGACCTCTACGTGATCACCGACGAGGAGATCGGCCGCGGGCGATCCCACGCGGAGCTTGCCGCCCGCGCCGTCGCCGGCGGCGCGGACGCGATCCAGCTCCGCGACAAGACCCTCTCGGGGCGGGCGCTCTTCGATGCGGCCTTTGCCGTCCGCGAGATCACCTTTGATGCCGGAGCGCTCTTCATCGTGAACGACCGTCTGGACGTCGCCCTTGCGGCCGGTGCCGACGGGGTTCATCTCGGCGAGAGCGATCTCCCCATCGGAGAGGCGCGACGGCTCGCCCCGCCGGGGTTCATCATCGGGGCATCGGTCGGGTCGGTGGCGACGGCGGTCCGCGCTGCGACGGAGGGGGCCGACTACGTCGCACTCAGCCCGACGTTTGCGACCGGGTCGAAGGACGACGCCGGGCCGGGCCGCGGGCTCGCCGTCCTCGCGGAGATCCGTGCTGCGGTATCCCTCCCCATCGTCGCGATAGGCGGGATCACCGCGGAAAACGTCTCCGACGTCATCGCCGCGGGAGCCGACGGGGTTGCGGTGATATCGGCGGTCGTCGGGAAGGACGACGTCACCGCCGCCGCACGAGACCTCCGGGCCCGGATCGTCGCCGCGAAAACGAGAGGACGCTAACCCTCCGCTCCGGCTCCTTCGAGCGCAGGCGTCCGCTGGTGGAAGGCCGCCCGCCACCGGCCCCCGGCCCGGGCATACACCGTCGACACGTAGAGTGTCTGCCCGCCGAAGGAGACGGTATACGCGAGGACGGCACCCTCTTCCCTAACGGGCACGACCCTCGGGTCCGTGATGGCGTACTCCGGAAACTCGTTGGGGTTCTCCACGAGATCGCGGAGGATCCCCTCCCTGTCCAGGATGCCCCGGGGGCTGACGACAAGGGCTTCCGGCGCGAGATAATCACGGTAGAACTCCACGTCCCGGGTGTCGGCAGCCTTCCAGGCCCGCTTCTCGATATCCAGCAGAACCGCTAAGAGGTCTTCCATAGAGAGCACGTGGACGCATGGGACGATAATAACCGTTTCCCATGGTCAACCCGGACGCAAACCCTCTTCTCCCCCCGGAGAGAGGGATACCTATGACCGGGATAACCTTCACCCCCATCGGTACCGTCCGCTCCCCCTTCCGCGACCCCCGCGACATGCCGATCCAGCCCGTCGGCGCCCGGGGCGTCCGGGGGACGGTCGAACTCGACCCCGCCTATGCCGCCGGCTTGAAAGACCTCACGGGGTTCTCCCGGATCATCGTTCTCTACCACTTCCACCGCTCGGAGGGCTACGCGCTCGAAGTGGTGCCGTTCCTCGATACGACACCGCACGGCGTCTTTGCGACCCGGGCGCCCCGCCGCCCCAACGCGATCGGTCTCTCGGTTCTGCGGCTGGCCGCCGTCGAGGGCGCGACGCTCCATCTCGATGACGTGGATATCCTGGACGGCACCCCGGTCCTCGACATCAAGCCCTACGTCCCGGCGTTCGACGCCTACCCCGACGAGCGGTCCGGGTGGCTGGCCTCAACCTCGGATGACGCCCGCACCAGGCGCTCGGACGGCCGGTTCTGCTGACCTCGAGAGGAGGGCAACATTTAACAGGGAGCTGTTGAGGTAAAGTCATTTAACATAACTACAAAGTAAATGAAACGCCTTTAATATCGGCGGACGGGTACTGTATGGTATCCATGACAAAACGAGCAATTCCACTGATCGCCGTC
>NZ_FMID01000053.1 GCF_900095385.1 Methanoculleus chikugoensis
TTTAATATTTCACCTGAAAAAATCGGGACCATAAGTGCTCCGCAAATGCTACAGACTTTTCCCATGCCCCCTCCAAACACTCTTAGATTTAAACATCAATTTGATTTCCTTCAGTCCCAATAGAATTTTTCGAGATCTTGATTGAGAGTACCAGATTTTTTCCGTAAAATTATCTGCCGAGACATTCCGAATTACAAATGTTGGGTGCTTCAACGGAAATTCTATTCTCTCAGTAGATAGGTTTGAAAAAGGGCTTTTATCCCTGGTGTGCGTACTCGATTGACCAAACCCGATGTTTGATACGAGGTTTCGGTTCGGGATAATTGAGAGGCCCCCTTGGATCCAGCAAGAAAATACCCACTGATAATCCCATGTATCAATCGATCCATGATATACAGAGTTAAAAATAGACTCCCAGTATTTTGCTGCTCTTTTATCAGACAATATATCTTTGAGAAATCTATTTCCATAAATTTCGGGCCATGTGCTCATCCCACAGTCATATAGATTCCAAGCACGCCTCCAGGATGCCCAGCCCCAGATATGGGTATACCGCGAAAAATAGTAACTGTTTTCTGTGCGTTCCTTTCCAAACTGGAAATTGTCTCCAGAGATCATCATGATCCGTTTATCATCACGGTAACGTCCAAGAAGTTCCTGGCAGAACATAAAAAAACTCTGATCTGGGAGACAATCATCTTCGAGGATGATTCCCATCTCCTCATTCTCAAAGAACCAGTTTATTGCACCAGTCACTGCATATTTGCATCCCAAGTTATGGTCTCGAAATAGGGTCTTTATTTCACAGTCCCAGTCGATAGAGTTCATCACGTAGTCTCGAACCGCCTGGACTTTTTCGCCTTCGCCCGGGCGATCCGCTCTGGGACCATCTGCAGCCACATATAATCTTGGAGGTTTAGCCCGGCGAATCGCTTCAAAAACCCGCTTGGTAGTATCGAGCCTATTGAAGACCATAAATAGTACTGGAGTCCTCAAAGGGCGTGAAGAGTTAGAGTCAGGCATATTCATTCTGCAATATCCTCTCGAAATATCCTATCGTTTTCTTGAGCCCGTCTTCCAGTTTAACTTTTGGCGTCCAACCTAACTTCTCTTCAGCCAAATCTATGACCGGTTTTCTCTGCTTTGGATCATCTTCTGGAAGCGGTTTAAACACAATCCGACTCCTCGACCCAACCATGGCAATGACTATCTCCGCCAGTTCCAGGATAGTAAATTCGCCAGGATTTCCCAGGTTTACCGGCCCTGTGAACCCTTTTTCAGTATTCATCATCCGCACCATGCCATCTACAAGATCGTCTACATAGCAAAAGCTGCGAGTCTGCGACCCATCACCGTAGACCGTGATGTCCTCATTTCTAAGCGCCTGGACAATGAAGTTACTGACTACCCGGCCATCATCAGGGTGCATCCTGGGGCCGTAGGTATTGAAGATGCGAACCACTTTGATATCCAGCCCATGCTGACGGCGGTAGTCGAAAAATAGCGTTTCCGCACAGCGTTTCCCCTCATCATAGCATGCGCGCGGTCCGATGGGGTTGACATTGCCCCAGTAGGTTTCAGGTTGAGGGTGAACGGTTGGGTCGCCGTATACCTCGCTCGTTGAGGCCTGGAGAATTGGAATCCGCAGCCGTTTCGCCAGTCCCAACATGTTGATCGCCCCTAATACCGAGGTTTTGGTCGTCTGTGCCGGGTTGAACTGGTAATGTACCGGGCTTGCAGGACAGGCAAGATTGTAGATCTCGTCCACTTCAACATACAGTGGGAAGGTGATATCATGACGCAGGATCTCAAAATTCTTGTTATCAAGGAGATGCGCCACATTTCGGCGATTGCCTGTGAAGAAATTATCGACGCAGAGCACCTCATGCCCTTCATTCAACAGTTTTTCACAGAGATGCGACCCGATAAAACCAGCCCCACCAGTTACAAGGGTACTTTTTCCCATCGATCCACCAACCTCAGTTCGACGATAAAGATATAAACACTAAATTTCAACAATTTAATTGACCATGCACCAGTTTGCAGGTAACAACCTCATCATACACAGTAATTTTTGTAACGAGACTATATTAACAGTGATGTTCTTCCCTACAATCTCAAGATCGCAATGCTCAGGGGGGCGTATCCCTTCACCGATTAAATAGTAATACTCAAGACCAACCATATTACTCAGCGCATAGTAACAAGCGTTCACATAATCTGGAGAGAAAAACTCTAGTACTTTGGTTTTCTCATCGCAGAAAACAAGATTCGATAAGCCTGCCCCGTGGGGAGCTATAACCACTTCAGCCTGAGAGAAGTAACATACCTGCTCTTGAAAAGAGAGATCCTCAGGACTGATCATTTCAAAGCCAAGTGGCGCTAATAGATCCATTACCTCCGATTCATTCAAGACTTTTCGACCATTGCTCGCTTTAGCTCTCGAGATATACAATCTCTTCTTTTTTCCATCAACAATACCACTAGATCCTGGAAGGAAGGATCTCCTCAAAAAGTCACATACCCATTGTGGCATATTGCCCGAGTTTCCCGGAAGCGAAGGGACAACTAGTTCGCTCGCCTGAAGATGTTCATTTTTACTTGGGATGATTATTTTATCGAGAATCCCTAAAATTCTTAAGGTCTCCTCCTGAAATTTTGAATTAATATTATTAACAACAATCTTGTCTACATGCCATGGGCTCTGATTAATTATAGCGATTCTTGGCAAGACATCAAACATCCAATGGAAAAAGCCTCCACCATCTGAAGTGGAAATGACACCAACTGTCTCTGTAAGTATTTTTGGTTGGGGAAGGAGAATTTTCTTGAAAACATCAATATCTTCTGTGCGACCACTCAATCTTCTTGAAATATCCTCTAAAACAACATTATCTTCTGTTATCACAGTCCCTGAATTACCAAAGAGGCGACCATTATGTAACTTTACCACAAAAACAGCAGGGCTTGTTTTGTGGTATTCCAATTCAACTCTCCAATGGATTTTATCGTCGATACATTGTGGTTTACCTCGGTATATTTCATGTGGAGAGTAAATTTCCACAAAATCTTCAAAAAGTTTTCTATCAAAAATATATTTCCGGACCTCACAGTGATCAAGTGGTGCAATGCGCTTAGAGAGTGTAAAAATATTGATTATTCCTTTTATTTTTTGCGCCAGAATTGTGCGAATAAATCCACTTATTTCAATAATCTTATTTGCTAAAGGCAAGAGAGTAGCATTGCCCTTGACATAAATTTTTATAGTCTTTATCATTTTTCCTGTTTCCACGCCCATTTATGTTGGATCTTTCTACGTCTGCCTAACATGAGCTAAACTTATCTGACGGTACAAGGCAACGGGTACTATAACTTCCGTCGTCACCTCACAACCACCTGCCTCATATACGCTATCAGATCATCCCGGAGGTCGCCTTGGTCAAGTGCAGAATCGATGATCGCCTCGATGTATCCCATCCGATCCCCGGTATCATACCGCCTGCCCACAAATTTGTAGGCATAGATATTCTGCCGTTCGTTTAAGCGTCGGATGCCATCGGTCAACTGGATCTCACCACCAACACCGCTTGATGTTTTCTTGAGACTATCGAAGATCTCCTGGGTGAAAACGTACCTGCCGATCGCACCCATCATCGAGGGTGCATCGTCTTTCTTCGGCTTCTCGACGATATCCTCCAGCAGATAGAGCAAGTCCTCCAGGTTCTTCCCTTTGATAATCCCGTAACTGCTGACCATCTCCTCCGGTACATCCTCGACTGCAAGGACCGAACACCGATACCGATTGTAGATATCAATCAACTGCCTTGTACAGGGAGTGCTGTTCCTGACGATATCATCCCCGAGCAGGACCGCAAACGGTTCGTCACAGATATGCTTCTCAGCCCGGAGCACTGCATCCCCAAGCCCCAGCGGCTCCTTCTGCCGGATATAGTGGATATCGACGAGGGATGAGATCTCCTGCACCATACTGAGAAGATCGAGATTGTTCTTCTTCGCAAGGTGCATCTCAAGCTCAGGCGAATCGTCAAAATAATCCTCGATGGCGCGCTTGCTCCGGCCGGTGATGATGATAATATCGTCGATCCCCGAGTCCAGGGCCTCTTTGACGACATAATGGATAGCGGGTACGTCGATGATAGGAAGCATCTCCTTGGGCATCGACTTTGTGACCGGGAGGAACCGGGTGCCGAGGCCTGCTGCCGGGATGACAGCTTTCTTAACGGTCATTACCAGCAGACCCCCTCATAGATTGAGCCAATTCTGGCGTTCTCAATCCTCCTCCCGTCGATCACAAGTTTCCCCGTATAATCGAGCCTCTCAAACTCCCCCCACTCAGTGAGAATGAGCACGGCATCGGCCCCGAGCACCTCATCCGGGGCAGGCGCATACGTGACCTGCGGGAAGACACGGCGGAAGTTCTCCATCGCCGCCGGGTCGTAGGCGACCACCCGGGCCCCTGCAGCGAGAAGATCTGCAACGACCGGGATGGCCCGGCTCTCCCGGACGTCGTCGGTATCGGGCTTGAACGCAAGCCCAAGAACCCCAATCGTCTTCCCCTGCAGATCGGGGATATGCCGCTGGAGGAGAGAAAGGAGTTTTTTGGGCTGCTCCTCGTTGACCTCAAGGACCGCCCTGAGGATCTTCAGGTCTTCGCCGTGCGCTCTTGCGCCGGCGACGAGGGCCCTGACATCCTTCGGGAAGCAGGACCCCCCAAACCCTATCCCCGTCCTAAAGAATGCCGGGCTTACCCGGCCGTCCATCCCTACCACCGTAAAGACCTCACGTGAGTCCACGCCAAGCCGTTTGCAGAGGTTTCCTATCTCGTTGGCAAGGCTGATCTTCGCCGCGAGGACGGCATTGCTCGTGTATTTTATCATCTCTGCCGTCGTGACGGGGGTTACAAGCACCGCGGCCCCGACCGGCGCATAGAGGTCGCCAAGGATCCCGGCAGTCCGGGGATCATCGGCCCCGATGACGATGCGGTCCGGGGAGAGGCAGTCCCGGACAGCGCTTCCTTCACGCAGGAACTCTGGGTTTGAGCCAAGACCGAAGTCTTTTCCGGCCATCTTCCCGGAGGCCCTCTCAAGAACCGGGCCGGCCATCTCTTTCGTCGTCCCGGGAAAGACCGTGCTTTTGATGATGACCGTATGGAAAGCCTCCTTTTCCTTGAGGGCCTGCCCAATCTCTTCGCACGCGGTAAGGATGTAGGATAGATCAATCGCCCCGTCTTCCTGTGAGGGCGTCCCGACCGCGACGAAGGTGATGTCGGTCGATCCAACAGCAACTCGAAGGTCCGTGGTCGCGCTGATCCGGTCGCGGTTCTTCCGGATTAGATCCTCAAGCTCAGGTTCGTAGATAGGAGTCTGCCCTGCACCGATCGCCCGAACCTTTGCCGGGTCGACATCGACAAGGACTACCTCGTGACCCATGTCGGCGAAGCATACCCCGGTCACGCACCC
>NZ_FMID01000012.1 GCF_900095385.1 Methanoculleus chikugoensis
GGCGAGCTCCGTGCGATCTCTTCGCGAAAATACGGCTCTTCCCTCTTCACCTACCTTCCTATCGCCTCGTTTACAATATCTATCAAAATGTAACAAACTGATAGATAATGATAATAAGGATCGAAGCAATAGATGAAATTTAACCATGAAACTCCCTCACACTCCTGAATATTCTCCGGCAGATGTAAAAAGGGCCTGGGAGTATGCGGATACCAGAGGTGTGATCGGCGCGGTCTTCAACTACAACAAACGGTACCTGCACTGGGAAGAGCTCAAACGGCGCGATCTTCCGGTAGACCCCCTCTACGTCTGGATACTGATGAAGACCTTCAGAGAGAGGGATATGAAATATGTCTCGTTCGACGATCTTCAGCTGAAATATAACCTTCTGGACGATTTCCTCGAAAAACTTCATTTTCTTGACAAGTCGGCAGCGGGAAGCATTTCATCCGGCCTCGATTCGCTGCCCCAGGATCGGAACCAGTTCATCATCAACTCTCTGATGGAAGAGGCGATTGCATCGAGCCAGATCGAAGGTGCCGCCGTCACCAGGACGATTGCAAAAAAGATGCTCCGTGAAAAGAGAAAACCCGCCACGAAAGACGAGAGGATGATCCTGAACAACTACGTCACGATGAAGAGGATCACCCGGATAAAGGACGAAGAACTGACCCCGGAGTTGATCTTAGAGATCCATAAGACCATTACTCGCGACACGCTCGAAGATCCAGGCGACGAAGGGAGGTTCAGGGACAACAACGAGATCAGGGTCTTTGATATGCGGGGCAACGTCCTGCACACCCCCCCCGATTTCGCGTTGATCGAAGGGCTCATCGAGGAACTCTGTGCCTTCGCAAACAGCGACGACGGGCAGTTCATCCATCCCGTGGTCAAAGGGATTATCCTGCATTTTCTGATCGGATACATCCATCCGTTCAATGACGGGAACGGCCGGACCGCACGGAGTATCTTTTACTGGTACATGCTCCGGAAGGACTACTGGCTGTTCGAATACATGGCGGTATCCAGAGCGATAAAAGATGCGGAGGGGCAATACAAACTCGCATACCTCTACACCGAGAGCGACGAGAACGACCTCACGTACTTCATCCGCTACAATCTCGCGGCAGTAAAGACCGCTGTCGACAATATCCAGAAGTATATCGAGAAGAAGCAGGGCGAGAGCAAGCAGACGTTAACCATCCTCCAGAGGAGCGAGGGGCTGAGCCTTCGCCAGGCAGAGATCGTCAAATCCCTCATCAAAAACCCCGATAAGCCAGTCACGATCAAAGAGATCGTCGAGACATATCGCGTGGCGTATGGAACGGCGAGAAGCGATCTCTTCCGCCTCGAAGAACTGGGGTACCTGACGAAGCAGAAGTCGGGCAAGGAGTACATCTTCATATTCAGGGGTTTGAAAGAGTGAACGCTGTGATATCTTTCAGATTCCTATGGTAATCGGAGTTACTCCTTCTCGGCCAGCCGCACCGCTACCCGCATCATCTCGCGCCCGCGTTGCGGCAGCTCTTCGTGGCCTTCCATGTACCGGTGAAAACGTAGCGCATCTTCCCCGGTCAGTTCCAGTCCGGTTTGCAGTGGCTTTGCCATGGTTTCACAATTGCTGTTTGGTGAAATATTATTATCGGAATCAGTAGTCCGGATCCTTTGGCTTTCCGTCTCATTAGGGTCAATTTGGGGAGTTGACCATATTATTCCCAATATTTGGATTCTTTGGGATGAGTTTGGCAAAATACTTGTTTCATTCTCAATTGATCCTGAGATGGATGGGGTGGAAAAGTGCCACCGGCTGTGGCACAAATGCTGGGAAAGGGCAATCTGGGCGATACCCTGGGCTCGCCATGTTATTCTGATGGAGAAGATCAAGCACCTCCCGACTTGTTTCTGGTAAGAGTAGACCCTTGGGTATGGTAGAGGGGTCGGGGCAGAGGCATCGGGGTAGATGAACAGCTACTATCCGCAAGATGTATCCAAAAACAGGGAGATTATTTTGAAACTATCATTTTTCCTTTCAATTCATCTACAGTAAGAGTAACACCCCTTTTCCGGTGTATCATACTATGACAGTTTGAACACAACACTACTAAATCGGTCTTTGGGTTCACTTCTGTAATGGTGCCGCGATATTCACTTAAGGGGATAATGTGATGAACTTCAGCAAAATTTTCCCCCCACTCTCCATAATGCTCTTCAAAGTTGAATCCACAGACGGCACAGTTGAAACCATGAATTCTTAAAGCATCTGACCTTAAAGCAGGATCTCTCTCAATCACTGTTGAAATTCTAACTTTCACGTTTCCTTCAGTACGACTGTCACCAACAAAATCCTTTGAAAAAACACTGTTTGTGACTTCAACGTCTTCATATTGCTGAACCCCCAAACTCCAAAAGAATGGCCTAACATCGATCCGGTCTGCTACACCATGTACTCGAAAAATATGGTCGTTAATGGTGCATACCCACCGGTTTCGTTTACTATCGAATCCAGCTTCAGCGAGAGCGGGTTTTATTAATGCATAAGGAATATCATAGAATTCTGATGGGTTATCATTGTCCACAATTGTGATTCTAAAATGGTCGCCATATTTTGATGTATATTTATCTAACATCCCATGGAATAGAGCTATCCAATAATCATTCTTCCTTTTGGACGATCTTACATAGCGAGGCTCTCTAGAATGTTCATTGCCGAATTCCATGGACACTACTTAACGTATACCCATATTAAGGTTTGAGGGGGCGTGCTGAGTATTATGTGAAACAGTTTAACCACACCTTTCAAAAAAAAGAAATATGTGTCTAAAGGATAATCTCGAATATATTTTAGTGTCGTTACAATAACTATGACAAAATATTCCAATATCGATAGATATCAGTAATTTTTTGGATGAGTTCTTTCCGAATTGGTTCTGTCTTTAGTTTCGGAACGTAATACTCCGTTAAATCAATCATCCTATCAGAACAGAGTAGCACTTCATTTAGACAATAACAATTTTGTGTATACTTCTCTCGTGTATCAAGCCATCTGATGCCCCCATAATCATGGTAGCATGCGCAATCTGCGTACAGCCACTCATCATTAACTTTCACTTCAACCCACATGTGCCCCAGGTCTGATGCAGGGGAGCACACCAACCTTGATTCAAAACCACTCTGATTTGCTAATTCATAAAATAGAACTGCAACGTCCTCGCAAGCCCCAGTCTTCATATATGCAATCCAATAAGGGTCTTTCCAGAATTGGGTAGTTGATCGGGCTCTAATATTCCCATCTTTGTCGTATCCATAACCGTTGAGATTATCCCCAATGTACTTATGGTTGTAAGCTGGAGAGGTAGCATATTCATTATGCCATAATTTTGTCTCCCAAGATTCCTCAAAATATACTCCCGTAAAATTATCTATTGTCCATTCAGCTAGTTTTTGTAATTTCATCCTCTCGTTCGGGATGCCCGAAACTTCGTTCACGATGCTATCGATCTCTTTTTCACCTTCTGGTCGAATTTTACTAGTATAGCTTAAATTAAAAAAGTCGTCCAAGGTTTCCTGATACTTTGCATGTGTCACAAAAATGCCGTAGAATCCGCCAATAAAAATCCCAAGAATCAAACCGATGTATAAATAAAGATATCTCTGCTTATCGTTTTCTCGATCTGGTCGATTAAGGGGATCTTTCATTACATTCTATTCATTAATCTGTAACACTTAAAGTTTTACAATTTAAATTTGTTAACGCATATTCAATGGCCAATGAGGATCATGTAACCGAGCAGAAAGGCACTCACAATGTTGTGCAAGTCAACTTCCCAAGATATTAGCCCAATGAATTATCGAAAATCCAGAATTGCAAGGAAGATTCTTCATGGATCAGTCGTTTTCGAATCAATCACCTTTTTGCGATAGACTTACCCCGGCTTTGACACACTTTCCTTTTAAATAATTAATGAACGCTGAGCATGTGATTAGCATAAACCTCGCCTCCTCAAGCGTTAGATTTGGCTGATCTTGCAAGGCGTGCCGTATCCCTTCTGAAGAACTTGACCATCCGTATAGTTTGAGGAAGGCCGCTTTTAACGGGGTGCCCATCTCAATCTTTCCTTGTTTTTCAATTAGTTTTAACGCGTCGCCTAAGGTGGCGTTTTTATCTTTAGATATGACCCGACACATTGCTTCTACTGCGCTTATTGACTCTTTTATAGAATTCCGGTAGTCTGGGGATTCGCGAT
>NZ_FMID01000069.1 GCF_900095385.1 Methanoculleus chikugoensis
TCGAACTGATCGGCAGGGACGGACAGCCCGTCCGGGGCCCGGGGGCGATGGGCGAGGTGGTCGCGACCAACCTCACCAACTTCGTCTGCCCCCTCATCCGCTACCGCACCATGGACCTTGCCACGGCGGCCGGGGAGGCCTGTTCCTGCGGCCGTGCCTACCCGATACTCGAACGCGTGGAAGGAAGGGTTCAGGACTTCATCGTGACGGGCAAAGGCGAACTCCTCTCGGGGATTGCCATGAACATCGATACCGATGCATTCGACAACGTTAAACAATTTCAGTTCTACCAGGAGAAGGTCGGGGAAGTCATACTGAATATCGTGAGAAAACCGGCGTTCAGCGAGCAGGACGCGGAGTATCTCTACCGGGAGGTGAGCAGGAGTTGCGGCGACGACGTCCGTATCATCATCAGGTACGTCGACAACATACCGCTCACCGCCCGCGGCAAGTACCGTTACTTCGTTCAGGGGCTGCCGATACACTTCAGCGATCGCGAAGGGGGGATCGTCGAACATGTCTCTCCCGACCTGCTCGCCTGACCAGGGAGATATATATATGAAGGCCGGTCTTCATCGATGGGTGTCGCGTGCAAACCCGCTCACCGTCAAAGCACTCAGTCTGGTGCCGTCGTACCGCACCTACCGGCAGATGTATGCACTCCTCCGGGAGTCACAATGGTGGAGCCGGGAGGAACTCGCGGCCTACCAGACCCGGGCGCTCGCGCGCCTGCTCGACCACGCCTACGAGAATGTCCCCTACTACCGGAGGGTCTTTCAGGAGCACGGTCTCGTGCCCGGGGATATCCGGGGCCCGGAGGATCTCGAACTCCTCCCGTTCCTGACCAAGGAGATCGTCCAGGCCAACCTCCCGGACTTAAAGGCCCGGAACTACCCCGAATCCGCCTTTGAGTACGTGCGCACATCCGGCTCAACCGGCACCCCCATGGGGTTCTACTACGAGAAAGGGGTCTCCCGTGCCCGGGAATGGGCGTTCATGAAGACCCAGTGGGACCGCGTCGGCTACCGGTTCACCGACCGCTGCGTCATACTCCGCGGGCATGTCGTGGATGCGGCAGCGAGCGGCACCTACTGGAGGCGTGCGCTCTTCGGCCGGTGGCTGATCATGTCTTCCCACCAGATGACCGAGAAGACCCTGCCGGACTACGTCGACCGTATCCGGAGGTTCATGCCCCGGTTCATCCACGCCTATCCCTCCACGGCCGTGATACTCGCCCGGTACATGCGGGAGCACGGCATCGCGCCGTTCCCGACCGTCAAAGCCGTCCTCTGCGGGTCGGAGAACCTCTATCCCTGGCAGCGCGATCTCCTCACCGAGGTCTTCGGGTGCCGGGTCTTCTCCTGGTACGGCAACTCCGAGCAGACGGTGCTCGCCGGCGAGTGCGAGGAGAGCACCCACTACCACATCTTCCCCGAATACGGGATCGTTGAGTTGATCGGCAGGGACGGACGGCACGTCGAGGGGGCCGGCGCCATGGGCGAGGTGGTCGCGACCAACCTCACCAACTTCGTCTGCCCCCTCATCCGCTACCGCACCATGGATGTCGCGGTTCTCGGGGAGGACTCCTGTACCTGCGGGAGAGAGTATCCCCTGCTCGAGAAGGTGGAGGGGAGGCTCCAGGAGTTCATCGTAACCCGGAGCGGGCACCTGATCTCCGTCACTCCCATCAACTACGAATCCGAAGCGTTCGAGAACATACGGCAGTTCCAGATGTACCAGGAGGAGGTGGGGGAACTCATCATGAAGATCGTCAGAAAACCGGCTTACACCGAGAAGGACACCCGGCAGTTGACAGAAGAACTCCGGTGCCAGCTCGGTGACGGGGTGAACGTCCACGTCCGTTTCGTCGATGAGATCCCCCGCACCGAGGGCGGGAAGTTCCGGTACCTCATCCAGAAACTTCCCATCTCGCTCGGCGACCTCTGACCGTTCAGTCGATGTAGGGGACGAACCGGCGTTTCAGCCAGGGTTTATTGATGACGTTGCTGTATGCCCATTCCGCCAGGGTCCCGACCGCATCCTTCTGAAAGACCTCCATATATATGCCGAGACTCGAACAGAACCTTGATTTGAAGAAGTTCAGGTCCGGTGTGTTCGCTCCGATATTCTCCAGGTACGAGTAGCCTTCGGCCTTTGCACGCTGGATCAGGAGCCACTGGAGATATTCGTTCCCGGCATGAACCCCCTCGATCCGCGGAGTTCCTATCCAGAGCAGGAACCGTTTGTACTCCTGGGTGGCGACGGCTCCCGTGAGGGCACCTTCCCGGTCGTAGAGGTAATACGCCGCGAGATGGTCCGGATACGCCCGGAAGAGCTCCTCGAAGTAGCGCCTGCCGACCATCGGGATCTTCATCTCCGGCCGGCTGAACCGCTCGGCAAGCGACGCATACAACGTTGAAATATCGGCGCTTCGCACGAGGTTCATACCGGCCTTTTCGGCCTTCCGGAGTTTGTTGCGAAGTTTGTAGTGAAAGTCGCTCCAGACCTTCTCGATCGGCCGCGAGATGTCGACAACGTAGGTGTAGTGAACCTTCGGGTCGTATCCCCGCCAGAGGAACTGCCTGACGTCGGTGAGGCCGGGAACGAGGGTCAGGGAGAAGTAATGCGGTGAGATGGTATCGATCTCCGCGGAGAGATCCCCCGCAACGAGATCCATGATCTCCTCCTTCTTGCCCAGCTTCAGCGTATCAAACGACTTTCCCGGGACGAAGCCCTGGTAGGGGACGACCGCCTGCATGGGCGGCGGCGAGAAGAGTATCCTCACACCATGCGTGCTCTTTAAGTAGAGCGGAGCGAGGCAGACCAGTTCCTCCCTCTTGTAAATCCCGTAGGGGAGGAGCCGATAGCCCGCGTGCTGTGCGGTGATCGTTATGTAGTCCCACTTGTGGAAAAGCAACCCGTACGTGCTTGCATCTACGAAAGAGTCCCACAATTCCCTGTCCTTGATGATCTCGAGCACCATAGAGCCTGACTTCCGGCGATCGGCCATGCCAGACCGCGCCCGCTACAGGATACCTCAAAGGGCATATTTATATCTTCCCGGGACACTGCCGGGAGCGGGGGCCCGAACAGTTTTTGACCGGCCGGGGGGCTCTGCTGCCCCGGGAGAGCACCCTCCGGTTCGGTCGATGCAGGAGGCAAACCTCTTCTTGATCGGCGGCCTGTTGATCGGGGTCGGGTTGTTCGCCTCGGTATGCTGCCCTGTGATCGTTAAGAAGTCCCATTTATGAAAGAGGAGGGGCGAGGGGCTGTCGTCGACAAATGCGTCCCGGGTATCTCTGTCGGCGATGATCTCGACCGCCAAACGGTTCTTCCTCCGTTCTGCTGGAGAAACCGGCAGACCTTACCTCCTGCGGTCGGCCATTCGTGCCGGGGCGTAGAGCAGGGCCGGTCGCACGAAAACGGCGCTCATTCCGGGCCCCCCGGACATCCGGCGACCTGAACCACGGGTTTCAGGATAGCATTTGTTGCACGATGCTGCGAGGCACCGGAGAGGAGAGAGACGGCGAACCCTAAACCCTTCCGGTCGCCATCATCAACCGTTTCACGAAGGAGCGGTATGCCCACTCGGAGAATGCGCCGAGGCCGTCTTTCTTCTCGACCTCAAAGTACATCGTAAGATCGGGGTTGAACTTCGATTTGAAGAAAGCCAGATCGGGGTTGTTCGCGCCCATATTCTCAAACGTCCGGTAGCCTTCGGCACGTGCACGCTCGATCAGGAGCCACTGGAGATACTCGTTCCCGGCATGAACCCCCTCGATCCGCGGGGTTCCCATCCAGAGCAGGAACCGTTTGTACTCCTGGGCGGCAACCACGGCCGCGACCTCGTCCTCTGCATCGTAGAGGGTGTAGACCCCGATCTCCGGGTAGGCACGCACGAGATCCTCGAGGTAGTCGCGCTTGATCGGCGGGATATCGAGCGACGGGTCACGGTAGCGCTCGGAGATGAGCATATGGAGCGTGGAGATATCGCCGGATCTCTCCAGCCGGAGACCCGATTTCGACTCCTTCTTCAGTTTGCTGCGGAGTTTGTAGTGGAGGTTGTTCCAGATCTCCTCGATCGGCCGCTCAAGATCGATGGTGTAGGTGTACCGGACCCGTGCATCGCACCGGTCCCAGAGGTAGTGGCGTATATCGTGAAAGCCCGGGACGAAGGCTATCGAGAGGTAGTTCGGCGAGAGATCAAGGAGTTCCCCGCGAATTTCCTCTGCAATCAGCCCGAGAAGGGATTCTTTCTTGCTCCGCTTGAGCGACCCGAACTTCCCGTTCATTACGCACCCGAGGTGGGGGATCACCGTGAGGGGCGGGGGTGAAAAGACGGCGTTGATCCCATGCATCCGCTTCCAGAAGAGCGGGAATACGCAGAGCGGCTCGTCGCCGTTATAGACCGCATAGGGAAGAAGCGTGCTCTTTGTATGGTTTGCCGTCAGGTGCAGGTAGTCCCACTTATGAAAAAGGAAGCCCGAAGGGCTCTCGTCGATGAAAGTATCCCAGGTATCTCTGTCCTCGACTCTGATCGCTGTCATCCCTTCCGTCACTCCGGCGCTGTCATGCAGCCTGCGGCCCGGCGACCTCTAATCATCTCCCGGACTCATATATACCTTTCCGAAGGTCCGCCGTATCGGGCAGCCGGTCGCCGCAGGGCCGGGCTCGCCGTCCGGGCGGGGTGGCCGTGCCCGGCCCCGCCGACAAATCATTATATATAAGAACACGTGAGGTAGGGGCATGGTCGCACTCCGTCTCCTCGCCATGGACGACGTTTCGTTCCGTTCGTGGGAAGGCAACGGTTCCGATGCATACGGCGACGTCTGGGTGCTCATCCCGGAGAACAGCCTCTTTCCTGAGTTCCTGAAACATTTTTCCCGTGCATCCGGCCGGGATCTGACCGCGATACCGTACTCCGAGAACTTCTTCTGACCGCACCCGGTCTCCCGGCTAAGCCGGTCATCTTCATCATGCCGCCGGTGCCATCCGGCCATACCGGGAGCAAAACGTTTAATGCCGAGTATAGGTATGAGCACCCCGATGGGTGTGCGGATGAATCATCGGGGATTGAGGGCTCTCCGGCCCGAAGATTCTGTGACGGCGAGGGCGCTCCGCATCCTCCCTGCATACTCCGCGTATAGAAAGACCTACACCCTCC
>NZ_FMID01000027.1 GCF_900095385.1 Methanoculleus chikugoensis
ATCCTGCAGCCCGCCGATGAGGAACCCGAGCCCTTCGCTGATGCCGTCGAGCAGCCAGCCGAAGTACTGCTCGATCCAGCGAACGACCGCCTCGATGGCGTCCCCCACGGGGAGTTTAGGCAGTTGCATTGATATCCTCCCCCTTTCGTGCCAGGGCGGCGAGTATGGCGCCGCGTGATATGACGCCCCTGAGCCTGCCGGTATCGTCCACCACCGCCACAGGGTAGGGGCTCTTGACGATCATCGAGATGATGTCGGAGAGCGATGCAGCGGGAGCCACGACGGGAATGTCGGTGATAAGGATGTCGGCGATCTGCCCGCCCTTCTTGACCGCCAGGGCGGCGTCGTCGAGCGTCACCCGCCCACGGAGCAGGCGCTGGCGCGTGACCACGAATATCCCCGGGATGTCGTGCTCTTCCATGAGGTGCAGGGCAACCCTCGGCCCCGCGGTGCACTGGGCGACCGGCTCGGGGCGGCGCATCACGTCGCTTGCCGAGAGAACCCTCGTGAGGTCGACGTCGGCGACGAACTTCTCGACGTAGGCGTTCTCGGGGTTCGTCAGGATCTCCTCCGGCGTGCCGATCTGCACGATAGCGCCGTCCTTCATCAGGGCGATCCGGTCGCCGAGTTTCAGGGCCTCGTCGAGGTCGTGGGTGACGAAGATGATCGTCTTGGCCAGCCGTTGCTGGAGATCCAGCAGTTCGTCCTGCATGTCCCTGCGGATCAGGGGATCGAGGGCACTGAACGCCTCGTCCATCAGGAGGACGTCGGGGTCGCTCGTGAGTGCCCGGGCAAGCCCGACCCGCTGCTTCATGCCGCCGGAGAACTCGCCGGGCATGCTTCCCCCGTAGCCTCCGAGCCCCACCATCTGGAGGACCTCTTCGGCTTTTTTGTGCCGTTCTTCCACCGGAACGCCCTGGATCTCGAGGCCGAAAGCAACGTTGTCGAGGATCGTCCGGTGGGGAAGAAGAGCGAAACTCTGGAAGATCATCCCGAGTTTGCGCCGCCGGGTCGTCCGGAGTTCGTCCAGGCCCATGCCGACGATGTCCTCGCCGTCGATCAGTATCTCGCCGTCGGTTGGTTCGATGAGCCGGTTGATGCAGCGCAGGAGCGTCGATTTTCCGCTCCCGGAGAGCCCCATCAGCACGAATGTCTCACCCGGCATGACATCGAACGAGACGTTGGTGAGGGCCAGCGTCGAACCGGTCTCCTCGTAGATCTCCTGTTTCGAGCGGCCTCTCCTGTGGAGTTCCAGTGCCGTTTCCGGGTTCTGCCCGAATACCTTGGTCAGGTTCCTGACGCTGATTATTGGTTGTGGTGATGTTGTATCCTCAATGGGTCTCTTCTCAAAAATGACGGAACCCTCCAGCTTCACGATTTCTCTGTTATCTGCCTTATAATTTCGGGTTTCGTGAAATGAGCAGAAATCCGCCCAATTTTTATTTTTCCGCCACTTTGCGGTGGTTTTGAGGGTGGGCCGCAGTCGTGCCGGTAATCTCGCATTTTATCCGGATTTTGCCGATAATTCCTTCTATAACGCTCGCTCTTTCGGATCCCGGCATCCCGATCTCCGGCTCCCCGGTGACCCGGCCGCGCAGATGGGCATCGGGGGTGTGTGATCGCCTCGAGAGCGTCCCCCAGACCTCTGCACCCGATCCGGTTGCACCTGGAAAATCGAGGAAATGGATGGGATTTATGCCGGTGCGTCCGTCCATACCATTTCTTTTATTGGGTGAAAGGTCATATCAATGTAGATTACTTCAATCTGCCGTTAGGCAGGGAACCAGGAACGCGGAGATCTATACCATGGAAAAGGGAAAAGTCGTCCTAGCATTTTCAGGAGGTCTCGACACCTCCATCTGTATCCCCCTCCTGCGCGAGCACTACGGGTTTGACGAGATCATCACCGTTGCCGTCGACGTAGGCCAGCCCGAGGAGGAGATCGCCCGGGCAACCGAGAAGGGTCGGATGCTTGCAGACAACCACTACACCATCGATGCGAAGGAGAAGTTTGTGGCGGACTGCATCTTCCCCTCGATCAAGGCGAACGGGTCATATGAAGGTTACCCGATGGGCACGGCGCTTGCCCGCCCGCTGATCGCCGAGGAGATCGTGAAGATTGCAGAGCAGGAAGGCGCTTCAAGGATCGCACACGGGTGCACCGGCAAAGGAAACGATCAGCTCCGGTTCGACTTCATCTTCAGGTCCGCCGGCTACGATATCGTTGCGCCGATGCGGGAGATGAACCTGACCCGCGAGTGGGAGATCTGCTACGCACAGGATCACAATATCCCGGTGACGGTGGCGAAGGACAAGCCCTACAGCATCGACGAGAACTGCTGGAGCCGGAGCATCGAGGGCGGCAAACTCGAGGATCCTGCCTTCCACCCGCCCGAGGATATCTATGCCTGGACGGTCTCGCCGAAGGAAGCTCCCGACGAGATGGAAGAGATCGGTATCGAGTTCGAGCAGGGGGTTCCGGTCGCTCTCAACGGGAAGAAACTGTCCGGTCTTGCCCTGATCCGCGAGTTGAACAGGATCGCCGGAAAGAATGGTGTCGGCCGCAACGATATGGTCGAAGACCGGATCCTCGGCCTGAAGGCCCGTGAGATCTACGAGCACCCGGCCGCGACCGTCCTCCTCGCCGCGCACAGCGATCTCGAACGCCTCGTCCTGACCCGTTCGGAGCTTGCGTTCAAGCGTATCGTCGACGACAGGTGGTCGGAGCTCGCCTACATGGGGCTCGTGCACGAACCGCTCTTCTACGCGCTCAACGCATTCATCGACAAGACACAGGAGCGGGCGAACGGGACGGTGGACGTCGGCCTCTACAAGAGCAGCGTGAGGGTACTCGGCCGGAGCTCGGACGAAGCGCTCTACTCAGACGACCTTGTCTCCTTCGATTCGAAGACGATCGACCAGAACCACGCCGTCGGGTTCTCGAATTACTTCGGTCTGCAGGCACGCCTGCTTAAAAACCTCAAGAAGTGTTGAAGGGGTGCTTAGAGCACCTTCTTCCCGGCTTCTTTTCCCGGCGTGCACTCGAAGACGTCGGTGATCTTGATGACGATGAGCGATTTCGCCGGGTACTTGTGGCTCTTTGTCCTCACCTGGTCGCGGAACTTCTCGTAATCGGGGCCGGACGTCTTGATCTCTGTTGCGCCCTTCACCTGGAAGCAGCGCTTGGTCTCCTGGTCGTAGAAGTAGAGCGCTGTGATAGGGTTCTCTTTGAGGTTTTCAAGCGTCTTTACCATGTAATTGTCCATGATCCAGACGGTGTCGTCGCCGACGAGCTGGATCGATGCCATCGGCGCCACGTTCGGAACACCGTCCTTCGACGCGGTGGCCATCGGCATCACTTTTGTCTTTGTAAATATCTCCTTAATCTCGCCTGAAAGCGCAACCATACGGTTCACCTCTTTTCCGGGCGAAACGGGTGCGACGGAGCGCCGCAGCCTGCCCGCTAATGTGGTTATCCGTGTTATCGATATATAAGCGCTCTGCCGGAACCGGAGATGCCGGCCGTTCGGCGATACTCCGTGGCGGCGGCAGGACGCGCTCCCGCCGGTGCGGGTACCTGAAGCCGGGCGGCTTCTCACGCCCTCTTCCTGCACGGCAACGACCGTGCCTCTCCGACCTCATGGCTTCGAGCCGGGGCGTCAACCATCGCCCGAATCACCGGATCCTGTGGGAGAACCCGAAGTGAGGTCCCCGAAACCGGAAGCAGAGTTTTCCCGGGAATTTCCTCCCTATCCGGGCCCCGGAGCCGTATGGAATCATGGAAAGGTATAAAATGGGAGACGGGGAAACGACTACTATGTGTGCCCGCTTTTTGGAGCGCTTTTTCAAACCTACACCGCATATCGTCGAAAGCCCGCCTCCGCCGGCGATCTCCCACGGAGCGGGTGCGTGTGTTCCCGAGTACCGGGTGAAGCCCTATTTCATCGTGGCGTCTGTTGAGATGGGCAACACCACGACCAAGTGCATCCTGACCGGCACGAATCTTGAGACGGGCAGGTCGTACGTCATCAACAAGACCGTGACCATGAGCCGCGACGTCCGGCCCCCGAAACCCGGCGAGACGGTCTTCGGGGCGACCCTGGACGGTACGAAACTGACGCGGGAGTCGGTTACGGAACTGGTGCGCGACACCCTGATCCAGTGCCACAAGGAGGCTCACCTGAGCATCAAGGACGACCTGGACTTCGTCGTCCGGAGCACCGGCGTCGTGGCGGCGATGGACTCCCCCGATCAGGTCGGGGACTTCATCATTGCTCTTGCAAACGGCTGCCTCGAGGCCGGCGTCCCCCCGCGGAAGATGACCCCGCCGATGTCGATCGACAACCTCCCGCCGAAACTCCGGCAGTTCTCGTTTGCCGACAAGGTGGTCTTCGTCGGTGCGGTGGCCGGCGTCGTGCCGCCGGTCGGGTGTACCGGCGTCGAGATGGTGGCAAACGAGATGGAAGGCGAACTCGCGATGGCGGGGATCAAGGAGGGCGCCAAGTGGACGGCGGTCGACTTCCGAAACCCCTGCATATCCATCGACTTCGGGACGACGCTCGACGGCCGGATCACGAGCGATGTCGCACGCGATGACCCGAACCCGTTCGCCCAGACGACCGGGAACTTCTGCGGGCTCGCGGGCGCCATACCGGATGCGATCGTCCGGGGCACCGGGCTCGTCAAAGACCGAACGGGGACCGCCCTCGACCTCTTCGGCGACCATAGCATCAAGGGCGCGTTCGGGGGCAGGAAGCGTTCCGTCGTCGACAGTTACGTCGACCGCTGCCACGAGCACATCGATATCCGTATCGTCCCGCCCGACCGGACGAGGTTCGGGCGGGTTCCGGTCTGCGCCGACGTGGCCGACAGGTCGGGAGTCGCCCTCATCGGGTGCGACTGCGGCGTCAACGGGAGCGCGACACCGGCTCTTGAGGAGATCGGGCGCGAGATCCACGAGAAACACGGCATGGGCGTACTGACCGAGGTCGTCGACCGGGTCTGCGCGAGGATGGCGCTCCGGCTCATCGACATCGCCGTCGAGAGAGGGATGGTTCCGCCGAACTCGTCGATCGGGTTCACCGGGCGGGCGGCGATCTCCGGGAGGAAGCCCGAGTACATCATCGAGGGCGTCGCCGAACGGAACCTCTACGACGTCCCGAACGACCACCTGGTCTTCGTGGACGACGGTCTTGCCCGGGGAGCGGCACTGATGGGCAGGTGCATGAACTCGCTCGGGAAACCGAAGGCACCGCTCGGCGGCGTGCGGGGAGGGCCATGTATTATGTCTCGCCGGATCAAAATAGGAAAGTAGGACCTGGTGAACCATGGCTGAAGAAGAACTCTACGATATGCTCGTTCCCCCCGGTGTGCCGCGGAAGATGATCTACGACGTTGCCGAGAAGTTCGACGTCGAGGTGGTGCGCCGGCAGCAGAGACTGTCGTTCGCGAACATGGATGGAGACGCACGGGAACTGATTGCGTTCCGCGGCAAACGAGAGGTCGTCGAAGAGGTGCAGGAATACCTTTTCGCACGGCTCAAAGAGTTCGTGGCGGAATAACTACCTTTTTTGGCCCTGTTGAAATGCTTTCCACAACCTCTGGATAACACTCGGTTACCGGTATAGGTCGATGATGTGGTCTCACGCGAAGAACGACGCTCCTGCGGGGCGGAGTTGGAGCACCGTAGGTGAGAGGCGCGAAGAACGCGAAGTCTGGATGGGTATTGACAGTCTCCTTCGCGACTTCGCGGCTTCGCGTGAGTCGGGGAAGTATGGATAATCCGGAGATGATTCGTACTCCGGGAGAGGATTTCAACAAAGGCCATTTTTTTTGTTTGTGCGCCAGGGATTTCCGGGGCGAGGTATGAGTGCTGCTCGGGAAGACCGGGCGGTGGTTGGAGGAGTGTTTGTCATACCGGGACTCTTCGGGGCGTTCCGGGGCCTTCCTGGTGGCAAAATCTCGTCCAGGGATTTTTAAGGGCTTTACTCGTACTAGAGCGTTGCCTATTCCCCCATACGCAGCTCTCCAGGGAACTGCGCACCTAACGGTGCTCACACTCCTGCTCGAAGCCTAACTATTTCTCAAACTCCGGACATTGTCCGTCGCACCGTTCCCGCAGTCGCGCTCAGGAACGCTGCACCTTCGGCCAGTCACACTCACATCTCGTTCTTGGGAGACCGCTTACCCCTATGCACGGATTTCGTGGGGATATCGCCACAGGGGGAGGGGCCGACGGGGAGGGGGGTGCAGCCCCCCTCCCCTGTCTCTACCTGGTTCGAGGACACCGCTAACCCCCACCCCACCCCGCCCGGCCTCCGGCCTCCTCCCCCGCCCCGAGGGGCGGGGGCAGTGCGTGGCGATATCCCCACGGTCCAGTGTCCCGGGATTTCTCACGGTTAGGGCCGTATATTCGAGTTTGAGGCGTTATCTGGTTTCGAGCCACAACGATGCGTCAGAAATGGAACTAGATTACTACAAGGTGCGAGTTGCACAACTCCCTAAAAATCCTTGGACGGGCTCCCACCGTCAGGGGACCCTATGGTCCCCCGGCCGGAACGAGCCCATAACCGTTCTCACCCGTCGAACCCGGGTGGAACGGTTGCAGAGATGTTTCAATCAACCGACGTCGTTCCGCCCGCGAGCAGCCGCACCAGCAGCGCCTTCTGCGCGTGGAGCCGGTTCTCGGCCTGGTCCCAGACGATGCTCTGCGGCCCTTCCATCACCTCGTCGGTGATCTCCTCGCCCCGGTGGGCGGGGAGGCAGTGCATCACGAGAGCGTCGGGGGATGCCTGTGCAAGGAGGCGGGAGTCTATCGTGTAGCCCTTGAGCGCCTGCAGCCGCTCGGCACGCTCCTGTTCGTCGCCCATGGAGACCCAGATATCGGTGTAGAGGACGTCCGCGTCCCTGACCGCTTCATATGGGTCTTTGACGACGGTGACCTTTCCTCCCATCGCCCGTGCCTGGTCGACGATCTCGTCCTTCGGCCGGTAGCGCGGGGGGCTCGCAACCGCAACCTCCATCCCGGTCAGGACGGAGGAGAGGATCCACGAGTTGCAGACGTTGTTGCCGTCCCCGACCCACGCGAGTTTCAGGCCGTGGAGGTCACCGAACCGTTCGCTCAAGGTCATGATGTCGGCCAGAACCTGGCAGGGGTGCAGGCGGTCGGAAAGGCCGTTGACGACCGGAACATTCGCGTAGCGGGCGAACTCCTCGATGGTGGCGTGACTGTAGGCGCGGATCATCACCGCATCGACGTAGCGGGCAAGCACCCGTGCCGTGTCCCGGACCTCCTCGCCCCGTCCGAGCTGCATATCCTGGGGATTCAGGAAGAGCGCGTGGCCGCCGAGATCGGACATCCCCACCTCGAACGAGACCCGGGTCCGGGTGGACGCCTTCTCGAAGATCATCCCGAGGCTCTTCCCCCTCAGGTATTCATGCGCGGTTCCTGCAGACTTCAGCCGCTTCAGGCGCACCGCGTCGGCGACGATGCTTTCGAGTTCGCATTCGTCGAGATCGAGGAGCGTGAGAAAATCCTTCTTCATGCAATCTCCCTCATGTGACGGCACCGCTTTTCGAGGATCTCAGGTGTGCCGATGTCCCTGCGGTGAAAGACGCTTCCCGATACGGAAGATGCCGCCTTCTCGGCTATCGCTTCGGCCTCCGCGAGCGTCTCGCCCTTCCCGACGAACGCGAGCGCCCGCGACGTCAGGGTATGGAGCGTCCCGTTCCGCTCCTCGACGCTTGCGTAATACAGCAGGGCGTCGCCGTAGTCGCCGAGGGTGAGCGGTTCGTGAGCCCTCGGCGCCTCCGGGTAGCCCTCGGGGACAAGGTACTTGCAGACCGTCGCCTTCTTCGCGAACCGGACGTGCGACGGCGCAAGGTCGCCCTCGATGATGTGGCCGACGATCGCGGCGAAGTCCGACTCCAGGAGCGAGAGAACGTTCATGGCCTCGGGGTCGCCGAAGCGGGCGTTGAACTCGATGACCTTCGGGCCGTCGCGGGTGTTCATGAACTGACCGTAGAGAACCCCCCGATAGGGCGTCCCCTCGGCTCGCATGGCCGCGACCGTCTCTTCCATGATCCGGAGGGCCTTCTCGTAGTCCTCGCGGGAGACGAAGGGGAGCATGTGATCCCCCAGGGAGTACGAGCCCATGCCGCCGGTGTTCGGCCCCACATCCCCTTCGTAGGCACGCTTATGATCCTGCACGAGCGGCATGGGCACCAGGTGCTCGCCGTCGACGAACGCCTGGAGGGTGAACTCCTCCCCGATAAGCCGCTCTTCCAGGACGACGTCCCCTCCGATCTCCCGGGCGTACTCGACCGCTCCTGCCACATCGACGTGCTCGCCCATGATCCGTACGCCCTTCCCGCCGGTGAGCCCGATCGGTTTGATCGCGAGATCGCCGTCGTAGGATTCGATGAACCGCCGCGCCTCCTCCGGGTCATGGCAGACCCGGTACTCCGGGCACCCCGCGATCCTGTGCCGCTCCATCAGCCGGCGGCAGAACGCCTTGTCCGTCTCTATCCGGGCCGCGGCACGCGTCGGCCCGAGAGACGGTATCCCCGCCTCAAGGAGGCGGTCGACGATGCCTGCCTCAAGGGGGGCCTCCGGCCCGATGACCGCAGCATCGACTCCGCAACTGGTGGCGAATGGTATTATTCTCTCGATATTGGTCTCTTTTTCGAGGAGCACCCGCTCCGCGACCCGGGCAATTCCCGGATTCTTGCGTGCCATGACAGAAAAGATCTTCGTGTCACTGTTGCAGGAAAGCGCCCTGGTGATCGCATGCTCCCTGCCACCACCGCCTACAACGAGTACTTTCATATCCATCATATATGCCCGCTCTTCAAAAATGTTTATCCGTCCAGCAGTTCGCTGACCCGCACAAGTGCAAGAAGAGACGCGCCTTTTTCTGCAAGCGCCTCGCGAGCGCCCGCCTCCCGGTCGACGACGGTCACTACCCGGTCGACGTGCGCGCCCGCGGCACGAAGGGCATCAAGACCGTAGAGGGCGCTTCCCCCGGATGTGGTTACATCCTCGACCAGTAGCACGCTCTTCCCGGCAACATTGCCGATGATCGTCCCGGCTTTGCCGTGAGCCTTCTCCTCTTTCCTGACGATCGCGTATGGCCGGCCGCTCGCGAGCGAGACGGCGACGGCGATCGGTACGGCGCCGACCGCCACTCCGGCGACCATCTCGAACTCCCAGCCTTCGGCAATGGCTGCTCCGATCTCTCTGAGGATGGCAGGGTTCGTTGTCGCAGCTTTTATGTCGATGTAGTAAGAACTCCGGGCTCCCGAGGCGAGGACAAACTCCCCGAACTCGATGGCCCCGCACTCAAGCAACAGTGTCGCGATTGGGTTCACCATGGTACCTCTTTAACTCCTATGTAATAACCGATAATGTTCACCACCCGGTGCAGGAGGGGTGTCATGACGATGATCCAGACTGCGATGGGCAGGGTGATGTTCCAGGACAACCACTGGGGGTCGAAGATGAGGAGCAGCAGAAACGAACCGACGACCAGGTCGTACTGGTCGGCCAGGAACCAGGATTCTCCCCGTTCCTTACCCAACCTCCGCTTCAGGAAACTCTTGGCGAGATCGCCGAGAAGCGCGCCGGTTGCGAGGAGCGTGACGGAGAGGAACGTCTGCCGGGGAAGAACACCCAGACTGAACGTGGTAGCCGCCCAGATCTCGATGAGACCTACCAGCACCCCCGAGAGGACACCCCCGAAGAACCCCCGGTACGTCTTTCCGTCGCCGAAGATCCTTCTTCCGTCGGAGAACGCCCGCCCGAGATCGATGGGTCTCCCGCCGCCGAAGAGTGCGGCCGCTGAGTTCGGCACGTATGCCGGAAGCATGATCCAGAGTGCCGCAAGCCCGGAGACGATCCAGTAGCCGATGTCTGAATTGATAACTGTCAATATTCAGTACAATCAGTAAATATAAAGATTAAAGTGTCGAAATATGAGATGGAATGAATAGGTGGGCACGGTGAGAGAATGCTGATGAAAAAGACGAAGAGCCTCTGCCCAACATGCGGTCGCGTGCTCGATGCCGATATCGTTGAGGAAGAGGGGAAGGTCTGGCTGGTCCGCACCTGCCCGGAGCATGGTGTTTACCGGGGCCTTTACTGGTCCGATGCGGAGATGTACCGGAGATTTGAAGATTTCGAACGCATCGGAGATGGAGTCTCGAACCCACAGAAGACCGGTTCCCCGGCAGGATGCCCGAACGACTGCGGTGTCTGCGAGAACCACCGGTCGACGACGCTGCTCGCAAATATCGACCTGACGAACCGTTGCAACCTCAACTGCGACTTCTGCTTTGCAAACGCCCGGGCATGCGGCTATGTCTACGAACCGACCTTCGACCAGATCGTCGGGATGCTGCGGATGCTGCGCGAGGAAAAGCCTGTTCCCGCTCCTGCCGTCCAGTTCTCGGGCGGAGAGCCGACGATGCGCGACGATCTGCCTGAACTCATCCGGAAGGCCAAAGAACTCGGGATGTCCCAGGTGCAGGTCGCGACGAACGGTATCCGGCTCGCGCAGGACCCCGACTACGTGAAACAGCTCAAGGAGGCAGGGCTC
>NZ_FMID01000029.1 GCF_900095385.1 Methanoculleus chikugoensis
AAATATCATCTTTTGGAAATATCCCCGGCCGGCAGCGGTACCGGTGTTTCAGGGTATTTCGGACTCCGGGTGCACAGTTCCTGGACCTGTGCCGGAGCGCTCGGGAGGATAAGGCAAAGGAGTCTGAATCTCTCGGGGGGAGCTCGCCCCCGGAAGATCCCGCCTCGTCATCCATTCATCGGACGCTGCCGCTAGATAGATCGGGAATGCCGCACGCCAGGGGATACCGGCGAGATATCCCCCGCTCATCTCAGGGATCAGCACCCCGAACCCCATAGCGGCTGCCTGATAGCCGAACCGAGGACTCCGGCGCGGGCGATGCTGAAGAGGTCTGTCTGCTAATATTGCGTACAGGGAATTGCGATGAACTGCTTGAACGTTGAACTCTCAAAACGGACGCCGAGGGGGAGATTTGAACTCCCGAGGTGCCAGGCACCAGTGGCTTTCGAGGCCACCGCCTTCCCGGACTAGACTACCTCGGCACAGAATCAGCCTAGAGTATTTAGGCTCTACGACTATAATAGTATCGAGATATGCTCTGTCGATTCACCCTTATCCCGGACGGCGACGTGCTGGTCTACCGCGGGCGGCCGGGCGACACGTATGAGACCGCCCTCCTCTCCTTCGGGCTCAATCCGGATACGGCGCTGATATTCCGTCGCGGACGGAGCGTTCCGCAGGACGAAGAAATAACAGGGGAAGAAGCCGGGATCTTCCTGGCCTCTTCGCGCGGGTGACTTATTGTGCGGCCGGCTTTCCGGTCTGGGTGATCATCATGTCGTCGACGCGGACGAGGAGCATGGCCGTCTCGGTCGCGCTCTTAATCGCCTGGGTCTTCACCCGCTCGGGCTCGATGACCCCGGCCTCAAGCATGTCGACGATCTCGCCGGTGTAGACGTTGAGCCCGGCGTACTTCGCGCCGTCGGCGTGGGCCTTCCGGAGAGCGACGACCTTGTCGATGGTGTCGAACCCGGAGTTCTCCGCGAGAGTTCTCGGGATGACCTCGAACGCGTTCGCAAACGCTTCGATGGCAAGTTGGGCCCGGCCGCCGACGGTTGCGGCGTAGTCGCGGATGCGCATCTGGAGTTCGGTCTCGACCGCTCCGCCGCCGACGACAAACTTACCGTCCTCGATGGCGTCCTGGATGACCCGGGCCGCGTCGTAGACCGCCCGCTCGAGTTCGTCAAGCAGGAGCTGGGAGGTGCCGCGCAGGAGGACCGTGACGGCCTTCGGGTTGTCGCACCCGGAGATGATCGTCAGGTCGGCGTCGGGGACCTCCTCGGCTGCTTCGGCGTGGCCGAGCGTCTCCCCGGTGAGTTCCTCGGGCTTGTTGACGATGGTGCCGCAGAGTGCTCTCGCGGCGAACTTCATATCCTCTTCTTTCACGTCCTCGACGGCGTAGACGCCGTGCTTGGCAAGGTAGTACTGCACCGCGTCGGCGATCCCCTTCTGGCAGAGGACGACGTTCGCACCGGCGGCAACGATCTGCTCGGCAAGTTTCCGGAGGGACTCGCGTTCCTGCTCGGAGAACGCCTTCATCTGGTCGGAGGAGGTGATCTTGATCTTCGACTTCACCTGGGTCTTCGTGATCTCGAGCGGCTGGGCGAGCAGGGCGACTTTAGCGTCCGTGACCTTATCGGGCATCTGCTCGAATACGCGCTTCTTGTCGATGACGATGCCCCGGATCAGTTCGGCGTCGTCCATCGAGTCGCCGACCTGCTTCTTGATCTTGATATCGTCCTCGTCCACGGCGTAGGTGCCCCGGCCGGTCTCGGTCGCGACCTGCTGCACCGCGTCCACCACGATGCCGGAGATCCGGTCCTTGATCGCCTCGATGGACTTTCCGGTCATGGCGGTTCCGGCGAGTTTGATGAGGTTCTCCCGGTCGTCGGCACTGATGGCGATGGCCAGGTCATCGAGGATCGAGAGAGCCTTCTCCATGCCGAGCTGGTAACCGTTCGCGATGATGGTGGGATGAACCTCCTGGGCGAGCAGCGTCTCCGCCTCTTCCATAAGGGACCCCACGAGCACGGTCGCGGTCGTGGTGCCGTCGCCGACCTCGTCGTCCTGGGTCTCCGCAACCTCAACGACCAGCTTGCCGCCGGGGTGCTGCACGGACATCTCGTGCAGGATGGTTGCCCCGTCGTTCGTGATCACCACATCGCCGGTGGAGCTGACCAGCATCTTGTCCATTCCCCTGGGACCGAGTGTCGTCCGAACGGCGGCCGCAATTGCCTTTGCAGCCATGATATTCGAGCGTTGCGCCTCGAACCCGCGAGTGCGCTCAACATTGTCCCGTAAAATAATGATGGGCTGTCCAGCAAGCATTGTATAATCCTCCTTTGCTCGTTAGGTTTGTTCAGAGGTTCTATATAAATTAGTCGATGGTGGCCGGCCTTCCCCGGACGTCCGGACCGAACGGCGGTGATGCATCATCCGTCAGCCGCTGCTACGCGCCCGGACACCCCACACGGGGCGCCGTCCGTTTCACCGCTCCCGCTGGAGCGCGATCCGGGCGTATCGAAAAAAGTGGCGGGCCGTTCACCCGAGCCTCGATATCACGAAGAGCGAGTGGACCGGGACCCCCTCGACCTCCCGGACGCCCCGCTTGTCGAAGAGCGACCAGACCGCCATCGGCGTGGCCCCGTGCTGCCGGAGGAACGCAATCGTCTCGGAGAGCGTCGTCCCGGTCGTGACGACATCGTCGACGATGATGCACCGCTGTCCGGTGATCGCGGAGAAGGTGCCCGAGAGCGATCCGGTGGGGGTCTCGCTCCGGCTGTGCTTCGCCGGGAGGTAGACCGCGAGTTTCAGCCCCTCTTCTGCGGCGATGAGGGTGGCGAGCGGGGCGCCCGACGGCGCGATCCCGACGACTGTGTCGGGAAGGTCGTCGACGGCGCGTACGACGCTTCCTTCCGCCAGGTAGAGGAAGCGTTTGAGCATCATCATCGCCATGTCGTTTAAAAGAACGCCGTGGCTCCCTACGGCCGCCCAGTCGATGTGGACGTCTTTTGGCGCCTCCATACCCTTCTGCTGGGTGAGCAGCCAGGTGACCGTCTCCATCGAGAGACCCAGCTCGTCGGAGATCTGGCCCGGGGTGTGCCCTTCTGCCTGGAGCGCTTTTGCCTTCGTGATCAGTTCTTCGAGCGCGGACATGAAGAAAAGATATCCGGGTGATTATTTAAGTTTTCTTTTGATTGGTGCGCCGCAGATCGGGCAGTCTCCCGGCTCCTTCCAGTACCGCCCGCACCCGCTGCACCGGTAGCGCCACCGGATCGGCCGGGCTGGCCGTTGCCTGATGCTCCGGGTCTCGATGCCGAGACGATGAGCGACGTTCTGGACGGCGAAGTCGTCGGTGACGAGGACGGCCGAGAGTTCCAGCGCGAGCGCAAGGATATCCCGGTCGGTTCCGGAGAGCACCCCGGCATCTCCGGTCCGGAGCGCGGCGGCATCAACCCGCGAGAGGTCTTCCTCGCGCGGCTCCCGAACCCTGAGCCCCGCGGCCGAAAGAACCTCGAACCGGCATTTCGCGTGGGTGTCGGAGAGTTCCGCGACGACCGACGGCGTGGTCGCGATCGGGCCGTCGAGGGGGATCTCCGCAAAAAAGGCCGAGGCGTCGAGGACGAGTGTCATGCGGAGAACCTCACGGCATCGTCCTTTCGGCACCGGATCGCGTACCCGAACTCGGAGAGGAGAGAGCCTGCGGTCTCTGCGTGCATCGAGAGGGTATGGGTGCTGTACTCGCCCCCGTAGAGGGCGAGGTAGACGAGGAGCTGGTCGGCGAGATGGACGTCGACCGTGCCGGGGCTGCGGCACTCGTCGGCGAGTTCCCGTGCCGCCGTCCGGCCCACCTCTTCGGCGGGAAGCCCCCGCCTCCCGAGCGCGACGGCTCCCTTCGCACCGTTCCATGCCGTGACCGAACTCCCGACGCTTGCCCCGCTCCCGCGGGAGTCGAGGACGGCGGTGCAGGAGAGCCTGAGTTCCCGGTTCAGGAGATCGCGTGCGGCCGTTGCCTGGCGCTCCACGACGTGCGCGGGGAGGCCGGCCGAAGAGGATACGATCCCGCAGCCCGCCTCCTCCCCTTCCGGGATCGCGATCGGGGCCGGGCGGGACGGCTCCACCCTGACGCGCACCCGCCCCCCTCCGCGGGGATAATACCCCCTCTCGAGCACCGTGATCTCGATCGAGGCCCCGGCGCGGCGGAGCACCGGCGCGAGGACGTGCTCTAGGTAGTCGATGGTCGGGCTCCACGGCACCTCGGTTCCGCCCGAGACGGTGATGCTCCCGCCGGCGGCGAGGGCGACCGGGAGCCACGCCTGGACGATGAGGGGTATGCTCCCGGCGGTGCCGGGGTCGATCGCGAGGTCCGTCCGCCGGATCAGGCCGGGGGTAAACGAGATCTCCCTGCTTCCCGGCGAGAGGCCCGTGCATTCTGCGTCGCAGGCCCCGGCGACCGCCCGGACTGCGGCGATGTGCTGGGGAGCGAGCCCGGGATTCTTCCGGTTCTGCCGGATCCTCGTCACGGTGACCGGTTCGGCGGAGAGCGCCGATAAGGCGACCGCCAGACGGAGGATCTGCCCGCCCCCCTCGAGGTGTGATCCGTCAACGGTGAGCATCTTCTTTGATCGCGGTGACGATAGCGCTTGCAGCCGATATGAAACTTGAGGCGTTCTCGTAGGTGTCGCTGGAGACGACCGAAGAGACTCCCGCCGCCCGCAGGCGGGTGTAGGCGCCGCTCGTGAGCACCCCGTGGACGCAGGCGGCGTGGATGGACGCGGCTCCCTGCTCCCGGAGCATGCAGGCGGCGGTCGCGAGGGTTCCGCCGGTGGATATGATATCGTCCACGATCACGGCGTCCCGGCCGGCCGCATCGATGGTCTTCGGAGCAATCCTGACCTCCTCGCCCGAGAGCCGGGTCTTCTCGAGGTGATCGCAGTCCCACCCGCCGACCGCCGCGACGTCCGAAGCGAAGTCGATCGCGCCCTCGTCCGGGGCGAGGATCAGGGGGTTTTTCAGGCGCAGGTCGCCGATGTAGCCTCCGACGGCCGGGGCGATGGTGACGTTCTTTGCCGGGACACCGAAGTGGCTCAGCACGCCCGGGTCGTGGATGTTGACGACGTAGATCCGCTCGATGCCGGTCGAGAGGGCCCGTGCGACGGCCCGGGCGCTGATCGGTTCGCCCGGGGAGAAACGTTTGTCCTGCCGGGAGTAGCCGAGATACGGAACCACCAGCGTGTTCCTCGAATGATCGGCGGCATCGATAGCGAGAAGAGTCTGCATGAACATATCGTTGTCCACGATGCTGCTGACGATCAGGGTTTCGTCGTCCAGTTCTCCGCACTTAAGATACAGTTCCCCGTCGGGAAATCGGGTGAATTTCGTCTCGACCAGTGAGACTCCCAGTCTTTCGGCGACGCGGGCTGCGAGAACCTGGGACCGTTCCGTGCTGATTATTCTCATGAAACACCTTTGGTAGAAAGTATTTGAACGAGGATGAATAAATTATATAAGTACCAGTGCAGCAAAGAGGTAAACTCGACGATGGATTCGACGCAAACACCAGAAATTCCCAACATTGAGCTCACGAACGACGAACTGGAGGAGACGGATGTCTTTTCCGGCCTTGAGCTGAGCGCATCGTCGGATATCGACGTACCCCCGAATCTCATCGACCAGGTCATCGGCCAGGAGCATGCCGTCGAGGTGATCCGGAAGGCCGCCGTCCAGCGCAGGCACGTGATGATGATCGGCACCCCCGGGACCGGCAAATCGATGCTGGCGAAGGCGATGGCCGAGCTCCTCCCGAAAGAGGAACTACAGGACATCCTGGTCTACCCGAATCCTGAGGATAACAATAACCCCATCATCAGGACCGTCCCCTCCGGCCGCGGCAAGCAGATCGTGAACGCCCACAAGGTGGAGGCGCGCAAGAAGATCCAGATGCGGAGCACCCTCATCATGCTCCTCATCATCGGCATCATCGGCTACGCGATCATCACCTACCAGTGGCTCATGGGCGTCATCGCCGCCGCATTCGTCTTCATGGCGCTGAAGTATTCGATGCCCCGCGAGGAGGCGATGGTGCCGAAACTCCTGATATCCCACGACCCGAACACCACGGCGCCCTTCATCGACGCCACCGGTTCGCACGCGGGCGCCCTGCTCGGCGACGTCCGGCACGACCCCTTCCAGAGCGGCGGGCTTGAGACGCCGTCCCACGATCGCGTCGAGGGAGGGGCCATCCACCGGGCGCACGGCGGGGTGCTCTTCATCGACGAGATCAACACCCTCACCCCCCATTCCCAGCAGAACCTGCTGACCGCGCTCCAGGAGGGCACCTTCCCGATCACCGGCCAGAGCGAGCGCTCGAGCGGCGCGATGGTCCGGACGGAACCGGTTCCCTGCCGGTTCGTGATGATCGCGGCGGGCAACCTCGACGCCATCCAGGGGATGCACCCGGCGCTCCGGTCGCGTATCCGGGGCTACGGCTACGAGGTCTACATGCGCGAGACGATGGAGGACACCCCGGAGAACCGGAAGAAGTTCCTCCGGTTCATCGCGCAGGAGGTCAAGAACGACGGGAAGATCCCCCACTTCGACCGCGCGGCCATGCTTGAGGTGCTCCGCGAGGCCCGGCGCCGCTCGAACCGGAAGGGTCACCTGACCCTGAAACTTCGTGACATGGGCGGGTTGATCCGGGTGGCGGGAGACCTCGCCCGGCAGGAGGGCGCGGAGTTCACCACGGCAAAGCACGTCCTCGCCGCGAAATCGGCATCCCGCTCGATCGAGGACCAGATCTCCGACGAGTACATCCGGCGGAGCCGCGACTACGACATCACCGTCATCGAGGGCACCCGGGTGGGCCGGGTGAACGGGCTTGCGGTGATGGGGAGCGACTCGGGATCGGTGCTCCCCATCATGGCCGAGGTGACCCCGATCCAGGGAGCGGCCGGCACGGTCATTGCGACCGGTATGCTGAAAGATATCGCCAAGGAGTCGATAACGAACGTCAGTGCCCTCATCAAGAAGTTCACGGGGAAGGATATCCGGAACATGGACATCCATGTCCAGTTCATCGGCACCTACGGCGGTGTCGAGGGAGACTCGGCCTCCGTGACCGTGGCGACGGCGGTGATCAGTGCCATCGAGAATATCCCGGTGCGCCAGGACGTTGCGATGACCGGCTCTCTCTCGGTCAGGGGCGACGTCCTCCCCATCGGTGGGGTCACCTACAAGATCGAGGCGGCGGCAAAAGCCGGGATCAGGAAGGTGATCATCCCGCGGTCGAACCTCGACGACGTTCTGATCGAGGAGCGCTACCGCACGATGGTCGAGGTGGTGCCGGTCGATCACATCGAGGAGGTCCTCCAGAACGCGCTCGTCCCCGAGAACCGGGACGGATTCCTCTCGAAGCTCCGGAAACTGGCGGTCAACCCGACCGGTCTCTTCGATCCGAACGTCGGGCGTTCCATGGTCTGATAGGTTATGGCTGAAGTACGCTACTACGATATCCGGTGCGTACGCGGCGAGATCACCCTGGTCGATATCGACAACGGGGTGGTCGAGTCCGCGGGCACTTCATTTTTCGACAAAGCCGTGATCCGGGTGCTCGGATCGAAAGGATGGGGTGTCCTCACCCGCGATCACGTCGATATCGATTCGAAACGCGAGGTTGAGCGTCTCGTCGAAGCGGCATCGCGCCTTGCGGCCGTTACGGAGGATCACCTCGACCTTGCCGACGCGCCGCGCGGCGTGCTCCCGGTTCCTCCTCTCAAGGAAGACCCGCGGGACGTCGATCTCGAGGAGAAGACCCGGCTGCTTGCCGGGATCGAGGAGGCGGCACGCGTCGCCGGGGTGGGAAACACCCGGGCGCGCTACACCGAGGGGATCGACGCGGTCCGGTTCTTGGATTCGAGCGGGAACGAGTACTCTTACGAGGCCGTCCGGTCCGGATTCTCGGTCGTCGCCATCGCTTCCAGAAACGGGGTGATGCAGATGGGGAGCGAACGCGACCACATCACGACAGGGTTCAACCTCCGGAACAAGCAGGAGTTCGGCCGGAAGGCAGGCGAGGTCGCGGTATCCCTGCTCGACGCGAAGATTCCGAAGGGCGGGACGAAACGGGCGGTGCTCGACCCGGAGCTTGCGGGCGTCTTCACCCACGAAGCGGTCGGCCACGCGAGCGAGGGCGACCTCGTCCGCGAAGGCGCATCGGTTCTCGGCGGGAAGATCGGCGAACGTATCGGCTGTGCGGGGCTCGTCATCGTCGACGACCCCTCCCTCCCCGAGTTCGGGTTCATCCCCGTTGACGCCGAGGGCGTCGCAGTAGAGCGGACAGAGATCGTCCGCGACGGCATCCTTTCCTCCTATCTCCACAACCGCGAGACCCTTGCGGCGGTCGGGAACGGGGTTCCCGGCCACGCCCGGTCGGAGCACGGGGCGCCGCCGATCGTCCGGATGAGCAACACCTTCATCGAGAACGGCGACGCGGCCTACGACGAGATCCTCGAGGAGTGCCGGGACGGCATCCTCCTGATCGGATCAAGAGGCGGACAGGTCGACCCCGGCCGCGGCGTCTTCCAGTTCAATGCGGAGTACGGCTACCTCATCGAAAACGGCGAGAAGGCCGGTATGGTCCGGGACGTCTCGCTCTCGGGTGAGATCCTCTCGACGCTTCACAACATCGTCCTGGTCGGCAACGACCGGAAGATGAGCCCGGGATACTGCGGGAAAGGCGGGCAGAGCGTCCCGGTCAGCGACGGGGCGCCTCATCTCCTGCTCGAGAACGCAACCATCGGGGGGCGCGGCGAATGAACGGCGAAGATCTGATCGAGAGGATTCTCCGGGAGGGCGAACGCCGGGCGGACGAGGTCGAGGTCTTCTACGCCCGGGGACTGAGCGTCGCCGCCGAGATCAAGAAAGGGATCCTCGGGAACGCCGAGGAGTCGGAAGCCTGGAGCATGGCCGTCCGGACGGTCAAGGACGGGCGGATCGGGTTCTCGGCCACGAGCGACCCCGACCGGTGGAAGGAATGCCTGGACGCGGCGCTCGCGAGCGGTCGGCTCGCCACCCCGCAACAGTGGGGCGGGTTCCCGAAACCGGCCGATCTCGCGGGCACTCCTTCCGCGGCCGACGGGGATCTCGTCGTCGCGGTGGAGGATGCGGCGCGCATGGTCGCGGAGCTCCTCTCCGGAGCGGCGGAGCACCCGGTGGAAGTCGTCGGCGGGAGCGCTGATCTCGCCCGGTCGTACCTTGCTATCGCGAACTCAAGCGGCGTCTTCTACGGCATGGACCGGACGGTGGCGGCGGTCTCCCTCGAGGCGATCCGGGAGCAGTCCACGGGTTACGAGTTCGACGCCTCCCCGTTCCTCGCCGATATCGATGCCCGGTCGGTCGGCGAACAGGCTGCTTCGCTTGCCGCTCGATCTCTCGGGGGCAGCGATCTCAAGACCGGCCGCTACGACGTCGTCCTCTCCCCGATAGCGGCCGCAAGCCTCATCGGGCAGGTTCTCCTCCCGGCCCTCTCCGGGCGGAACGTGAAGGCCGGCCGGTCGTTCCTTGCGGACAAGGTCGGCGAAGAGGTCTTCGACGAGCGCCTCTCCGTCTACGACGACCCGTTTGCTCCCGGCCTCGGGAGCACGGCCTTCGATGCGGAGGGCGTCCCGACCCGCCGCCTGGTCTTCGTGGAGCAGGGGGTGCTGCGGCGGTTCGCCTACGATCTCAAGACCGGTTACCGTTACGGCGAGGGGAGCACGGGGAGCGCCGTCCGTTCCGGGAGCGAAGGGCCCGGGATCGGCGTGCACAACCTCTTCATCGACGGGCCGCGGGTGAAAGAGCCCGGCGACGAGCGGGCAATCTGGATCCACGACGTCGTGGGCGCCCATACCGCGAACCCGTTCTCCGGCGACTTCTCGGTGGAGATCTCGAACCCCTTCTGGATGGAGGGCGGGGAACCGGTCGAACCCATCCGGACGGCGATGCTCTCCGGGAACGTCTTTGAGATGCTTGCGGGTATCGGGGGGCTCGGGAATGACTCAAGACGCGTCGGACGGTTGACGATTCCATCAATACGGTTAAATAACCAGCAGATCATTGGTAAATAGATGATGGAAGAGATCCTTGCCATCCTTCTCGCGGTCGCGATAGCCGCGACGCTCTACTACCTGATGAAGAAGGCCATGACGCTCGTCATCAACGCCGTCGCCGGGCTCATCACGCTGGGGCTCCTGAACCACTTCGACGTCCTCAGCTGGTTTGGGGCACCCGACATCCAGATCAACCTGGTGACGGTTCTCATCTGCGCTCTTGCAGGGCTGCCGGGCGCCCTGGTTCTTGTCCTGCTCCACCTCGTCGGGATTGCGATCTGAGAAGGTTATCAAGGTCCGCGGGGTTTCACTCGCTTTTTGGAGGCCGGAGTTTTTCTCCAGCCCCCGTTCCCTATCTGGCCTCTACTTAAAGGGTGTCTGGATATCCTATTTCATGTGTCACGAAAGGCAAAGCGAGTAAAATCCCATTACTGTGGACCACGGGGATATTGCCCGGGGGAATGACTGTCCGAAGGACAGGAGCAGGAGTTCGAGCACTGTCAGGAGCGAGTTGGGGACAGGAGAGGGGGGGCACGCCCCCCTCCCCGTCAGCCCCACCCCCCATGGCGATACTCCCACGGAATCCGTGCCGGGGGCGCAACCAAAGGGAGGGCAGGCCGCGCGATGTGAGGGGAGCGCCCATGACTCTGTGGAATTACGTGGTCTCATGCGAGGTGCGACTGCCTGAAGGGCGAGAGCAGGAGCACCGAAAGGGCGACTTGCGACAAGCAGGATGTCTACTCTGGAGCCGTAAGATCCTCCCGTCCCCATCCGGGCCGAACCCCTTATCCCTCACCGTGAGTCTTCTGGAATTGTGGCCCCGACCCGGGCGGGTGCGCTCTTTGCAGCCGTCATCATGGCCCTGTATGCGCTTGTTGCGCGGTGGTTCTGACAGAACCCGCGGATGACCTGTTCAACGTCCTAGCGCGTCTTGCCGCCCTGTGGGGCTTTCTTTCCCTCGGCATCGCAACCCTTCTAACGCCGTTCCTCCGGGAGATCATGAAGGTCCTCGGCGGACCGTTTCTCCCGGTGCACCATACCTTCGCCGCCGTCCGTCTTCTCCTCCCCACGCTGCACCCGGTGATCATTGCCATAGGAGCGCTGATCCCTGTCGCGTTCATCCCGGTCTTCTCCCCGCGGGAGCGGTCCTGGGCGCTCGCGGGCCGGCCTGCCCTGTATCTCCTCTACATCGCGTTTGCCGGCGTGCTGCTCCGAAGAAGCATCCCGAAGTACTGGCGGTGGGTGCACGGGCTGATGTACGTCGTGCTCCTCTTCGCCGTCGTCCACGGGAACCTGATCGGGACGGACTTTGAGAACCCGATCATACGGGTGCTCTTCAATACGCTCATCGTCCTCGTCGTCGTAGCGTTCGCCCTCAAACGCTGGCGGATGGCGCAGAAGAAGAGGGCCGCGTCCGGCCGGAGGTCGAGAGCGTAGAGCCGGCCCGTCGCAGTTCGCACCTGCCGGTGCTCATGCTCCGCTTCTGCGAAGCATCGCACCTAGAACAGACTCGCCTCTGAGTAGACCGTGATCTCGTCTTCGTGGATCTCGAACGGCTTGATCTCCCGGGAATGGGCCGACCGGCGCATCTTCACGACCTCGAGGACCAGGTACACCTCGGTGAGTCCCCGGGAGCGGACATACCGGAGGAGAACCACCGTATCCGCCAGGTACTCCACGAGGCCGTACCTGCTCCCGTACTGATTTGCCGGGCTGGTCTCGCTCGTCAGCACAAGGGTGCAGTCTTCGTCCCGCATCACCTCGATGAGCCGGAACATCTCCTGCCGCCTGTCGGCCTCGTCCTCGAAGAGCCCCTCGAAGAGCGATATCGGGTCGATGATCACCCTCGAGGCGCCCGTGCTCTCGATGAGAGCGGGGAGCTCGCTCTTGATGCTGCTGACCGCGAGGTTGAAGTCGGTCGGGTCCAGCCGGAGAAGGTAGAACCGGTCGTCGAAGGCCTCCATGTCCCACCCTTTCTGCGCCATGGTGGCCTGGAGAAGTTCCTCCCGTTCTTCGAGGCTGATGTAGATCACCTTCTCGCCACGGCAGAGTCCTTCGTATGCGAACTGGAGGGCGAATGACGTCTTCCCGGTGCCGTAGGTGCCGACGATCGCGCAGATGCTCTTCTCGAGAAGTCCCCCCGAGAGCATCGCGTCCAGCCCTTCGACTCCGAAACTCACCCGGTTTGCCGTTATATCACCATCCTGATGTTCTGCACCTCGAATCCTTCCGTCGCCGAGATCGAGACGGCGAACTTCACCAGGTTCCTGGCCTCGAGGCGGGGCATTACGCCCCGGAACTTCTCGAAGTACATAACCCGCTGCCGGCGCTGTGCACCGCTCTCCTCCCAGCGGAAGAGGGCCGTGGCGTCGACGCAGTCGGCGATCTCAAGTTCTCTTCTTCTCTCCAGGATGCCGGACGTGAGCAGAAGATAGATCGTGGAGTTCCGGCGCTTTGCGGCGCGCTGCAACCCGCGCAGGAAGGCGATGAATGCATGCCAGCGTCTCCCTTCGTTGAGCGGCGGCGCGATATCGGTGAGCGAATCAAGGATAATTAAGCTGTTCCTGGGGCACTGATCGATCGCCCGGGCGAGTTCTGCAAGGACATCGCCGTTTTCTTTGCGTTGTTTCTTCTGCAGTCGTTCGATAACGCTTCCCTCCCCGTACCAGTCGGGGGGAACGATACTGGCGTCGAAGTAGAGCTCCGAGAGGTCGTGGAAGACAATCTCCTTCCCGAGGCGATCATAGAGAGCAGGATTGAACGAGAGGGCTATCTCCTTCAGGATATCCTCCTGCATCCTGGTGAACGTCACGTACGAGATGCACTCCGGGAGCAGGAGATGCTCGCCGGCCACCCCGTCCCGCTTCAGCCGGGAGAGCCGTATGAGCGACGTCTGCACGAATTCGACGTTGCCGGCACCAGGTTCCCCGAGGAGCAGCACCGCCGATCCCGGCGGAACGCCCCCTTCCAACACGGGATCGAGCGAGGCGATACCCGTCGGCACCCGTACCTGGAGAGCGTCGTGCATATCACATTGTCTATATAAGGAAAACGATTAAAGCGTTCTGGTTCTGCGCAATATCCGGAGAATCTATAACCCCCCGGGGCGCCGTCGCGAAGAAAAAGCATATTTATATTATTCGCCGCCACATTCCCTAGTATCTCAGGCCGCTCCGGGGCATCGCGACCCCGGATGGGAACTCACAACAGATGGGTCACAGAGAACATGCAGAAATCCGTCAGTAATCCAGGGATTGCGAAGATTTTTACGGACATGTTTCAGGTGCGGATGTCGCGATGATATCGGAAAGCGATAACCCGGCTTCCCGTTTTCTTGAACGCGTTCTCCGTTCCCGGAGACGCGACGTCCCTCCCGGCGAGTATAACCCTGAGGCGCACGGATTCCTCGCGGAAGCGGAGCTCTCTTCAGCTTACGAAGAACTTGAGCGCTACTGGGTCACCGAGGGCCTCGCGCTCGTCGTGATAGCCCGCAACAGAGAGACGAACCACGTCGAGTATCTTCTCTTCGAGCCGGTGCTCTCGGACCTCGAGTACGAACTCCTTGAGAGGCTCTTTGCGGACCTTCGCGACGTCCTGATCCTCGACGATCACGACCCGGCCACCGACCGCCGGGCAGTCCTCGCGAGGAAGATACAGGACCTGCTCGCGGAGTACGGCCTCGCTCTTCCCGACACTTCGATATTCCGGATCCGCTACTACCTCGAACGCAACTTCCTCGGCTGGTCGCGTATCGACGCCCTGATGAGAGATCCCGGGATCGAGGATATCTCCTGCGACGGCACGAAGATCCCCCTCTTCCTCTACCACCGGAAGTATCAGAACATCAGGACGACGATCCGGTTCGACGAGCCGGCCTTGAACTCACTCGCGATCACGCTCGCCCAGCGTTCGGGCAAACACGTCTCCATAGGGAGCCCGCTCGTAGACGCGACCCTCCCCGACGGTTCGAGGCTGCAGCTTGCGTTCGGCAATGAAGTCACCCCCCGCGGGACGTCGTTCACCATCCGGAAGTTCCGTGAGACGCCGTTTACGCCCGTGGAACTGATCGAATCGAACACCTTCGACGTCGACCAGATCGTCTACTTCTGGATGGCGATTGAGAACAACAAGAGTCTGCTCTTTGTCGGCGGCACGGCGTCGGGAAAGACCACCTCACTCAACGCGGTCGCCCTCTTCATCCCCCCTCTCTCAAAGATCGTCTCCATCGAGGACACCCGGGAGATCACGCTCTACCACGAGAACTGGATTGCGAGCGTCACGCGGGATACCGTCTCGGAGGGAACCGGCACCACCGTCATCGAGATGTTCGAGCTCCTCAAGGCCGCGATGCGGCAGCGCCCCGAGTACATCCTGGTCGGGGAGGTCAGGGGAAGCGAGGCCCAGACACTCTTTCAGGCGATGAACACCGGGCACACGACGTTCTCCACGATGCATGCAAGCGACGTCGATGCGGCAATCCATCGCCTGGGGAGCGAACCGCTCAACGTGCCGAGGAACATGCTCCAGGCGCTCGACGTCATATCGGTTCAGGCGCTCACCCACCGGGGGCGCGACCGCGTGAGAAGGTGCCGTGAGATCGTCGAGCTCACCGGGATCGACCCCCTCACCGGGAACTTCCAGGTGAACACGGTCTTCGAGTACGACCCCGTGGCCGACACGTTCTCCTATTCCGGGCGATCCCGGATATTTACCGAGATCATGGAGTATCGCGGCTGGAGCCGGAGCCGGCTCGAGGAAGAACTCCGGATCCGGCGAACCGTCCTGCTTGCGATGCATGAGCAGGGAATCAGGGACTACCGGGCGGTTGCCCGGATCATCCAGACCTGGACGGTCCAGCGCGACCGCGTGCTTGCCTCCCTTGACGACCTGGGTGAGTTGATCCGGTGAGGCCGCCTTTCTGCGTGCAGTTCCGCCGCTTCATCCGCCGTAGGGTGGAGGGGGATCCCCTGCGCTACCGCGACCTCCACAACGCCCTCGTCGCGGCGAACATGGGGATCACGCTTGACCGCTACCTCCTGCGCACGTTCTTCGCGTCCGGGCTTTTCGGCCTCTTTTGCGCGATAGCGGGATTCTTCGTGATGAATCTCCTCTCGCTCCCAGAGTTCCATATCGGGATCCATAACATCTTTCGTCTCGGTATACCGGCGCTCGAACTGACCGGGACCGCGGTCATGATCCTCCAGGTCGTTCTAACCGCAGTCATCTTCGTCCTCGCTGCCGACGCAGCCTACCTCTTCTTCCTGTATTACCCGTCTCTCGTGAAGAAGAACCGGGCGACCCGGATCAACCTGCTGCTGCACAACGCGGTCTCCTACATGTATGCCCTGCGCCGGGGCGGCGCACAGATGGTGACGATATTCCGGTCGATCAGCGAGAACGCGGCGATCTACGGCGAAGTGGTTCACGAGTTCAGGCGGGTCGTCCGGGACACCGACTACTTCGGCTACGACCTGATCACGGCGCTCCGGCACCTGCAGGAGACGACCCCGTCGGAGAAACTGCAGGAGTTCGTCCAGGATCTCATCTCGGTGATCGAGAGCGGTGGGGACGTACTCGCGTTCCTTGAAACCCGGGTGCGGGTGTACCAGGAGGATGCCCGGTTCGAGCAGAAGACCTTCCTCTCCACGCTTCAGATGGCGGCCGAGTCGTATGTGGTGCTCTTTGTCGCGGCCCCGCTCTTCCTCATCATCGTCATGGTCGTCATGGGTTTTGTGAGCACCGCTCCCGTGATGCAACTCTCGATCGTCATCTACCTCCTCGTTCCGGTCGGATCGCTCTTCTTCATCCTCGCAATCGATGCCGTCTCGATCAAGACCGAGACGGTCGAGAAGTATACGGAGACGAGATGGCTCCATGAGTTCGACGACGTCCGGGTCGATAAGCAGGCCGGAAACGAGCCGCTTTTCCGGAGACTGGAGCGCTACGATAAGATGAAAGCGTTCCGATCCTTCCTGCGCCACCCCCTCCGGGCGTTCCTCATCGAGCCGAACCGGACGCTTTACGTGACGGTGCCGGTCGCGCTCGCGTACGTCCTTCTCACCCTCCTCGCGACCCCGGCCTATCCCGATGTCGAGATCCTCATCGACGTGCTGGACGACCACCTGATCGTGGCGCTCCTCATCGTCCTCCTTCCCTTCGGCATCTTTCACCAGCTCTGGAGAGAGAAGGTGATGGACCTCGAGGCGAGCATCCCCGAGTTCCTGCACCGTCTCTCCGGGATAAACCAGGTGGGTCTGACCCTCGCGCAGGCGATCCAGGTCCTCGTAAAGGCCGATCTCGGTGTATTGACCTACGAGATCAGGAAGATCCAGCGCGACATCGATTGGGGTGCGAGCGTCCAGGAAGCGCTTGTCCGGTTCGAGGTCCGGATACGCACCCCCACCATAGCCCGGGTGGTCACCCTGATCACGACGGCGAGCCGGATGACCGGCGATATCGGCGAAGTGCTGAACATCGCAGCCCGCGATGCAGCGATCTCGGAGAACCTCAAACGCGAGAGACGGTCCGAGATGTTCATCTACACCGCCATCGTCTACCTGGTCTTCATCGTCTTCCTCTTCGTCGTGGCCGTCATCGATACCCAGTTCCTCTCTGTGCTCGCCGAGATCAACGCCCTCGCCGCCGGCGACCCGGTCGCCGGCCCGGTGCCTCTCGGGAACACCCCGATCATAACCTTCGAACGCCTCCTCTACCACGGCTGCCTCATCCAGGCGCTCTTCTCCGGCCTGATCGCCGGGCAGATGGGGGAGGGATCGCTCCGGGCGGGCGTCAAGCACGCGGCCGTGATGCTCATCATCGCGCTCGTGGTCTTCACCGTCGTCATCTAGGGCCGCGACATCTCACGACATCCGGGCAATGCGGCGCTCCCTCCGCCGGGCCAACCCCCTCTCTTCCGCTACCCGCCCGGGGTGCCGCGATAGGGTTTTATCCTCTGCCCGCCACTCTCTCTTCTGGTGATGCCAGATGTGTACAGTCGGTGGACCGGTCGACATTGAGTTCAACGAGCGGGTGAAAGGCAAGAATTACCGCTGCAAAGAGTGCGGCGAGCGGTTCAAGGGCATAGGAAAGCGGCCGATGTGCCCGAGTTGCCAGTCCGAAGATGTCGAAGAACTCTGAAAACAGCGCTTCCGGGGTCTCCCCCACCGGGGCGGGCGCGATCACCGTCCCCCTCGGCGGCGAACCTCTCATCATCCGGGGAGAACGCTCTTTTCTGCTTGTGGCGAAAGCCGGCTCACGGTTTACGCTCTTCATCGAGGCCCCGGACGACGAGTACTGCCAGGGGGTCGACCCCGACGATCTGGTCGCGGTCTCCATGCCGGAAGGCGGACCCATCGAGCAGGCACGCATGATGCTCGAGCTGGTCCGGCGCTACCATATACCGCTTGTTGTCCTCCCGAAAGGTCATCCGGGTTCGAAGCGGCTCTCGATGGTCGTTTCTGTCGCCCCGGCGATCCTTTTAGCCTGCGATATTCGGCGCGGAACCCACCCCGAGCAGCACCTGCTCTGCTCGTCGGCAGAGTTCTCCGGGCTCTCGCTTGCGGGGGTTCCCGGGGGTCTCGCGATTGAAAACCTGCCTCCCGGGGCTGAGGTGAAGCATCTGAATGCGGAAAAATCCTCAGCGGACAAACAACAATAAATATATGCTCAATTTCATCAAATATTCATACGCCGTGAGAAGGAGGGTTTGATGAAGACCGATGTCCTGAAAAGCATCAGGGAAACTGAAGAAGAGTATCAGGCGATGATCCGTGATGCGCAGGCGGAGAGGAAGAAGAACCTCTCCGATGCCGAGCTGGAGGCTGATAACCTGATCGTCAAGGCACAGAAAGGTGCCGAAGATTATAGGAATCAGCGCCTGGCTGAGGCACGAGCCCAGGCGCAGAACAGATACGCGGAGATTGTCAGGGAGGGCGAAACGCGCGCAGAGGCGCTGAAAGCGTCCGGGAACAAGAACCTTGCAGAAGCTGTAGATTTTATTGTCACACGGTTTAAGGAGCATCTGCATGTTAAGGCCTGAACGGATGCGCCGGCTGCTCATCGCGGCCCCGAAGAGTGAGATCGACACCATCATCGGAGAACTCTACCGGCACAACGTCTATCATATCGAAGACTTCGTGCCGGAGAGTACACCCGGAGCGCTGTCGATCGGTCACCCTCTTTCCGGGGCGAGCGACGCGGCTTCGGCGCTCATCAAGGTCAGAGCAATCGAGAATGCGTGCGGGATCGACTCCGAGAACGTAGAGATCAGGGAGCGGCTCCCCGCATCGAAGGTCCGGGAGATGATCCGGACGGATCTTCCGTCTATCCAGAAGGAGACGGAAGATCTCGTCGGTTCCCGCTCAAGGCTGGAGACGCGGCAGAAGGAGCACGAGCAGCGGGCGAGGGAACTCGAACCGTTTGCTGCGGTTCCCCTGGATCTGGAATTTTATCGCGGTTATACACGGTTTACCGTCTTTACCGGACACATGAGCCACGACGTCGAGATCGACGTCCCGAACGAGAAGTACTTCTCCGACAAGGTGGCCGGCAACATGATCGTCGTCGTGGTGCAGAACGAGCACCGCGAGCAGGTCGAGCGGACTCTCCTCGATGCCGGGTTCCAGGCAATTCCCGTCCCGGAGGAGACCGGGGCGCCGGCCGACCGTATGAAGGCCCACCTGGACGAGGCCCGGCGGATCGAGAGCGAGATCGTTGCAATCAACGAAAAGATTGCAGGGATCCGGGAGAGGCACACCGACTTCCTGGTAGCATGCGATGAACTACTCACGGCTGACGTAGAGCGGGCGGAAGCCCCGTTGCGGTTTGCTACCACGGAAGAGACCTTCATCACCGAAGGATGGGTGCCTGAAGACCGGGCAGACAGGATCCAGGCCGCGCTGGAGAAAGCGACCGGCGGCAGGATCTATATCGAGGAGTTGGAGATCGACGACGACACCGCAGTTCCGGTGGAGTACGAGAACCCGTCGTTTGCCAGACCTTCACAGTTGCTCATGGACCTCTATGGCCGGCCGCGGTACTCCGAGTTTGATCCGACACTGTTGCTGGCTATCGCGTTCCCCATCTTCTTCGGGATGATCCTTGGCGACGTGGGCTACGGCGCTGTTCTGCTCGCCCTGAGCCTCGGCCTGCGGAAATTCCTGAAGGGTGAAGGCGGAAGAGCCCTTCTCAAGGTGCTCAGTATCTCAAGCATATCAAGTATCATCTTCGGCGTGCTTTACAGCGAAGCCTTCGGGTTCTCGCTCCCATGGCCGACGCTGATCTTCTCCCGCCACCTCAACATCGGAGGAGCCGCGACCGGTCACGGTCCCCAGGTCGTCGAACTGATGATCGTTGCAATCTGGATCGGTATTCTGCATATCACGCTTGGGCGTCTTATCGGCACACGCAACGCACGGAGCCTTTACCACGGCAAACACGCGATGAAGGCGATGCTCTCCAACCTCGGTTGGCTGGGGGTCATGTGGGGTATTCTGCTCATGATCTGGGCGTTCTTCCCCATACCGCTGATGCCCGACCTGACGGGTCTTCCCGTCGTTGCCATGGGGTTCAATGTTGCCGCCGTAACAGGGGTTGTCCTCCTGGTGGCCGGTGTCATCGGGATCGCGCAGGAGAACCCGCTTGAGGTCGTCGAACTTCCGACGATCATCAGTCACGTGTTGTCTTATGCTCGTTTGACGGCAGTAGGCTTATCCTCGGTCGCAATCGCGATGGTGGTCAACTACATCTCGATTGGGATGATGATAGAGCCTCAGCTTGAAGCAATCACACCCGTCGGTGTGGTCCTTATCATCGTAGGCATTCTCGTCTTCCTGATGGGGCACGTGCTGAACACGGCACTCGGCCTCCTTGGCGGCGGTCTGCATTCGATTCGTCTTCACTATGTTGAGTTCTTCACCAAGTTCTACAAGGGTGGAGGCAAAAAGTACAATCCATTCGGTATGAAATCAAAGTTTACGGAGGAATAAGGAAATGGTAGATGTTGCTACAACTCTTGAAATGGTACAGGCATCGCAGGCAGGAATGAGCGCAGTCGGCGCAGGGCTCGCAGTAGGCCTCACCGGCGTCGGCACCGGCCTTGCCGAGATGGGCATCGGTGCGGCGGCCGTCGGTGCAACCGCAGAGAACAGGGATATGTTCGGTCTCGCACTGCTCTTCACGGTGATTCCGGAAACCATTGTTATCTTCGGTCTTGTGGTTGCACTGCTGCTTCTGTTCTGATGGAGTGAACCATGGGACTCGAAGCAGTTGTCAACGAGATCCGGGAGAAAGGGCGAAAGGAGGTCGAGGCGATCCGGGCAGAGACCCGGACCGACGTCGAGGAGATCCTGAAGGACGCGCAGACCCGCGCCGCCGGGATCAAGGCGTCGGCACAGGAGGAAGCGGACCGGGCAGCCACCCACATCACCAACCAGGAAGCCTCGGCGGCGAACCTCGTCGTCAAGCGGCAGGTCCTGAATGCCCAGAAGACGCTCCTCGATCAGGTCTATTCGGCCTCGCTTGCCGCTGTCGGTGATCTGCCCGCCGAGTTCCAGGAGAAGGCGCTCACAGCCCTGCTGAAGAGAGCGGTAAAGGAGATCAAGAAGGGCGTCGTCCATGCGAACGAGCGGGACACCCCGGTTGTCGAGGAGATCCTCTCTCAGCTGAAGATGTTCTCGGGCTACACCGTGGGCGCCCCGCTCGATATCCCCGGCGGGATCATCGTCGAGAGCAACGACGGCGAACTGCAGATCGATTACAGTTACCGCACGTTCCTGGACGAGATCTGGGAATCCGGTCTGAAGGATGCGTCAGATATTCTGTTTACATGAGGAGGGTTCATAAATGGCAGGGGTAAGTAGCGGATCGGCCCAGTACATTTACGCCTGTACCCGCCTGCGGGTGCGTAAATCGCTGCTGATACCGCGCGAGGACTATCTCCGGATGCTGAATATGAGCCTGCCTGAGATCACCCGGTTCATCGGCGAGACCGCCTACCGGTCGGAGATCGATGAACTCGGCACCTCCTTCTCCGGAATCAACCTCGTCGAGGTGGCCCTGAGCTGGAACCTCGCGAAAGAGTACCAGAGCATCCTGGAACTGGTTCCGGGAGACCTGAAGCACTTTACCGCCAGTTACCTGCGGCGCTGGGATATCCAGAACGTCGTCACCGTCCTGCGCGGCAAGATGCAGAAGATGCAGCCCGGCAAGATCAAGGAGGTCCTGGTCCCGGCCGGCCGACTCGATCGGGTCGTTCTCGACCGCCTCGTCGCGGAAGAGTCGCCGGAGCGGGTCGCCGAGGCGCTCAAGGGCGAGCGGTTCTACCCCGTCATCGAGCGAGAGTTGCCTGGCGCACTGGAGACCGGGTCGTTTGCTCACCTGGAAAACGAGCTCTACAAGAGTTACTACGCACGGCTCATCGCGGACGCAAAAGAAGGCGTCAAGGGTGGGGATATCTTCCTCAAGTATATCCAGCTTGAGATCGATATCCGGAACATCCAGAACCTCTTCCGGCTCAGAGCCGGACATGTCCACGAGGACGTCAGGGAACTGATGATCGGTGGCGGTTCGTTCACGGTGGACGAGTTGCAGCGGCTCTCGGGACTCGAGAGCCGGGACGAGTTCATCGACGCCCTGAAGCGGCAGGTGAAGATGGTCCCGCTCTTAAACGCACTTGAGGAGATCCGGGGCAAGACCGCGCTCCACGGGATCGAGGTTGCGCTGACCCGGGTCCAGCTGGACCAGATGGAGCGGATGTCGAAGCGGTACGCGTTCTCGATCCTTCCGATCCTCGTCTACCTGGAGAAGAAGAAGTACGAGGTCGCGAACCTTCGCGCCCTTGCCCGGGGCAAGGAAGCCGGCCTCCCCGGTGAGCGGTTACAGGGCTACCTGGTGATGTAGAATGGAGATCGCAGTTGTCGGTACCGGTGAATTCATCCTCGGTTTCAGGCTCGCGGGTGTCAAAAAGACCTATGCGGCCGAGACCGACGAACGGCTGGTCGAGCATATCAACCAGGTGCTGGATGACAAAGACGTCGGCATCCTCGTGCTGAAAGGCAGCGACATGGAGCGGATTCCCCTGCGGCTTCGCACCATCCTCGAGAACTCCGTCAAGCCGACGGTGATCGCGATCGGCGGAGAAGAGGGCGGCCTGTCGATGAGAGAGAGAATCAAGAGATCGGTGGGTGTTGATCTGTGGAAGTAATGGAAAAAACAAATGAAAAAAGGGCTCAGGGAGTCCTGAAACGGATTTCAGGGCCGGTCGTCACTGCCGTCGGTCTCGACGCACACATGTACGACGTGGTGAAGGTCGGCAATGAAGAACTGATGGGGGAGGTCATCAAGATCCAGGGTGAGAACATCATCATCCAGGTCTACGAAGATACCGCCGGCATCAGACCCGGTGAGCCGGTGGGAAACACCGGTCTCTCGCTCGCAGTAGAACTCGGGCCCGGGCTGCTGACCAGTATCTACGACGGGATCCAGCGGCCGCTCGAGGTGCTCGTGGACAAGATGGGCAACTTCATCGAGCGCGGCGTCTCGGCACCCGGCCTCTCCCACGAGAAGAAGTGGGAGTTCGTGCCCACGGTGAAGAAGGGCGATGAAGTCAAGGCCGGCGATGTCATCGGCACCGTCCAGGAGACGAACATCGTTCATAAGATCATGGTCCCGCCCCGGTCGAAGGGCGGTAAGGTCAAGGAGATCTCGGGCGGAAGTTTCACGGTCGACGAGACCGTCTGCGTTCTTGAGGACGGCACCGAGATCGTGATGCTCCAGCGCTGGCCGGTCCGTGTGCCCCGTCCCGTGAAGGAGAAACTCAACCCGGACATCCCGCTGATCACCGGTCAGCGGATCCTGGACGGCCTCTTCCCCATCGCGAAGGGCGGAACGGCGGCCATTCCCGGCCCGTTCGGGAGCGGCAAGACGGTCACCCAGCAGCAGCTGGCGAAGTGGTCGGACGCCGAGATTGTCGTCTACATCGGCTGCGGCGAACGCGGCAACGAGATGACCGAGGTTCTGACGGAGTTCCCGGAACTCGAGGACCCGAAGACCGGCAAGCCGCTCATGGAGCGGACGGTGCTGATCGCGAACACCTCGAACATGCCGGTCGCGGCCCGTGAAGCGTCCGTGTATACGGGCATCACGATCGCCGAGTACTTCCGCGACATGGGCTACGACGTCTCGCTGATGGCCGACTCCACCTCCCGGTGGGCTGAAGCCATGCGTGAGATCTCGAGCCGTCTTGAGGAGATGCCCGGTGAGGAGGGTTATCCCGCATACCTTGCGGCACGCCTCTCGGAGTTCTACGAGCGTGCGGGCCGTGTCGTCTCCCTGAACGGCGAGGGCGGTTCCGTCTCCGTCATCGGCGCGGTTTCGCCGCCGGGCGGCGACTTCTCCGAGCCGGTCACCCAGAACACCCTGCGTATCGTCAAGGTCTTCTGGGCACTGGACGCGAAGCTCTCCCAGCGCCGGCACTTCCCGGCGATCAACTGGCTGAACTCGTACTCGCTCTACCTCGACGCACTCAACGAGTGGTACGACAAAGAGGTCTCGCCCGAGTGGAACCCGCTCCGGGCGTGGGCGATGGGCGTCCTCCAGAAGGAGGCCGAACTCCAGGAGATCGTTCAGCTGGTCGGCTCCGATGCCCTGCCCGACGAGGAGCAGGTCACCATCGAGGTGGCCAGGATGATCCGCGAGATCTTCCTGCAGCAGAACGCCTACGATGCGGTGGACACGTTCTGCCCGATGTCCAAGCAGTACGACATGATGAAGGCGATCAAGCGCTACGCCGACCTCGCGCGTACCGCCCAGGCGGGCGGCGCGACACCGCAGCAGGTCATCGGCGTGAAGAGCAAGAACGAGCTCCCGCAGATCAAGTTCATCAGGGACTACGAGCCCGAGCTTGAGAAGATCATGAAGGATATGGAAGCTGAATTCGACGCGCTGAGGACGGTGTGACCATGAAGGAGTACAGAACGGTTGCACAGATTGCAGGGCCGCTGGTCTTCGTCGAGAAGACTGAGCCGGTCGGCTACAGCGAACTCGTCAACATCGTGACCGCCGACGGCACGGTCAAGCGCGGCCAGGTGCTGGATACGAGCGACGAGATCGTGGTCGTCCAGGTCTTCGAGACCACCGCCGGCATCGGCAGGGACTCGGGCATCCGGTTCACCGGCGAGACGATCAAGATGCCGGTCGGAAAAGACATGCTCGGCCGTATCCTCTCCGGCGGCGGCAAACCGATCGACGGCGGCCCGGAGATCGTGCCCGAAAAGAGGCTCGAGATCACCGGTGCGGCCATCAACCCCTACGCCCGCTCCTCGCCTGAGGATTTCATCCAGACGGGTATCTCGACGATCGACGGGACGAACACCCTCGTCCGCGGTCAGAAACTCCCGATCTTCTCGGCATCGGGTCTGCCCCACAACGATGTGGCGCTCCAGATCGCCCGGCAGGCAAAGGTTCCCGGCTCGACCGAAGAGTTCGCCGTGGTCTTTGCGGCGATGGGCATCACCCGGGAAGAGGCCAACCAGTTCATGGCCGACTTCGAGAAGACCGGCGCTCTCGAGCGCTCGGTCGTCTTCTTGAACCTCGCCGACGACCCGGCCGTCGAACGGACGATCACGCCGCGTCTCGCGCTCACGACCGCCGAGTACCTGGCGTTCGACCTCGGCTACCACGTGCTGGTCATCCTGACGGATATGACCAACTACTGCGAGGCGCTCCGTCAGATCGGCGCGGCCCGTGAAGAGGTGCCCGGCCGGCGCGGTTACCCGGGTTACATGTACACCGACCTTGCAAGCATCTACGAGCGTGCGGGTATCATCAAGGGCGTCAAGGGCTCGGTGACCCAGATCCCGATCCTGACGATGCCGGGCGACGATATCACTCACCCGATCCCTGACCTGACCGGCTACATCACCGAAGGCCAGATCGTGGTCAACCGTGATCTGCACCGGAAGGGTATCTACCCGCCGATCAACGTGCTGCCGTCGCTGTCGCGTCTGATGAACCTCGGTATCGGCGAGGGTCACACCCGCGAAGACCACAAGAAGGTCTCGGACCAGCTCTACGCGGCATATGCGGAAGGTAACGATCTCCGGGGCCTCGTCGCCATCGTCGGGAAAGACGCGCTCTCGGAGCGCGACCGGATGTTCCTTGAGTTCGCCGACCTCTTCGAGGACCGGTTCGTCAGGCAGGGCCTCTACGAAGACCGGTCGATCGAGGAGACGCTCGATCTCGGCTGGGAACTCCTTGCGACGCTGCCCGAAGAGCAGCTCGTCCGTATCGACCGCGAACTGATCCAGAAGTACCACCCGAAGTACCGGAAGAAGGCACAGGGGTAAGTATCCATGGCGCTGCGAGATATCAAGCCGACCCGATCTGAGCTGATCAACGTCAAGCGACGGATCAAGCTCTCGGAGCGCGGCTATAACATCCTCAAGATGAAGCGCGATGGGCTGATCCTGGAGTTCTTCAAGGTGCTGCAGCAGGCGAAAGACAGCCGCGGCGCTCTCCTGGAGCGCTACGAGCATGCAATGGAGATGATCGCCCTTGCGGAGACCGTCGAGGGCGCGATCGGGGTGAAGGCCGCCGCCTTCTCGGCAGCGGAAAGCCCCGCCATCTCCCTCAAAAGCAAGAACATCATGGGCGTCGTCGTCCCGGAGATCCAGGCGTCGTCCGTCAGGAAGGGCGTGCTCGACCGCGGCTACGGGATGCTCGGCACGTCCGCCGTCATCGACGAGACCGCGGAGGCGTTCGAGGATCTGCTCGAGGCGATCATCGAGGCCGCCGAGATCGAGACGACGATGAAGCGGCTGCTCGACGAGATCGAGAGCACCAAGCGGCGCGTGAACGCGCTCGAGTTCAAGGTGATCCCCGAACTCTCCGAGGCCCGGGACTTCATCAAGATGCGGCTCGATGAGATGGAGCGTGAGGAGCTCTTCCGCCTGAAAAAGATTAAGGCACGGAGTGCCTGAAGAGAGACTGGTGATACCCGGTGGAGATCGGTACGCTCGCAGATACTGGGAAGTTGACGGGAACGGTGATGCTGCGGGTTGATTTCAACTCGCCCATCGATCCCTCTTCGAACCAGATCCTGGACGACAAACGGTTCCGGGAACACCTGCCGACGGTGCAGGCACTCGAGGACGCGCGGCTTGTCGTCCTCACCCACCAGAGCAGGCCCGGCAAGAAGGATTTCACGACGCTTGAAGCACATGCGGCAAAACTGGAGCGGCTGCTCGGCCGCCCGGTGACGTATGTGGAGGACATCTTCGGGCGGTGCGCCCGGGATGCAATCCGGAACGCGAAGCGCGGGGATGTCCTGATGCTCGAGAACCTCCGGTTTGCCGCCGAGGAGAACCTGACCCTGAAGCCCGAGGAGGCGAAGAAGACCCTCCTCGTCCGGCGGCTGGCATCGATGGCCGATGTGTACGTCAACGATGCGTTCGGCACGGCGCACCGGTCGCAGCCGTCGATCGTGGGGCTGCCGCTCGTGCTCCCGTCGGTGGCCGGTCTCCTGATGGAGAAGGAGGTCGCGAACCTCTCCCGGGTATTTTCCGGCGCCCCGCGTCCCGTCACCTTCGTGCTCGGCGGGACGAAGGTGGACGACTCGATAGCGGTCGCAGAGAACGTCCTCGCGCGAGGAACGGCCGACCGGGTGATCGTCGTCGGCGTGGTGGGGAACGTCTTTTTGCTTGCGGCGGGCCACGATATCGGGCGCCCGTCGGCCCGGCTGATCGACGATCTCGGCTACCGGGCCGAGATCGATAAGGCGAAAGACCTCCTGGAGTCCTACCGCGACCGGCTCTCTCTCCCGCACTCGGTCGCCGTCCGCGAAGACGGTGAGCGGGTCGAGTACTCCCTGGACGCCGTCCCGGAGGAGGCCCAGGTGCTCGACATCGGGAGCGACTCGATCGGGAGCCTCACCAGGACGATCTCGGACTCGGGAACGGTCGTGGTGAACGGACCGGCGGGACTCTTCGAGGAGGAGCAGTTCGCCGTCGGCACCTTCGAACTCCTGAGGGCGGCGTCGACCGTGGAGTTCTCGGTGGTGGGCGGCGGGCATTCAGGCGCGGCCATCGAGCGGCTCGGTCTCGAGAGCGAGTTTACGCACATCTCCACCGGCGGAGGGGCGGCGATCGAGTTCCTGACCGGGAAGAAGATGCCCGCCATCGAGGCGCTGGAGATGTCCCGCAAGATCTTCGGTTGAGGGGCACGAGCACCATCCGGGTGCGAACTGCGGCGGGTCGCCGGAGCAGAAGCACCGGAGGTGCAAGCCGCCCCTATCTTTTCTCCGGTTTTCTGTTTTCTGTAGTCAGGTTCCTGCTTCGAAACCCCTCTGGAGATTGTAAATTGAGGGCGTGGACTGTCCAGAGGTCCAGCAACAACGCAACTGAAAGAAAGAAAAGTCCCCGTGCAGTGGACCGTGGGGGTATCGCCTTAGGGAGGAGGGGACAGGGGAGGGGGGAGCATCCCCCCTTCCCACCTGACGGTGGTCGAACTCCCCGTCAGCCCCACCCCCAATGGCGATGCCCCCTCGGAATCCGTGTTTGGGACACAATCCAAAGGTCACGCGTGAGCACCGGCAGGTGCGAATGAACGGAGTTAGAGAAATAGCCCCTCAACAGAGCCTGAATCCCGTTCTTTCAGAATGCGAAGCCACGAAGCACTGATGCTCAGGCTGCCTGCGATCCGGGTACTGATAAAAACGAGGTGAAGTTTGGCCTTTATGAAATGAGGGTGGGGGGGCCACACCCGAATGTTTCGTAGCCCGGTGTAATCTCGCTTGTGGTTGCTGAACGCTGGTTCAGGAACGCCCGTGCCCTGAACCGAACCCTTGCATCGTTGGTTGTAGAGCTTGATTGTGCAGCTGGTTGTGGTGATTGCTGATGGAATTGATTGACTGGTGAATGCTGGGTGTGGTAGTTCCCCGCTTCAGTGTTATCACGTCGCTTATATATTATTTTCCAATAAATATCTAAACGAATATATGTCTTGAAATATTAAACGGGGATTCTATAAATCATCGTTAACCGAAAGAGCCGTTATTATTCCATAAAAAATTTGCGTGGGTAGTTATATGGTCGACTGTCGGATGACGCCCGGATCCGGTGCGGGTGCCGGTGTTCACTCCCGAAGGAGGGCGACCCGGGAGCCGACCGGGATACCGATATCCGCGCCGATTGGGGCGCATTTCACCGACATCAGGTAGGCGACGGGAGGGAGATCGCGGCCGTCGGAGAGCGACTCGTAGTTCGCCATGCCCTTCGCGATGACGAGCGTCGCGCGGTCGAGAGCGTCGGCGAGCGCCGGCGGGGCGTGCTCGCGGTTGAGCCCGAGTTCGGCGATGCCGTCCGTGGTGGGGGTGAGCAGGTCGACCCGGCGGTCGAGCCCGAGCGCCACGGCATCCTCCATCGTTGCGTCGTTTAAGATCGGGGCTCCCCGGACGGCGAACGTGACGTGCGCGCCGTTTTTCTTGAGATAATCGGCGAACAGGGCGTCAAAGACGATCTCTCCACAGTTGTCGGCGAGGTAGACCACCCGGGAGGCGAGCCCCTCGATCGCGGCGGTGTCGTCGACGGTCAGCCCCGCCGCAAACTCCCGGCGGAAGAACTCGACGAAGTTATCCGTGACGGTATGCGCCTGTGAGCCGTAGTCCAGCGTGTTGCCGATGACCGATGCAAGCGCAAGGTCGCGGAACGTCGCAAGTTCCCCGCGCACTGCTCGGCAGACAGCCGCCGCGTCGGCGTTGTTGCCCTTCTTCAACGACCGGTAGGGGTCGGGATCGCCGATCATCCGGTAGGCGAGCCGGTGCACCCGGCTCGCGATGACGGGTGCGGGAACCGGGTCGGCAGCGATGCGCTCAAGAAGGGTCCGGCACGCATCGACGATCTCGGAGACGCGCAGGGAATCGTCGATGCAGAGCCGGCTCTCGTACTCGACCCGGCTGATCAGGCAATCCGTGCAGTCTGCAGTCAACTTCATGCTACGGATAATTCTGTCGGGGACAGAGAAAAAATGGTCAGATGGGGCCACTGCGATTTGAACGCAGGTCAGAAGACCCCCAGTCTCCTAGGATGGCCAGGCTACCCTATGGCCCCTTCCTTACTACATACGCTCGAATTACAGATATATCTTCGCTTTGCGGGGGAGGAGTGATCCTCTATCCGCGCGCTTTCTTGTACTCCTCGACGCTTTTTGTCAGTTGTTCCAGTTCGGTGCCGGTGATCTCCATTCTGCCGGTCAATGCTTCGACCTCTTTGAGAAGTTGCTGGATGCGCACGTACATCACGTACATGATAAACAGCAGACAGACGATGGTTACCGAGAGCAGGACTATCATGACTGCGTTAATATCTATAGGTATCATGGTTCCCTCCTGAATAGTGCGCGGGCGAGCCGCTCGACAAATCCTTCCTGCACCTTGTGCGGCTCCTCCAGAACGGGGATGCCCGCCAACGTGGCTGCAATTCTTCTGAACGCTTTCGATGATTCGGAGCCTGGTGAACTGACGACGACCGGTGTCTTTGCCGCCGCCGCCCTTCGGACGCTGGGGTCTTCGGGCACCGTATCGATGATCGATACGCCGAGAGTCTTCTCGATCTTCTTCCGGCTCATGTCGGTCTCTTCCAGTATCGCCCGGTTGAGGATGGCCCCTCCCATGGTGCCGCCGACCGTCTCCGTCAGGATCTTAATCTTCAGAGCATCCACGATCGATGAGATCTCGGGGTTCACGACCAGCAGGACCTCGTCTGCCACGGTGAGCGGTATGACGCCATCCGTGCCGATGCCGGCGGGTGCATCGAGAAGCAGGAAATCGCAACGGTCGGTGAGATCGCACATCACGTCCCTGAGCCGTTCGGGGTTCGCGTTCTGGAACCCCTGGAGCGAGAGACCCGAAGGTACTACCTTGAGGCCGTACGGCCCCTCGTAAATTGCATCCCGGATGGACGCCTCCCCTGCCAGAACCTCGTGGAGCGTGATCGGGGTCTTGCCGAGCCCCAATACCAGTCCGAGGTTGGCCATCCCGACATCCGTGTCGACGATGCACGTCTCCCTGCCGAGCTGTGCCAGTGCTGTTCCCAGATTTGCGGTGACGGTCGTCTTTCCGGTTCCGCCTTTTCCGGAGGCGATAGCGTAGGCCCTGATCATCCAAAACCGTCTCAAGGATAGATCGTAGTTCCAAAACATAAACTTATTTATTTGCCTCGTAAGATTGGAGAGCACAAATATCGTTTTTGAAGGCAGAGGTACTTCTTATGGGGCAATTCTGACTGGAAACGGGCCGGAACACCTTCACGACCCTGTTTCATGGTTATACCGCGGAGACGGGCGGCTCCGCGGCAACAGAATTTTTCCCCCTCGGAGACCGTGATCCCGTGTTATGCGTGGCAAAAGCGAGTTAGCAACGCGATTTGATGCAATGCAGATTCGATATTCATATATGATGCGAAGAAGATATCTCACTGAGATATTTTGGGGTTAGCATGATGAGCCGTCATCCCTTTATGGAAGAGAGTGCCCGGAGGTACATCGGTGAGATCCAGTCGGTCGTCGGTGTTACCGCATGCGCTCTCGTATCCAGTGAGGGCAGAATTCTGGGCAAACATTTCCCGGAAGGTGACCTTACATCGTCGCTTTTCGCGGCGATGTGCGCAACGGTCCTCGCGTCGGCGGAGGCGGCTTGCGGCAGCGTTGACGTAGAGAGGCCGTGTCTGGTCGCCGTTGCCTCGGCCGACGCTGCAATCCTCATCGTGAGCGCCGGGGAGGCCACCCTGATCACGGCGGTAATTGATAAGTCAGCAGATCTCCCAACAGTACAGAGACAGTTATTGGACATAGCAGCCAGGATCGGAGAGGAGGAGGCATAATGTATACGATATTGGTTGTCGACGATAGCCCCATGATCGTCGATGTTTTTGTTACCATGCTGGAGCGTGGTGGCTATCGGCCGATCACCGCCTTCAGTGGCGGGGAGTGTCTTGAGGTCCTGAATGCGACCCCTCCCGACCTGGTCCTTCTGGACATCATGATGGAGCCGATGGACGGCTGGGAGACGCTCGAGCGGATCAAGACCAGCCCCGCGCTGCGGCATATCCCCGTCCTCATGCTGACCGCAAAACCCCTCACGCCCGAAGAGGCGAACGAATACGGGCCCTACATCGAGGACTACATCCTCAAGCCCACCACCCATCACCAGCTCTACGAGGCCATCGAGCACGTGCTGGCACGCCGGCACTCCATCGCCACCAATATCGAGCGGGCGCGCGAAGCCGGCGTGGACCAAAAACTCGTCGACGAGTACGAACGTCTCGCAAAGAGCGTCGATATCAATCGCCGCCTCTTAAAGATCCTTGAGACCACCTACAGCATCAAAGATACCCGGGCGGGCATGGGCGAAGACATCACGAGGGCGATCAAGAGCATGGCGGCGAGCATCAAGATCCAGGAAGAGCGGCTGAATCAGGTTCGCGCCGAGTTTGAAGGTCTTTTCGAGGCGCGTTGATCGACCTCGCTCTCCGGTTTGACGGCTCTGCCCCGGTATAACGGATTTTAAGCCCGGTCAGGGTCCCCTTCTTTCTCCCTAGTAACTATCCGCGCGTTCCTGCTTCCCGATGTAGACGATCGCGATCGTCAGCACGAGAATCGCCGCGAGCGTCATCCCGATATCGACGGGGTCGAGGTGTTCGACCCCGAAGGTCAGCACCCGCCGCACCATTGCGGTGATGCCTGCAATCAGGATCGGCGTCACGAGCACCCTGTTGGTCCTGAAATACGCCGTCACCGTCTCCAGGATCTCCACGATAATGAGGGTCAGAAGGAGCGCGTGCAGAACCTCGAGTATGCCCTGCGTCATATTATCGGTATGGATGAGCGCCGCTACCTGAATGATGACGTCGTAGAACGAGAATATCGCGAGCAGGGAGAGCGAGGCGGCGATGAGCAGGTATATGCTCAGCGTTACCCATGATATGGCGGATATGGCCTTTTCCAGGCGGTTTTTAGCGGGGATCATGGGGCACCCTGATTTGCGGGAATATGTATGTAAACAGAATCTTTGAGGAGCATTAAACATTCCGGTAGGTCTGCAGCGGGTTGGTAATTGAAAGGTTTATATCGTTAGACTGCGAATGATATGATACGCCCGCAAGTAAGTTATTTATACTATTCTCGCATTGTAATAATGCTGGATGGCAGTACGCGCGGGGCCTATAGCTCAGTTAGGTAGAGCGCCTGGCTTTTAACCAGGTGGTCGGGGGTTCAAATCCCCTTGGGCCCGTTGCCATGGGCGATGTCTATGGGTTTTAACAAGGTGATGTATCTGATACGCAACTTTTTCGTCGGTGAGGTGTAGGTGATGGGCACTTCACTTGACGTACGCAACCACGAGATGGTTCCGGACCATCAGATTATGGACGAGGAAGAGGTCGCCGACCTTCTTGCGACGTACCATATAACTCTAGAGCAATTACCGAAAATCTACCACGACGATCCTGCAGCGAAGGCTATCGGGGGCGAGGTCGGGAACGTCATCCGGATCATTCGCGACAGCCGCACCGCAGGCAGAGCCGAAGCCTACAGGCTCGTTGTGAAGAGACCGAAGAAATAAATTCAAAGGCCGGGAGCTGATCCATCTGTTAGATAGAAGTGTTTTGTCGAGAGCATATTTTGCGCGGGAGCACGTAGCACGCCACCAGCTGGACTCCTATAACAACTTCCTCCTGCACAACCTTCAGAAAGTCGTCGATGAGCAGCGCGTCATCGAGACCGATATCGAGACCCGCGGGAAAGGGAAGGAGGCCGTGTGGGTCGAATTAGGCACAATCGAGGTGAAAAAGCCTCTTGTCCGTGAGGCGGACGGGTCGCAGTCCGAGCTCTTCCCGAGCGAGGCGCGTCTCCGAAACCTCACGTATGCGGCACCCATTCAACTCGAGATGACGCTTGTCCAGGGTGAAGAAGCGCAGGACCCGATCGTCACCACCATCGGGCAGTTGCCGGTGATGGTGGGTTCGGCCGCCTGCAACCTCTACAACATGAGCGATCCCGAGCGGATCGAGCACGGTGAAGACCCCCTCGATCCCGGCGGCTACTTCGTCGTCAACGGCACGGAACGGGTGCTGATGACGCTCGAAGATCTCGCCTCGAACAAGATCATGACCGAGTTCACCGAGCGCTACAACGAGCGGATCTACGTAGCGAAGGTCTTCTCGCAGTACCGGGGCTACCGCGCGCTCGTGATCGTCGAGCGGAACCGCAAAAACCTGCTCGAGGTCTCGTTCCCCTCGGTCGCCGGGCACCTCCGTTTCATCGATCTGATGCGGGCGCTGGGGCTGCAGGGCGACCACGACATCGTGGAGGCGGTCTCGACCGACGAGGAGATCCTCACCTTCATGATGCAGAACCTGGAGGAGAGCGAGTGCGACACCGTCGACGAAGGCGTCATGTACGTCGGCAAGAAACTCGCGCCCAACCAGACGCGGGACTACCAGCGCAAGCGGGCGGAGTTCGTCCTTGACAACTACCTCCTGCCGCACCTGAATTATCTGATGCCGGTGGGCCTGAAAGAGGAGGACCCCGGCTACCGGTCGGCGGTCGAGGGTGTCCGTCTCGCAAAGGCGCACTTCCTCGGCCGCATGGCGGAGGCCTGTTTCGACCTGGTGCTTGACCGGCGCCGGATCGACGACAAGGACCATTATTCGAATAAGAGGCTGAAACTTGCCGGCGACCTGATGGAAGATCTCTTCCGGATCTCGCTCAACCGCCTGACGCGCGACGTGAAGTACCAACTCGAGCGGGCGAGCATGCGCCACCGCGACCTCTCGATCGGGACCGCCGTGCGCGCGGACGTCCTGACCGAACGGCTGCTGCACCCGCTTGCCACCGGCAACTGGGTGGGCGGGCGCACGGGCGTTTCGCAGCTCCTCGACCGGGTGGACCACATGGCGGTGCTCTCGCATCTCCGGCGCGTGATCTCCCCGCTCTCCCGCTCGCAGCCTCACTTCGAGGCCCGTGACCTGCACCCCACCCAGTGGGGCCGGATCTGCCCGAGCGAGACGCCTGAGGGCCCGAACTGTGGACTGGTGAAGAACTTCGCCCAGATGGTCGAGATCAGCAAGGGCGTCATGAACGAAGAGGAAGTGAAGAACATTCTGTATGATATGGGCGTCATCGCCCTCCGGAGAGAGACGGCATGAGACAGTCACGTGTCTTCGTTGACGGAGCCCTTATCGGGCTCGTGGACGACCCGCGGGAACTGGTCGAGCGGATGCGCGAGATGCGCCGGCGCGGCGAGATCTCCTCCGAGGTCAACGTATCCTACAAGGAATTCAACAACGACGTCATCATCCATACCGACCGCGGCAGGGCGCGCCGGCCGCTGATCGTGGTCAAGGACGGCGTTGTGCAGGTGAGCGACGACGACATCGAGCGTCTCCGAAACAACGAGATTAACTTCGAGGATGTGGTGCGGAAGGGCGCTATCGAGTTCGTCGACGCCGAAGAGGAGGAGGATCTTTTCATCGCGATCAACGAGGGGGATCTCACTCCCGAGCACACGCACCTCGAGATCGACCCCTCGCTCATCCTGGGTATCGGTGCGGCGCACGTCCCGTTCCCCGAGCACAACGCCAGTCCCCGTGTCACCATGGGCGCCGGGATGGTCAAGCAGGCGCTCGGGTTCGGGACGGCAAACATGAAACTCCGGCCCGACACCCGGGGGCACATGCTCCACTACGGCCAGAAGCCGCTCACCTTCACCCAGACTTCGGATGCGATCGGCTCCGACGACCGGCCCGCAGGCCAGAACTTCGTCGTTGCCATCATCTCGTATGAAGGGTTCAATATCGAGGACGCGCTGATCATCAACAAGGCCTCCATCGACCGCGGCCTCGGGCGGTCGCACTTCTTCCGCACTTACGACGGCGAAGAGCGGCGCTATCCCGGCGGCCAGGTCGACCGGATCGAGATCCCGGACGAAGAGGTCTCCGGTGCGCACGGCGCCGAGTTCTACGCGAACCTGGACGTCGACGGCGTCATCAATCCCGAGACGGTCGTCCGCGAGAAAGACGTGCTGATCGGGAAGACCTCCCCGCCGCGGTTCCTCGAAGAGCCGACGAGCGAGCTCATCGCCGTCGAGAAGCGGCGCGACACCTCGGTCACGATGCGGAGCAACGAGCACGGTATCGTGGACACCGTCATCATCACCGAGGGCGAGAACTCTTCGCGGCTGGTGAAGGTCAGGACCCGTGACCTCCGGGTGCCGGAGGTCGGCGACAAGTTCGCGTCCCGGCACGGTCAGAAGGGCGTCATCGGGCTCATCCAGCCATCGGCGGATATGCCGTTCACCGAGTCGGGCATGACGCCCGACCTGATCATCAACCCCCACGCCGTCCCGAGCCGTATGACCATCGGGCACATGCTCGAGATGCTGGGCGGCAAGGTCGGCTCGCTCGAGGGCCGCCGGATCAACGCGACCGCGTTCCGCGGCGAGCGCGAGGCAAACCTCCGGAATTCGCTCAAGGAGCTCGGGTTTGCGCACAACGGCCGCGAAGTCATGTATGACGGCACCACCGGCCGGCAGTTTGCGGCCGATATCTACGTCGGTGTCATCTACTACCAGAAGCTCTATCACATGGTATCGAGCAAGATGCACGCGCGGTCGCGCGGTCCCGTGCAGGTGCTCACCCGCCAGCCGACCGAAGGGCGTGCCCGCGAGGGCGGTCTCCGGTTCGGTGAGATGGAGCGGGACGTGATGATCGGCCACGGTGCGGCCATGGCCTTGAAAGAACGTCTCCTCGACGAGTCGGACAAGGTGACCCAGTGGGTCTGCGCGAAGTGCGGTATGGTGGCGATGGTCGACCGGAAACGGAAGGTGACGCGGTGCCTTGCCTGCGGCAGCGAGACCGATATCTACCCCGTCGAGATGAGCTACGCCTTCAAGCTCCTCCTCGACGAGATGAAGAGTATGGGCATTGCTCCCCGCCTGAGACTCGACGATATGGTGTAAGAGAGGGGGCACAATCAAACTATGACCAGTCCAAAACGTGTTGGAAGGATCGAGTTCGGGCTCTTCTCCCCGAAGGAGATCCGCAAGATGAGCGTTCGAAAGATCATCTGGGCGGACACCTACGACGACGATGGGTTTCCCTATCCGCAGGGTCTGATGGACCTGAACCTGGGCGTCATCGACCCCGGTCTCCGGTGCAAGACCTGTGACCAGAAGGCGGCCGACTGTCCGGGCCATTTCGGGCACATCGAGCTCGCAAAGCCCGTCATCCACGTCGGGTACACCCGGCTGATCCGGAAACTGCTCCGGGTGACCTGCAGGTCGTGCTCCCGGCTGCTGATGACGTCCGAAGAGGTCGAGAAGATCATCGGCCCCGAGGACAGCGAGCTCGCGGGCGAGTTCGTCTCCGAGAAGGACATCAAGAAAGAGCGGGTCTGCCCCCACTGCGGGGAGCAGCAGCTCAAGATCAACTTCGAGAAACCTACCACCTTCTCCGAGGTCTTCGTGGAGGAGGGGCGGAAGGTCGAGCACAAACTGACCCCGGCAGACATCCGGGCGCGCCTCGAGAGGATCCCGGACGACGATCTCCGGGCTCTCGGGGTCAACCCGGACGTCGCGCGCCCGGAATGGACGATCCTCACGGTTCTTCCGGTTCCGCCGGTCACGATGCGCCCCTCGATCATCCTCGAGAACGGGCAGCGGTCCGAGGACGACCTGACCCACAAACTCGTGGATATCATCAGGATCAACCAGCGGTTCAAGGAGAACCAGGACGCCGGCGCGCCCCAGCTGATCATCGAGGATCTCTGGGAACTCCTGCAGTACCACGTCACCACCTACCTCGACAACGAGGTGGCGGGATGTCCGCCCGCCCGGCACCGGAGCGGCCGACCCTTAAAGACCCTCTCGCAGCGCCTCAAGGGGAAGGAAGGGCGGTTCCGCGGCTCGCTCTCCGGTAAGCGTGTCAACTTCTCCGCCCGTACGGTCATCTCCCCCGACCCGAACCTCTCCATCGGCGAGGTCGGCATCCCGCTCGCCATCGCAAACGAGATGACGCTTCCGATCCGGGTGACCCAGTTCAACCTCGAGGAGATGCGGCAGTACGTCCTGAACGGCCCGGAGCGCCCTACTACCCGGTCGCCCTGCGGTGCGAACTACGCCATCCGGCCGGACAACCGGAGGATGCGTCTCTCGGACGCGAACCTGGAGACGGTTGCCGAGATGATCGAACCGGGCTGGACGGTGGAGCGGCAGTTGAAGGATAACGATATCGTCCTCTTCAACCGGCAGCCCTCGCTGCACCGGATGAGCATCATGGCCCACCGGGTCGTCGTGATGGACGGGAAGACCTTCCGGCTGAACCCGGCCGTCTGCCCGCCCTATAACGCCGACTTCGACGGCGACGAGATGAACCTGCATATCCCGCAGACCGAGGAGGCGCGGGCCGAGGCCGAGATCCTGGTCTCGGTCTCGTCGAACATCCTCTCGCCGAGGACCGGCGGCCCGATCATCGGGGGCATCCACGACCATATCTCGGGTATCTTCCTCCTGACGCACCGGATTCAGCACTTCACCAGGGAGGGCGTGCTCTACCTCACCCAGCACCTGGATCTCGAGCACCTGCCCGAGCCGGACCGGATGGACGAGAACGGCAACCCCCTCTGGACGAACAAGCAGGTCTTCTCGCTCGTTCTCCCCGACAACCTGAACATGGTCTTCCGGGCCTCGTCGTGCCAGAACTGCGAGACCTGCAAGCAGGAGATGTGCGAGAACGATGCGTTCATCCGGATCGTCAACGGAGAACTGGTCTCCGGAACCATCGACAAGAAGGGGATCGGTGCGTTCGACGGCCAGATCCTGCACCGGATCATCAGGCAGCACGGCATGAAGCGGGCTGCCCGGTTCATCGACGACGTGACCAAGCTCTCGATCCGGGGCATCATGCTCGAAGGATTCTCGTTCGGTATCGACGACGAAGACCTGACCAAGACCGAGTACGGCCAGATCGATGAGGTGCTCAAGGGCGCCATCAGCGACGTCGAGCGCCGGATCAAGATCTACAACGAGGGGCAGCTCGAACCGATGCCGGGCCGGACGCTTGAAGAGACGCTCGAGATGCAGATCATGCAGGTGCTCGGCAAGGCCCGTGACCGCACCGGTGAGATCGCCGGCCGGCACCTCGGTATGGACAACAGCGCCGTGGTGATGGCGGTCTCGGGCGCCCGGGGTTCGATGCTGAACCTGACGCAGATGGCCGGGTGTCTCGGGCAGCAGTCGGTTCGTGGCGAGCGGATCATGCGTGGCTACGAGGACCGGACGCTGCCGCACTTCCGGCGCAACGACCGCGGTGCCGAGGCGCACGGGTTCATCGCCAACAGTTACAAGAGCGGGCTCTCCCCCACTGAGTTCTTCTTCCACGCCATCGGTGGGCGTGAAGGTCTTGTGGACACTGCGGTTCGTACATCGCAGAGCGGGTATCTCCAGCGGCGGATGATCAACGCCCTGCAGGACCTCAAGGTGGCGTACGACGGCACCGTCCGGACGACGGGCGGCCGGATCATCCAGTTCCGCTACGGCGAGGACGGGACCGACCCCGCAAGGAGCAGTTACGGCGCCCCGGTGGACGTGAAAGGTATCGTTGAGAGCGTGCTCAAGGAGGAGGTCAAATGAACAGCGATATGGAGCAGCGGATCGATGCCCTCGATCTGCCTTATCGGACGCAGGAGGACCTCAAGGCCAGTCTCACGGACCGGGACGTCACCGAGGAGCAGTTCGAGCAGATACTCGCGATGGTCTTTTCAGAGTATCAGAAGAGCCGGATCGAGCCCTGCGAGGCGGTCGGTGTCGTGGCGGCGCAGTCGATCGGCGAGCCCGGCACCCAGATGACGATGCGTACGTTCCACTACGCGGGTGTGGCCGAGATCAACGTTACCCTCGGTCTCCCCCGCCTGATCGAGATCATGGACGCCCGGCGCGAGCCGAGCACCCCCACGATGGCGGTCTACCTGCTGGACGACTGGGCGTTCAACCGCGACCGCGCCCGTAAGGTGAGCTGGCAGATCGAGGCCGCGCCGCTTCACGAGTTCGGGGATATCACCATCGACATGGAGAACATGCAGGTTCTCGTCATGCTGAACAAGGCGGTCTGCGACCGGCGCAAAATCTCGATCGACGAGATCCTTGAGACGGCACCGAGAAAGATCCGCGAGAAGCGGCACTTCCGCGACTTTGACGTTGAAGGCGACCCGAAGAGTGTCTCGCTTACGTTCACGCCGAAGAACCAGGAGAGTTACCAGAACCTCTTCCAGCTCGCGGAGCACGTCAGGCATGTCATCGTCCAGGGTATCGACGATATCGAGCGGGTCGTCGTCAGAAAGGAGGGCGGAGAGTATATCCTTTATACTGAGGGCTCCAACCTAAAAGATGTCTTCGAAGTCGAAGGAGTCGACATCTCCCGCACCCGGAGCAACAACATCAGCGAGATCGCCGATGTGCTCGGTATCGAGGCCGGCCGGAATGCGATCATCCAGGAGGCCTTAAGTACCCTGAACGAACAGGGTATCAGCGTCGATGTCCGTCATATCATGCTCGTCGCGGATATGATGTGCATGGACGGCGAGGTCAAGCAGATCGGCCGTCACGGCATCGCCGGTGAGAAAGAGAGTGTCCTTTCCCGGGCTGCATTCGAAGTGACGGTCAACCATCTGCTGGATGCTGCAATCGCGAACGAGGTGGACGAATTAAACGGCGTCACCGAGAACGTGATCGTGGGTCAGCCTATCCAGCTTGGCACCGGCGATGTGAAACTCATCGCAAAACCCATGAACCTGAAAATCTAGGAGAAATCATAATGGACTTTAATGCTTCACTACGCAAAGCCGTGAAGACTGGTACCGTATTCCTGGGCCGGAACAAGACCCAGGAATCCATCGAAGAAGGCAAGGCCAAACTTATTGTGGTGGCCAGGAACAGCCCGGAATCCGTTAAAAATCTGGTGAATGAGATCGATATCCCGGTCTACGTCTACGAAGGTTCGAGCGTCCAGCTCGGGAAAGCCTGCGGCAGACCGTACGTCGTCAGTGCGCTCGCCGTGATCGAGCCGGGCGAATCCGATATCCTGAATGCTGCGAGAGTGTAGACGATGCCACAGGTCACGCTGACTGAGGAGTGCATGCGCCTTATCTCCCAGTTCGAGAGCCTTACCGGCGCAGGCAGCCGCGATTGCATCGTCGATAACCGCAACGAGCGGATCATCTTCGTGATCAATCCCGGCGATATGGGACTCGCTATAGGGAAGGGCGGGTCGAGCATCAAGAAGGCCTCCGACGTGATGGGGAAGCGTATCGAGGTCGTGGAATACTCCGCCGACCCCGGCCAGTTCCTCCGGAACTGCTTCCTGCCCGCTCAGGTCACCGATATCGACTTCGATACGGACGAGGAGGACCAGCAGGTCGCCCTCATCGAGGTCCGGGACGAGGACCGGGGCCTTGCCATCGGCAAAGCGGGGAAGAATATCTTCAAGGCGAAAGTTCTCGCACAGCGGCAGCACGACATCGCCGATGTCCAGCTGATGCAGAACGATTCTGCCTGAAAACTTTTTTTACCGTCGTCCGGCAATATCCCGGCCGGCAGGTAGGCAGTTTCCCCCCAGGCGATTTGCAGGGGGGTTTCGAGCGCGCTCCCGCCAGTAAATTATTTATATCGGCGTGTGCTCCATGAGACTCCCATGAACGGAGTTCCCGGCCGGGTAGTGAGCCCCGTGCCGCCTGCGGCAGAACCGGTGATCGGGGTGCGTGGGGTTCCCGTATGCCCGGGGTGGTATCGTTGAGAGGATACCTTCTCATTGTCGGGGCCCTGGTGCTCTGTATTCTCATGACCGCCCTTCTCACAGTTGCTCTCGCCGGGTCCGACGAGAACGGCACCGTCGATCTACCGGGCGAGAAGCCCGTTGCCAATAAAGTGCCGGTCACGCCTGCGGTGAGTCCGGCGCCTGATGAGGGGGAGGAGAAAACCGTCGAGGAGCGGGAGCCCGATTCCCTTGCTACCGGGGATGCCCCGCCGCCACACGAAGAGGCAGCGGATTCGACGGAGACGGTTCCGGCAACCTCCACATCTTCCCCGGACACATCGACCCTGTCGGATTTTACCGGGGAGACGGTTGCAAGCGGCAACGATACCGCCGATGCGGAGGGCCCATCCCTGAATACAACAGAGATCTCTGAGCCCACCGGGACGGAGACCGACGTTACCCTCGACGACCCGGGTGACGAGATCGATGATGACCTCGCCGACGATGAAGATGCGGAGGAGGAGACGAACCCGGAACCGACCCTTGAACGGTATGCCCCGCCGCGGCCGGGCGCGACGATGGCGAAGGCGCACTACTCCCACGATCGTCCGCTTGTCCAGAGCGGCCATAACCTCGTCAACCCCTCCTCGCCGTATACCGCGGAGGAGAACGGGGCCGCGGTACCGACTGGAGCCGTCGCGCCGCACGAAGGTCTCTTTGTCCGGGGTATCGGGGTGATCCTCGACCGGACCCCTGAAGACGTCGCTCTCACCCGGAGCGGGGTGGAGATAGCGAACCTCGACTGGCTCCTCGATTCGGCGATGCGTCTCGGCGGGCGACACCCACGCGCGGTCTTTGAGGGGGAGACGTTCACCGTCACCGTGACGGTGGAGGCAAGGAACGTGACGATCACGGAGGATGACCCGGCCTACGTCGTCCTGGTGCCGCCGCCAGACGAGACCGGGGTCTACGAGATCACCCGGACCCGTGAGGTCCGATCCCTCGGGGACGGGGAACGCGGTGTCTGGGAGTTCTCGGTCGCTACCCGCACCGGGAGACTGACGCTTGAAGACCTCACCCTTGCCGAGGAGCGGCTGGTCACCAACCTGACGTCGAACCCGGACCTCTTCGCCTTCCACGCCTACGCGCTTGCCGGCGGCCAGGAGGTGCCTTCGGTGGGCGTCTCCGACCCGGTGATCGCCATCCGGCCCGATGGGGATGCGGTGACGGTGGAGGCGTCGTCGCTTCCCGGCCTCTACGCAGTTCTGGGCGTCGAGAACTCGACGCTCCGCCCGTCCGAAACGGTGATGGGGGCGTGGGCGCGGGGCGTCGATCACGAGACGATCGCCGCCGCGGCGGTCGGGCATATCGAGGCCCTGCGCGGTCTCGGGAAAGAAGATGTGGCGGCTTTCTATGCCGCGGAAGGGGGCGCCGGGACGGAGGGGCCGAATGCGTCCTCGCCGTCGATACTCGACCTGATCGTGGGATTCTTCCAGGGGCTGCTGGGCGGGGCGCCTTCCTCGTAGGGTGCGAGATGCGCTCTTGTGGAGCCACACGCCCCTCCCCTCTCGTTGAAGAGTGATTCAGATCTACACGTATCCAGAACAGTCGAGGAACTGCCCGCCCCGGTAGCAAGATATATTCCGCCCGCTGCCGCAAAGGGATATAGCCGATGGCAAGAGAGGATACCATAGACCGGCGAATCTACATCGAGAGAGACGGGACTACGCTACTATACGCCGAACCTTCAGACAGGCGCTTCATCTATGAGATGGCCTTTGAGGACCCGGGTATCTGGCGGTCCATGCTCGAGAAGAAGGATGATTTTGATTGGTCCGAGTTGAGGGACGAGGAAGAGCAGTTCTTCGGTAGCGTTCCCGGCAAGAGCAAATATCTGCTGATACGGTATCAGGGCGAGATCGTCGGGACGATCTCGCATACGCACAACGATGGGCGGATAGAGAACCTGGAGCTCGATATGTGGCTCCGTTCAGAGAAATATACCGGGAGAGGCATCGGCTCCGCCGTGATAGCGATGCTGATAGACCGGCTGGTCGAAGAGCACGGTATCCGAACCTTCATCATCCGGCCGTGGGTGAAAAACTCCCGCGCCGTGAGGGCGTACGAGAAGTGCGGCTTTCGGCGGCGTAATGACTTTGATCCCGCTGACTATTACGGAACATACCTGGAGCGGTACGGCGAGGGCGATTACGGTAGACTGGAGACCGCAAACATGGTCCTTGAGGTCGGCTGCTGATCCCGGGGGATTAGTATGTACACGATACGGCAGGAGCGGCCGGCGGATTATGAGGACGTCTATCAACTCGTAAAGAGGTCGTTTGCCACAACCGCCCATTCGGATGGAACCGAAGCGGATTACCTGAACGAACTGAGAGGAAAGGAGACGTTCATCCCCGAACTCTCGCTGGTGGCGGAGGATGCAGAAGGTAGCATAGTAGGACAGATTGTGTTGTATGCAACCGTAATTGCCACGAACGACGGCCCGGTCACCTCCCTGGTGCTATCCCCGATCAGCGTCCGCCCGGACCGGTTCCGGCAGGGCATCGCCCGCGCCATGATGGACCGGGCTTTCCAGATCGCCCGCGAGATGGGATATACCGCGGTCTTCCTCTGCGGCGAATCCGAGACCTATCATGGACTGGGGTTTTGCGCATCGTGGATGTTCGGCATCTTCCATAAAGACGACCCCCGGGCCGGGTGGTGCATGGCAAAAGAACTGATCCCCGGTGCTCTGGAGGGCATCCGGGGGACGATAGAGATCGTTTGATGAGAAGTACCTCCGGGTTTCTCCGGTTTGTTTGGAGCGTATTGGTGTTCTTGCTGCCTAGAAGCAAGGGTATCTGGAGTATGAGAATACCTGAATGGCCTCGCGTAACGACGCATATCCAAGGTAGGTGGAGTTTTTGCATCGTTAAATGCGAGCAACGGTGGATAGAGCGCCTGAAGTTTGAGAAGCCAGAAAAATTCCAAGATGGAAATGGGAGTGAATGTGAATCTAATTGTAAACCGCGCCGAAAGCGTCCTGGTAGAGATAAAGGGAACAAGAAAAGGGAACCAGAAGATCAGTACACTATTTGAGAGTGAATATCAAGGGTGTATATCTGCGCGCCTCTACTTGAAGACCTTTCCCTATCTAAATATTTATCGCAAAGTAGGTCAATAGACACTCAATGGTATTCCATATTTTAAAATGTCCTAAGTGTGGGATCCCACACGAGTGGGATGAAAGTCCCCCTTTGTATTGTAAGAATTGTGAAGCTGCTTTCGACGTTAAACGAGGACCTGAACAACCCATGAAATTAAATCCAGCGTCGTTAACACACCCTACCAGTAAGGAAGAAATTTCAACAATGTATGACACTAATGCATTCAGGATTTTTGGAGTTGAAAGCAATACTCATAAAAAAGAAATAAAGAGTGCTCAACAGGCTTCAAAAACTCGGGCGAAGTTAGGCGCTCCGATTCTAATATCTGATCCACTGGACTTCCTGAATCGAATTCCAAGGGATGAAAGATCACTTCGTGATGCACAAAACTGTATTGAAACACCAAGGTTGCGCATTAGTGAGAGGCTTTTTTGGTTTATTAACGTTAATCAAAATGATGCTGAAGCTCTTGATAAATTAAAAAAAGGCCAATATACTGATGCAATAAGTGTATGGAGTACATCTGAGGAATTGTCAGCATCAATCAATCTTGCGATTCTCTGTCATGCATACTATCTTAAACAGGATATAAACGCAGAGAATACTAAACAATGGGCGCGTATTTTTGAGCGATGGGCGAAACTCTTTAAAGATGAGAGATATTGGGTTTTTTTTGAGGAGATCGAACAACGGTCTGACTTTGAACCTCTCGCTACGCTTGATGATTTTAACTCACTAAAAACCGACATTTGGGGAATGTTAGTAAAGCCAAATGTCAGTTGCATGAAGAGAGCAATAGCTACGAACTCAGAGGATATTTTTCAGCGACATCTTGAGTTGATCCGCACATCTAATATTCCTCCCCGAGTAGTCTCTGAAATCGAATATGATATTCTCGCACCTCTGGAAGAGAAACTGATAGAAAGTCTCGATGAGGTAAATAGATTAGTTTCTGAAAACTGGGAATCATCATGCTCCATTTCTGAGAAAAAGACAGGTATCGATCGGATTTTAGAATCATTTAAGATGAGCACATTAAATAAAGCTGAAGAATTGTTGCGGTTAGCGGGAGAAAGTTCTGATTTATCAAAGAATATACGAGAAAAAATCGCTTTCTGTCTTCGGAATATTGCTATATGTTATCATAATGAAATTGAATCTTCCGAATTAGCAGCTGTTATTTTAGAGGAAGCAAAGGTTTATGCTAAAGATATGCCTGTTTTAATGAAGATAAATGAAGATTTAGCAGTAATATCTAAAGTTATAAACGATGCCCATGAATTCGAAGAATTTGCGGAATATTATGAAAAGATAGGAAAATATGATCTGAATATCTCTAAAAATCAGATCTCTTTTAAAGACCAATGTTATGAAATACAAGATGTCACTGGCATTAAATACGGCATACTCGAAGAAAGTTTTAATGGAGTTCCAACGACTCGTTCTTATGCAATTTGGTTGAGATTTGGAAGTGACAATTGTCCTATTAACTCCTCATCGAGATGTGTTTCCTCTTCTGATGAAAGAATTATGATGATTGAATGCGCTGATAAAACTTGGTTTGGTATCGATAAAATCCGAAATAGATTTGATGAGATTATTAGTAGGCTGTTCCATTTAGTTCAGATCCCTCTGATTAATAAGATGATTCAGGATTTTGAATCTGGGCGAAGGATATACATATCTGATATTGCTATTGATTTTACAGGATTTTATAAGGATTTCAGTTACAACCCTGTATCAAAAGGCCTAATCTCGTTATCATCGAAACTGTTAGGTACTACAGATTTGGTGACGAAAGAGGGAAAACATAAGCATTTGTCCTGGGATAATTATCGGGGACATAACACGTCCGATGGAAAAATTAGGATATTTGATGATAAAGGTCCTTGGTTCAGTCTAAGCGCCCGTGACCACTGGAATGCAGTTAACCTCCCTTACTTTCTCGATCATATGCATGAAGATGGAAATCTCGTCCGATCTATTGAAAAATGTATTTCCGGCGTCACTGCTGTTAAAGACGAACAATCCGAAGTAATAAATACTCTTGACAATTCCCTTAAGATCGATCCAAATAATTGGATGACTTGGTTGCAGAAAGGGCGAGCACTAAGGCATTTGGGACGATTGGAAGAAGCTCTTGCTGCATTTGATCGATTAATAGAGATTGTACCGAATGATCCTGATGCTTGGAATTTCAAAGGCCTAACTTTACTTGAGACAAATAAAGAAGTTGAGGCACTTGATTGTTTTGAGAGAGCACTCGAAATTAATTCACAACTCGCTCATGTATGGTGTAATAAGGGAATGGCGTATTCACAACTCGCTGATACGCAGAATAATGGTGGAATGACATTTACAGCACTCACGAATTATCAAAATGCTGTGTGTGCATTAGATAGGGGTTTAGCAATAGAATTTGATCAAGACATTAAGGAGATAAGAGATCAAATTCAATCGAGTATTCAATAAACACATGAGGCCGGGGTCACAATTCCGCAGTAAAAGTTTCTGGAGAATGGCTTTGTTTAATCCCCAACTTGCTTTTGTGGGGGTCATCCCTAAAATCTCTGATATCCGTGAATAGGGCTTGCTCTGATAAGATAAGCCCATCATCTCGAAGGCCGAATGCGGCTGGATAGAGTGTGGCTTTGAGTACCGCATTTTGGAGAGAGGTTTTCCCTGTTGTGATCTCTATGTTCCACTGCATAAGAAATCTGGGTTCGGTTCCCCCCCATTAGTAGTCGGGGCGCGACCATCCGGTCAGGGCGTGGGGATATAGTTTCCATTTCCACCATGACTGGAACAGGGTTTCAAAAAGGGAAATCGGTCGTTTGGTAACAATTTGGACAAATAAACTATTGTCATCCACTTTATGAGTTGCCTGGGTAATCGACTCAGTTACGGTAACGTCTCAGATCTTCTGTAATTTGCCTGAGCCCTGTCTCCTTGCTTGATCATTCCTTCTCCATCGTCAAATACCTTCTGCCGATAACCCACTCCTCGTTGATGTCCATCAGGATGGATCCGACCAGCCGGAGAAGGGATGCCTCGTTCGGGAACACGCCTACAACCTTGGTTCTCCGTTTCAGTTCCCTATTGACCCGCTCCACCATGTTCGTCGTTCTGAGCCGTTTCCCGTGCGGTTTTGGGAATGCCGTATAACTCATGAGCCCCGAGAGAAATCGCTCGATGGTGTTGGCTGCTTTCCGGTATCCCCGGGCATTCAGGTCATCGGCAAGATCCTGGAGTCTCTGCTCACTCCCATACGCTTCCTTCAGCCCCTCTACAACCTCCTTCTGGTGTTTCCGGGGAATATTCCTCAAGACGGCGCGGGTACAATGAACCTGACACATCTGCCAGGATGCACCGAGGAAGGCGGCTGAAGCCACCTTCTGGATGCCGGTATGCCCATCAGAGATGACCAGTTGAACCCCGGTGAGTCCCCGTTCTTTGAGGTTCTCGAACAGTCCCGACCAGAATTCTTCGTTCTCACAATCGGTGACTCTCGCACCCAGAATCTCCCGGTAACCATCCTCGCGCACCCCGGCGACTACCAGGACCGCCTTGGTGACGTACCGTGCTCCGTCCCGGATTTTGTAGTAGGGGGCATCCACGAAGAGATACGGGATAGCCTGTTCGATCGGCCGCAGGAGGAATGCCTGAACCTAGTCGTCAAGATCCTTGGCCATCCGGGAGACCGAAGCCGGAGAAAGCTGGTCGATCCCTAGATGACTGACGATCTCCTGGATCTTTCTCGTCGAAACTCAGCGAAGATCGGAGATTCTCTCGACTGACGTCCCTGGAAGTAGGATTCTACGATTGCGTTCACCAGAGCTTTCTCCACCCGGGCATAGCGCCCGAAGATCTGCATCTCGAACGGGAACTCGCAGAACTGAGGTTTTCGGAGGACTGTCTCCCCATATCGGGTCTTGAGGGATCAGTCCTTGTAGCCATTCCGATGCGCCTTTCGCGCGCCGGTTCGCTCGTATGAATCAGCTCTGGTCTGCTGGAGGGCCTCTGCGAGCATCACCTGGTTGAGGAACCCGGTGATGAGGTTCTTCATGCCATTCTCCTGATCGGAAAGATAATCTTCGATTAACGCTAAGGGATCCATGGCCCTGTTTCTCCTTTGTCCAAATCTAGGTTGGATCCAGGGCCAATTCAATTTTACAGAAGATTCGTTACGCTACCTCAGTTACTTAGGATATCGTGGCCTTGGGGCAACCCCTCTCTGTTGGATGTTATCGTATCTGGAAGACATTTCCATTGATAAACTGGATGGATTACGCTTGATAGAATCTGTTATATGATCACAATTTATGGGCAACCCTTCTTTCATTGCAGCTCGCGCTGCATCATCAAGGATATATTTCACATCACTACATGAATATCCGTCGAGCTCGAGAGCGATGCCCTCTAAATTGAGCGGATCTTGTGGTCGGCCCTTTAAATATACCTTCAGAAGTTCTATCCGCGCCTCAAGATCTGGGGGTTCGACATAGATCAACTTGTCAAATCTCCCAGTCCTTAATATGGCGGGATCAATCCTATCCGGTTCGTTTGTTGCAGCGAGTATAACTATTCCTTTATTTGAACATTCATTGAGTTGATAGAGAAATTCATTCACTTCTTCTGATTTGAATTGTTGATGACCCCCTAACAACGAACGAGGTGGAACAAAAGCCTCGAACTCATCAATAAAGATGATAGATGGAGCATGCTGTTCAGCGTCATTGAATATGTCACGTATTTTCGAGACGCTATCATGGATGAACGGACTTGCTATTTCCGAGGGAGAAATCTCAATAAAGTAATGATTCAATTCTTCAGCTAATTGTCTTGAAATGAACGTTTTCCCACAACCCGGCGGGCCGTAGAGAAGAATTCCGTTCGGAATGTTTACCTGATATAACTTGTAGATCTCTGGGTTCAGGATAGGGTGAATTACCTCTTCTAATAGTAGTTCCTTAAGTTTCTTCATTCCAGCAACTTTTGCCAGACCCCGTGGTTTCGAAAGACAGCATTCATCTGCTTCTCCTAACGATTGTGGGATATGTGGTAATTCTAAACTAATGTGCTGGTCAAATAATGCCTTTTTTAGACTATGTTCAAGCGTTTCTAATGAAGATTCTATTTGATTATTCTTTAGCAGCTCTGTTTTCAAAAAAAGGGAAAATCTTTCACTTATATCTGGGTTCCATTTATGTGGTAGGGGGATATCGTTTCCCTTTAATCTCGATGGTTCTTCTTCAATGTTGATGCCGGTTGCAAATCGATATACAATTTTGAGAAGTGATCTGTTTGAATGTAAGTATTCATGATTTTTGTAGTTAAATCGATTTGCAATGAATAATGGAATGATGATAGATATGTCGTCAGTTGTCGCCAGAATAAACGATCCTTCATCAACCATCGGAATTAAATTGTTTTCTTTTGCATGTTTACATAGCCGTATCAGATCTCTTAAGAGAGATATCGATTGGTTTTCAGTGAGTAATTTTCCACCGTTTTTTATCTCTTGAAAATTATGAGCGATCTGAACTGTTGCTAAAAAAAGAAAGT
>NZ_FMID01000064.1 GCF_900095385.1 Methanoculleus chikugoensis
AACGTTGGCTTCTTCGGTGGCCGTCACGTTGACCTGATCGACAACAAGCGGGATGAGCGGCGTGTGGTCGTTATTGACCACCTGGACCGAGAGGTTGTGCTCGCCCGCCGTCACGTTCTCCCAGGTATGGGAGAGGTTCGTTGAGATGACATAACCGCCGGTCGGCGGGATGGCGGGTTCGCTCTCATTCGTCGGTATCGGAGCATCGAGGTAGTAGTGCAGGTGCCCCTCGCCCGGCGCGTTCTCCTGCCCGGTCGGCTCCACCAGCGTGAAGTTCGTGACGTTCACGCTCACCGTGACGTTCCCGGCGGGGATGCTGGCACCCTCCATGGGTTCATCGATGGTGACGTTCGCTTCGACGATCGGAGTGGGCTCAGGAGTAACGTTCACCGTCGGAGTCGGCGTCACATTCACCGTCGGAGTCGGCGTCACATTCACCGTCGGAGTCGGCGTCACAGCCGCCTCAAGAACGGTCACGTTAAGCGTCAACGTATACGCGGCATTCTCTAAGGTGTGTTCCGGAGGCCCATAGGAGAAGGTCAGGTTGTCCCCGTCGGTCACGTTCGTCACCGCAGGCCCGGTCGTGCCCTGCTCGCCGTTCACCCAGTAGGTCCAGTTGTTCGGCGTCCCGTTCACAATCTCGTTCTCGATACCCGTAATAGATAGAACGCTGAGATTTCCCTCTTCCAAAGGCAGGTCTTCAGCAATCTGATACTCAAACTGTCCGAGGATCGAGGCGGCATCAAGTGCTCCAAGCACTGTCGCCTGCGGCACCTCGTACGGTTCGGTGCCGTTTACCGGTGTAATGTTCACAGTCACATCAGGGTCCAGTTCGACAGGGCCTCCTCCAATCGAGACCGCCACACTTGCAGCGGAGATCGACAGGAGAAGGACGATGCACAAACCGAACAATACAGGTCGTCTCATACATATCCCCCCTTACGAGCAGGGGGAATGAGTCGGGTAATATAAAAATATTACCATAAAACCGCTCAGACGACATTATGAAAAAATCACGCCCTGCATCGGGGCAAATCATCTTGCCATCCCCCCACATGACGGCATCATCCCATCGCCGGAAGGAGAAGGAAACGATTCACGGGAAGGTCTGCGATTCGTGCTCGGAGCGCTCCAGAGCCCGGTCAGACGGGAGGAACAATCCGGCAGCCTCCGCAGGACGTCCTGCAGGTAAAAATAAAGAGGTGGTGCAGCCCGGACGAAACCCGACGGCCGGTCCGGAGGGGGCAGGCCGGCGGCGCCTGCCGCTCTGCATCACTGCACAACGCCAACCAGGCCGCTCTGGTTCTCGACCATCGGTGTTGTCGCCTCACCCATCGGAGTCGTCGTCTCACCCATCGGGGTCACAGTCTCGTTCCCGGCCGCCGTCAGGTTCACGCCGGGGGGCACCAGCACCTGGTCGATGATGTGGATCACGCCGTTCGTCGTGTTGATGTCCGCCATGGTGACGGTGGCGTTCTCGACCATGACCTCGCCGTCGGTGACGGAGACGTTCAGGTCCTCACCGGCAAGCGTCGTGAGCGTGCTCATGTTCTCGCCCGCGGTCTCGTTCCCGCCGCCGAGAAGCCCGCTGAAGATGTCGAGCACCCCGCCTTCGGACTCATTTCCGGCAGTCTGGTTCTCCCCTCCGGTCTGGTTCCCGGCCATCTCGGTGATGTTCTCCGAGGTGTACTCTCCCTCGACAACGTGATACTGGAGAACCATCGTCAGGTTGTCGGGCTCGCTCATGAGCTGGTCCACGGTGTCGTTCCCGAGAGCGTCGAACGCCTCGTTGCTCGGGGCAAAGACCGTGTACGGGCCCTCACCGTTCAGGGTATCGTAGAGCCCCGCCGCGGAGATTGCTGCCGCCAGCCTTGTCAGGTTCTCGTCCTCGCTGATGTAGGCGGCAATCGTCATGTCCGCGGTCTGGTTATCCATCTGCCCGGTCTCGCCCATGGGCGTCTCCGTCACATTCTCGTCTCCGATCACCGCCGCCGTTACGGCAAACGGCATCGCAAGAAGAGCAAGAATGCATGCGCATAGCGCTATCCATCGTCTCATACTACCATCCCCCCTTGGGAGAGAACGAGGATACTCGCAAGATTATATAAACATTGCCATATTTTTAATACGAACCCTGATTGTGGAACAGGCACCTCAAAGATCTCCTCCGAGATACAGGACACCCCGACCTCGACCGCCCGGGTGAACTACGGGCCATAAACCTGGATCGCGCCGGGAGAGTACCGCCATCTCCGATCACCGGACGACAAACGGGACTTTCCGGCAATTCCAGGCTCTACAACCGCACCAGGACGGCCTTCTCCTCAGAGTACTCATCGAGCGCACGGCTGCCGTTCTCCCTGCCGATACCGCTCGCCTTCGTCCCCCCGAACGGCACCTCCGGCGGGATCCTCAGGTGCTGGTTGACCCAGACGATCCCCGCATCGAGTTCTTCCGTCGCCCGGGCGATCACGTCGGCGCTCCTGGTCCACACCGACGCCCCGAGCCCGTAGCGGGAGTTGTTCGCGAGTTCGAGCGCCTCATCGAGGCCGGAGACGGCGGCTATCGGCAGCACCGGGCCGAAGACCTCCTCGGAGAAGAGGACGGAGTCGTGCGAAACACCGGCAACGAGCGTCGGCAGGAAGAAGAAGCCACGTTTGTACTGCTCCCCTTCGGGCACCCGCCCCCCGGCGACGATCTCCCCTTCGTCCCGCTCCCGGGCGGCATCGACGACATCAACGACCCGCTCAAGCCCCGCCCGGTTATTCAGCGGCCCCATCCCGACACCGCGATCCATGCCGTTCCCGACCACGATCTCCTCGACCCTCGCGGTGAGGCGCCGGACGAACTCGTCTGCGATCGACTCGTCAACGTAGAGCCTTTTGACCGCCGTGCAGACCTGGCCGCAGTTGTAGAATCGCCCCCGAATGACCCCCTCGACCGCCTTCCCGATATCGGCGTCGTCACAGACGATCATCGGATCGCTCCCCCCGAGTTCCAGCGTCAGCCGCTTTAAGGCCGGGGCTGCGTCGAGAGCGACCTGCCTCCCCGTCTCGACCTCGCCGGTGAACGAGACCTTCCGGATAGCCGGGTTCCTCGCGATCTCCCGGCCGACCGTCTCCCCCGGCCCGGTGACGACGTTCAGGACACCGGGCGGGAGACCCGCCTCCCCGAGGATCTCCGCGAGCCTCATGCAGGTCAGCGGCGCGGTCCGGGCAGGTTTCAAGACCACCGTGTTCCCCGCCGCGAGAGCCGCGCCTATCTTCCAGCCCATGATGATCGCCGGCATGTTCCAGGGGATGATCGCGCCGCAGATGCCCAGCGGCCGTCTCCAGACGGTGGTGCGGCCGTAGCCTTTGAGGTTCGCGAACTCGCCCCGCGGCACCGCCGAGATGCCGTGGTAGTACTCGAGGATGTTCGCGAACCCGTTGATCTCGTCGACCGCCTCACGGATGGGTTTCCCCTGTTCGGCGGTCAGGAGCGCCGCAAGGTCGGTGTTCCTGCGCCGGACCTCCCCTGCGGCGAGGAAGAGGACCTTCGCCCGGTCCCTCGGGCTCTTCGCGGCCCAGTCGGGAAATGCCTCCCCGGCGGCCTCGATCGCGGATACGACATCATCCTCGCCGCCGAGCGGCGCTTCACCGACCACGTCGCCCGTTGCGGGGTTGTGCACCGGAAAGATCCTGCCGGAGACCGAATCGCGCCGTTCGCCGTTGATGAGCATCTTCATGGTTGATCCTATGACCGGAGGGGTAATATGCGCTCCGTCACCCGCGGTACTCGCACCGGCACCTGCCGATGGGGACGGCCACCGCCGCCGCCATTCCGGCCATCAGGATGAATGCAGCCAGGAACCCGGCTTTCCCGGCGACCAGCCCGGCAACGGCGGAGAGGAAGGTGAACCCGGCGTAGGATGCGGTGTTGAAGAGCCCGGTCATCACGCCCTGCTCGATCCTCGTCTCCGCGAGGAACGCGAGCGTCGCGACGATGATCACGCCCGAGAGCGCCCCGATGACGGGGAACGCGTACGGCGTACCGTAACTCGCCAGAACCGCCGCCGCCATCAGGATTGCGGCGGCCCGGATGGTCGGGACGGGGCGGAAGTTGATCCGGGGGGCGACGAGAACGGCAACGATGGTCGCGATGTTGATCGTCGCGAGCTGCAGGGCAAGCACCGACGGGTTGTTCCCGGTGTACCCGGGGTAGACGGCCGCCACCGCCCCGGTCATCCCCACCAGAACGACCGCCGCGGCAAAGAGCCAGAAGTAGTTCCGCACGACCCCGGCAAAGTCCGCTTTCGCAAAGCCCACGCGTTCGCTCTCCCGGACGGCGAACCCCATTACGGCCGCGGGGACGGCAAGCACCGTAAAGAGGGCGATCCCCGCAAGATGGGAGTCGAGGACAGCATCGAGCCAGCCTGTCGCGAGAAGCCCCACGACCAGACCGAGGTTCAGGGCCGCCATGACGTAGCCGCTGAGCTGCCCGGACGACGGGTGCGAGTTCGCCCACGCGAGCGCCGCCGAGAGAAAGAGCCCGGCACCGATCCCCTCGACCACCCGGAAGACGAGGAGCGGCAGGCCTGAAGGGAAGAGCAGGATGAGGACGCCGCTCGCAAGAGTCAGGAGAAGCCCGGTGCGGATGAGGGGCACACTCCCAATCCGGTCGCTTGCAATCCCCCCCGGCAGCACCGTGAGGAACGCGCCTAAAAAGTATGCGGAGTAGACCACGCCCTGCAGCGCCGCCCCCTCGGCAAAATCGGGAAGCACCGGGACGACGGCGTTCGAGAGCGCCATCACCACGAATATCCCGAGGAGGACGGGGAGTTTCTGCAGCATCCCTAGATCATACGGTAGGTCTCAAGGTTCATGGGAGAGTGCGTCTCGATACGGTGCCGCTTGTAGATGGAACTTGCAAGGTCGATGGTCTTGTTCTCGTCGCCGTGGATGGTAAAGATCTTCTCCGGGCGCGGCTGGAGGTGGGCGACGTAGTTCATCAGCTGTTTGCGGTCGGAGTGGCCGGAGAACCCGTCGCTCGTCGCGATCTCGAGGTTGATCACGATCGTCTCGCGCCATCCGAGCGGGATCTCGCGCCATCCTTTCTGGATACGCCGCCCGAGCGTCCCGTCCGCCTGGTAACCGACGAAGACGAGGGTGTTGCGCTCGTCCGGGCCGAGAGCCTTGAGGTACTCCATCACCGGGCCGCCGCTTAACATACCGCTCGTGGTGATGATGACGCAGGGGTCGCCCGTTATCACCTTCTCCCGGATGGCCGGCGAGTCCACCTGGACGAACGCCTCGGAGAGGAAGGGGTTCAGCCCTTCGCGGAAGATCTGGTTCCGGAGATCGCTGTTGAGGTACTCCGGGTAGGTCGTGTGGATCGCCGTCGCCTCTTTGATCATGCCGTCGAGGTAGATCTTCACCGGCGGGATCTTCTGTTTCCGGATCCCCTCCTCGAGGGCGAGCATGACCTCCTGCGACCGGCCGACGGCGAACGCGGGGATGATCACCTTGCCGCCGCGCTTGATCGTCGCCGAGACCGTCTCGTAGAGTTTATCCTCAGCGTCTTTCCTCTGGGGCTGGATATCGTTCGACCCGCCGTAGGTGCTCTCCATGAAGAGCGCCTCAAGCCGGGGGAAAGACGAGACTGCCGGGGAGAAGAGCCTCGTCTTCTGGTAGTTGAAGTCGCCGGTGAACGCGATGTTGTAGAGCCCCTCGCCGATATGGAAGTGCGCGATGGCCGAGCCGAGGATATGCCCCGCGTTGTGGAAGGTGAGTTTGACGTCGGGGGCGATATCGGTCACGCTGCCGTAGTTGAGGGTGATCGAGTGCTTCATGTAGGTCCGCACCTCGTTCGAGGTGTAGGGGATCTTGTCCGTCTCCTTCCGGACGACGTCCAGGTAGTCGAGCTGGAGCATCGTCGAGAGGTCTCGCGTCGGCGCGGTCGAGTAGACCGGACCCTCGTAACCGTATTTGTAGAGGAGGGGGACGAGGGCGCAGTGGTCGAGGTGCGCGTGGGTGAGCACCACCGCGTCGAGCGAGTCGAGGGGGTAGATCTCGGGCACGTAGAGGTACGGCGTCCCGTTCGCGATGTTGCCGGGTTTCTCCCCGCAGTCGACCAGGATCTTGCTCTCCGGCGTCGATATCAGGAACGCGGCGCGGCCGACCTCGCGGCAGCACCCGAGCGTCGTGACCCGCAGCCACTGGTCTTTGCTCGTGACCTCGCGGTGGATACGGCGGCCGATCGTCCTCAGGAACGCCTTGCGCTCGTCTTTGACCGACCGCAGGTAAGTGCGGATCTGCTTCACCGTCGAGCTCTCGATGGGCGGCGTCCGGACAACCTTCGGCGTCCAGCCGATCTGTTTCGTGATCTCCCGGAGAGTTACCCCGTTCTTGCCGATGACGACGCCGGGCTTCTCCGCCTCGATCAGGACTTCGCCGGTCTCCGGGTCGAAGAAGAGATCGGTGATCCCCGCGTTCTCCGGCACGACCGCCCGGATCTCCTGGGCGGCCCGCTCGGGGTCTTCAAGGATGTTCGGGCGCACGACGATCCGCTTCCGAAGATCGCGCGCAAGTATCTTTATCAGGTCTGCCTGGTCGGCAAACTGTTTCGGATCGTCGGTGTAGATGACGAGCTCGGGGCCTTCAAACTCGACGTCCGAGATCGTTATCCCGCTGGGAACGATCTTGTTGATCTGCTCCTTAAGCTCCTGGAGTTTATCTTCAATAACCATTAAAATCGTCCTAAAAAAATATCAGGGTGTTGGGCGGGCTGCAGATGGTTTCTGCAACCCGCTCTCGATCTGTTCTTCGTATTTGTCCTTCGTGATCACGACCACCATGATATCCTCGCCGGATGCGGAGTCACGGCGCATCGCCGATCTAACGGCACGGACGGCGAGATCTTTCGCCTCGTCCTCCTTCATGCCGGGCCGATACTGGTCTTCGAGCACGCCGTAGGCAAACGGCGACCCCGAGCCGGTGGCGACGATATCCTCTTCCCGGGTCGCCCCGCCCATGGCGTCGACGGAGTAGACGCTCGGCCCCTCGTCGTCGAACCCGCCCATCAGGAGCTGGACGTAGTAGGGATAGTAGCGGTTCTGGTTCAGGTAGTTCGAGAGCAGGGTCGACGCAGCACCGACAGACATCGTCTTGCCGCGGCGCATCTCGAAGAGGTTGCACTCGACCTGCAGAATCCGGACGAGCTGCTGTGCGTCGCCGACGCCGCCGGCGGTCGTGAGACCGATCCTCGGCGTGATCTGGTAGATCTTCTTCGCACGCTTGCTTGCGATCATGTTCCCCATCGTCGCTCGCATCTCCGTTGCAAGAACCACGCCGCCGTCGAAGATCAGCCCGACCGTGGTTGTACCTTTCATAATCTCTTGGGAAGTATCAAGCATTGAAGCATCCCTAAAACCATTAAAACGCTTTATCTCGCTCAAAAGCGGTTAAGCGTATAGCGATATCATAAAACATAAATTTATCGCCGTACCGGGTCACGGTACGACATGGATAGACATCTGTATATTATATGAACATTGCCCCTTAATTCTTTCGCAGGGCCTGCTGGTCCGGCAGCAGCACCTTGATCAACTCGCGGTCGAAGAGCATGGCGACAAGCCGCTTGTTTCCGTTGACCACCGGGAGCTGGTCGACCCGGGCCCGCCGCATCTTCAGTGCGCATTCGCCGACCTCGGCGTTCAGGGGAACGGCGAGGACGTTCTTGACCATCGCGTTCTTCACGGGGATCGGGAGGAGCTGGATCCGGGAGATTCCGTAACTGATGGTGTGCATGTCCCGGATGCTCTCCCACGTCCACTCGTCGTCGTCCGTGCCGTTCGAGAAGTCGCTGACCTCGACGCCGTCCTCGATGCGGGAATGCCTGATGAGGTCCCGCTCCGATATGATGCCGGTGAGCGTGCCGTCCTCAACCAGGACGGGGATGGCATCGTAACCCGAGATCTCGAGGATACGCCCGACGAGCGAGAGGGGCGTCTCCTCCCAGAGGGCGTAGGTCTTGCTGATGTAGTTGTCCCTGATAGGGAGGGTGATGCGCAACTGGGCGATGGCGCCGATGAGGTCGGCCACGCTGATCAGCCCGACCATCTTCCCGGCATCCATGACGGGAAGTCTCCTGATGTTGTGGCGCACCATCAACTGGGCCGCCTCCGAGATGGGGGCGTCCGGCCGGATGACGACCGGATCGGGCGTCATCAGGAGCCCGAGCTGGGTCTCTTCCGCCTTGCGGAGGAGATCCTTTCGGGTGATGATGCCGACGAGCTCGCCGTCTTTGAGGACGGGAACACCGCTGATGCCCGTGCGTTTCAGGATACGCAGGACGTCGTCCCGGTTGCCGGGGATCTCGACGCAGACAACGTCGGCCACCATGAAGTCCCGGACGAGCATCTGCTGCAGAGAGGTTATGATCTCACCACCGTTGTCGTAATGGGACTGTTTTGTACCACATAGTCGGTCACGCTCCCGAGCAGGAGCCGGTCGACACCGCTCTTCCCGTAGGAGCCGAGAACGATGAGATCGATGCCCAGCTCTTCGGCGAGCGAGACGATCTGGGAACCCGCGTGCCCCTGCCGGAGATGCGTGGTCAGCGAAACGCCCGCCGTATCCGCCTTCTTCCGGGCTGTTTCAAGAACATCCTCGCCCTCTTTCTGCAAAACACTGTAGATGATCTCGAGTGTGTTGTCCATGGGAAGGGAAGAAAATAGCCCGGATTCGACCACATACACAGCGTGAATTTCGGCTTTCCATACGCCGGCCTCGCCGAGAGCTGTCTCGAATGCCCGGTCGGCCGGTTCGGAGCCGTCTATAGCAACAAGTATCTTACGGAACATACACACCACGCAGAACAGATACTTTTTATCAGGTTTCTATTGCATGGTTAAAACTGTTTGGCAAATAGATGAAGAATCCAGCCGTTTCACGATTGTCGTCCTGATATCCCGGCTGAAGGAAATATTTTTTTCTAACGGATTTATGACCATGAAATTCGCTTCCTGCCCTTCCTCAAGGTATCCGGACACCCCCGCCAGCCAGGCCCCCGAGACCGCGGCGCGGAGGATCTCTTCGGGGGGCGCGCGGTATACCGTCGCGGTAAACGCCATCTCCCGGAGCATATCGGGCTGGACGAACATCACGTTGTCCGTCCCGAGGTAGAGTGTTCCCCCGAGTTCGAGGATGCGCGCGATAGGCGGGTGGGCCGCCGACGCCGCGACTCCGAGCAGCCAGTTCGACCTCGGGCAGACAACGACGGGGATCCCCATATCGACGATCCGGTGGAGTTGCGCATCCGTCGCGTGGGTGCAGTGGACGAGCAGGTCGGGCTCGAACGCGAGCGCGTCGTCGACGTCGTTCGGGTTCCTCTCCCCGGCGTGGAAGGCGACGAGTTTCCCTCTCGCCCGCGCATTCCTGACGACCTCTTCGGCGTTCGCCACGTCGTGAACGCTGCTGATGCCCGCCCCGTCGCTCACCGCCTCCCCGCCTTCGCGGCCGAGGATGACCGGCCGGCAGTCGAGCCCGGCCGCCGCCTCGCGGAGCGCCGCGACGCCCGCGATCCCTCCTTCGCGGAAGTCGGCAAACCCGGTCGTCCCGGTGGCGAGCATCGCCGAGATGCTCGACCGCATCCCCCGGACGAGTTCGGCCTGCGGGGTCGCTGTGAGGATCCTGTGCTTCAGGCCGTTCGGGGGTTTGACGAGATCGGCGAGGCTGCCCCGGGCGGGGAGATCCATCGCGACGGTGTCGCCGAGGTGCGTGTGGGCGTTGAAGAAGGCGGGCACGATCCACCTCTCGGGCGTCCGGGACGCGGGCTCTATCGAGGTGACGACCCCCCCTGAGACGGTGATGGTGACGTCTTCTTCCCGGAGGTCTTCGCCGAGGAGCGCACGGCCGGTGACGACGTAGGGTGAGACTTCCTGCATGGTCGATCCTCTGTTTTATATATTGCAAAGGAGAATATTTCAGTATGGCGAAGAAATCTGGCGGAAGACTGGTATCCTCTGCCGGCCTGGTCAATTACTACGACAGCGACGATCACCGGGCCATCCATATCAGCCCGAAAACCGTTGTCGTGATAACCGCCGTGACCGGAGTGGCAGTCTTTGTTCTCAATGCCCTCTTCTAATCCTTTTTGTTCTCCTTCAAGGCAGTCCTGATGATGTCTTCCCTGGGTGTGAAGTAGACGCTGTCGTGCCCGTTCCACGCCCGACAGTTCCGGAAGACCACCGCAGGCACACCCTGGTGGCTCTCGCCCATGACGAAGTTCGCGAAGGCCGCGATCTCGTCGACGACCGCTTCTTCGGTGATCTCGAGGACGTGGCCGAAGAGGTCGGTGTCGCCCCGGTAGTCGTCGATGGCCGTCATACCCGCCCAGCCGATGGCGATGCCGGTCTGGCCGCGCCGGAACGCCCGCCCGCAGGTGTCGGTGACGATCACCCGGACGTCCTTTCCGGTGATGCGGCGGATAGCGTCCCGGACCTCGGCGGCGGCGCCCATGGGGTCGGGCGGGAGGATGATCAGCCGGCCGTCTTCGACGTTGCTGTGGTCGACGCCCGCCCGGACGCCGATGTGGCCGGACGGAAGTTCGGAGAGGATGAACGGGTATTCGAGCAGGATGTCGGTGGACGAGTCCAGCACCGCCTGTACGAAGCGCGGGTCTTCCTTCGTCTTTGCCGCGATCCGCACGGCTTCCGCGCCGGGGGTGATGGCGGCGAGTTCGCGGGTGAAGCCCTTGGCCTTCGAGTAGACGGACGAGGCGACGGTGAGGATGTCCCCGTCCTCGAATGCGACCTTCTCACAGATCAGGGCGGGAAGATCGTCTCCTCGCTGGATCAGGGGAAGATCCCGAACACCGATTACCTGGATATCCATTGGACTCACGGATCAGTGGTCGTCTCCGCATGCAGAAAAATGCTCGGGTTTCTCTCGCAAGGGGCTCTGCCGGATTGTGGGGATTATTTCTGGTTCCGGCCGGGCGCGGCGGACGGGGAGGGTGCATGCCCCGTCTTTACCATGTAAGTCTCTTCCGATAGCCCCCACCCCGCCCGGCCTTCGGCCTCCTCCCCCGCCCCGGGGGGCGGGGGCAGTACATGGCGATAGCCGATGGGAAGCCGTATCCCGGGGGAGAGCTGGGATTCTGTTCTTCTCCCGGTTCTCCCCATGCAGTGGACCGTGGGGTATCGCCATTGGGGGAAGCGGCTCGCGGGGAGGGGGCGTGCCCCCTCCCCTGCCTCTACCCTATACGCGAACACCTGTAGTATTCCTCTTCCCAAGGGGGCGGAGACAGTGTTATAGCCAACAGAAAACCGTGTCCGGCTCTTCTCCGGAGTCTGGTGGCGCTCAAACTCATATCTTGTGGACAGGCATTTTCATTGGATTGTCTGTCCCCATACACGGCCTTCGAGGGGATATCGCCACGCACTGCCCCCCTGGGGGGGGCGGGAGGAGCGCGAAGCGCGGGCGGTGGGGGCAACAGATCCTAGAACTGAATCTAGAGCGCCCGAAGTGCGAGACGGAGACAGGGGGGGTACTCCCCACCGCCCCTCTCGATCACCCGCACGACAACCCCACGCCCTCCCTCAGCCGGAACTCCGGCTCGAACGCGGCGATCAGGTCGAGGTACTGCTCGACGGTGCGGGTGAAGAGGAAGCGCTCCCGCACCCTCTCGCGCGCCGCGTTCCCCATCCGGTCGCGGAGATCGGGGTCGCGGAGCAGCCGGACGATCCTCTCCGCCGCCTCGTCGACGGACGAGACCAGGAACCCGCTCTTCCCGTCCTCTATCTGCTGGCGGATGCCGCCGACGTTCCCGCCGATCACCGCCGCGCCCTTCCACATCGCCTCCGATACCGTCAGCCCGAACCCCTCCCGGAGGGACTTCTGCAGGACGACCGCCGCCCGCCGCTGGAGCGCGTTCACCAGCGCCCCGTCCTGGACGCTTTTGACGATAATACGCTCGTTACGGTGAGTGAGGAGCGACCGGTAGACCTCCGCGCCTTCCGGGTCGTCGGTCGCCACGTTCCCGACGAGGACCAGGGTGCACTCCTCCTCCTTCCGGGCCTTCTCAAACGCCCGGATGACGCCCAGGGGGTCCTTCCAGCGATCGAACCGGGAGATTTGCACGACCAGGGGGAGATCGGTCGGAATGCCGTAGTGCTCGAGGCGCTCGTCGATGGCGCTCCCGGAGAGGTCCCGGTTCACGATGGAGAAAGGATCGATCCCGGGCGTGAAGAAGACCTGCGGTCTTCTGAGATCCCGCCGGTACTCTCCGCAGGAGAGGATGACGGCGTCGTAGCGCTCGATGAACGGGACAAGGTAGTTCCAGACCTTCCGGTTCGGCGCGGTGAGGTCAAGGTGGCAGCGCCACACCCAGGGGCTCTTCTTCCGGTAATGGGTGATCAGCGGGAGCGGCTGCGGGTCGTGGATGAAGACCACGTCGTGGTCGAGGTGGTTTCGGATAGCGTTCTCGTGAACGACGTTCTCGTAGATCTCCTTCTTGCGGCCGGTCATGTTGATCTCCGCCCCCTGCAGCGCGTTGTGAAACTTCTTCGTCACGCTGAAGAAGTCCGGGGGGCCGTGGATGACGCGCCACCCGGTCTGTAACCCGAGACTGTTCATCAGGAGGGTCAGGGACGCGAGGATCTGGGAGACTCCCCCACCGTAGTAGGTGGAGTTCATGTGCATGACGTGCATGTCGTGAAGCGGCCGGGCCTTCTCTTTAATGCGGCGCGCGGCCTCTTTTCCGATATACCGCTCATAATCGTCGATGGTGTGGATTGCGCTCATCCTGATCGCCCCATCATTCTCGCGATCGTTCTTATGCGTAACGGCAGGGAGGCCCCGCCGCTCCCGGCACCGCGCCCTGCAGAACCGCCGGAGAGGTGCGGAGGGGAGGCGTGTTCCATACCTATATATGCTCCCGGCATAATGGTGACCGCCCGCCGCCGCCCAGAGTGCAGGCCGGGCGGGCGGAAGGGGGCTGGACGTATGGAGCACGGACCGGGTGCATATGGCCTGCCGGGCAGGCACGGATCGTTCTGGATGGAGACTACCGCGGCGGAGACGCCGCATCCCCCGCTGCCGGAGAACATGGAGACCGACGTGGCGGTCGTGGGCGGCGGCATCGTCGGGATCACCGCCGCCGTCCTGCTCAAACGGGCCGGTTACGCGGTCGCCCTGATCGAGGGGGACCGGATCGCCCGGGGGGTGACCGGGCATACGACGGCGAAGGTCACATCCCTCCACCGGCTGATCTACAAGGATCTCATCGACCGGTTCGGGAGCAGGCTGGCGCAGCAGTACGCCGAAGCGAACCAGGCGGCGATCGAGACGATAGCATCCCTCGTCCGGGAGTACGGCATCGCCTGCGACTTCGCGAGAAGACCGGCCTGCACCTATGCGGAGACGGAAGAGGGGCGCGATAAGGTCGCGGCCGAGGCGGACGCGGCACGGAGTCTCGGGCTTCCTGCCGCGTTCGTGGAGGAGATCCCGCTGCCGGCCCGGAGTTACGGCGCAGTGGTCTTCGAGAACCAGGCGCAGTTCCACCCGGTGAAATATCTCCTGCACCTGGCATCGCTGATCCCCGGCGACGGGAGCCGGATCTACGAGAAGACGCGGGCGCTCGAAGTGCAGGACAGCGGAGGCCGGTGCACGGTCAGGACGACGTCGGGAGTCGTCACGGCAACTACCGTGGTTCTCGCGACCCACTACCCCTTCTACGATGCGCCCGGGTTCTACTTCGCCCGGATGGAGCCTTCGCGCTCCTACGCGCTCGGCGTCCGGATCGATGAGCCCTTCCCCGAGGGGATGTTCATCAACGCCTCCGGACCCGCCCACTCCTGGCGGTCGCAGCCCACGGCCGATGGCGGCGAACTCGTCATCGTCGGCGGCATGGAGCACCGGACCGGCGAGGACGTGGACACACGGAGGTACTACCGCGACCTCGAGGCCTACGCCCGGTCGGTCTACCCGATAACGTCCGTCGACTACCGGTGGTCGGCGCAGGACTACATCACCGTCGACGGCGCCCCCTACATCGGCCGGCTCGCCGACGGCCACGAGAACGTCTACATCGCGACCGGGTTCCGGAAATGGGGGATGACCAACGGCACCGCGGCCGCAACGATCATCACGGAGATGATCCAGGGGCGCACGAGCCCCTGGGCGGAGGTCTACGCCCCCAACCGGTTCAAGCCCGCGGCATCCGCCCGGCGGTTCCTCGCGCACAACATCGGGGTCGCCGAAAAGTACATCGGCGGCGCGATATCCCGGCCGGCCGGGGATCTCCGGGACGTCGCACCCGGCGAGGGGAGGATCCTGATGATCGAGGGGAAGAAGGCCGGCGTCTTCCGGGACGAGAAAGGGCGGGTCCACGCGGTCAACCCCACCTGCACCCACCTCGGGTGCGTCGCTGCGTGGAACAGCGCCGAAGAGACCTGGGACTGCCCCTGCCACGGCTCGCGCTACGATGCCGACGGGAGGGTGCTCCACGGCCCGGCGGTGAAGGATCTCAAGCCGCGGGAGGGGTGAGAGGGTTGAAGGGAACCGAGATATGATGGACGAGTTGTCCAGAACATGATCTTCTAGAGGGTGTGGGAGGTGAGACCTCACCCGCGCCAGCGGCACTCACGCTTGGTCTTTGGACTGCATCCCATCCACGGATTCCGAGGGGCTATCGCCACGCACTGCCCCCGCCCCTTGGGGCGGGGGAGGAGCGCGAAGCGCGGGCGGGGTGGGGGTTGTAGACATCAACTGACAAGGAGAGACAGGGAAGGGGGGCGTGCCCCCCTCCCCGTCAGCCCCTCCCCCAATGGCGATAGCCACCACGGTCCACTGCACCGGGATTTCTCCTCGTTTCAGTTGTTTTGCCTCTCATCTGAGAAGCATCAGCCCTCAAGATCGCACCAAAAGAAGACCGGATGGATAACTATAAATCCGCCCGCCCGCACAACTCCCAGTAATCATGTATCTCGTCATCCGCTGTCCGGGCTGCAAGACCTTCAACTATGTGGACCGTTATCAGCGCTGGAGACTCTGCCCGATGTGCGGCGAGGTGATCAACGTCCAGCGGGCGCCGGTCTACCTGGACACCGACGACTTCCAGGACGCGGAACGGGTGGTGGAGCAGCTCGAGTCCTACCTGCACCAGACCGGGAAAAAAGACCTGACGGAACAGGACATCCGCCAGCTCAGGGCACAGTATGCCCGGTGGGTGAAGAACCGGGTCTGACCGGTCACCAGAGGCGCCCGCAGCCCGGGCAGAGCATACTCACTCTTCTTCCGCAGTGCGGGCAGTAAAGGCCCGTGCGCTCGTTGTTCTCCAGCGGCCTCCCGCACCGCTTGCAGTGGATCGGGGCCTCGAACCCACACTCGTGCCTGACCATCAGTCCAGATATTCGTAGTCCTTCACAAAAAGGTTTCCTTTTCCGCGGTTCGCAAGATCGCCGGCAAACTGGATAAACGTGCGCCCGTCGTGCTGTACCGTCCCGATCTTCCTGAAGGTGGGGATCATCCCCCGCGCGGTGCCGTAGACGTAGCAGGAGCCGCCCTTCATGTTCGCGGCCGGGCGGCTGCAGTTCCCGTGGACGACGAGCGTACCGTCGCGCATCTCCGCCCCGGTCATATCCCCGGCATCGCCGTGCACGACCACCGTGCCGCCGGCGAGGCTCTCCGCGAGGAAATCCCCGGCGCGGCCGAAGACCTCCACGGTGCCTCCCTTCATCCCCTTCCGGCCGCCGCGGTACCCCGAGGCGCAGTAGTCGGCGACGTCGCCCCGGCAGACGATGGTCCCTCCCGCCATCTCCCGGCCGAGCCAGCCGTCGGCGTTCCCGTGGATCTCGATCGTCCCGCCGCTCATGAAGTTGCCGCAGTGCATCCCGATCCCGCCGAGGACGGTGATCTTCCCTCCGTCCATGTACTCGCCGACCCTCTTCAACCGGAACGTGTCGCCCGACAGGACGACCTCGACGTCTTCCGCCCGGTCGGCGCTCCCCTCCACCGAGACCGAGAAGGCCTCATCGAGCCGGAGCTCGCGGTTTCCCCGCCAGACCGAGAAGTCGGTGCCGGAGAGGAAGTTCTTCGGGACGATCGACTCCGCCTCGATGGGGATGAACCCCTTCGTCACGGGTTTCATCGCGAGCGTGACCTTCATAGTTCCGCCTCCGTCTCGATGCACCGGCTCCGGGTCAGGTACTCGTCCTGCACCGGGTAGTTCCTCATCCGGACGGTGTAGTAGCGGTCGAACTTCTCGATGAAGTCCGGATCCTTCCCCATATCGTAGTTCTCCGGAACCTTCGGCGCGACCCAGAACGTGGCGTTGCTCCCGTGAACCAGGCACTCGCCGCGCCGGGCGACGACCCTGCCCCGCTTGATCGTATATTCGGTCTGGCTGAACCCGTCGATCACCCTCTGGTACTCGGCCGAGGGATCGACCTCGTCGATCTTAAAAGGATAGATGGCGACGTCCGCATCGGCGCCCGGAGCCAGGTGCCCTTTCCCGAGATCCTGGATCCCGAGCGCCCTTGTCTGGCCGGCCCGGGTCATCACCGCGATCTCATGCCAGTCGAGTTCGCGCTCGATCGCCGGGAGGGGCACCCGTGATTCGGTATCGGGATGGATCGTGGCGAACTCGGCGTCGCGGTACCGCTTACTCATCAGGAGGGCGATGATCTCCGGGTATTTGACGAACGGCGCACCGTTCGGGTTGTCCGTCGTGAGCAGGCACTGCCAGGGGCTCTTCGTCAGGAGCGCGAGTTCAAGCCCGATCGCCCACATGATCGAGTTGACCAGGTTCTTGCGCCGGTAGACGACCGGGATGATCCCCGAACCCGTCTCGAGTTCCACGTCGTGGTTGCTCCACTTGTCGTGGTGGAGGCGGTAGAGGTTGAACTCCATCGGCCCGTCGGCGGTCATCGTCGTCGTCCGGCCGAACATCACCTGCCCCATATCCATGACGATCTGGGGGCGCATGTTGACGAAATTCGCAATCGGCTCGCTCTTCGAGCAGAAATCCTTCCACCCCGACCCGCCGTAGGCATGGTACTGGACGTGGGTCGCATACAGCGTCTGCCTCTTCTTGTTCAGGTCCGGGATGAGGCCCATGGACCCGAGCGTGCAGGTGTAGTTCCCCGGGGTGCCCAGGTTGTTGCAGTGGAGGTGCACCGAGTGCGGGAGGTGCAGGAGTTCGTTCGCCTCCACGACCGACCGGATGATCTCGGCCGGCGTCACCTCGAAGTAGGGCACCGGGTCGCGGATGCAGGAGACGTTCTTGCCCCACTGCCAGGCCTCGGTGCCGCCGGGGTTCGTGAGTTTGATGGCGAACCCCTTCACGGCCTTGAGCGTCCAGGCGATGATGGCGGCGACCCGTTTTGTGTCGCCGTCGCGGATCGCCTCCATGATCCCCCAGTTCCCGTCGAAGAGGGTGTTCGCCATCGTGTCCTGCAGCGGCGTGTAGGTGAACTCCTCGTGGGTGTGCCGGGCTTCGAGCGGCGCCATCGCGCCCTCGAGCAGGGTGGTGTAGCCCATCACACTGTAGCGGTAGCTGTTGCCGTAGGTGGTCGGGACGCTGTAGCCGGACGTGGCGTGCATCGCCCCCCGGCGGGGCGTTCTTCCCGCCCGCATATCCTCCGGGCTCATGTACCGCCCGAAGTTCACCTTCGTCCCGCAGATATGGGTGTGGGAATCGACCCCTCCCGGCATGGTGAGCATCCGGTGAGCGTCGACCACCTCGGCAGCATCGCTCACCTCCTCGACGATCTTCCCGTTGCGGATGGCGAGATCCATCACCTCGCCGTTGATCCCGCTGAGCGGATCGATCACGCAGGCGTTCTTCACCAGGAGTTCGGTCATGACCGTTGTGCCTCCTGCATCAGGGCGTACATCCGGGCGAGAACCTCATCGTCGGAGAGGTAGTCGGTCGAGAGGACTCTCCTCGTCCGGATCGGCACCCCGTCCATCCGGTAGGCGGTTCCTTCCGCGTCGATGCCGGTCACCGCGACCGGGATCTGGACGTTGCAGAACGCGGTGGTGGCGTTCGGGTAGGGGTCGAGCTGGACGACCGGGATCTCGGCGAGGTGTTCGAGACACTTCCGCGGGAAGTGGGCGGCCGGGTCGCTCCCGACGATCAGCGCCGCGTCGCACTCCTTCCGGGCGAGGATGTCCACCGCCGTCGTCTCTCCCGGGTTGTAGAAGGCGATCCCCCGCGAGAAGTCGATCCCGAAGGGGTAGCCGGTCATCCAGGTGTTCACTTCGTTCGACCCGTAGACGTTGTAGTGGCCGCGCATCGCCGAGATGGTGAACTTCGTGTGCCGGTTCAGCTCCGATATGAGTTCGATGGCGTTCCTGATGTTCTTGTACTTCCCCTGCGTCATCGTGAGCCCGAGCCCGAAGTAGACCGCCCCGAACTTCGCGGATTTGCAGAGGTTTGCCACCCGGATAAGCTGTTCGCGGGTGACGCCCGCGACCGTCCGCGGGATCGTATCCGTCTTCCCCTGGACGATCGCCCGGAGCGCCGAGAGCACCGCATAGTCCCCGCCGGGTTTAATCTGGACGAACTCGTCGGCGATGTTCGCGGTCTCGGTCTTCCGGACGTCGACGACGATCACCTTCCGGTCGCGGAAGGCGTTCTCGAGGAAGAACCCTTCCGCGTAGCGGGTGTAACGCGAAAGGTGCCGCGGATGAGCGTCGATCGGGTTCGATCCCCAGTAGATGACGAGATCCGCCCGGTTCTTCACCACTCCGAGGGTGCATCCCGGGTGCCCGACCTCCTGGATAGCGAGGATCGAGGGGCCGTGGCAGACCGAGGAGGTGTTGTCGATGACGCCATGGATGAGTTCGGCCATATGCACCCCCACGCACTGCGCCTCCCCGTGGGTGCCGCTCCACCCATACAGGAGCGGCCGCTCGGCGGATAGAAGCATATCGGCGGCGTAGCGGATGGCGTCGTCGTAGGTGATATCCTTCCATTCGTTCCCGTCGCGCAGGATCGGGTTCTTCAGCCTCTTCTCGCCCATGAACTTCGTCGTCCCGAGCTCGCAGGCGTTCGTGACGGCGACCACCCGGTTCCCTTCGACCTCCACCTCGATGTCGTCGCAGAGGCATCCGCAGAACGGGCAGACCGCGTCCTTAACGATCATATGCAAGGCCTCCCAGGTCTTCCATCAGTTTGTGAACCAGTTTCGGCTCTTCGTCGGTCGGTTCGATCTCCACCACGTGGGACTTGAAGTCCGGCATCCCGGTGGAGCGGGTGCCGGCGGCGACGATGTGGTTTGCGTAGGGGCCGTAGGGGACGAAGACGGTGCCCATCTCCACTTCCAGCGACGCCGCCGCCCGCATGACGACATCGCCGCACGGCCCGGTCACCCGGATCGCGTCTCCGTCGTCGAGCCCGAGTTCCATCATATCGAACTCGTGCATGAAGCAGGTCGAGGTCTCGGCCGCGTATTCGGGCGACGTCTTGTTCTCGACGGTCACGCCCTGGTTCACCGTCCTCCCGGTGATCATGAGGAAACTCATGTCTCCGCCTCCCCGATCTGCACTCCTTCCACCATCCGGGCGACCCGGATCGCGCGGTTGGGGCACTGGGTCTCGCAGGTCTTGCACCCCGTGCACTTCTCCTCGTGGAGGATCCGCACCCGGCCGCCCTCGACCCGCATGATCACCTCGTCGCTCGCGGACGTCCCGGACCCTGCAAGCTGCGGATCGATCTCCCGGTTGACCGGGCAGGAGACGCAACAGTTTCCGCACCGCATGCAGAGGTTGTCGTCGACCTGGAGGTGATACCACGACCAGAACGCCGTCCCGTCGCGCCGGGTGACGTCGAGGATCCGGCCGCTCGAGAGAACGCCCTCGGGGCACGCCTCGACGCAGAGGCCGCACCGGATACAGTGGCCGGGGTAGATCTCCGGCTCCCACCCGTCCCTCGTGCGGAGAACCGCGATCGCATTGGGCGCGGGGCAGATCATCATGCAGGAGAGGCACGCCGTGCACTCGTTCCCCGTCAGGGCCGGATAGCCCTTGAAATAGGAGGGGGTCTCGAGCGGCGCGGTCTTCGCGAAGAAGAACTTCCGGATCCATTCCGGCCGGAGGAACTCCCGCACGTAGTAGACGATCGATCGCATCTCTTCACCTCTCGTTGCACGCGATGCAGGGGTCGCTGCTGATGAACGTCGACGTCACGTCGGCAATCGACGCGGCGTCCTTGATCATCGCGTGGGCGCAGGCCTCGATGTTCATGATCGACGGCGTCCGAATCGCGATATCGACCACCCTGCCGTAGTCGTCGGTCCGGATGGTGTAGGTCAGCTCGCCCCGGGGGGCTTCACCGGCATACGACGTCTCGCCCGCCTTGCAGAACCCGCCGCCCCGGATGGGGCCTTCGGGGAGGGTGTCGATGCACTTCCTTATCAGGTCGATGCTCTGGAAGACCTCCTGGAACCGGACCATCACCCGGGCGAAGTTGTCGCCCTCCGTCCGGGTGATCTGGGTAAACCCGAGCTCGCGGTAGGTCGGGTGGTGGAGGCGGAGATCGCAGTCCTCGACCCCGCTCGCCCGGGCGGTGGGGCCGACGGTGTGGGCGCGGATCGCGTCTTCCCGGCTCATGAACCCGATCCCCTTGCTCCTGAGCGCGATCAGCGGGCCGGTCTCGAAGATCCGGACGTGCCGCTTCATCTCCTCCTCCACCTCGCGGAGATCGGCGAGCATCGCCGCAGCGTCCTCGGGGAGGAGGTCGAACCGGACGCCGCCCGGGATCATGTAGGCGGTGTTGATCCGCGAGCCCGTGAGCCGCTCCAGGTTGTCGAGCACCGTCTCCCGGGTATTCAGGAGGTACATCGCGAGCGTCTCGTGCTCGATCGTGTAGCAGTAGGAGAAGTTTGCGAGGATGTGGCTTGCTATCCGGTCGAGTTCGTTCGCGACGACCCGGAGGTAGGCCGCCCGCGGCGGGACGGCGATATCGCTGATCTTCTCCATCGTCTCGATGAAGACCATGTTGTGGATGACCGAGCAGATGCCGCAGACCCGTTCGGCAAGGAACATCACCTCCTGCCAGGGGCGGCCCTGCATGATCCGCTCGATCCCCTTCTTCATGTAGCCGAGCTCGACCTCGGCGCGGAGCACCCGCTCGCCCGCCGTCTCGCACTTGAGGCGGACGGGCTCCTTCCAGCAGGGGTGCATCGGGCCGAGCGGGATGGAGACGTCGACAGTCTTCTTCATGGCTGTTTCTCCTCGTAATCCTTGAATATCAACGGCGCGACCGAGAGTATGGCGTTCAATATCTCCGTAGGGCGGGGCGGGCAGCCCGGCACCTGTGCGGCTATCGGTATGTACTTCTCGACGGGTGGGCTCGTCAAGGTACCTCTCCGGGCATAGACACATCCTGATATAGGGCAGTTCCCGATGGCAACGGCCACTTTCGGCTCCGGGATCTTATCCCAGATCTCGCGGAGCTTGTCCACCCACTGGGGGGTGACGGAGCCGATCACCAGGAGGACGTCGGCCTCCCGGGGGTTGTTGTGGACGTAGATCCCGTACTGCTCGATGTCGTAGCGCGGCGCGAGGCAGGCGAGCACCTCGATGTCGCAGCCGTTGCACGACCCGACGTCGACGTAACTGACGTGGATCGACCGCGAGCGGACGGTGTTCTTGATTTTCTGGAGGATGCTCATGAGAGGATCGCCTCCCGGATTCGCGCTCTTCCTCTCGCGATCGCCTCTTCAAAGGGTATCTCCTGTGTCATCGCTTGTGTGTCCGTGTAGATTGTCTGCATCGTTTCCGTATCCACGAGGGGGATGAACCGGGTGAAGAGTTCGTAGCCGAGTTCTTCCGCCACCGGGTCGCCGTCGTTCGCGTGCCGCTGCCCCATCTGCCACCGGGATTCGAGGTTCTCGAGCAGGGACATGTCGAACCGCCGGATCAGCATCATCCGGAGTTTGGCATCGCTCATCCCGAGGCGCTCTGCGATCGCACGGACGGTCTCATCGTGTTTCGTGCTCGTCAGGATGGTGTATTTCATCTGCCGGAGGTCTTTTTCGTAGAGGAACTTCACGCGAGCACCCCCAGTGCGTGTGCCGCCGCGTAGGCGAGGAACCCGAGCACCATCACCCAGAGCAGCGTCATCTCGGAGCGTTTCAGGGTGAGTTCGTCGTGCATCCAGGTGAGGGCCGTGACGGCGGCGAGCAGGACGACGCCTGCGATCGCCTGGCCGGCCACGCCCCAGTTCCGGGCTGCCTGGGCGAGGAATACCACGACGTAGAAGGCCGCTCCCGCGGTGATCAGGAGCCGGAGCATGCTCATCCCATCACCACCCCGAGGATGACGATGTAGATGATGAGCGCGCCCGTCACCAGGCTCTGTATCGTCACGGTGTCGTAGGGCGAGAGCATGGGGGTGACTGCGCAGACGAACGAGAGCGATACGAGGACGATGAGCATCGCGAGCAGCGCCAGCCAGAGCGGCAGCGAGCCGATGAAGATGAGGACGAACGCATAGAGGAGGACGTAGGTCTTGAGGGCGTACGCCACCTCGAGCCCGGCGCGCCAGACCCCGAAGTGCTCGGTCATGTTCCCGCTCACGATCTCCTTCGCCTCGATGATCGAGAAGGGGCCGTAATGCATCTTGGAGAGGATCACGAGGTACATCGCCACGGCCGCCGGGAACGCGATGATGAGGAGCGGGCCGTTCACCTCCTGGTAGGCCGTGATATCCGCGATCGAGAGCGAGCGGGTGAAGAAGTAGATCGCGACGACGGTGACGAGGAGCGGCAGCTCCGACGCCGCCGATATGACCGACCGGATAGCCCCGAACTTCGTGTAGGGCGAGCCCGTCGAGAGCCCCATCCCGTGCTCCACGATCTTGTGGAGGAGATAGACCGCGAAGAGGAGCAGGATGCTTCCTCCCGAGAGGAGGATGAAGAGGGCTCCGCTCCAGATGGCGATGGCGACGAAGACGATCCCCACAAAGAGCGTCTGGCTGGCCGTCTTCGGGATCCAGGTCTCCTTGAAGGAGAACTTCAGGGTGTGCAGGATCTCCTGCCAGATCGGCGGTCCGGGGCGTCCCTGGACTCTCGCGATGACTTTCCGGTGGATGCCGTGGAAGAGCAGGCCGATGAAGGTGGCAAAGAGCAGGTATTCGATCATGTCAGTATCCTATGAACGGGATATCTTCTTCTCCGGATTTTGCGTTCCACCACAGTGCGATGAAGATGACGAAAGCCGGGAACGCGACGACCGCGACGAGCTCCGCGGCAATGACCGGGAGGTAGCCGAGAGCGGCAAGGAGCCCGGCCGCCGCCGCGATAACGCCCGCGGCAAGCCCGACAATCAGTGCAGTCCGTTTCTTCATGGCAATCACATCGATATGACGATCTCCATTACGCGCAGGAAGAGGAGGAGCGAGCTGACGTGGACCATCAGGATGAACGGCGCCCCCTGCGCTCTCGTGATCTCCGCCTTTGCAATGTAGAACGGCGCCATGCCCTCCCCCATGACGCCGAGGACCAGGAACGCCTTCGCGATGAGGGGGACCGCCACCGCGGCGGTGAAGAGTTCCCACATGCTCAGCGTGCCGGTGCTGGAAAGGACGATCGCCGCGCCGCCGAAGAGCGGGACGGTGGCGAGCATCGCGACGATCCCGTACTGGAACGCGGCGTTCAGGACGTGCCGGTTCCGGTAGGCCGCGACGATGCCGATGTTCGTGATCCCTATCATCGAGGCGAAGAGGGTGAAGTTGAAGACGTCCCCGGTCACCATCGCCCCGAGCGTGGCGAGCCCGCAGGCGATTGCCATGAACCGCTGGAACCGCAGGAGGTCAGGCTCGACCTCCTTCGTGTAGTAGGCGTCGCCGCCGAACGCGATGTCCACCTGCCGCTCCGGGCGGCTCACGATGACGAGAACCGTGAAGAGGAGGGCGAAGGCGAAGAGAACCGCCGTGTAGGGACTGAAGTAGGCGACGATGTCGCCGAACTCCAGCACGAAGAGTTCCGGCCCGCCGATCTGGGGGTTCGGGAGGTTAAACATCCGGACCACCCCGCCGCATCGTCCCGACAAGGGACATCTTCGCCATCACTTTGACGAGGATCGCGCCTCCCGCCATCATCACCCCGAAGAACCAGTACTGCGGGAGGAACATGAAGATGAAGAACGCCGCGATCCAGATCGCCCACGCGTAGCCGCTCACGGTCTCGATCAGTTCGAACTGCTCGGCGTGCCCCCGGCACATGAAGTAGAAGACCACGCCGACCGCGGCGATGGCTCCGCCGGTGAACCCCGAGAGGAAGACGCCGTAGGCGACCAGGACCAGCGCGAGGATGCCGGGGGCACTGTCCATCACCTCGATCCGGAACGCCGGTCCCGTCGGTTCCCGGAGCCCTTCTTTCGCGATGTAGACCTCCGAGACGGCCAGCAGTTCGGATATCCCGACGACGAGCCCCGGGAGGATGAGCGCCTCGGCAAGGTCGGTGGCGACGAGCGCGATCAGGACGAGCCCGATCACCTCCGCGAGGTCGGTGAGGAGGATCCGGTGCAGGTCGTCCTTCTCCCGGACGAGGGCGGTAAACCCGATGATGATCGCAGCCGCGACGACGATGAGGCCGACCGGGTAGGCGAGTTCCATCATTCATCCCTCCTGAAGAGGTAGCTCGCGATTGCAAACGCCACAAAAAGGATGCTCGTCTCGACGACGGTATCGAAGCCCCGGGTGTTGTAGAGGATCTCATCGATGATGCCGCCGGGGTGGGCGACGATCGTCGTTCCCATATGGTGCGTGGTGTCGGCGAGCCACTGGCTGAACGGGGTGAGGTAGGTGGTCACGTAGCCGGCGTAGGGGGAGTTCTCCAGGTACTGCGCCTTGATGGGGGTCGTCCCGAAGGGCACGCCGCCCCGGTCATAGGGGTCGAGGGTGCTTGCAGGGTTGAGGGTCTTCGGGTAGAGCTGGTCGTCGTGGTAGGCGATGAACGGCAGGGTGACGAGGCCGAGCACGGCGACGATGACCACGAGGAGCGCGTAGAGCGCGGTGAGGTTCTCGACCCTTGATATCGTCGCGGATATCCGGGTGATGAACGAGCGGTTCGGCGTCATTCTGCTGCCTCCCTGCGTTCGATGGCCCGGACGAGGACGAAGGTCGAGATCGCCGTGACCCCGATGAACGTCAGCAGGGCGAGCATCTCATCGTAGGCGAGCATGATGAGGAGGAGGCCGAACGCGGGGATCTCGAGGTTGATCAACCGTGAGAGATAGGTCTTCTCGCGCGGGAACCCGGCGGCGATCACCCCGATGATGAGGATGATGCAGCCGAGGATGAACTCAGGCGTCACGGGTATCCCTCCTGCAGAGGGGCAGCACGATGATCGTGGTGATGGGGACGATCAGGCTGACGGCGATGAGGACGTCCAGGTAACCGCGGGCGGCGATGAACGGCACGATGCCGCCGTAGACGATACCGAGGGCGATCAGCTTGTCGAAGCGGTCCCGCTGGAGGTAGGTGCCGAGAGCGCCGATGAGCGCCACGGCCGCGAAGAGGAGGACGAGAATCTCATCCACGCCGCTCACCCCCCGCGTAGGTGCTGGCGATGGCGTTCGCCTCGAGCGTCGAGCCGACGAAGTAGGCCGCGGCCGCGACGAGGGCGAGCGGGTGGCCGATCAGCAGGACGACTGCTCCCGCGACGGCGAAGTTCATGACGTTCACGTAGGGGAGTTTTCTCCCCGTGTTCTTCTCGACGGTGGCCCTGACGACGGCAAAGACCGCAATCGCGGCGACGATGTAGATCGCGATCACTCTCTCACCCTCCAGAGCCGTGCAAGGAGCCTGCTCGCGTGGGCGTGGGAGAGCCCCTGGATGGTGAGGATGGCGATCACCATCCCCGCGATGAAGTCCGTTGCGGCGAACCCGACCTGGGTGAAGCCGTAGACGACGAACGTGGCGAGGACTGCGCCGGTGGTTCCGGCGTAGCCGGGGTCGTGGCAGATGCGGTTGCCGATGAAGACGAGCGCGGCCGCGACGAGACCGCCGGGGATGCCGGCGACGTAGACGCCGCAGGCGGCAAGGAGCGTCCCTGCCGAGGCGTCGGGGGAGCAGACGATGTTCCCCATCATGGTGCCGCCGCTAAGAGCCCCGCCGCCGGCCTCGATATCCCGCGCGATGGCCGACGCTCCGCTGACGCCCCCCGCCTCCGGCAACTTGAAGAGAATATCGACGGTTACGAAGAGTATCCAGCTGACAGCGGCCGCCGCCAGGATGTGGAGGAGTTCACCCAGCATTTCGTTCAACTACTGGAGAATACGGTCAATCAATTCAATAAATGTTTTGTTGTTACCATTCCGGGCGCGATTCGGCCGGAATGCATCGGTGGAGCATCCCGGAGATGCTGCCCCCCGGGTAATTTTGTATATGATGTAATCTATTCTCTAAACCATATAATTATCCACGCCCGTTCCGGGGCCGTTACGCGCCGCAGATGCCGGGTCGCTGCCGGGAGCCAGCAGGATATGTCCGGGACGGCGATGGATGAACGGCGGGATTCGGGGTGCCGGGAGGAGAGGGGAACAAGTATAATGCTCCGTGTGCCGACATATATGCACGCGGGGGTTGCCGAGCCAGGTCAAAGGCGCTGGATTTAGGGTCCAGTCTCGCAGGAGTTCAAGGGTTCGAATCCCTTCCCCCGCATCCTGACTTCAAGTTAGAATCTCTTCTATCTGACATGGTTGTTGAGCGCATCCTTGGTAAGGACGCGGTCTTCACGCGTTGCCCCCTTCCACAACCGCGATCTCCTCCACCGTCAGCTCGTAGATCTCATACACCAGCCGATCGATCTCCCGGTCGGTCGCGGCGGGCGACGCCAGCGAGATGCGAAACAGCGTAACTAACGGTCGGCTTCGTTAAGAATCGACTGGATTTCCCGCTTGAGGAACGGGAGATCATCGCGCAGGGTCAGGAACACCGCTTCGTAATCCACGCCGAAGTAATGGTGGACGATCCTATCCCGCATCCCCGCAGCCTCCCTCCAGGGGATCTCCGGGTGCTCAGCGCGTAACTCCAACGATACCATCTTTGCCGCCTCGCCGATGATGGTCAGCATACGCTCGATCCCGGCGCGTTCCAGCCGGCGGTTCCGGAGATCCTCTGCCGAACCGATGCCTTCGGAGAACTCCTCGATGCTAGAATGGCATCAAGGATGTGACGGAGATATGCGAGGTCCTCGGGCGTCATAGATCACCACGGCATCACGGTAGATTGCATCGGCAAGGTACGGGCTCACGGCGTTCTCGGTGACGAGGTCAACCTTCATGCACAGAGCACGGGCAAGCTCGTCCTCGATCCGGACAAGCTGAAAGAGGCTTTTTTTGCGGGAGAACCTGACCAGGATATCGATATCACTCGCCGGGTTGGCGGATCCCCGCGTATAGGAGCCGAAGATCGCGATCCACTCGGCATCGTTTCCGGTGAGTATCGCGACGATAGTCTCCCGCGCCGCCTTGGTTAATGTGCGTCCTGCCACTCTGCCCACCCGTATCTATGCTGGTAAGTATGACGCTCACCCCGTATCGGTCTTTTGAGGGGCGAAGGGGTGCTCCGGAGGGGTGGCTTCTCCTGAAGGTGGGGGTAACCACGGCAAAGGGTGATCAGGCGACCTCATCATCAAGCATCTGCCTGACTGCAACCTGGAGTTCCGGGATCTTGTTTCGAACGACGTCCCACACGATCTCGTTATGGATCCCAAAGTATGCGTGAATGAGGATGTCTCGCATTCCTGCAATCTTTCTCCACGAAAGATCGGCGTGTTCGCATTTCAGCGGTTCGGGGATGAGTTTCACGGCCTCACCGATGACCATGAGGTTCCGGATCACGCCGTCCTGCACCAGATCATTTGCCAGGAACTCCTCGTAGTCCATTCCCCGGGTATACCGCTCGATTCTCCCGATGGCCTCAAGGATATCCCGGAGATAGAGGTTATACTCCCGGGACATACCGAACACTCCGGAGGATATGCGGTGCGAGAGCCGGTTTTATGGCGTCGCGATCGACGAGGTCGACTCTCCTTCCGAAGAGGTCTTCGAGGAAGAACTTGAGGTCCATGTAGGTGTCAAAGGAACGGCCCCCTTCCTCGAACTCGATGAGGATATCGATATCGCTCTCTTCGCGCTCTTCGCCCCGGGCAAACGACCCGAAGACCCCGATCCGCCTGACGCCAAGGCTCCTGATCCGTTCGCGGTGTTCCGCCAGCGCACCGAGGATACCGTCAGCCGTAAGCATACCGTATCGTACTCCTGTTACCCGCCCATCCGGATAACGCTTTTCCCCTGGGTTGCCGGCTGCAGGGTTGTCCCGGCAGACATTCACCATCCCGGTAGCGACGTTTCTCCCGGCATGCTCCCCTCACGGCTCACCGTCGAACCGGTAAAACTGTCCATATGCGGAGCGGTGATCAACCTCAAGGAGGCCACGGAGCTGTATCCAGGAGAAGCCCCACACCTCTGGCATGAAGCGTGTGCACCCGTCACCAGATGCACCGACTTCCTGCTGGAAGTTGGGAGAGGGCCGTTCATTACGACGTTTGAGGTGTCCGAGGATGCCTGAGCAAACCGACCGATTGTCGACGGGACAAATGGGAGTTCATGCAAGCATTTATTGACTGCTGTTGGACCCGATCATTTCTTTTACCTCGTCGATCGTGAGGGGCTCTCTCTTACTATGGATTACGAGATGGCAGTTCGGGCATACAGGGCGTAGATCTCGTATAGGGTCGATCTTGTACTCCCGTCGTATTTCAGAGAGAGGTATGAGATGGTGCACGTGGATTTTATTCTGCCCTATCGGCCCGTATACCCTCTCAAAATCAAAACCACAAACAGCACATCGATAGCCATAGTGTTCTATACATTTGGTTCGTGCCTTCCCGTCCCGCTCGTAACGATTTACAACAATTTTACTCACGGCACCTTCGAAAAGATCGGTGCTATCCTGAACGGTCATCTCTCCTGGATAAACGATTTCTGAGTCGTCCTGACCGAAAATTCGTTTATACGCCTCCGCAAGTTCAGGTCGCATGATCCAGGAGCCCGTGCCGTTCCTTTTATCGTAGCCCCAAAAGGGGACATGCCACCACCGGATCGATCCATCTTCTCTTATAGGAGGCGGGACTCCTGTTCTGGCAATCACACGTTTGCTGAATCGAGGGATTTGTGAGTTCAGCGCCACGTGATGGGAGAGGTTTAGTTTTAGCGCAATCTCTTTTGCATGCATCTCGTGATTTCTGCTCTCATATATGAGTTTGAGAACTTCCAGATCCTCTTTCCGGGTGACTTCGCTATCTGTGAGCAACTCAGCCCATACTTCGGCGCTTATCTCAATCGGATCATCATAAAATCTCATACAACCCTCCCCACAATCGCCACTTCATCCTCCGTCAGCCCATACAACTCATACACCAGCCGATCGATCTGCCGGTCGGTCGCGTCGATCATCCCGGCGAGCACCTCCTTCTCATGCGGAGCCTTCGCCGCCGCAAGGCGCCTGTTCAGGTCGAGCATCTGCTCAACGAGGGCGACCATGCGGTCGTCGGCGGGCATGGCGATCAATGGAATATAGAAAAGAGGCAGCCATTAGGGTTTCCATTTATTCATGCGGCTCACCGGCCGCCTGGAGAGAAAACATCGCGGCCCGCACGGGCAGGAAGAGCGGAACCTTGTGGGTCGTCGTCCGGCTGAAACATATCGCAACGGCCGGGGGCCCGGGAAGCATACCCTCCCCCTCACGCCAGTTCATGCCGCCGCAGAAACTCCCGGACCTGCCTCGACTCGATCCAGCCCCGGTCAAGGGCCGTGATGTAGCCGTTGATCCGGTCGACCTGCTCCCGGATCCTCCCCGTAGCCCCCCCATCATCGATCAGCTCGGTCATGCCCAGGATCACCTGGAGCGGCTGGCGGATATGGTCGCCGAGGATCGCGAACTGCTCGATGTTCCGCTCGATCTGTTCGAACGCGCGCTGCCGGAGGCGCTCGTTCTGCTTCCGGTCGGTGATGTCCCTGCCGACCACGTGAACCCCGATCACCGAGAGGTCGCGGATGATCGGCGACTCGTTCAGTTCGAGGTGGGTCACCGACCCGTCTTTGCGGCGGAACTCGATCTCGAGCCCTTCGACCGGCTCGCCACAGGAGATCTTCGCTCGCCCCTCCTCCCAGGCGGGGAGCGACGAGGGGACGACGAAGTCCCGGCACCTCCTGCCGACGATCTCATCGGGAGCGTAGCCGAGGATGCGGGTCACCGCCGGGGAGATGTAGGCGATCCCGCCCTCGTGGTAGCAGGTGTAGATCATGTCGAAACTCTGCTGCATGATCTCCCGGAACTGTGACTCGCTCTTCTCGAGGGAGTCCCACGCCTGGAACCGCTCCATCATACTTCCGAGCCGCCTGGCGACGGTATCGAGCAGCGCCCGCTCTTCGGCAAGGAACGGCCCTTCGTCCCTCTCCGGCCTCTCGTGGAGGTAACAGATCTCCACCATCCCGACCGTCTCCCCGAGGACGACGATAGGTGATGCCTGCCGCCAGGGCGTCTCCGTGAAGCGTTCCGTTGCAAACCGACGCCCGTGCACCGTGATCCTTGCAACGGTATCCTCCGGATACTGCCAGCCGGTGGAGAGAACCCGGATGATTTCATGGAAGACCTCATCGAGTGAGGTCTCCGATCGCCGTTCGATGATCCGCGATATCTCGTACAGGATCGAGAGTTCCTTCACCCGCTCGTTCAGGTCGTGCGTCCTCTTCCGCAGGGCGTCCTCCCCCCGCTTCTTCCCGGTGACGTCCCGCGCAATCGCCGCAACCCGGATGACGTCGCCCCGCTCGTCGGCGGCCGGGTAGAGGACGACGTCGTACAGCCGGCCTCCCCATGCATCCTCGAACCGTGCAGGTCGGCCCGACGCGACGACCTCCTTGAGGCGTGCCGCGTACGCCGCCGCCTCATCCGGCGGGAAGAGCTGGAATATGTTCCGGCCGATGAGATCCTCCCGGCTGCGCGCAAATCGCCGTGTCGTCGTCTCGTTGATCTCGATGAGCCGGCCATCCCTGTCGAGGAGAGCGATGATCTCGCTCGGGGCGTTCAGGAGCGCCCGGGCCGTCGCCTCGCTCTCCCGGAGTTCGTCCTCGGCACGCCTCCGGTCGGTGACGTCGTAGAGCTGCTCGACGATGAACGCCACCTCGCCCTTCTCGTCGAGGATCGGGCTTGAGCGGCACTCCAGGTACCGCCCGAGTTCGGGCACGAACTTCTCCACGACCTCCCGCTTCTTGCTCGCGACCGCAAGCTCCGTCGCGCAGACCGAACAGGGCGCTGCTCTCCCGATGAGGTTGTAGCACTTCCACCCCTCCACCTCCTCCGGCGTCATCCCGAGCATCTCGTAGCCGGCGCGGTTGTAGCGCAGGATCGTCCTGTCCGGGAGCTGGATGCCGACGATGTCGCCGAGGTTCTCAAAGAGCCCCTCGAGCAGGGTGTTCGCCTCCGCGAGGCGGCGGCGTGTCCGCTCTTCTCCGGTGACGTCCTGCCAGGTGACGGCAGCGCCCGAGACGGCCCCGTCCGTGACAACCGGCGAGGCGGATACGACGACGTGAAGATCCTCGCCGCCGGGGTCGTGAACGGTGTACCGGCAGGAGGAAAGCCTCTCTCCCCTGAGCGCCCGGTACCCGGGGAGGTCGCCGGGCGGAACCGGTTCGCCGCCGGGGTACCTGAGCGACACGTCCTGCCTCCCGAGAAGCGCCCGGGCAATCCGATCCTCCTCGCCCGGGCCCGCCGTGATCACCCCGCCGTCGGCGTCGTAGACGAACCCCTGCCTGCCGACGGCGGCAAGAAGTGCGTCGCGCTCCAGTTCTGCGCGGGCGGCACGGGCGGCAAGGTCGCGGTTTTCATCGAGCAGGGCCTCGATCCCCGCCGCCAGCCTCTCCCGCGACCGGCAATCGAGGGCTGGAGCGGCATCCTGCAGTATCTCCAGAAGGTCCGCCGGTAATACGTCTTGCAGGTTCTCCATAGTTCACCAAACTGTCCCGGTATCCAGATACGTTCCCGCTTTTCGTGCCCGTCCGGCAGGTGCATCCCCGCACTCCAATCGGTTGCAGGCCCCCTCCTTCGGATTCGCCGGTCTGACGGCGTTTCCCGGGGGGGTCGAAAGGGCACGGCCCGGGTACGAGCCGGGGAACCGTCGTCCGCCGGGACAAATAATGCGGGTATGAAATATAATTCTAATCGGATAAAAGTGATCGGCATCTGAGACGGGTGAGGCGCAACCGCGGCAGACGACCGCAATGTAGATAACCGATACGCGTACCTCCGTGATGCGGCGGGAGAACCCCGCACCTGGTGCGAGAATGCACCGTCGCAAAAACCGCTTCTTCCCGGAACCTGGCAGAAAGGCATTGCTGGCGGCACACAGCCAGTTCGCGATCATAGCTCCCGAGATCGGGCTCATATTCCTCTTCATCGCGCTGGTGTCGTGCTCCCCGTTCCTGGTCGCCCTCTGGTACGGCGAAGAGAGACTCCTTCTCCCCATGGCCACGGCGCCCGCGGGGTTCGGCATCATCGGGGTCTGGCTCGCCGGCGTCCCGAAGGTAGAGGGAGAGGCACGCCTCTCCGTCGCCTTCTCGGCGGTCGCGCTGATCTGGCTCGCCGCCGCCCTGATCGGCGCGCTGCCGTATACGTTCGCCCTCAACCTCCCCTATACCGACAGCGTCTTCGAAGCGATGTCGGGCTGGACGGGCACGGGATTCTCGCTCCTCCCGTCGATCGACGCCACGCCGAAGACGATCCTCTTCTGGCGGTCGCTGACCCAGTGGATGGGCGGCCTCGGGATCGTCGCGTTCACCATCGCTCTCGCGGGGAGATCCGGCCTGACCAGGTTCCGGCTCTACCGCTCGGAAGGGCGGTCGGAGACGTTCATGCCGAGCGTCGTGACCACGGCCGTCGAGATGTGGCGGATCTACCTGGTGCTCACCGCCCTCGGCATCGGGCTCGTCCTCCTCTCGGGGATACCCCTCTGGGACGCTGTAAACATCGTCATGACGGCGATATCGACCGGCGGGTTCGCGGTGCATTCGGCCGGCATCCTCTACTACGACAGCCCGCTGCTCGAGATGCTCGTCGTTCCGATCATGATCGCCGGGGCGCTGCCGTTCAAACTCTACTTTCTGCTCCACTACAAAAAGAGGTTCCAGTTCTTCTCCGACCGGCAGGCGCTCCTCCTCTTCGCCCTCATCCTTGCCGGGTGCGCCGTCATCACCCTCGACCTCGCAACCGTCTCGGCTCTCCCCCCCGCCGAGGCGCTCCGGGAGGGGCTCTTCATGACCGTGAGCGGCATCACCTGCACCGGGTTCCAGAACGCCGACCCTAAAACCTGGTACGGCTCGACGGTGATGGTTCTCGCCGCGCTGATGTTCGTCGGCGGATCGGCCGGGAGCACCGCCGGCGGTATCAAACTCGGCCGGGTCATCCTCGGCCTCGAGATGCTCCGGTGGTGGTTCCGGCGGCTGCATACCGGCTGGCGGACGATCACCCCGCTCCGGCACGACGGGCGGCCGATCCTCGAACACCTCCCGGAGTACGAGGTCTCGAAGAGCATGCTCGTCGTCGTGCTCTTCGTCCTGATGGTCGCAATCGCCACCCTCCTCCTGCTCCACCTCGCGCCGCAGGACGGGTTCGACTCCGCCGACATCATCTTCGAGGTCGTCTCCGCCGCATCCAGCGTCGGGCTCAGCACCGGGTTTGTGAACCCCGGGCTCTCCCCCGCGGCGAAATGGCTCTTCGTCATCGTGATGTGGGCGGGAAGGCTCGAGATCGTGCCGGTCCTCGCCCTGATCTTCGGGGCGGCGCGGATACGCCGGCCCGCTGGCCGGACGGCGGGACGCTGATCGAGGCCGGGGACCTCTGCATCCTCGTCGAAGCCGGGCCGAAGAACGAAGAGGTATCCTCCCTCTTCCGCCCGGGACCGGAGGAGTGAGCCTCTCGCGTCCCCGGCACCATGAAGGGCGGATGCGCGCTTGCGGCGCGGGAGGGGAGAGGGGGCGGCGTCCGGCACCGCAATTCGCGCGGATCCGGGACCGGGGCCGGCACGCGACTGCATCCTCATATACCCGGCCGGGCGACGCTCCCATATGGACTTCCTCTCCGCCGGCGCCCTCATCCCGCTCCTCGTCTTCGGGGCGCGTGTGATCGACGTCAGCCTCGAAACGCTCAGGATCATACTCCTTGCCCGGGGCGGCCGCCTCATCGTCCCCGCCATCGCCTTCGTCGAGATCCTCTTCTGGATCGTTTCCCTCGGCCTCGTCGTCAACGAATTCACCAATCCGGTCTACCTTATCTCCTACGGGGCCGGTTTCGCTGCCGGGAACTATGCCGGTATCCTCCTCGAAGAGAGGCTCGCTATGGGGATCTGCGTCCTCCGGGTGATCACCTCGGAAGAAGACCGCGCCCTCATCGACGCTATCAGGGCCGCCGGCTACGGCGTCACGGTCGTTGCCGCCGAAGGGCTCCATGGACCCTGCACCATCTTCTACTCCGTGGTGCGGCGGTGCGACCTCCTGCCGATAGCCCGGGTGGTCGAAGAGATGAGCCCCTGCGCATTCTGCACCGTCGAGGACGTCCGGTCGACCACCCGCGGGACCTTCCCCCGGTCCGGCGAGGGCACGTGGTTGGGCATCCAACGCCGGGCGGTGCGGATCGGGAAGTGAACCGGGAAGACGACGGATGAAACCGGGGATGCAGTTAACGGGGAAAAAGAGTGTGCCGAACCGGATACCCGGCCGGGAAAAATAGGTGTGGTAAGGTCAGAGCCTAGTTCTTCTTGGCCTTGTCCTGAACCTTCTCCGCCTTCTTCTCCTGCTTCTTATCCTGGGGCTTCTTGTCCTTTGCCATGGATGACACACCTCCCTCCCGAGGTGGGATAGATCTGATGTCATCACGCCGGGATATAAATTTTACGGACAGTCCTCCCCGCTACGCAGAATCAGGAGAAAATAATAAGAGGTTTCCCGGCATCCGGGCTACAGCGGAATGGAGGGTCGCATCGGAGGGGCCTATGCCCTGCGCCCGGCACTGGAGAGCGTGTAGAGCACGACGAGCGTGAGCGCCCCCACCACCTGGACGCCGATCACGAGGGGCACGACGGGGATCGCGCCGGCAACCGCGAAGCCCCCGGGTATCGGGCCGATATCGGCCGGCGTCCCTGCAGGCGCCGAGCCGGGTTCGGCAAGCCAGGCGCAGAAGAGCGCTGCGCCGACCGCAAGCATGACGACCGCCATGAGTATGAAGATGAACAGCCCGAGCACCTCGCTCTTTCGGAGCGTTCTTCCTGCAACTCGCATCGATACCATCTTTGCACCCCTGCTCTCATGCATCTTCTTCACCCCGTATCCCCCGTCCGGCGGTTATGGTTCCGGACAGGGGCACACTCCCGACTGTCATGACGGGAGACCCCGGTCGATCCGGGTTCTCCCCGTTTGCCGGTGTAGAATTGGTGAAACGCCGGAACCTGGCCGGCGAGCACAATTCTACATGATTGAACATGATAATACTATGGGACAGTGTATGTATTTAAAAGTTTTTCTTCCCCTCTCCACCGCGCCCGCAGAGCCCGATTCACGGGAGTCGGGATACTCAACCCGGGTTCCGGAGGCCGGTGCGGCGGGGTGAACCGCCGGCGGGGAGGGGCGGCCCTCTCACGGGGCAAAAACGCCGCAGGAGAGGGTACGGCGGGAAAGATATAGAATACACCCAAGACTTTTATTCGTTTCGGCCCAACGAATATGCGAATGCCCCGCATCTACCTCGGCAAGATCTTGCTTCGCTGGTGCGACGCATGCCATGCCCCCGTGCTCTCCGGGGTCTGCGCCTGCGGCGCCCCCACCCGTCCGGTAGCCGTCACGCCGCCGGGAGACGCCCGGCCCGCGTTCCCCGACGACATCGAGCGGGTCAACCGCATATTCCGCGACCATTTCGGAGCGGCGCTGATACCGGAGGGCCACATCGCGCTCCTGAACAAGGTTCCCGCCGCCGACCGCATGGACGAGATCGTCCTCGGCGGGGCGGTCGTGGGCGCGATCCGCTACTTCCCGGACGAGCGCCGCTGGGAGCCCCTCCCGCGCCCGGCCGCCGCAAAGTACCTGCGGCCGACGAAGCGCTACGTCGTCATCGACGACGGCGCGATCCCGTCTATACTCGAGTCCGGGGCAAGCGTTCTCGCACCGGGCCTCGTCTCAATCGACCCCGCCGTCGCCGAAGGCGACGAGGTCTTCATCCTGACGAAGGCCGGCGAGTGCATCGGCGTCGGGAGGGCGAAGGTCGATGCCGCAACCGCCGGGAAGATGGAGCGAGGGGTCATCGTCAGGACGAGAAAGAACGTCAAGTCGGTCTGCACCCCCGGTGAGGCGACATGGGACGATGCCGTCCGGGCAAACGAACCGGCTCTCGCGGACTACGAGGCGAAAAGCATCCGGTTCGTCCGCGAGGTCGCAGAGCAGAACCCCCAGAAGCCCACGGTCTCCTACTCCGGCGGCAAGGACAGCCTCGCGACCCTGCTCGTCGTCTTAAAAGCGCTCGGCCCGGTGCCGCTCCTCTTTGCGGACACGGGGCTCGAATTTCCCGAGACCTGCGAGAACGTGGACGCGGTGGCGGAGCGGTACGGCCTTGAAGTCCTGCGGGTCCGTGACGATGAGACCTTCTGGAAGACGTTCGAGGAGAGCGGCCCGCCTGCCGTCGACAACCGCTGGTGCTGCAAGGTCTGCAAACTCCACCCTGTCGGCCGCCTGATCGGCGAGAACTGGGGAGAATGCCTCTCGTTCATCGGGCAGCGGAAGTACGAGTCGGTGAAGCGGATGCAGAGCAGGCGGGTCTGGAAGAACTCCCACGTCCCGGAGCAGCTCTCGGCAGCCCCCATCCAGCAGTGGACGGCGATGCACGTCTGGCTCTACATCTTCCGCGAGAAGGCGCCCTACAACACCCTCTACGAGCGGGGGCTCGACCGCATCGGGTGTTTCATGTGTCCCTCAAGCGACCTTGCGACGTTCGCGATCATCGGAAAGTCCCACCCCGAACTCCTGCAGATGTGGAACGAGAACCTCGCCCGGTGGCAGGAGAGCCGGGGGCTCCCCGACGACTGGATCGAGCGCGGGCTCTGGCGGAAACGGGGGGATGCGGATGAAGAAGAGGATAGTTATAATTGATTACGGCCTCGGCAACCTGCGAAGCGTGCTGCGCGGTCTCGAGCGGGCGGGGGCGGCGCCGACGATCACGGCCGACCCGGAGACGATCGCGGCCGCCGACGGCATCGTCCTCCCCGGCGTCGGGGCGTTCCGGGACGGGATGGAGATGCTCGGCGGACTCGCGGATACCGTCGTCGCCGCCGCGAGCGAAACGCCGCTCCTCGGGATCTGCCTCGGGATGCAGATGCTCATGGACAGCAGCGAAGAGCACGGCATCCACCGCGGGCTCGGCCTCGTGCCGGGCGACGTGAAGCGGTTCGTCCCGGCCGCCGGGGAGAAGGTCCCCCACATGGGCTGGAACACCATCCATATCGACCCCGGGACTCCGCTCTTTGACGGCCTCCACGAGGAGGAATACGTCTACTTCGTCCACTCCTACTACGCGGCGGCCGCACCGCCGAACACCATCGCGAGCACCACCTACATCCATCCCTTCGCCTCGGCGGTCAAGAGCGGGCTCACCTACGGCGTCCAGTTCCACCCGGAAAAGAGCGGTGCGGTGGGGCTGAAGATTCTTGAGAACTTTATCGAGCGGGTTTGCTAGGGGGTTCCCGCTTTTTTAACCCTGGTGGGGTGGTGCGGTTGTTTGGTGAGTGGTGCAGTGGTGGTTGGCGTCGCACGTGACGGTAATTGAGTTTCGATTCGGACAGATCACCGACACTCATGTGTACGCTTTGGGTGCATCTCGGACACGGATTCCGAGGGGATATCGCCATTGGGGGAGGGGCTGACGGGGAGGGGGGAGCATCCCCCCTCCCCTGTCTCTACCTGTAAGCGTACAACCCCCACCCCGCCCGGCCTCCGGCCTCCTCACTCACACCTGCGGTGCTCGAACGCCTGCCGTTCCGGCAGTCGTTCCCCGCCCTGAAGGGCGGGGTTTCCTGCTTCATGGCCAACACTTGCATCACAGCAATGTGATGTAGCGGTATCATCTCCACAGGCTCAAAGGGCTGTTCCATCCCCGAGCGGTGAATATTCACCGCAGCATTGTAATCTCGATCCGCAACAAACCCACAGTATGGGCATTCATGAACTCTCTCAGAGAGCGTTTTTTTCACAATGCTTCCGCAGTTCGAGCACATCTGTGATGTATTCCGGGGATCGACTTTGACAAGGTTCGTACCAGCACTTTCAGCCTTGTACGCGAGGTAAGCATAGAATCGTCCCCATGAAGCATCGTGAATGCTCCTGTGTAGTCCCGGAGAGTTGCCGTTCTCCTTCAGATACTTGATATTCAGGTCTTCGACGCAGATCGTCGCATAGGTGTCAACGTACCGGCGGGAGAGTTTG
>NZ_FMID01000030.1 GCF_900095385.1 Methanoculleus chikugoensis
ACGAAATGCAATCCTCGTTTTTTCCAGAATTGAGATATTCTGGAGGAGTATCCACCATTTTTGGTGAAGCTCACTGGTCGCAACTGCTTCAGTATCTGTTTCGCAATGAATAACTACCCCAAAAAGATTTTTGTGGATTGGATGAACGAGTTGATAGACCTCGAGGCCATCTGAACAACAGCGTACAGTACCTATTGACCCTGATGATAAGAACTCCTTGCCTTTTGGAAACGATGGTCTGTTTTTTATCATGTGCACACATTATTTTCGTTTTATTCCAGGTTCAAATCTCTCTTCCTCCTCTGCTTGCACGGTACTCTTTGGCAGTAATTCCCAGAGGCCTTTGATTATCTCTTTTAAGGTGTCACCATCTCCACGACTAATTGCACCTTGCCCAAGTGCAATCAGTCGTTGGGATTCTTGTATGTTAACAAAACTCTCTCTGTTTTCGCACAACTCCTCAAAAACTTGCCTAATATACCAATCCTGCTCGAAGAGAATTCTCCACCTTAAGTTATCCATGTCCTTGGTTATTTTAATTAATGCCCGCTCATTTTCCTCGTCAACTTTTTTATCTGCTTCATAATTCAATAGTTCAAACTCTTTTTTATCTATCGAGGTTCCCCACGTGGTCACAACTTCTTGAGTTATCGCTCTATACTCTCGCAATTCTCGTAAAACGATTGAAAATTTCCTTTTAACGGAAATATCGTTCTCGATTCTGCTAAGATCTCCTCGTATTTCTTTTGACTTCTCAATCACTCGTTTTGCATCATCTGGATCGTTTGAACTTTTGTTTTGGTATCTTTTATTTTCCTCGGTGAGTTCTTCTAGTTTCATTCTAATTTCATTCAACTCTTTTTTAATATTACTGGCACTGCTTTCTTCTTGGGCAAACTCATTTAAATTGACTATTCTTTCAAGATGATTGTCAATCTCCCTATCAACCTCTTTTACCTTCTCAACAACAATATCTTCACTCTCTTTTGGGACATAGACTCGTTCCTGAAAATACTGACCGATTACGGGAACAAAGGCCTGCACTTTCATGAGCCTGGATGTGGAAATCTCAATTGAAATTTCAATGTCCGCTCCTTCAGGAATCGGCCTTCGAATCTCTTCAGAGCGGATTTTAAGCGCACCGACAATGTTATTCGCTTCTGGATCTGCTAGGTTTTCACCCTCCCAGATCTTTATCGCAAGATAATCATCGTTTAGGCCAGGGGTTAATGTCTTTTTCGCTGTATAGGTGATATTCTTAAACGCGGGAAGTGGGGTTGAGCGACTAAAGATAATATCTATCTCTTTTTTCCTGTCATTATTGATAACTTCTACACCAATTGTATGTGGTAGAGGTGGCTCTGAAAGAGTCAATCCGTGACGGATTATTATTTTTTCTGGATTTGGAGTGAGGTCATTGCCTTTTTCATCTCTGGCATAGATCCAGAATTTATTTGTTGTATCTTCTAGTAAATAGGCATCAAACTCGAAGTAGTCATCTTTTACGGGAATCCAACCGCTATCCCAATGGTTGGACTCTGATTGGATTGATATTTCAATTGATTGAGTGCCTTTGGGTTTTCTCTCAACCTTTCCAGCAACTAATGTTGTTGTTTCAGCCCAGACTGGTTCGTATGCAAGGTTGAGAACAACCTCAGACTCTGAATAATTTTCAGTTGTAGGAAGATTGGTACGTTTTGGTAATGGTAGTGTGGATGCATAGATTGCAGCACCGCGAGCAACAACAGTCATTGGATCAATTGAGAATTCTAAACGAATGCCTAAATGTGATTTGAGCATTTCTCGTAATATTGGCATATAAGTAGATCCCCCTACCAATATTACTGTCTCAATATCACTTGTGGTTAACTTCGCGTTTTTCAATGCGCTTTTACAGAGCTCAATTGTTTTTAGAATATATGGTTCGACCAATGGTTGCAGGTCCATTCTAGTAATTGGGATATCCGCCTCAATTACGGCGCCCTGTAGATCATCTCCAACATCAAAAATACTGATAATTGTTCTGTCTGAATAACTTAATTCTATTTTAGCTTCTTCCGCTTTTACTCTCAGTATTTGAGACAACCTTCGATGAAATGTTGGATTCTCCTGTTGACTGGGCAATCTGAAATTAGTTTCCAGGTGTGGCCAGAGTATTGTTTCCACAATTAATCGATCGAAATCCTTACCCCCAAGCATGTTGTTCCCTTGATGTGCCAGAATTGACATGTTACCATCTTTGGTGGAAATAAGGGCGAGATCAAAAGTTCCACCGCCAAGATCGTACACAAGCCATTTTTTATCCCGGGAATCCGCTTTCATGCCATACGCGATTGACGCGGCGAGGGGTTCCTGCAATAGAGGAGCATCTTCAAGCCCAGCAAGAGTTGCTGCACGAGCCGTTGCTTCACATTGAAGTTGACCGAATGCTGCAGGTACAGTAATTACAGCACATTCTACTTTTTCGTCAGTTTGAAGCCGAACGTCGGCTAGTAGAGATTTTAAAACCTCAGCTGATAACTCTTCAGGAGATAGGGAAAGCGAGGCTGCTGAAAAATTAATTTTATCGCTTTGTCCCATAAGGCGTTTGAATTCTGATGCGACGTTTTCTGGGTCTAAAATAAGGGTCTGATACGCCCTTTTTCCACAAAGAATGCGCTTATTTTTGTCTATCCTTATAACAGATGGAGTCAATTCATTTTGGTCGCGATTCTTAATAACACGGATGTTTGTTCCATCAAATTTTGCTATCGCTGAATTAGTCGTGCCAAGATCAATACCATAATTTATCATATCAGTCATCTTACTCCTCGTGGATCAACATTGGTACGTCTTCCAGCGTACCTTTTTCGAGAATAACTTGACCTTGATTTATAACCTGGCCATTCAATAAGACAAGAGGTTCAATTACCTCCTTGATAGTAACTGATCCTTTTGGTAGTTGCGAATTTTCCTCGATATCAATTACTTCCAATGCCATCCCAGCATCATATGCTTGATTCTTTAGTTCGACAAACGAAATGCCTTCTTTTTCAAACAAATAGAAGAGGTTTAAAATTGAATGCCTGATTACTGTAAATTGCTTCTCTTTAATGGGCTCAATGTGATTTCGAAGACGCCAAACTTCAACAGCACATTTAATGAAATTTTTTCTCTCAATTTCGAATGTATTTCTCTTGGTAACATTCACGTCACAAATGCCCCCGACCATTTACATTAAGTGATTCTAAAACAACATTAGATAAATAACTTATTACTCAGATCACTCCTGCGTTAGTGGCTGAAAAACTTTTTACTTCTTTTAAGGGATTCTTACAGAGTACTGCGTGATCATAATTGCATTCGTTACGATCAACTGGCGATATTAACAAGCACCATGACTAAAAATTGGAGTAATTATCCTGATACTTTACTGGAATGTAACTATAGAGGTACGTCCCGGCTAAAAACTGGGGGCTTCCCCTTACGCCTTTCTAAACACCTTCCAGAGATACGCGAGCCCGAAGCATCCCGAGAGCATCATGTCCCCGAAGGGCGCCGCCTGGTAGGCTTCCGGGAGCAGCCGGAGCCGGTTCGGGCCGGTGACGACAACGGCATCGGTCGTGAGGGGTTTGCTGATCGCCGCCCCGTGGCCGCCGTCGTCGAAGACCTCCTCCGAGGTCAGGGTGCCGTCGGCGAGCCGCCGGATGTAGCGCTGGAGTTTTTCGGGTTCGAGCGCGCCGGTGTGGTGCTCGAAGAGACCGTGGATCTCCCGCCCTTTCAGGGTGAAGCAGAGGGTGTGCCCGTTTCCGGCGTTGACGAGGGTCACCCCGGTCTTTGCCATGCGCCGGACCTCCGGGTCGCAGAGCGCCCCGATGAGGGCGACGGGGCCGGTGTCGGTGACGAGCGCGCCCGGCGCCTGGTGCCGGACGGCCTGCATCCTGGTCATGTCGGCGAGCGGCGGGTCGGCGGCGAGCGAGAGGATATCCCAGCCGCCGGCGTCCAGCCGCTCCTGCATCAGTTCGAACCGGTGGATGCGGTTGCTCCGGTGCGGCGAGTAGCCGTGATCCTGGACCGCTACGGCAACGTTCTGTGGGTAGTCCACGCCGAAGAGGGAGAGCGCCTGCCTTATTTCCTGCTTCATGTAGTCGGTGGTGCGGACGATCACCGCGTCCCCCGGTGGGGTGGCGCGGATCTCGACTCCAAGCGCCCGCACCCGTTCCGGGTCGTCGTGGAGGGTCGCGGCGGCCTCCGGCGTGGCGTAGACGGGAAGGTCGCGGGAGAGGTGTTCGCGTATCGCACCAGTGTTCGCGCCGCCGCCCATCAGGTGTCCGTCCAGGAAGACCGGGAGCCCGGCGCGGGTGGCCTGCCGGACCTTCTCCGCCGTCACCACGGTCGGGGAGGGGAGGACCAGTTTGATGCTGTTCTCGATCGATCGGCCGGGCTCGTAGACCAGGATGTCCTGGGTGCCCCGGCCGACGTCGATGGCAAGGAGTGATGTTTTGAGATCGATCATGGGTGTGCCTCACGCGCTGCCGCGGCGTCGTGCCGTGCAGTTCCTACATTGAGTTTTACCGGGGAGCAAAAAAGATATGTTCCCGGTCAGGCATCCGCCCGGTCCGCCGCCGGGGAGGTGCCGGCCGTCTTCCCCGTGTCCGGGCGCGCCGGCTTCAGTTCCCGGTACTCCTTCAGGGAGACCGTGAGGTCGCGGGTGAAGGCGAAGTAGCCGATCTGGGTCGTCCGGCAGAGATTCATCGCCATCTCCATCAGCCCCCGGGGGTCGGGACGCGCCTCCCCGAGCCAGATATGGAAGATGTTGCCGCCGTCCACGACGGGGAAGAAGACGTGCTCGATCTCGATCCTCTTTGTGAGCGGAACCGGGGCTCCCGGGGTGACGTGGGTGCCGTTCGTGTAGTAGATGGGGAGGTCGAGCGTCGTGCCGAGCATATCGAGCCCCTTATCAGCGTCGCCCTTGATGACCTTGATCGCGTGGTCGCGGAACCGCTCGTCGAGGAGGTCGGCGACCGCGAACCGCTGGCCGGTCGTCTCCGCCGGGGTGCGGGCGAGAGCGATCGTCATGTTGTGCTTCTTCGAGAGTTCGCGCGCATACATCTCGAGTTCGGTCATCGCCCGGACGGCGAGACGGAACGCCTCCTTCGACTCGTGGAGCTGGTGGCCGGTGAAGTGCTGCACCATCTCGTTGACCCCGACGACGCCGATGGTGTAGACGAGCCCTTCGAGATCCACGGCAACCGCGCCGCGTTCGCCGGTGTTCGGGTCCTTCGGGCGCTGCATCGCAAACGGCATCCTCCCGTTCGTCCGGATGAGGGACATCCAGCGGCGCTTGATACGGTAGAGATCGACGGCGATGTCCATGAGCGATTTCAGTTCGGAAAAGAGCCGTTCCTGGTCGCCTTCCGCCTTGTACGCCGCCCGCGGACAGTTGATCGACATCACCTGCCAGGACCCCATCGAGAAATGCTTCCCCTCCCGGAAGTAGAGTTTGTCCTCGAACTCGTCGTCCTCGTCGGCGAGGGAGGAAAATTGGTACGCGCAACATTGATAGCACGAGATCCCCTCTCCGGCCCCGCGGTAGGCGGGGATCTGGTTGTCATAGTAGGGGCTGCCGTACTTGGACGCGAGCTCGAACGTCATCAGGTAGAGGTCCTGGTAGGTGGGGAGATCGGGGTGTTCGCGGTTGAACTCTTCGTCCTCGGTGAGGAAGTCGGGCTCGATGCTGATCTCGGGTTTCGGGAAGGAGAAGGGCTTGCCCCAGTAGTCCCCCTCGAGCATCACCTCCATCAGCGCCTTGAAGAGGAGCCGCACCTCGCGCTCGAACTCGCCGTAGGTCCGGAGCGGTGCCTGCTCCCCGTTCCAGACCTTCCCGCGGTAGACGCAGGGCTTGTCCTTCCAGAGGGTCGGGACGCCGGGGGAGAGCTGGACCGACGAGAAGACCACCTGGCCGCCCCGGGCGACCATCATCTGGGTCATCTCGTAGACGAACATCTGCATCAGCTGCCGGATCTCCTCGTAGTCCATCCCCTCGAAGAAGGGCGCCATGAACGTGAGGAAGTTGTAGTAGCCCTGGCCGCCGGCGAAGTTCGTCTGGGCGGAGCCGAGGGCCTTGACCGCGTGGAGGACCGCCACCTCGGCCCGTTTCGCCGGGCCGGCGACCGAGGCCTTCGTCCCGTTGCCGTCGGGCATCAGGCCGTAGTAAAAGAAGTAGCGGAGATCCCAGTCCTGGCAGTTGTGGATGAGGAGGCCGTCGGAGGCATAGAACGTGTGGCTCTCCTCGCTCCCGTCGCCGTCGATGAAGAGGTCGTAGACGTACGCGCCGGTCGATTCCGCCGGAGTAACCTCGACGACGGTTTCCTTCCGTTCGGCGGTCCGTGTTCCCTTCACCGCGGAGAGGAACCCGTCGATGTGGTCCTGCCGCGAATCAAGGAACGTGGCGTACCGGGCGAACGTCTCGATGTTCTTCCTGCCGTTGAGCTGGAGCCGGTAGAGCGTCCGCCGTTCTTCCCCGTCCCCGTAGAGTTCGACGATATGGGGAGTCATGCCGAGCGCCGCAAGAAGGAGCGAGAGCTCCTGCCGGAGCGCCGGCGATGCGGTGGAGTAGTTGACGATGCAGTCCGATTTTTCCGGGCGGTAGTATGCCGAACCGTCCCCGGTGAAGAGTGCGGAGAGGAACTCGTGGAGGAGCACGTCGTCCAGGTGGTAGACGATCCAGGGGAGGCGTTTTCCTGCTGCTCCCTCGGGGATGGCAAAGACGTAGCGGAAGAGCAGGTAGGCCGTCTTGCCGCCGAAGTAGACCTGCAGCGCCCGGTTTCGCTCCACCTCGACCCCGTAGATGGTCGTGGTATCCGGAGCGCCGCCGGCAATCGTCGCATAGGTATTCAGGGCCATGCATGCCGCGGCCTGGATCGCAGGTGCCTGGTGGTTCTCCGTGATCGCGAGGTTGTACTGCCCGACTGCCGGTACGGCGTTGTAGTTGCCCTCGGCGACGAAGAACCCGAGGAGCCGGACGAGTTCCGGCGTAAGGGTGAGAAGGGCAGGCAGCTCGTGCTCGCTCCCGGTGACTCCGACGGTGGCTCCTGCATAATCCTCGATGCCGTAGCGGTTGCAGAAGGCTGCGAAGAGAGTAACCGGCATAATCCCGCGCGTATACCACTGCTTCTGATGTTCGACGCCAAGTACCCGCGAGATTTCGGCGTATGAAGCGGCCAGCCCGCTCTGCACCACGTGGCTGAAGATCCCTTCGGCACCGCGGACGTAGACGTTCCCGAGGAGTTCGGCCGGAACCGATGCGGATAGTTCCTGGATAAGATCGATCGATCCGATCGTCTCCCCGCGGAGACCGTCGGTCCCGGATATCCGGTAGAGGGCGTCCCCGGGCCTGACCTCGTCGGCACGACGGACGGCCATCCCCTCATTGGTCCGCACCGGGATCCGGTGCTCCCCGGTGACCCGGAGCGTTCGTCCGCCTGATGTACGGATCCGGTGCATCTCGCCCGGATTCACCTTCCTGCGAGTCACCTTTGCGACCCGTCTCCAGCCCTTCGGGGTGAGCGCGGAGAGGTCATCCGGGTGCCATTCGTCGCCCTCGATCGGGAGTTCGTCTGGACGGACGCTCCGGATCCGGTTATTCATCCGCACAGGTATGACCGTGCTCCCGTCGATACAGAACGGACGGGTCCCGAAGTATTCCAGGTCGTGGATGTGGAGATCGCCGCGGAGGTGGTGGTCCGCAAGGTCCGGGGGGAGTTGCAGGAGGTACTGCTCTTTGCTGATCTTGTCCGCCTTCTTCTTGTGCGAGGTCTCGGCGTTCTCCTGGAGGTTCGCGTTGTCGTGCGCCTCGAACCCGCGTCCGACGTCGATGAGATGCGCGTCGAAGACCGGGGTTCCCACCCGGGTGCAGACGTTGCGGTAGGGGACGAGGCCGCGCTCGAGGAGCGTCATGTTGACGATCTCGCGGATCAGGGGGCCGGAGAGCGACTGAAGGCCCAGCATCTGGATCTTCTTCTCGACCCTCCGGGCGATGTCCTTCGCCGTCTCCTCGTCGGCCCCCTCGTAGCCGTAGAAGGTCTCCACGAGCCGGGTCTCCTCCAGGATCTGCCTGACGATCCGGTTCCGGTCCCAGTCGAGGAGGAAGCCGCGGGATGTCCTGACCTTCGGGAACGTCGGAACGAACTCCCCGAATAGAGTCGCCTGCGTCGACTTGCGGGTCAACCTCATGCCTCCGCGATCAGATCGGCGACAAGGTTTTCCTGGAACGCGCCGCCGCTGAAGAGATCGGCGGAGGTGTAGAATGCGTCGCCCTTCTGCAGAACCGGCGCTTCCTGGACGAATACGCCGTTCATGCGGAGTTCGGTCAGCGCCTCGGCGGACGCCATGTCGCACTCGACGAAGGGGACCCCCTTTGAGTTCAGGAACTCTTTGAGGATTTCGCAATTCGGGCAGAATTCCAGTGTGTATACGGTGAATTGCGTTGTATCTGAAATGATAATACCCCCGGATTATTCGGTCACTATATTTTCGTTTTGTACGGTTATAACAGATCTCATTCTATGCGGGGCGCTGCTTCTCATCGGTGAGCATATTCCCGCGCCCCCGATGCGGATGCCCGAAAACCTCCTGCCTGCCGGATTCCCCGGCCGCCTTGCGCTCTGTTGTGGCGCTCAAGCCTCCGCCGGACAATCACCATTTTGTAGGGTGAAGCACGATAGTACGGTAGTATGGTCAGGACGTTCGTTGCAATCGATCTGCCGGAGGATATCCGGGAGCGCGCCCGCGAGTCCCAGGAGATCCTGAAACGGTCGTCCGGACGGCTCGCCATCGTCGACCCTGCAAACCTCCATCTCACGGTGAAGTTCCTCGGGGAGATCGATCCGGCGCAGGTCGATCCGGTCGTCGAGGCGCTCCGGGCTGTCCGGGCCGCTCCCTTCAGCCTGACGGTCGGGTACCCCGTCTGCAACCCGCCGCGAAAACCGCGGGTGATCTGGTGCGACGTCACGGACGGCGGGGAGAGCGCCGCGCTTGCCCGGCAGGTGGACGATCTCCTCGCGCCGCTCGGGTTTTCCCGGGAGACCCGTCCTTTTCGCCCCCACGTGACCCTTGCCCGGGTGAAGGATTTCCACCCCTCGCAGTGCCGGGAGGCGGCATCCATCCCGCGCGAACCGCTCGGGACCTGCCGGGTGGCGAGCATCAAACTCAAGAAGAGCACGCTGACGCCCCGCGGCTCGATCTACGAGGATCTCGCGGAGGTCGCGCTTTGACCCGGTGCCCCTGCGAGGAGGAGGTGCTCAATAGGATCCGCCCCACGCCCGAGGAGCGGACCTACATCCGTGCGATCGGAAAGCGGCTGATCGAGGCGGTGGAGCGTTCGGGGAAGGCGAAGGCGATGATGGTGGGCTCGGTCGCCCGCGATACCTTCGTCCGGGGCGACCGCGATCTCGACATCTTCATGCTCTTCGATCCCTCTCTCTCCCGGGAGGAGCTACAGGAGCAGGGATTGGCCCTCGCGCACCGGATCGCGGAGGAGTTCGGCGCGACCTGGCGGGAGAAGTACGCGGAGCACCCCTACGTCAACGCGACGATCAACTCGCTCGACATCGACCTCGTCCCCTGCTACGCCGTCGCGAGCGCCACCGAGATCAAGAGCGCCGTGGACCGGACGCCGTTTCACACCCGCTACATCCTCTCGCATATCGGCGGCTATGCCGACGACGTCCTTCTCTTAAAGCAGTTCGCGAAGTCGGGCGGGGTCTACGGCTCGGATCACATGACCGAGGGGTTTTCCGGCTACCTCTGCGAGATCCTGACGATCCATTACGGGGGGTTCCACCCGCTCCTCGAGGCCGCCTCCTGCTGGAAGCCCGGGGAGGTGATCGATATCGAGGGGCACGCCGCGAAGGAGTTCGAGGATCCGCTCGTCGTCATCGATCCGGTCGATCCGGAGAGAAACGTGGCGGCGGCGCTCTCGCTCTCGCGGATGTTCGAGTTCGTGGAGCTCGCCCGCGGCTACCTCGCCGGGCCGTCGGAGGCCTTCTTCTGCCGCCCTCCCTCGCCGCCGCTCACCCGGGAGGTCTTCGCCCGTCTCCTCTCCGCGCGGGGGACGCACCTCTTCTCCATCGCGTTTGCAACCCCGGACTACACCCCCGACACGGTGGTCCCCCAGCTCCGCAAGTCCGCCGAGTCGATCCGGGAACTCCTGGAGCGGAACGGGTTTCCGGTCAACCGCATCGATGTCTGCATGGGAAAAGAGCGGTGCATGCTCCTCTTCGAGCTGATGGCCGGGACCGTTCCGGTGATGCGCCGGCATATCGGCCCGCCGCTCTCGGCGCGGGAGAACGCCGAGAAGTTCCTCGCGAAATACGTGAGCGAGGAGGTCTTCGCCGGCCCTTACGTGGAGGACGGCCGCTACGTGGTCGAAATCCCTCGCACGTTCACCCGGGCGGTCGACCTGTTGCGGTCGAAGGCGCTCTTCGATGTCGCGCTCGGCAAGCACGTCCACCGCTCGATGAAGCAGGGCTGGACGGTGAAGGTCGGTGCGGAGTGCTGGGACGAGGAATTTGCCGGGTTCCTCTCGGGATTCATCGAGCGGTCGTCGCCGCTCGCGAGGATGAAGAGACTGACGGGGAAGTAGGGGCCGGCCCGGACCCCCTCACACAACGGTGCCGGTGATCCGCCCCTTTTCTTCGCCCAGGGCCCAGACTATAAAGTCATCCACTGATGGGAACGGGTCGACCGTAATGGCGCACGCGCCTTCTTCCCGGGTGTCGATCCTCTCTGTCTCCCCGGTCTCCCCCGTCCGGTGCGCGTACCTGACCTCGTAGATCGGTTCCGGGCCCCTGAGTTTCGGGTGCTGTGTCCTGCCGTAGGCAATGGCGACGGCCCATTCCTCGTCGGAGATGTCCACGTAAACAGTCCCGAGCAGCGTTCCCCCGGCGCTCCGCACCTGGGTTGTCGATTCAAACGATTCTACGGCACTCTTCGCGGTGCCTTTCGGAGAATACCCAAAATATCGTGCCATCTTACCGTACCTCTGGTTGTTCTTCGCCTGCGGTCTTTCAGGCATCCCGGATCTCCCGGACTTCTGCGCCGGGGACGGGGTTCCTGCCCGGGGCTGGTATGGTCCGGGCAGGTTTCAACCCCGCCTGCACGGGCAGTCACAGGCTCTGTCGGGATAAGACGGAGGGTTGAGTTCAGGGATCGCACGTCCCGTCGCTCTCGCGCCCTCCCGGTTTTGATCGTTCATACCAGCGCTATCGAGCCTGATGCGATCATCCTGTCCGTCGCCTTGTCGACGATGGTCCACTTGATCATCGTGTTCTTGACGAGAGTCATACTACCGAATGTGATGCCTTCGGTCCACCCGGGGGGATCTGCCCCCTTGAGGACAAACTTGTCTCCCGTCGCGATCATGTTGTCGGCGGCCCCCAGTTCTTCAAAAGCGACCGCATTTGTGCCGACATCCGCGGTGGTCAGTGTGGTCTTGGCATCCTCTGAGGCGAGGATCACCTTTACGTCCCTGAGCGTGAAGGCGTCGCCGCCCTTGTGCTCGAAGGTTAACTGGTGCCGAACCAGATCGGCCGTACACTCAATCGATGCCTGAGGGGCTTTTCCCGTCTCTCCTGCAAGACCTCCGGCAAACCCGCTCACCACGGCGGCGATGACAATCGTCACCACCAGCATGAGCATGACCCCGATGACCGGTGAAACCGCAGAATCGTTCTCGATCCTCATCGGATGACCACCTCTCTGTCAAAGACGTACTTCCCGCTTGGTTTGTGCAGGATCTTGAAGTCGACAACCGCTCCCGGTACAAAGCCCGATGAAGCGTCCGAGCAGTTCACGCCGAAGAGTTCATTCATCGCGGGGTTGACGTGCGGATTGTCGGGTTTGTGGTTGTCGTTGTAGTTGCCGGCAAAACCGTGCGGGTCGCAGAGGATGTCCCCCGGCCTGAACGTGGCCGAGATGTTCCCGAACCAGTTTTCGTTCCCGGTGTTGTTCTGAATGGTACTGGATTTGAAACGGTTCTGATCGTTCAAAAACAGGACGCTGCAATTTTGCGTACTTTTCCAGGATTGCCAAGAGTCATCGCCTGGAACATAGACTTCACCCTCGAGTCCTCCTTTAACGATCTCGCCCGACGACGCATTCGTGAAATAGGTGACTATCTGGAGGTCTTTTGTGGGCAGTACATCGCCGCTGAGGTGTTCGATGACGATACCGGGGCAATAGTATCCGCTCCCCCAGGGAGGCATTGCCCCATAGTTCTCAAGACTGTAAATTTTTACATCGATGGACGCCGTCGGCGCGACTCTGGTCTCCCCCGCCAGTCCGCCGGCAAACCCGCTCACCACGGCGGCGATGACAATCGTCACCACCAGCATGAGCATGACGCCGATGACCGGTGATACGGCATCCTCGTTTGGTATACTCATCTAGATTCCTCCGTTTTCGATGCTGTGCAGGGAGGGCCCGGTCTCTGCACAACGCAATTTTATTATCATTATAACTATTTAACTTGATCATTTTATTTTGTATTATAGCAATAATACTTGTTTAAGGGACTGCAGAACCGGAACTGCGTGTGCCGGGACGGGGTGCACCGTCTTCAAGGGAAAAGATGACCGGGGCCGGCAGGTAAGCGCCCGGTTGCTCCCGGAGGACGGTCATGGCGGCACGGCCACCCCTCCCCGCCCTGCCGTGGTGATCCCGGGGCGGCAACGCTGCACCGCCCCCGGCGCCCTTGCGATTGGTATATCCCGCCGTAGTGCTCCCTTCTGTTCATGAACGCGACAACGTGCGCAAAACTCCTCGGCTTCGGTCTCCTCACCTGGGTCCTGTCGTTCCTCCTCGCAGTCCCCTTCTATTCGCCGGAGGGCGTTGCGCTCTACGACATCTTCCTGATCAAGTCGATCCTCCTCGTCGTCTCCGCCGCGCTCGGGACCTTCCTCATCCTGGTCTCCTTCAGGAGCGTGCATGCCCGGTTCGTCCGGGAAGGCGCCCTGCTCGGCGGCGTATGGCTCCTGATCAACTGGGCGCTCGACGTCGTCATCCTCCGCCCCCTCGCGGGGATGGACGCCGGCACCTACGTGGCGCAGATCGGGCTACGCTACCTCACCATCCCGATCATCGCGGTCGGGATCGGGTATGCGGCCGAACAGGCCGTCCGGGGTGTCGGGCAGCCTCAGGTATCTCATGAGCGGATCTTCTGGAAGAGTACACTCCAGCGATCGTCGCGAGCACGACGCAGTCGACCATGACGGCGAAACAAACGAGCGGATGAAGCTGGGCGGTCCAGAAGAGGTCGTAGCGAATCCCTTCGACGCCGTGGATCGGGGTGTCCGCGAGCATCAGCGGCCGGAGTCAGGCAGGCAGACTGTTGATGGGGAAGAGCGCCCCGGAAAGGCCGAAGATGGGAAAGATCACGAAGTTCATGATGGAGGTCATCCCAATACTCTCGCGCTCATGACGCTGCATGCCAGGTGAATCAGTCCCAGGAATGAGTGCTCGTATCGTTCGTATCGTGGAACAATCCTCTTGAATGCTTCAATTCGACTGAAGAGCCGTTCTACTGTATTTTGTCTCTTGTAGAACTCCGGATCTAACCGGACTGGTCGTCCTCGATTTAGATGTATCAGGGTTCTCCGGTTGACCTGGATATTGCTTTTGATCCCTCATTTCCGGTTGTGTTGTCTGATTTTTTTGTGGATCATAGGCTACATCTGAGGAGATGACCCTGGGACGGACTTGCACCTTGGGAATCTCAAATGCTTTGAGGATTGGCTCGTAAATCCGTGAATCATAGATCTTAGAGTGCGCAACCGTGCAGGCAAGGGGAGGCCGTTCCGATCGACCAGAGCACTCAGCTTATCCCCCTTTACCGATTTATAACCATCATAGTCTGTTGGTCCCCTTCCTTCGCCGGGATATCCTTGGTATCAGCCGCACAATGAAGGAGATCGATTTTCTTGATCTCATACCTGGATTGGAGGGGTCGAGGAAGATTGCCCGGTACATTCTTTTCTTTTTAGAATTTTTGGATTTTCACGAAAGCTACCCCCACTCGGAAATACTCCGTTGTCCATCGGATTTAGGTGCATAATATGCCTGATTTTTACTATTTGGCTTGTCGGGAACTGTCAGAAATACTTTTTTTGCAGAAACAAGTTCTCTTAAGCAATTTTTGGCCCATGTCCGTGTTTTTCTAAACAAGATACTGATCTCCGTAGCGGTGAATGGATGGACTTCGCATACCCTGACAATCAACTCCTCCCGTTTCTCTGGTGTGATTCTCTGTCCAAGATTTTGAATCTCATATTGCAGATTGTCTGGAAGTGATGATAGGATATATTCTCTCTCTAATTTTATCTGGGTACCTTGCGCTCTTAACTGGGTAAGTAAGTCTGATTTAGGCTTAATTTCAGTCCCTATCTGGGTATCTTGTGGTTTTATCTGAGTACTTAAGCCCGATTCCGATTCCTTCCCCAGGCAGGTTCTGGACAGTGTGTAGTAGGTTCCAGACCCGTGCGAATGTTGTTCTAAAATACCTAACCCTCGAAGTCTCGTGAGAAGATTACTTGCCTTTGGCGTGTCATATCCTGTTAATTTTCTGCACTCCGCGTTTGAAACATGCCCTTTATTTCTTGCAAAAACTAAAATGCGAGCTTCTTCTCCGGAGAGGCCAAATCGGTTGAACTGGTTTAACCAGACAAGTGCTGTCTCATCCATCAACTGGTGAAGTGATAACGTCGCAATAAAGGTGTTGTCCGCCTTAGATGACGCAAAGTGAGGAGGGGGAAGTTGGGCTTCCTGCATCCTTTTCTGGACTTTTGCGATACCGGAACCCTTATTTTCCGCATACTCAGTCTCATGTAGAACACTTGCAATTGTCTGATTCCGAATCTGTGAGCCCGGTGTACCGATGCAGTCTATTGGTTTCAATGAATATCCGGGATTATGGAACTCGATTCTATTAGTAAATCGAATCACCAGAGTAGGTCCGGATACCTGATAGTCACGGTGCATAACCGCATTCACAAGGACTTCACGAATTGCATCGTATGGAATTACAGGTTTTTCCTCCCGCGTTAAGCTGCCTTTTGGGAATGAAAACTCCCGCTCCATATCATCCATGATTGCGGCTTCTGCTTTTGGAAGAAGGGTCAACAATGCTTCTCTCAATTCAATAGAGTAGTATGTATCATCCACTTCGCCTCCCCAATCTCTTCCCTTAACGCGGACATAATCAAAACGCATCATCGAAAAATAACGCCGTAGTACACTTTCTGTCCCAAAAAGAAGCAACCCTGCGATAGTTGGTCTTGAGATCCCGTCCACCATTTCGGTACAATGAAGGGCATCAAGCAACTCTTCATCGCTATAATGCAGTTCCGATGCATTAGGATCTTTCTTTGCCCGCAATTTTCGATATTCTTTTAACGCATGTGGATTGATGTCTGCCAATGATGTTTGAGGGAGCACAGTCTCATCATATGGGCGAATATTCCGCAGTTGAAATAACTGGGCTAAATCATCTGGAGTACATACCTGGTCGGTTGGGCCAACCCGAATGTACGTTCCCTTGTCAAGCCCTTGTTTTCTCACGAATATTGGCTTTACTCGTGCTTCTGCTTCAGGTATATATACACAAATTACAGTTTTCCCCTCTAAAACCCCGCTTTGGATTCTTGGGCGGATAATTTCATTAAACTTAGACGAACATTGGGTTGCCAGATTACTCTGAAGCCTATCTGGATCATCAACACCCACGACGGCATATTTTGGGTTGGCGGTTTTATCTTCACTGATGCCAAGGAGGAGATACCCGCCATCAAGCCCGATCGTATTTGCATAGGCGCAAACCGTCTGCATCACGGAGTTTCCAATCTCATTGCCGAGTTTTACCTCTAACCGGGTGTGCTCATCTCTTTGCAGAAGTTGTTCCCATAGTTCGCGAATATTCATATTGTATTCCCTGAAATTCGATTCCTGATCGGAATTCGTTAGCATACATTACGTCAGTGAATCCATATTACCTTTCCATAGATATTCAAAGTGTTGTGCCTTTTGAGAGAAAACTATGTTGTTATAGTTGACTCAACAATTTTAGAGTATACCCTGAATTCAGGAATACCTTCACCTTTTATACCCAATGGGTTCTCTTCGTGCTCGTTGCCCCCTAATTCTCTAAGATCATCGGATAGAGTCACTTGAGTTTCCTCCTTGCATCGCTCGTGGTAAACTGGCAATCCACGCCTTTCCGAGCTTGATTTCGGTTCCGGTTCCGGGCATCTGTTTCTGCCCTGAGTGCTTCGATCGTCGGGATCCGTCTCTTCAGGCATTGGCGTGTGATGAATTTCCAGCCGACTCACCAGGTCTCTTGCTTTTTCAGGGGGGGAGATCTTGTAGAATGCTCCCGGGATATGGGTATTGAGGTTATCACAGACCAGGATCACATTCTCTGCATTGGGATAGTCCATTTCGAGGAGGTGCTGTACCTGGCGAGCCCAATCTCTTTTCTTCCGTGTTTCTGAGACGGTTACCCGGTGTCACTGTCCCAGTGGTTCGGTGAACATGAACCCGCCGACAACGCCGTTCCTTCGGAATTCGTAGCCCTGTCTCTCGGGATAACCCGGCTGAGCCGGGATCGGTTCCCGTACCTCGGCATGCAACTGGATCGGCTGTTCGTCCATGCAGATCACGGGGCGCACCGGATCATGCGGTCGCTGATAGATCTCCAGCACATTCTCCATCACGGCGACAAAGTTCCCGTTTTCGCCGGGGGGATACCCACTGCTTTTTGGTATGTGGCTGGAGCGCGTTTTTTTTAGCGTCCTCTCCGCAGTCTTGATCGAGATGCTGTCGACTATCTCCAATTCCACGAGGCGATCGGCGAGTAACTGCAATTTCCAGCGGGATCGACCGTCCGACGGCGTACTGCAGGTAATCTGGATGAGTCGGGCTTCGCCGGCGCCGTCAAGTTTCCGGGGGGTCGGGGATTCATCGCGGAGTTTCCGGTGGGCCGAAAAACCCGATCCTGAGGTTGCCGATATTGTCCGGTGTCACCCCCTCTCCGTGTTCAACGTCCGCAAAGTGTTTGTCACGCAGGGGCTTGATGCAACGCCCCGGAGCAGGAAGTAGGCATGTCGGATCGTGGAGGCGGATGAGGCCTTCGAGAAACGAACGCCGGTCGTCGGTAAGGGTAACGGTGTATTTGCTCTTCCTCATGAGGATTGCATTTGGGAGAATAGAATACGAATCATGCTATAATAATGGGGAACAAAACGAGCACTAGATCCGAAGCGCCCAGGATTCGGAGCGGCGTAAAAAGAGTTTATTCCTGCCGGCGCTCTGCCTTCTTCGCCGCCAGGCGCTCGATGAGGGAGAGGTCGACGGCGCCGCCGGTCGCGAGTTTCCCCTGCCAGACAGCACGGTCGACGAACCCTCTCCCGATGTCGTTCCTGATCACGAGCGTCGTGTAGCCGTCCGGCGACCCGACGGCACCCGCGGAGACGTCCGCGTTCACCGCCGTAAAGTCGGTGCAGACATGGCACCCGGGGCGGACGGACTCCTCCAGTTCGGCGAGCGGGATGGAGATCTGCCGCTCGTCCTGCAGGTAGACGTCCAGTTTGCCCTTGATGTCCAGGCGGTGGATCTCCCAGGGCTCGATCTTCTTCTCCGACTGCAGTTTCCCCTCGACCAGTTTCGCGTAGTCGAAGGTCTCCGTGCAGAAGAGGCCGATCACGAGCCGGATCGCCTTCGCGTAGGGCCGGAGGAGTTCATGGTCGCTCGCCCGGATCGCCTGGGTCGCCCGCGCCACGCAGGGCACGCCCACGACGGCGATGCGGCGGTACTTCCGGGTGACCACGGCTTCCTTGAGGGACGCAAGGAGCGGCACCCACCAAGAGTAGCGGCTCCCGGCATGCTTGATGAGTGCGTCCGACGAGGTGATCACCGCAGACGACGGCTTCATCGTCCAGGGGTCTCTCGTCACGGTGACGACCGCATCGATCAGCCCCTCGTCGAGGGCGTTGACGAGGATAGCCGTCACCGCACCGCCGCTCTGCTTACGCTCAACCGGGAAGACCGACCGGGCCGCAACGATATCCTGGTAGGACCCGAGCATCTTCCCCTGCCCTGCGATCTCGATCCGCGGGCAGGCCGCGTAGCACGCCCCGCAGGGCACGCCGTCGTTCTCGGCCTTGCAGTAGCCGATGTTCACCGGCGCATCGGTGTTCCCCGGCTCGAACCGGAGGGCATCCGCCGGACAGACCGCCACGCACGCCCCGCACCCGGAGCAGAGTTCCGTATCCCAGACCTCCGATTTCAGGTCTTTGAATGTCTTTGTCTCCATGCCCATCACTCCCACGTATACTTCCCGGCAAAGGGCCGTGCGCTCGCAGGGACGATCCGGGTGTAGTCCGCGTTCACGAGCGGCTCCGGATCGAGCCCGAAATCGGCCGCAAACTCCCGGATGACCGGGGCGATCCGTGCCCGGTCCTCATCGGTGAGCGGCAGTTTCTTTGCGCCTGCAGCGAGGCAGGCTTCGTCCACGTCTCCGCGGATGACGATCTCGCCGCCGTGGATCCCGCTCCCGATCTCCCGAGCTTTCATAACCCCGTCGAGACCGAGGACGAGCAGGAGGCCGCCCGCCATGTACTCGCCGAGGAACGTCTGTGCCGACCCGCCGACGACCAGTATCGGCCGCTGCGTCTCGTACTGCTTCATGTGGATCCCGCCCCGGTAGCCGATATCTCCGCGGACGAAGACCTTGCCGCCCCGCATACTGTGCGCCACCGCGTCGCCGGCGCTCCCGTGGATCACCACCTTCCCGGAGTCCATCGTGTTGCCGGGCGCGTGCTCCGCGTTGCCGCTGACGATGACGGTCGGGCCGCTCATGAACATGGCGAGATCCCCGCCCGCGACGCCGTTGACCCGGATGATAGTGTTCCCGCGGAGACCGTTGCCGATGAACCGCTGCCCGAGGACGTTGTCGACGACGATCTCGTCGATCCCGTCCTCGATAGCCTTCCTGATCTGCTGGTTTAAGGGGGTGTAGTGCATCCCCTTCGCGTCGATCGTGACCTGTTTTGCCATTGTGCTCACGCTCCCACCGACTTGACGTCGAGGATATCGAGGAGCCCCTCGTCAAGCATGTAGCCCCGGAGCCGGTCGCGGTTGCCGCGCAGGCTCTCGATGCTGTTGATACCGGCCGCGCCCATCAGTTCGGTGATCTCGAGCGTCCAGGCGTGGATCAGGTTCGCGATCTGTTTCGATGCCACGTCGGGGTCCAGGCGCGCCACGAGGTCCGGGCGCTGGGTGGCGATTCCCCAGGAGCAGAGGCCCTGGTAACAGTTCCCGCAGACCCGGCAGCCCATCGCCGCGAGCGCCGCGGTGCCGATGTAGACCGCGTCGGCGCCGAGGGCGATTGCCTTCACGACATCGGTGCTCTCCCGGATGCTGCCGCAGGCGATGAGGGAGACCTCGTTCCGGAGGCCCTGGTTGCGGAGTTCCTGGTCGGCGGTTGAGATGGCGACCTCGATCGGGATACCGACGTGGTCGCGGAAGACCCGCGGTGCCGCGCCGGTACCGCCGCGGAACCCGTCGATGGCGATGGCGTCCACCCCGGAACGGGCGACGGCCGCCACGTTCTCGGCGTTGTTGTTGACGGCCGCGATCTTCGCGAAGACCGGTTTCTTCCGTTCCGTCGCCTCCTTGACGGAGTTGACGAGCTGGGGAAGATCCTCGATGCCGTAGATGTCATGGTGCGGCGCAGGGCTGATCGCATCGCTCCCCTGCGGGATCATCCTTGTCCTGGAGACGTCCGCACTCACCTTCTCGCCGGTGAGGTGCCCGCCGATGCCCGGCTTTGCTCCCTGGCCGAGTTTGAGTTCGATCGCGGCGCCGCGTTCCAGGTAGTCGACGTTCACGCCGAACCGCCCGGACGCGACCTGGACGATCATCCGGTCCTGGTAGGGGTAGAGGCCGGGGTGCAGTCCGCCCTCGCCGGTGCCCATGTAGGTGCCCGTCTCCCTTGCCGCCCGGGCCATCGCCACGTGGGCGTTGAGGCTGATTGCACCGTAACTCATGTGCCCGAGCATGATCGGCGTCTCGAGCATGAGGTTCGGCGTGAGTTCCGTGGAGAGTTCGACGTCGCCGTTCGGTTTCTGCCTGAACTCGAGTTTCGACGGCTTCTTCCCGAGGTATGTCCGGAGTTCGACGGGCTCGCGGAGCGGATCGGTCGGGGGCGTGGTGACCTGGCAGGCGTCCAGCATCAGTTGGTCGAAGATGATCGGGAGGTTCGCGACGCTGCCCATCCCGGCGAGGATGATCTTACCCGTCCGGGCCTGGTTGTAGATCGATTCCCTGACTCCCCTGGTCCAGACCGGGTGGCTCCGGTAGTCGCAGGGGTGCTCCTGGAGCATGATGGCGTCCCGGGGACAGTAGGCGATGCACCGGTGACAGGCGGTGCACTTCCGGGAGTTGATGAGGATCCTCTCGCCGTCCCACCGGAAGACACCGTAGGGACAGTTCTCGACACAGCGTCCGCATTCCATGCACTGCTCCCGGTCGATGCTGATCCGGTACCGGAGCGGCATGCTTCCAAGGTTGCTGCTCATGGAGCAACCCTCCCGATCACCGGCTCGCCTGCAGCCGGTCTCGCGATCGACTCGACGTTGGGCTCCATCGCCCGGATCGCCGTCTCTTCGCTAGCGATGTAGAGGCGGTCGCCGCACTCGCCGACGACCATCGGCCGGAGCTTGCCCCGGTCGGTGAACCCGACCATCATGTCGGGGTTCGCGGCCACGACGGTGAACGGCCCGTTCATCGTTGCGGAGCCGTAGGCGAACCGGAGCGCCCGGTTCAGGTTCTGCTCGGCTTCGGGCATCCGGTCGATCTCATCCCAGTAGGGCGGGGCGAGCGCCCGGATGGCGAGGTTGATGTCAAGGCCGTGCTTGCGCACCAACAGATCGATCAGGTAGGCGATCACCTCGCTGTCGGTGCCGGTCGAGCAGTTGTAGCCGAAACTCTCGACGTAACGCCGGTTGGCACCATAGGTGGTGGTCTTTCCGTTCTCGACGACGCTCCAGTCGTGCAGGTTGAACGGGTCGGGCCGTTCCCACAACTCAGGGCGGTTCGTCGCGTAACGGTTGTGCGCGAGCCAGATGTAGCCCTCGTAGTCCTGGATACGGTAGTAATCCGCCACCGCTTCCGGCCAGCTGCCGGCTCCTCCGGACTTGAAGACGCCGACGTTCTTCCCCGAAGAGACGACCTCGGCGCCGTTCGCGCCCGCGTTGATCTGCATCACAAGATTCGTGACGACGTCCTTCTCGGGCGTTGCACTTCCCGGAGCAAGAGAGGCGTCGGGCCTGAAGAAGTAACGCCAGGGGGTACAGTTTACCCGGAGGCCGGGCTGGTCGCATGTCGGGATCGCCTCGTCGTGCTCGATCGTTCCCCACTGCTCCAGTGTTGCGTCGATAACCGCTTTGCTCTCGCAGGCTTTGTCGAAGAAGACGTGGAGGGCGTAGCAGTCCCGGTAATCGGGGTAGATGCCGTAAGCGACGTACCCCGCCCCCTCGCCGCTGCCGCGCTCGTTCATCATGGAAAGGGCTTCCCGGATGCCGGAGCCGTCCATCATCTGGCGCCTCTTATCCATTACACCAAAAATGCCGCACATGGTAACCTCGGTGAGTATGCTCAGTTGCCGTTTCTGGAACTCTGCCTGGGAATATTTGTGTCAATAGGTATTTATTTCATCGGATAGAAGTTGACTTCCACATGTCTCGCGACGCCACTTCTGTGATGCTCGATCACATCGAACAGGATAACGTCCGATTCCTCCGCCTTCAATTTACGGACCTCCTCGGAATGCCCAAGAACGTCGCGATCCCGGTGGAGCAGGCCGAGAAGGCACTGACCAGCGGCATCGGGTTCGACGGGTCGTCGATCCAGGGGTTCGTCCGGATCGAAGAGTCGGATATGGTGCTCAAACCCGACTTCTCGACCTACAGCCTCCTGCCCTGGCGGTCGGGGGAGTACGCGGAGGCGCGTTTCGTATGCGATGTCTACAAGGCCAGCGGCACGCCGTTCGAAGGCGACCCGCGCTACGTGCTCCGGCGGGCGATGGAGGATGCGGCGAAGGACGGCTACGTCTTCAACACCGGCCCGGAACTGGAGTTCTTCCTCTTCAGGATGCACGAGGGGCGGCCGACCACGCAGTTCCAGGACGTCGGCGGTTACTTCGACCTCGCGCCGACCGATCTTGCGGAAGACGTCCGGCGGGAGATCATCCTCGCGCTCACCGAGATGGGGTTCGAGATCGAGGCGTCCCATCACGAGGTCGCCGAGAGCCAGCACGAGATCGACTTCAAGTACAGCGACGCGCTCCACACGGCCGACAACGTCATCACGTTCAAGTTCGCGGCGAAGACGATTGCGCTGATGCGCGGCCTGCACGCATCCTTCATGGCGAAGCCCATCTACGGCATCTGCGGGAGCGGGATGCACGTCAACTGTTCGCTTGCAAAGAACGATAAGAACGCTTTCTACGATCCGGACGCCCCGCGGCAACTCTCCAGGACCTGCATGCACTTCATCGGCGGGCTGCTTCGCCACGCAAAGGCCATCACCCGGGTTGCGAACCCGACGATCAACTCCTACAAAAGGCTCGTCCCGGGTTATGAAGCGCCCTGCTACGTCAGCTGGAGTGCCGGGAACCGTTCGGCCCTGGTGCGGGTTCCGTCGCCCCGCGGCAACAGCACCCGGGTTGAGTTCCGCAGCCCTGATCCCACCTGCAACCCCTACCTCGCCTTCACGGCGATGCTCGCCGCCGGGATGGAGGGTATCCGGGAGAAGATCGAGCCGCCGGCAGGCGTCGATAAGAATATCTACCATATGACGCCCGCCGAGCGGGAGTGCGCCGGGATCGAGACGCTGCCCGGCGACCTGTACGAGGCGAACCGGGCGCTGCTCGCCGACGATCTCGTCTGCAGAGCGCTCGGTCCCCATGTCGTCGAGGCGCTCACGAGCGTTGCCGAGGCCGAGTGGGAGGCGTACCGGACGACGGTCCACCCCTGGGAACTTGAGCGGTACCTGGCGACATATTGAACTCTTTTTTTTGGATCGAGCAGGCCAATATTACCGCGCCACGAAAACTGTGCAATGGTGCGTTGCACAAACCCCGGATGAGGCCGAAACTCGGACCCCGGCCAATTTCTCGCACAGGTTGTGCGAGTTTTTCAGAATCGACATATGTTTCAAAAAGGGCTTCGTGTGCCAGAGGCCGGACACCTGTATCGTTCCGGGCATCCGCGTCGTTAAGCGGCGTAACCCCCTCTTGCCGACCGGCTCATGAGGCTGTCGTGAAAAAAGGGGGAGGCGACGTTGAAAGGCCGAACCGTCCGGCCTCAGCAACACTGCTGTTTGCCGCCCTCTTCTCCCTCGAGGAGAAGCCTGCCGAAGAGCACCCGCTCGATCGTCGCGGCCACGTACTTCATCCGCTGGGCCGCCTCCATATCCTCGTAGCGGTGGATGTCGGCGTAGACCTGCAGGCGGACGAGACCGAACCGGACGCGGTCGAGTTCGTCGTCCCCGAGTTCCGAGGCCTCGCGGTAGATGGGCTCGAGCAGGAAAGGGAACTCCTCGAACTCTTCGAGTGCCTCGACGACCCGCGCAAAGATCGGGAGGTGCCCCTCCCGGCCTGCAAGAATCTTCGAGTAATCCATTCTTTACTCCTCGATCTGATCCACCAGGGCCTGCATGATGGCGTCGAAACTCTTCCAGGTCGGGCTCTCCTCGGCCCCGGCACGGCGGATGATGAACGGCCTTCCTTCGTCCGCCGCCTCGCGCATCTCCGGGTCGAGCGGGATGGAGCCGAGGAAAGGCACCCCGAGGGCTTTCGCCTCTTTCTCGCCGCCGCCCTTGCCGAAGATATCGATCTCCTCCTTGCAGTGGGGGCAGACGAACCCGCTCATGTTCTCGACGATCCCGAGTACCCGGAGTTCGAGTTTCTTGATGAACTCGGCCGCCTTGCTCGAGTCGAGAACCGCGACGTCCTGTGGGGTGGTGACGATGACCGCGCCGGCGATGTTCGGAGCGAGTTGGGCGACGGTGAGCGCCTCGTCGCCGGTGCCGGGCGGGAGGTCGACGATCAGGTAGTCGAGATCGCCCCAGTTGACGTCCTCGAGGAACTGCCGGATGACCGTCATCTTCATCGGGCCGCGCCAGATCACGGGGGTGTTGCGCTCCGGGAGGAGGAACGCCATCGAGATGACCGCGAGGTTGCCGGTGACCCGGACCGGTTCGATGATCTTCCCGTCGTAGGACTGGAGACGGGCGTCCTCGATCCCGAGCATCTTCGGGATGTCCGGGCCGTGGATATCGAGGTCGATGAGCCCTGTGTTGTACCCGCGGTTGGCGAGGGCGTAGGCGAGGTTTGTTGAGACCGTGCTCTTCCCGACGCCGCCCTTCCCGGATAGGACGAGGACGACGTGCTTGACGCTGACATCGGCCTTCGGTGGGAGGCCCTTCGGGGCGTCGGCGTTTCTCGGGTCGTCGCACTTGGTTGCAGACGGGCAGCTCGAGCAGTTCCCGGTGCAGGATTCCGTATTGGATTCGTTTGTCTGAGTCATGAGAAGTATCCTCTGCGGTATAGTATCCTTCTAGAGAAGGATCTAGAGTTACTATATATTAACGGTAAACGACACAAAAAGGTATAGTTGATGGCAAATTGTCCCGATCAGCCGCCGGGGTGCTGTTTCGTGCGCGGGTTACCCTCCACCTGCGGGAGGGAAAAAGGCGACGATATCGCCGTCTTCGAGGGGCGTTTCGAGACCTCCGCTGAAGTGGATATTCCTGCCGTTCTTCAAGATGTTGACGTAAGCCCGGATCTCCCCGGTGGGGGTGAAGAGGGCGTCGCCGAGCCCGGGGCACCGGGCGGAGAGGTGCGCGAGCAGGTCGCCGATGGTCGATCCCCGGGGGATCGCCGCATTGCGCTCGGCCGGGATGATGTCGCGGAGCATGGCAAATGCCCTGACCTTCACTGTTATGGCACCCCCTCCGTTCGCGCCAAGAACCGCCGCCACCTCTTCCTCCACCCCGGGTGATAGGGGTCTCCAGCCTTATTGGTATCGCTCCCGGGCGCGTGCCCGGATCGTATCTGGTTTCCTCAACGTGAAAGTTAATGGGTCGATATCGACGTCCGGCAGCCTTATTGCCCTGGCCGGGCCCTGTGGGCACGGTGATACCCATGAACGGCTACGCAGAGAAGATCCTCTACGCCGATCTCACGAGAGAGCAGACGATGGAGGAGCCGTTTCCCGAAGAGTGGAGACGGGCATACATCGGAGGGCGAGGTCTCGGGGTCCGCATCCTCGATGACCTGATGAGCCCGGGCAGCGATCCTCTCGGCCCGGATAACGTGCTGGTCTTCGCCACCGGGCCGGTTGCGGGGAGCGGTCTTCCCCTGGGATCCCGGTACGACGTCGTCACGAAGTCTCCGCTGACCGGGACGTTGACCAGCGCCAACTCCGGCGGGAAGTTCGGCACCAGCATGAAACGCGCGGGCTACGATGCGGTGGTGATTCGGGGACGGGCACAGAGGCCCGTCTACCTCCTTCTCGATGACGGGCGTGCGGAGATCCGGGACGCCTCGGAGTTGTGGGGACTGACGACGAGCGAGACGACCGCGGTCATCCAGAACGATCTCAGCGATCCCGGCGCGAGCGTGGCCTGCATCGGCCCCTCCGGCGAGCGCCTCGTCCGGATCGCCGGCATCGTCAACGAGACCTCGCGGGCCGCCGGGCGCGGGGGTGTCGGCGCCGTGATGGGGTCGAAGAACCTTAAAGCCCTCGTCGCCCGGGGGAGCGGCCGATGCACCGTCGCCGATCGCGACCGGTTTCTCGCCCTGAAAAAAGATATCACAGAGAAGATCCGGGCGAACGCCATCTCGGGCGGCGGGCTGCCCCGGTTCGGGACGGCGGTCCTCGTCAACATCGTCAACGAGAACTACATCCTCCCGACCCGGAACTTCCAGACCGCACACTTCCCTGCCGCGGAGAACGTCTCGGGCGAACGGATGGCCGATACCATCCTCACCGGGAAGATGGGATGTCAGGCCTGCGTCATCCAGTGCGGCCGCGACGTCGAGGTCGAAGGAAAGCGGACGGCGGGCCCCGAGTACGAGACGATCTGGGCGTTCGGTCCCGATTGCGGGATCGACGACCTTGCGGCCGTCGTGGAGGCGAACAATCTCTGCAACGACCTCGGCCTCGACACCATCTCCACCGGGTCGACGATCGCCTGCGCCATGGAACTCTCGGAAAAGGGCTACATCGACGAGGAGATCCGGTTCGGCGATGCAGAACGGATGGTCGACCTCGTCCGCCGGATCGGCTACCGCGACGGCATCGGGGACGAACTCGCCGAAGGCTCCTTCCGCTTCGCGAGAAGGCACGGGCATCCCGAACTCTCTATGAGCGTCAAGCGGCAGGAACTCCCCGCCTACGATCCCCGGGGGCTGCAGGGGCACGGTCTTGCCTACGCCACCTCGGTCCGGGGCGGAGACCACGTCTACGCCTACCTGATCGCCCCGGAAGTGCTCGGATCGCCGGAGAAACTCGACCCCTACTCGAGCGAGGGGAAAGCTGTCTGGACGAAGACGTTCCAGGACCTCACCGCCTTCATCGACTCGTCGGGAAGCTGTCTCTTCACCTCGTTCCCCCTCGGGGCGGCGGACTACGGGGCGATGGTCTCGGCGGTCACCGGCTACGATATCGATGCCGGCGAAGTACTCCGGATCGGCGAGCGGATCTGGAACATGCAGAAAATCTTCAACCTGAAAGCCGGATGCACCCGGGAGGACGACACCCTGCCGCCGCGCCTTCTTTGGGAGCCGCTCACCGAAGGCGCCCCGAAAGGCCGGGTCTGGGAGCGGGAGCCTCTTCTCGACGAATACTACCAGGCCCGGGGATGGGACCGGGAAGGCCGTCCCACGCCGGAGAAACTCCGCGACCTCGGCATCGGGCAGGAGGCGGTCCCCCTCCCCTGAACCCGCCTACTTTTTGATGTGCCACCCACCCGTCGCTTCGGGGATGGAGTCGATCTCGGGGGAATACGGTTTGATGTCCAGCACCGGCGTCCCGTCCAGGGCGTCGAGCCCCCTGACCACCAGAACGTTTCCCTCCCGGCGGACGAGGTCGACGATCCCGAAGCCGATCGGGTTTGGGCGGGCGGGCGAACGGGTGGAAAAGACGCCCCTCTCCCGGGTCTCGCCCGGCGGTTTCGCGAAGAGCAGCCCGCGCTCCGCCCGGTCGAGCCAGTAGAGGACGATGAGGTGGCTGCTCCGCTCCACGCCTTCGAGCCCCGGGACGTAGGCATCGAGGACGTGGATCTCCGCGACGGTATCCGCAAGGCGGCCCTGCCGGGGGGCGTCGCCGCGCTCCCGGTAGGGTGACCGGACGACGCCGATGGGAGTGCACTCGATCGCAGCCATGCCGCTATCGCCTCCCCCGTCGCTCTGCATCGAGCGTCTCATTGCAGAGGCGGTCCGCGACCTGGATGCAGGGGTGCTCCCGCGGGACGCTCTCGAACCTGACCTCACTGAAATGGCGCATCCGCCCCCGCACCTCGCCCGCGAGGTCTGCAAGGTGTTCTTTCGTGATGCGATACCGGCCGGTGAGCTGGCGCACGACCAGTTCCGAGTCCGACCTGACATCGAGCCTGCCGCTCGTGAACTCCCGTGCGGCTTCAAGACCGTTGATGACGGCATGATACTCGGCCACGTTGTTGGTCGCGGTTCCGATGTAGCCGGAACGGCCGGCCACGACGGATCCGTCACGCACGATCACGTATGCCCAGGCGGCGTCTCCGGGATTGCCCCGTGAAGCGCCGTCGGTATACAGCGTCACCGCATCGGTCTCTGTCAGCGGTGCCCCCTCCGGTCAGTCTCTCTCCTGATCATCTCTGGGTTGATCATCGATCTTTTGGGAGTTATTGGTATCGTTCCCCGGAGCGGGCGGTCCGCCCACCGCAACATGTTAATATCCCGGCGCGGTAAGGGCGGGCGCATGCTGGATGCGGGCCGGGTCATTGAGGAGAGATCGATGCGCGATGGACTGAGCGTTTTTGAGAACCGGACCGACGGCGGGAGACGACTCGCGGCGACCCTCTCGTCGCTCCCGATGGCCGCCGAACCGGTTATCTGCGCAATCCCCGCCGGGGGAATTCCTCCGGGGCTTGAGGTGGCGCGGGCCTTGAAGGCCCCGCTTCGGATGGCGGTGGTGCGGAAGGTGCAGGTCCCCTGGAACCCGGAGGCCGGGTTCGGCGCCGTGACCTGGAACGGGCAGGTCTTCCTGAATCACCCGCTCGTGAATGCTCTCGCGCTTTCGGATGCCGAAGTGAACGCCGCCGTCGCGAAGGCTAAAAAGAACGTGGAAGAACGGATAGCGAAGTTTGCCGGCGGCCGGGAAGAGCCGGAGATCGAGAACCGGACGGCGATCCTGATCGACGACGGTCTCGCAACCGGGTACACGATGCTCGCCGCAATCGAGGCCGCCCGGGCGGGGTCTCCCCGCGAGATCATCGCGGCGGTTCCCACCGGCTCGCTCCATGCCGTCAACTTCATAGCCCGGAAGGCGGATCTCGTCGTCTGCCTGAACGTCCGGACCAGCCCCACCTTCGCGGTGGCGCAGGCGTACGAGCACTGGCATGACCTCACCGACCTGGAGGTGCAGGAACTGCTGATCCAGGCCCGGGACATGGGGCTCTTCTGACCCTCATAGGAGCGTGACGATGGAGCCGTTAACCGTGATACCGGGCTTCGGCGTCTTCCCGCAGGAGTACACCTGTGACGGCGCCGATCGATCGCCGTCAATCACCGTCTTCGGGGCGAGGGCGCCGTGCCTCGCGTTCATCATGGAGGACCTCGATGCCCCGGGGGGCATCTTCACCCACTGGATCCTCTGGAACGTTCCCGCCGCGGAGAGGATCCCCGGAGGCCTGCCGGCCGAGGGAACGCTTTCGGAACCGGCCGGGGCGGTGCAGGGGACGAATGACTTCGGCACAGTAGGCTACCGGGGCCCCTGTCTGTTCCGGGGTGGGTCCCACCGTTTCCTCTTCCGGGTCTGCGGGCTTAGCCGGCCGCTCGACCTCCCGCCGGGAGCCGACCGGGTCGATCTCGGGCGTGCCATGGGGGACGCCATCCGGGAGTACGGCGAGGCGGTGGCGGCATACGGAAGAGCGGCCGAAGTGGCGCCGTCCCGGTGCTAGGCCCGGCCTGCCCCTCATCCGGTCGCAACGGGTATATACGGCAGCCCCCATGAGGGTGCCGGAGGAGGAGCACATATGCGGAACCTGGCCATCGAGGTCGATTTCGACCGGTTTCCCCCGGAGCATACCTGTGACGGGGAGAACATCTCCCCGGCGATACGGGTTCGCGGGTCGGACGCACCCTACCTTGCGGTCATCATGGACGACCCGGATGCGCCGCGGGGCACGTTCACTCACTGGCTCGCCTGGAACATCCCGTCGACCGAGATCCCCGAAGGCATCCCGCCGGAGCCCCGGGTCTCCCGCCCTGTTGCGGCCGTCCAGGGGACGAACGACTTTCGAAGAATCGGCTACGCCGGCCCCTGCCCCCCGAAAGGGGCATCGCACCGCTTCTTCATACGGGTCTGGAGCGTGGAGCGGGAACTCGACATTCCCCCCGGCTCGGGCCGTGCCGCACTTGAGAACGCGCTCGCCTCAGTTGCCGCCGGCTGCGGGGAGACGATGGCGACCTACGAGCGCAGGAGGGTTCCCGCATCCCTACCCGGAGCCGGCACCCGGACCTGAAGGAGTCTCCGGCCCCGCAACCTTTTTGCCGTTCCTCGTGAAAAGCCCCTGCATGGGCTCAAACGTCATCAGCCTGTCTGTCTCCCTCCGTTCGGCGGAACTTCCCGTCTGGAACACCTGTGACGGCCCCGATCTCTCTCCGGAACTGAGAATCCGCGGGCTATCGGATGAGATGCGATCGATGGCGGTCTTTGCGCTGAACCCCTTCGAACCCGGCTGCTCCTTCACGACCTGGATCGCCTGGAACCTCTCGCCGTCGCCCCTGATCCCGGAGGGCATCCCGCCGCAGGGCGTCGTCACGGCCCCGGTGAATGCCGTCCAGGGGACGAACGACTACGGGAGCATCGGGTGGCGGGGCCCCTGTCCTCCCCGGGGCGAGACGCACCGTTGTCTCTTCAAGGTCTACGGGCTCGATGCCATGCTCGATCTCGCGCCCGGCGCAGGCAAGCACGACCTCATCGACGCGATGCGGGGCCACGTCCTCGGGTTCGGCGAGACCGCCGCCATGTACTCCCGGTGACCCCACGCACCATTTTTATACCATGTTCTGGAAAGTGAGTATCGAAGGAGTCTGATATGGCGCAAAAACTGGTAGTAAGCCTGGACTTTGAAGAGTTCCCACCGGAGTACACCTGCCGGGGAGCGAACCGCTCGCCCTCTATCCGGATCGAAGGAATCCTCCCGAACATCAAGTCGCTCGCGATCCTTGCGACGACGAGCCCCGAGGAAGGGCCGTCAAAGGTGGCATGGGTTCTCTGGAACCTCCCCGCCGTTCCACTGATCCCCGAAGGGTTCCCGGAAGGGGGGGCGGTGGAGTCGCCGCTTCACGCCGTACAGGGCACAAACGATTTCGATACCCTCGGTTACCGGGGACCCTGCCCGGAGGGCGGAGCGGCCGAAGCTTACCTCTTCCGTGTCTACGCGCTCGATATCGATCTTGCACTCGCGCCCGGGGCGACCTGGGAGGAGATGGTCCGGGCGATAAATGGATCGATAAACCAGTCCGGGGAGGCTGTAGTCTTCGCCATGGGGTAGGGGCCGAACCGGCGCCCCGCGCCAAAAAAAAGAGGGGGCCGACCCCCTACATGGGTATGGGGGCGGCTGCTTCCGGCATGGGGGGGCTTTGTTTCTCGATGTTCTTTGCAATAGCGGCCATCTCCTCCCCGAGCATCCGGACGATATCGTCCATCGTGACGATCCCGATCAGTCTTCCGCCGTCGTCGACGACCGGCATCCGCCTGATGCCCTCGGCGGTCATCTTCTGGATGGCCTCGTAGATCCCCATGCTGTCCTGGAAGGTGATCACGTCCCGGGTCAGGATATCGCTCACCCGGACCTCGCCCGGATTCCTCTCCTGCGCCGTGACCCTGATCGCGAGATCGCGGTCGGTAACTATGCCGGCAGGCCGGTTGTCGCCGGTTACGACGACGACGCTTCCGACGTTCTTCTCCCCCATGATCCTCGCCACCTCCACCGCCGGCGTGTCCGGCGAGACGGCGACGACCTGCTCACGGCAGCACTTCACAATTCCCATACACGTTTCCTCCGTTGACGACGACTGACTCATGCCGGTATGGTATATGAACGTAACCCGTATCCGCCGGCGGGGTCTTCTTCCCTTATATACAATCGAGGACAGATCGTATCGCACACAAATGGACTGGTTATTGATCGTTCTCACCGTGGCGGGTCTCTCGGTCTTCGAGATCGTCTCAAGCATCGACAACGCCATCATCAATGCCGATGTTCTCGCGACGATGGGGGAGAAAGCCCGCAGGTGGTTCCTCCTCTGGGGCCTGATTGTTGCAGTCTTCGTCGTCCGCGGGCTCCTGCCGTGGCTGATCGTATGGGCGACGACCCCGTCGCTCGGGCCCGTAGAGGCGCTCCTCGCGACGTTCTCAAGCGATCCGGCGGTCACCGAGGCGATCGAGGGTTCGGCCCCGATCCTCCTGATCTTCGGAGGGACGTTCCTCGTCTTCCTCTTCTTCCACTGGCTCTTCGTGGAGGAGAAGACCTGCGGGCTCCGGAGCGAGCGGTTCTTCTCCCGGCAGAGCGTCTGGTTCTACGCGGTCGTCTCGGTCCTGCTTGCGATCCTCGTCTGGTTCGCCCTGCAGGTCAACGTCATGATGGGGTTCGCGGCCGTGCTCGGCTCGACCGCATTCTTCATCGTCCACGGGTTCAGGCAGAACGCCGAGGTGCAGGAAGCACGGCTCCGAAAGCCCGGGATGTCGGATATCTCGAAGGTCGCCTACCTCGAAGTCCTCGATGCGACCTTCTCGATCGACGGCGTCATCGGGGCGTTCGCCTTCACTCTCTCCGTCCCGCTCATCCTGATCGGGAACGGCATCGGAGCGGTCGTGGTCAGGGAACTGACCGTCCGCGGCGTCGACCGGATCCGGAGTTACTGCTACCTCAAGAACGGGGCGATGTACTCCATCCTGGTGCTCGGAACGATCATGCTCGCGGACAGTTTCGGGCTCCCTATCCCGGCCTGGCTCTCGCCGGTGGCGACGTTCGCCATCGTCGGCTACTTCCTCTACCGCTCGGTGCATGAGCAGAAGAAGGGTGCCGCCGGCGCCGCGTGACCGGGGCCTGCAGGCTCCCGCCGTCCTCCCTTCGTGCCGGGCGTCGGGTTCGAAAAGATTATCCGGGTATGGAGACGAACCATTGGGCCATGACAAAACGTTCCATCGGTCCGCGAACCCTTCTCTATCCCCATCCCGACCTGATCATCGGAACCTACGATGCTTCCGGCCGTCCGGATGCCATGGCAGCGGCGTGGGGCGGCATCTGCTCGTCCCGTCCCCCGTCGGTGGCGGTCTCGGTACAGAAGACCCGGCAGACCTACGCGAACCTGGTCGAGCAGCGCGAGTTCACGATCAGCATCCCCTCGACGGACTACGTCAGGGAGGCCGACTACTTCGGCATCGTCTCCGGCCGGGACGAGGAGAAGTTCGCCGCGACGGGGCTCACGCCGGTGAAGAGCGATCTCGTGAACGCTCCGTACGTCGGGGAGTTCCCGGTCGTCCTTGAGTGCCGCCTTCTCCAGACGGTCGAGATCGGCGTGCACACCCAGTTCATCGGGGAGATCCTGGACGTGAAGGTGGAAGAGAGCGTCCTCGGTGAGGACGGCAGGCCCGATATCGAGAAGATCCGGCCGTTCGCCTACGACTCGATGCGGCAGGAGTACTACGGGTTCGGGAAGGTGCTCGCGAAGGCCTTCTCTGCAGGCAAAGAGTTCAAAAAATAATTTTTTCCGGAACGGCTGCCCCGTCACCGCCGCCGGTCCCGCTTCGCTTCGACCCACCGCTTTCTCTTACCGCACCGTTCGCACCGCTGCTCCCACTCGATGACGTTTGAGGAGTACTGGTCGTATCCCCGCTTCCTGCCCCATCTGTGGAGCCCTATTCTGCAGAGGATCTGTCCGATGGCCGTCATGGGTCCCTGCAAATAATCTTCCTCCGGACGGATGAATGTTGGCTTCTCCCTGCGAGGAATCGCTCCAACGCCCTGTTTCCTCCGAGGGCGCCCGGGAAAGGCTTTTTATCGGATACAGGTGTATCTTCTGTCATCGAGAACCATAACGGATGATCTTATGGCGTTTATTTACTACGGACAGGGAGTTTCGTCTCTTTACCGCGACTTTGTGGAACGGCTGATGTCGCAGCTCGCGCTCAGGGGCACGGAGATCACGCACCAGGAGATCGGGGATGCATCTTCAAGGATGGATGTTCGGCATACCGGCGAAGAGGGGAGCATGGAGATCACGGTCGACCGCGAGAACGTCCGGGTGAGTTACACCGTCAAACGGGAGCGAAAAGAGGTCCGGAAGGGGATAGCGGGAGCCATCACCGGGGCAGGCATCGGTGGTCTCCTCGGCGGCATACTCCGGGGCGACCGGGATGTCGGCGACGTCGTCGGCGGAGCCATCGGGGGCGCGGCGGCCGGCGGGGCATACGGCGCCTATGACGGCTACGAGTCCTCCCGCGAGGAGAGGACGGCGTTCGCCGAGGTGCTCGCGCAGGCGGTCAGGGACGTCGAGGACGAACTTCAGTCGATCATCGAGGGGCAGGAGGAGGCACGCGAGGCTCTCCGCGAGCGCGGCCGGCAGAAGCGGGAGGAGGATCTCGCCCGGACGGAGGAGCTGCGCGAACTCCTGGAGGAACTCTACGGCGATCTCCTCGCCGTCCAGGAAGAGGTCGAGCTCGCGGCCGTCGAAGGGCAGGACGTCAAAAAACCCCGGGCGCGGACCGACCGGGCCGAGGTCCTCTACGGGGAGGCGGAAGCGGCACTCGAAGAGGGCAACCACGCCGTCGTGAAGGCGAAGGTGAAGGCCGCCCGGGCGATGGTGGATGGCGCGCAGGATCTCCTCGCGAACGCCGGGAACGAGTAGGGGCCGGAGGAGACCGGCACCTGCCACAGTATCCTTTTTTTTGAGGGTTTGGCGCGAAGTGGATAGACCTCCATCCATCAATAGGGCTTCGCGTGGAATACTCAGGTGTCTCTGTGCGTTACCTCACGCGAAGCCGCGAAGAGCGCGAAGTGCAGGTCAGAAACAGGGAATCTTCGCGACTTCGCGTGAGCCAATCCGGGAAAGATAGGGTTTTTCAGGGTATGATCTCGCAGCTGTTGTACTTCCGGTGAGCGAAATCCTCCATCCGGACGCTCCCGTCGCGGATGAGGGCCCGGATCTTCGGGAGCGCCGCGGAGAGCGCCGAATGAAGGTTCTCCACCGTCCCGCAGACGATCCGACGCCCTTCCTCAGGCCAGGGGCGGGTGATATTCGAGTAGAGGCACCGGCCGCCGCAGAAGTCGAGAAGGCTGCATTCCGTGCAGGGGCTCCCCACGGCCGTCACCGGGAGGCGGCGGGGATCGGCGGTGGCGATATGCCCGGCGTAGTAATCCTTCATCCCGACCATGATCGGGCAGGGAGCGATGTGCCCGTCGGTCATGATGCTGTAATTCGCGTGGCCGCACCCGCACCGGAGCATGCTCGGCCGCGATAACAGCATATCCTCCACCGGGTCGATGAAGGGGTACCACCGGAGCACCCGTCCCTCGTCGCGCATCGTCTCGACCCAGAACGCGACGAGCGACCGGATGCCGGGGTTGTAACGCTCCTTCACCCACGCGGCGTAGTCGCGCAAGGAGTAGTCGTTCCAGAAGTTCGCGTCCATCTGCCAGTGGACGGCCGGGAAGGAGAACTCGTCGTTTGTCGTGAGGTAGCGGACGGCCTCCACGATGTCGGTGTCTTCGGTCACGGTCATCCGGGCGATCAGTTCGCCCGTAAACCCGCCCGCCACGAGGCCGTTGAGGTTCCTCGTGATCCGGCGAAACGTCCCCTCCCCGCGGTGAGCGTCGGTGAGTTCCTCCGGGCCGTCGATCGAGACCAGGATCGTGTCGAACCGGTTTGCGGTCGCCGGTTCGAGACGGTCGAGGAGGGTGCCGTTCGTGTGGAGGATCAGCGCCGATACCGGGGCGTCGCGGGCGATCTCGCGGATGCGGTCGACAGCGAGCAGGGGTTCGCCGCCGTAGAAGGTCAGCACGGCGTCGGGATCCTTTGCGAGGAACTGGTAGAGGTCGGCCGGATCGATATCGAGGTCCACCGGAAGGTCTTCGTCAATGACGATATCGGGCTGTTCCAGCGGTTCGACGGTGAACGCCTTCCCCCGGCAGTAGGTGCAGCAGAGGTTGCAGTTGTCGGTCAGGATGAGATGGTAGTACACGGAAGGTCACTTACTATTTTGTGGGTCGGGTGAAAAAAAGGTGAGGATGTGGGGCTTCCCCGGGCGCAAAACAGAATACCTTCCAGGGAGAACAGACCTCTATGCCTGAAGCAAAGAAAGAGAACCTTGCCGAACAGGTCATCGACCCCCGCGATCTCGTCGCCTACCAGCAGGGCTCGATCGTCAGCCGGATGCTCGTCTACACGAAGGCCGGGACCATCACGGTCTTCGCATTCGACGCGGAGGAAGGCCTCTCGGAGCACACCGCGCCCTACGACGCCGTCCTCCAGGTTCTCGACGGAGAGGCTCTCATCACCATCGCGGACAAGGAGTATCCGATGAAGGCGGGCGACCTGATCATCATGCCGGCGAAGATCCCCCACGCGGTTCACGCCGTCACGCGGTTCAAGATGATGCTGACGATGATCCACGCCTGACCGGACCGCCGCAGGCCGCCACCTGCAGATTTTTATAGATTGGTGTCCGGTCTCCCCCCATGCGCACTCCAGAAAACCCTCGCCCGCCGGGAGATCCGGCCCCTGCCGGCTACCTGCCCATCTCGGACTACGGGATCATCGGCAACCTCCGGACGGCGGCGCTTGTCGGTCGGAACGGCTCGATCGACTGGTGCTGCTTCCCGTACCTTGACAGCCCAAGCGTCTTTGCCGCCATCCTCGACGCCGGGCGCGGCGGGCGCTTCTCGGTCTCGGTCGCGGGTGGCGGATCCGGCGACCAGAACTACATCGAGGATACCAATCTCCTCGTCACCCGGTTCGCAACAGACGCCGGAAGGCTTGCGGTGACCGACCTGATGCCCCTCTCCGGGGAGATCGCCGGCCGCGGGGGGTCGCATGCGCCGCCGGTGATCATCCGTATGCTCGACTGCGAGGAGGGTGCCGTAGAGGTGGCGGTCGAGTGGTCGCCGCGGTTCGACTACGCCCGGACCCGAACGCAGATAGAAGAGGTTCCGGGCGGGTGGCTTGCCACCGGCGGCGGTGAGGCTCTCTTTCTCTGCGGTCCTGAGAGCGCCGCGATCGACGAAGCCGGACGGGATGCCGTCCTTCGCGCCCGGTTTACGATGCGGGAAGGCGAGCGGAGAGTTCTTCAGACCCGCTGGGGTATCGAGGACATGACCTGCAACCCCGCCCGCGCCGAGGCGGCGTTCGACGAGACGATCCGGGTCTGGCGGACCTGGGCGCACTACGAGGACCTGGCGCAGACACCACGGTGGGCCGGCGAATGGCTCCCTTACGTCACCCGGGCCGAGCTGACCCTGAAACTCCTGACCATGGCCGACTCGGGGGCGATCGCCGCCGCTCCTACAACGTCTCTCCCCGAAGAGATCGGCGGGGTCCGGAACTGGGATTACCGCTATGCATGGGTCCGTGACGCTTCGATGACGGCGCAGGCCCTGGTCTCCCTCGGCCACCCCAGGGAAGCGATCGAGTTCCTCCAGTGGATGGAGCGGACGGCCGAGGCGCACTCCGGAGCACGTCAGCCGCAGGTGCTCTTCGGGCTGCACGATCCAACCGCCGAACCTGAAGAGATTGAACTCGAACACCTGGAGGGCTACCGGGGCTCACGCCCGGTCAGGATAGGAAACGCCGCCGCCCGCCAGTTACAGCTTGAGATCTTCGGGGAACTTGTCTCGACCGGCTACGAGCTCGCCCGCCGGGGCGTGAACCTGGGACCCGAGCCCCTCCGGTTCCTCGCCGCCGTCGCCGATTACGCCTGTAGGAGGTGGACGGAGCCCGACCAGGGGATCTGGGAGATCCGCGGTGAGCCGCAGCACTTCGTCTACTCGAAGGTGATGGTCTGGGTCGCTCTCGACCGGGCGATCTACCTCGCGGAGCACCATGGCCTCGTGGGCGACGTCGACCGGTGGCGCCGGACCCGGGAGACCATCCGGAACCGGGTGCTCGCCGAGGGGTACGACCCCGAGGTGGGCGCGTTCGTCCAGGCGTTCGGGTCGAAGGCCCTGGATGCGGCAAACCTCCGCATCCCGCTCGTGGAGTTCCTCCCGTTCGACGACGAGCGGGTGCAGGGGACGATCGATGCGACGATCGAGCACCTGACGAAGAACGGGCTCGTCTATCGTTACCTCACCGACGACGGCCTCCCCGGCGGGGAGGGAGCCTTCGGCCTCTGCACCTTCTGGCTGGTGGACGTGCTGGCCCTCTCGGGGAGGGTGGAGGAGGCGAGGGAGATCTTTACCGAGATTGTCGCCCGGATGAACAGCGTGGGTCTTCTGCCGGAAGAGTTCGATCCCGGGACTGGCGAGTACCTCGGGAACTTCCCCCAGGCCTACACCCACATCGGCCTCGTCAACAGCGCCCTGTATCTCGCGCACGCCGAAGGGCGGTGGGTTCCGGAACATGCGCCGGCGGGCATCCCCGGGAAGGGAGTGCGGTAGCAGCGATACTGTCGGGCCGGACGATGGGAGGTGCCTTGACGCGCCCCGATCGGCCCCTACGGGGATGTACGCCGTAACGACGTGGACGAAATAACCCTGTATGACAGCGCGGCGATGACAGGCTCTTCCCTCTCACCTGAAGCATCCCGGACGACGGCATGGCACGCCCTGCCGGCGGACGACGCAGCCGAGACGCTCGCCTCGCCGGACGAGGGCCTCACCGACGCCGAGGTCGCCCGGCGACGGGAGGTCTTCGGGGAGAACGTCCTTCCACAGAAGCGGCCTCC
>NZ_FMID01000044.1 GCF_900095385.1 Methanoculleus chikugoensis
AACCCGGGGCAGCCGGAAGTGCAGGAGAAGATCCGTAAGGCGATGCAGTGAGGGCGCACGGCGCTCCCGAAGCTTTTCACCATCACCGGCCGCAGCACCGCAGGGGAACAGCAGGTTCTTTCCCGATGAAGAACACCGGGACCGGCATGGCACACCACACGCGTTCCCGGAGATACCTGCCCGGGGATGAAGCCGCCCGGCGGCGCTGGCAGCACCCCGAGTCCATCCTTGAAGGGATCGGGCTTGCCTTCGGCTCGACCTTCATCGACGTCGGGTGCGGGGAGGGGTTCTTCGCACTCCCGGCCGCGCGGATGGTCGGACCGCACGGCCGCGTCTGCGGGATCGATATCGATGCGGAGGCCCTCGATCTCCTGCAGGAGAAGGCTTTTTCCGAAGGGCTCGACAACGTCGTCCTCCACCGGGGGATGGCCGAGGAGATCGTTCTCTGCAGCGGCTGCGCGGACGTCGTCTTCTTCGGCATCGACCTCCACGACTTCGTCGACCCGGTTCGGGTGCTCCGGAATGCAAACCGGATGGTATCCGGATCCGGCCTGATCGTCGACGTGGACTGGAAGAAGGAGCCTCTCCCCCTCGGTCCGCCGCCCGAAAGAAAGTTCAGCCGGGAGCATGCGGCGGCGTTGATGGCGGAGGCGGGACTGGAGGTCAGGGCGGTGGCGGAGTCAGGACCATACCATTACATCGTCACGGCCGTGCCGGAGAATAAAAAAAAGGGTTAGGGGTTACTTCAGGTTCGCAAGGCCGCCGTAGTTGACGGCGTTCACGAACGCATCGAGATCCGATTTGGAGCCGCCTTCAACGCTGACGTAGACCATGAACCGGTCGTTCACGCCGATCCAGGTGCCGTAGGAGTCAGGCTTGGTGAAGTACTCCCAGGACGGGTAGCCGCCGGCCTTCCCCTGCTTGTAGTAGCCCTCGGTCGACTCGAACGAGACCATCGAGTCCCAGGACTGCCAGTAGCCCACGTCGTAGTAGGCCGAATCCTGGATCAAGATCGTCGCCCAGGCGTTGTCCTTGCCGTATTCACGGGACGCCCAGGTCCACTGGCTGTCCTCGACCGTCCAAGACGCCCCGACAGGCTCTTCTGCAGTCCAGCCTGCAGGCGCATTCGGGAGGAACGCGATCAACGCCGTATACGAGACCGCGGTCACGCTGCCCGGGACGCCCCCGGGAGCGGAGGTACCGCTGGCGGTGACGCTGGTGGTGGCCGCCGGGCCAGTTCCAGAGGAGGCGTCGCCGGTCGTGTCTGAGTCTGAAGTACCTGTACAGCCTGCCGTCATGAGGCAGAGCGCGAGCAGCGCAAAGAGTCCCAGAACCATTGCTGGTGAGATGTTTCTCATGATGATGCCCTCTGAACGACCAGAATGATAGAATAATATTTATAGATTGTTATTTTGCCCTTCAGACCGTTCTAATCATCCAAAAACCGTTTTGGAGCATGCACGAATCTCCCGTTAAAAGGGCCGGCTCCGAAACGATCGAATCCGGATACGCCCGGGCTGCGAATATCATTTCCAGGAGTTTAAGAAAACTATTTAACCATTCCGAGATACCTTACCGCATGGTTCAGAAAAAGAGCATCTGCAGCGTCCTGGTTGCAGGATTGCTGGTAATGTGCCTCCTCGGTGCCGGCTGCACATCGCAGCCGGAAGAGGGAACCCCGACCGCGACGCCCACGCCCGCCGCGACGGGGGAGTATGCCTTCAACGAGACGAACAACAACGAGACCGTCACCCTCCCGGCCGGAAGCGAGATCACCATCAGCCTCGATGAGAACCCGACGACCGGCTTTTCGTGGAACGTCACATCGTCTGCCGGACTCGAGTACGTGAACGACACCTACATCGCGCCGGAGACCGAACTCGTGGGCGCCGGTGGAGTGCACGTCTGGCAGTACCGCGCCGCCGAGCCCGGTGCCGCCGAGTTCACCGCGATCTACAAGCGCCCCTGGGAAGAGACGACCGGCAACGAGACCACGTTCTCGCTGGCCTTCACCATCGAGTAACCTGCGCACGTTCCCCCGCAACCGTGCGGGGGGCAAAGACCCCTCTTTTGGGAGCCGGGTCACCCCAGGAACCTGCGCCGGTGCGCGGCCGAGAGAATGAGCGAGCTCAACCTCCCGGTCTCGTTCTCGCGGAGCGCCCGGGCGATCTCGCCCGTGATCTCCGCATGCTCCGCGTCCGGTTCGACATCCACCAGGTCGGCCACCCTCTCCGCAAGTTCCCGGGGGACGAACCCGGTCTCCGTATTGAGGAAGCGGGCGGCGGCCCTCAGGTCCTCGTCGAAGTTTATGTAGGTGTCCCTGAGAAACCCGATGTCCGCATCGTCCAGCGCATCCAGGCCGAGGACCTCGGGAGGGAGACCGATCGAGTAGAGGGCCGCGGTGAACTTGATCGCCCGCGGCAGGGTGATCCCGCCGGTGCTCCGGGCGTAGCCGAAGAGGCCGATGTGCAGTTTCCGCTTCCGCCTCTCGGGCACATGCCGGGCAACCCGGTTGATCACGGGGGCAAGCGGCCCGAGCCGCCGCTCGTATGCCCGGGTATACCTCCCGATCAGGTCGAGAGCCGCCGCCTCGTCGACGGGCCGGGGGCGGCCGGGCCTTCGCTCCTCCAGCCTCCGGACCGCATCCTGGACATCCTCAAGCGGGTGATCGTACTTGAACGCCGACTGGACGGTGAACGTGTGGACGCTCGGGTACTCGGTGGTAACCCGACCGACGGTCCCCGGGGAGAGACCGCCCCGAAACGGCGCCGAACCCACCCCGATGATGGGATAGATCCGTGTCCCCGTCTCCTCCGAGACCTCCTGGAGATGCAGGAGCGCGATCTTGTTCAGAAGAACCGCGCTGACAAGCCCGTAGTTCATCGCCGGGTCGGATCGGGCTAGGAAGACGCGCTGGTCGGCGATATCCTTGCCTTCGAGGTAGCGCCTGACCGTGGTATGCGCATCCAACATATGGTCCATCTCCTCAAAGAGCGGGATCACGTTGATCCTGTTCGGCCGGAACCTCCCGATCCAGTCCGCGATGGTCAAGCCCCCTTCCCCAAGGCTTCTCTCCTGCTTCCCGACGACGATATCGGTGTAATAACGATAGATATTATCGATAGCGGCGTGAGACGCCGTCATCGGGAGGATCACCTCGAATATCGGAGGACACTCGTCCCCGTAGAAGAGGCACGCCGTATCGAACGACCGTGGGATGCTCTCAAGCGTCTCGAGGAGTATCTTCGCCTCGGCCGTCTCGACCTCGGGGTTCGGGACCCGGAGCGTCAGGAAGACGTCCCGGCCGAGCCTCTTCTCCCGGAAGTAGGTGTCGTACCGGGAGAGGAGTTTCCTGACCACGAAGTTGTCGACCTCTTTTCCCTCGCAGTCCCACATCTGCTCGGTGCACCCCAGGTGAGAGTAGGCGTAGTACGCCTCCTGGACCTCGTCGTCGCCGCCGAGCTCCGGGCTCTCGGCAAAAAACGGCAGGTTGACGTTGTCGGGGTGCTGGGTGCTCATGCACTGCGGTATTCGTACCATAGAGTTTAGCGCTCCTTCATAGCGGGGACCGGGCGTCTCATGTCAACCCCCTCTTTGGTCTACGGTTGACATGAAAAGATCTTCGGTCGCCTCCTGTCCCACCGCGGTTCATTCCCGGGCCTTCCGCCCCGTCTTCCCGCCGCCGAACCGTCTCAATACTTCCGTTCCCGGCCACGGCCCCCCGCGTGCCGCATAAACCTGTTCCGGCCCGAAGGCAAGAAGATCCAAAAGGCTCCTCTTTGCCGCCGCGGGATCGTCCATCCTGAAGGGAAACCGGGGTCTTCCGCCCGGGAAGATGGCGGAGAGGAGATCGCCGACGATGGCGGTGCCGCCGGCGAGGAGAACCGAGACCGAGCCGGGAGTATGCCCCGGCGTGGGGACGATCCTGCCCCGGAGACCAAACGCCCCGAGGTCGGCGATGCCCTCGATGATGATATCGGGCTCAATGCCCCCCGGACCGGAGACGGCCTTCCTCTCGCGCACAAGCCGGATCAGGCCCGGGACGACCCGGGCGGGGAAGCACAGGCCGTCGACCCCGAGGCGGACGGCACCGGCATCGCCCTCGTGAACGGCGACCGGTGCGCCGGTCAGTTCCCGGAGCGCGTCGGCACTCCCGTAACTCTCCGGATGCCCGTGCGTGACCAGGATCAACGAGACCTCGTCGCGCCTGATGCCCGCCTGCTTCATCGCGGCCAGGATGGCCGCCTCATCCCCGGGATTGCCGGTATCGACCAGGAGCACGCTCCGGTCCCTGACGATGAACGCAGAGGTCGCGCCGAGCGGCACGGCAACGACCGCCGGAAGGCGGCGGGTGGCAGGGCTCCTTGTCTTCTGCTCCATAATCCACCCGCTCCCGGCAGAACCCACCGCATTCCGACCGTCGGCCTTCATGGCACCCCAACCCCAGGATGCCTTCTCCCTACATCAATGATTCGGTCGGAACGAGGAGAATACGTAGGGGATAGGAGATATCGGCCGACATCGGAGAGATTTGCAAGACGGGGGACAGGAACTCCGACCGAATTTCAATACACATATATATCGAAGAAATGAGTCTGAATCTATGGCGTATGAGAAATCGACATCCCGACATCTCCTCGTGATCCTCGTAGTCCTCTCCCTGGCGCTCGTCGTCCCGGCAGCCGCACAGGAGAAGACCGGTACACGATTGGTGCAGCCCGGCGATACGATCGAGGTGGAGGCCGAACCGATCGTCCTCGACCTCATAGGGCTCCGCAAAGCGGATTCGTTCAACCCGATCACGGAACTCCGGAAGTACCAGGACGACAACCCTGCAAAATCGATCAAGCGGGTTATCGGCGTCCCGAAGGACAGCTACTTCACGATCAACGTCTATACGTTCAAAGGGCATTACGGACGATATTTTGCGTATAGTAAGGAAGACGGCCTGATTCACGAGAACAGCATCGTGTTCGTCCATGCTCCGCCGCCCACGGCCACGGAGACCACTGCCGAGGTCACGGAGACGCCCACGGAGACACCGACGGCCACGGCCACGCAGGAACCGACCCGGGCACCGCTCCCGGGACTGATCGCGATCGCCGCGATCGCTCTCGCTGGACTGCTCGGCGCAGCGCAGAAGCGGTAGACAGACTCCACGATATCGTTTGATGAGGCACCGCGGACCTCCCCGACCGGTAAAACGGCTGCCGGTCGGCCTCGCAACCGTTCTTAGGGGACGCCTCTCCCGGCTGCAGGTCGGTATTATATACAACCATCCCTACTTCCCCACCCGAGGAAGGATCACCCATGCAGGATCGCCGGCACCGCCCGGTCACCATCTCTCGCGAGACGTCCCTCTCATCGAATCGGTGTCGATATAGGGACGCTGCAGGTGTTTGCAAGGCGGGGTGAGAACTTTCTCCGTGAATGAAGGGAACCTGCCCGGCCGGTGCTCCGGAGGAGCGGCGAGCGGGGGGTTCCGGGAGGCTCAAACGATGAACGGATGTAACCTCTATGCACCGGCGGTGGCCCTGATCGCCCTCGCCCTTCTCGCCGGTGTCGCAACGGCCTCGGAGCACCGGGTCACCAACGCCACGGTCGACCAGGTCTATTCAACGGTCCTTGCCGACCGCATCCTCTGGTCCGACAACCGAACCGGGGACTACGATGTCTACCTCTACAACCTGACCGGGGAGAGCGAACGCGCGCTCTCACCGCCGGAGACAGACCAGTTCGCCGCAGCCCTCCCCGCCGGGATGGGGGTGAGCGGCGATAAGGTCGTCTGGGAGGACAACCGGAGCGGGAACCGGGACATCTACCTCTACGACCTGGCCACGGGGGAGGAGAGGCAGATCACGAGCGGGTCCGGTCATGAGGTCAATCCCGTCATCGCCGGAGACTGGATCGTCTGGCAGGACGACCGGAACGGCAACTGGGATATCTACCTCTACGACCTCTCTACCGGACAGGAGACCCGGATCACGGACAACGAGAGCGCGCAGATGACTCCCGCCGTCACGGAGAGCATGGTCGTCTGGAACGACTACCGGCACGGCAACTGGGACATCTACGCCTGGACCCCCGATGAGGCGGCAACGTCCGCACCATCTGCGCCGTCTGCCCCCTCCGCACCGGGGCCGGGCCTGACACCCGCCTCACCCGGAACGCCCGGAGTGCCCGGTACAACCACCCGTCCGACGGCCGCAACACCGACGGCCACTCCGACGGCTACTCCGACGGCGACGGCCACACCGACGCCGGAAGCAACGGTGACCATGCCGCCCGATGATCTGACGGAGACCTTGACGCCGACAAGAACCCTGCCGCCGAGAACCTTCCCGCCGGTGACCTTCGTAACCCTCGAACCAACCCAGACACCGTTCCTCCTGTGACGGGGCGGAGCATGCCGTGAGGTTGTCCCGGAGACGAGGGGTTCCTCACCACGCCCCTCGCTTCAGGACATCCGGCGCCATGCCCTCCTGTATCGCATAACGGACCCGGCAGGCATCGGCCGGAGGCATCCGCTCGCAGGGACGAAAAACAAAAAAGGGAGGGTATCGGGGAGGTGATTACGCCAGGTAGTCGTCCGGGCGCGGGAGCTGTTCCTTCAAGCCCTTGCGCTTGCGGATAGCCATGACCACGTCGTTCACGATGCCGGAGGGCACCAGTTCGAACCCGGCGAACTCGGTGCTCCACATCGCACGGCCTTCGGTAGCGGACCGGATATCTCCGGCAAACCCGAAGAGTTCGGCGACCGGGGCCCTGCCGACGATCGTCATCGTGTCGCCTTCACTCAGCATATCGAAGACCTGGCCGCGCCGACCCTGGATCTGCGAGGTCGCCGCACCCATCTGCTCGCTCGGGACGGTGATCTGGATCTTCTGGATCGGCTCGAGGAGCGAGTCGCCGGCCATCAGGATGCCTGCCTTGACGGCGCTCCTGACCGCCGGGATGACCTGGGCGGGGCCGCGGTGGATGGCGTCTTCGTGGAGTTTCACGTCCACCAGCCGGATCTTCAGGTTCTGAACCAGCTCGTCGGCGAGCGGGCCGCCGCGGAGCGCTTCGCGCCAGCCGTCGAGGACCAGTTCCATCGTTTCGTTGAGGTACTGGATACCCTTCGTCATGTCGATGAACATGTTGCTGCCCTCGATCGCCTTGACGTTCTTGGCCTCCTCCTTGTCCATGCCGGCAGCAGCGAGAATGTCACGCCGCTCGACCGCCTGCTGGTGCATCGAGACCTCGCCCTCCTGGATCAGTTTCACGATCGCAGGGTCCATCGGTTCGAGCTCGATATAGAACCGGTTGTGACGGTTCGGCGACTTCCCTTCGACCGGGCCCGCGGGGCCCGTGACCGTCTCGCGGTAGACGACGATCGGCGGGGAGGTGAGGATATCGACGCCCTTGTCGCGCTTGATACGGCCGGTGATGATCTCGAGATGGAGCTCGCCCATGCCGCTGATCAGGTGCTCGCCGGTCTCCTCGTTGATCGAGACCTGCACCGTCGGGTCTTCCTTCGCCACCTGGCGGAGAACCTCGACGAGTTTCGGGAGATCCTTCATGCTCTTCGCCTCGACGGCGACGGTCATGACCGGCTCCGAGTAGTGCTTCAGCGACTCGAACGGGGTCATCTCAATGAGCGTCGTGACGGTCGAACCGACGATGGCGTCTTTTAAGCCCGTCACGGCGGCGATGTTGCCTGCCGGGAGCGCTTCCACCTCGATCCGCTCGGCACCCATGAAGACGCCGACCTGGGCAAGGCGGTTCGCGCGCTTCGCCGCACCCATGATGTAGCACTCGGTGCCCCGGCGGAGCGTCCCCGAGAAGAGACGGCCGGTGGCGACCTCGCCCGCGTGCGGGTCGAACGAGATATCGGTGACCATCATGCAGACAGGTCCGTTCGGGTCGCAGGCAACCATGGCCTTGCCCTCGGCGGTGTTGTAGTCCCCGTGCCAGATGATGTGGGTACGCCGGTCCTGGGCCTGGAGGGGGTTCGGCAGATGCTTGACCACCATGTCGAGAAGGACGGCGTGCAGCGGGCTGTTCTTTGCCAGCCACTTCATGTCGCCGGCGTTGCACTTCTCAAAGACGTCCTTGAACGAGACGTTGCTCTTCTTCATGAAGGGAACGGAGACGGCCCAGTTGTAGAGCGCGGAGCCGAAGGAGACGGTGCCCTTCGCGGCATCGAGCTTCCAGCCCTCGTTGTACATCTTCTCGTTCATGCCCTTGATCAACTTGTTGACCTTGTCGATCACCTTCGCAAGGCGGATCTGCATCTCCTGCTCGTCCACCTTGAGTTCGTTGACCAGCCGGTCGACCTTGTTGATGAAGAGAACCGGGCGGACACCTTCTTTGAGGGCCTGCCGGAGCACCGTCTCCGTCTGGGGCATGGTGCCTTCGACCGCGTCCACCACGACGACGGCGCCGTCCACCGCACGCATGGCACGGGTCACGTCACCGCCGAAGTCCACGTGGCCGGGGGTATCGATCATGTTGATGAGATACTCTTCCCCGCCGTACTCGTGAACCATCGAGACGTTGCTCGCATCGATGGTGATGCCGCGTGCCTGTTCCTCCTCGTCGGAGTCCATGAAGAGCTGCCGGCCGGCAAGCTCCTCACTGATCATGCCCGCGCCGGCGAGCAGGTTGTCTGAGAGTGTTGTCTTTCCGTGATCGATGTGGGCGACGATACCGATGTTCCGGATGTGCTCCGGCTTGTCCATCAGCTCCGTCACCCGCTCTACCATCTTCTTTCGTCGGGTCATGTTTCACCAAAAAAATAAAGGGTATTAGCGAGCAGCCTTTGCGATACGCTCTCTTTCTTCTTTCTTCGAGACGGCGTAGGAACGGGTGTCGCCGTTCGCGGCTGCAATCAGTTCTTCGGCAAGCGCTTCGCTCACGCTCTTCTTCTTCTTGTGGCTCGCCTGCAGGACACCGGCGGTGATGAACCGGAGCGCGGTGTCGACACGGCGCTGGGGAGCGGTATCGACCGACTTCGGGACGTTGATGCCGCCGTACTTCAGCCGGACGGTCTCCTCGCGGGGCCCGGTGTTCGCGACTGCGTCCACCAGCACCTGGACCGGGTTCTTCTTGGTCTTCTTGTTGATGATCTCGAAGGCTTCCCGGACGATGCGGATGGCGAGTTCCTTCTTGCCGGTATTGTTCTCGGTCTGCATCATCTTGTTGATCAGCCGCTCGACGATCAGCATGTTGCTCTTGTTGAACTGCTGGCCGACGAGCTTTCCGCAGGAGTGCGGCACGATCATCGTGTGCAGGTTCACGTAACGGGCAAGGCTCGGATCCTGGATCTCCACCTCGCTCATATCCCAGCGGTTGAAGAGGAGCTGCTGGGACTGTTCTGCTCCTGCTTCTGCTGCTTCTACCATACCACTTACCTCCGCGGCTTCTCTTTGCGGCCCACAACCATCTCGTGCAGGCTAACGTTGTTCACCTTGGTCACGACGAACCGGACGCCGGGGATATCACCCTTCGACCTGCCCAGTCTGCCGCCGATGCCCTCGATCTCGACTTCATCGTGCTCGTCGATGAAGTTGATGGCACCGTCGCCGACGGCGAACGCGGTTACCTGACGACCGTTCTTGATCAGCTGTACGCGGACGCACTTCCGGATCGCGGAGTTCGGCTGCTTTGCTTCAACACCCACCTTCTCGAGAACGATCCCGCGACCCTGCGGCGCTCCCTCAAGGGGGTCAGCTTTTACATCGAGCCCGAGCTGACGACGCGCGTAGTTGGTGTCATGCCACCGGTTATTATTTGCGTCGCGCTTCAGTTTTCGGGCTGCAAATTTTCCATTTCCCATCGAATACCCTCGAATTAGTTGAATTTGTGGATAGGAGCAACTCCTGGTGTGCTATAAAGCAACGCGCGTTGCGGATTTATATATTGTGGAACCCGCTTGCACGCCGATCTTCTGCCTTAGGTATTAGATCGGGAGCTGATATAATATTATATCCTGGCGGGCAACCTTCATTGATGACAACCCGGATATACAAAGAGGTTTTTTTCGAGGCGACCCACCGCCTGATCCATTACCGGGGGAAGTGTTTCCGGCTGCACGGGCACCAGTGGCGCGTGGAGGTCTGGATCGAGGGGACGGCCGACGAACGCACGGGAATAGTGCTCGACTACAACTGCATCAAAGAGGTCGTCGGGCGGTTCGACCACCAGGTGATCCTGAACAAAGACGACCCCATGGCTGCGTGCATCGAGGAGTTCCACCCTGTCGTCACCACCGATGGCGACCCGACGAGCGAGCACCTCGCAGGGCTGATAGCGGAGATGATCGACGCCGAGGCCGCACGGCAGGGACACGACGCCCGCGTCGCGAAGATCCGGGTCTGGGAGTCGACGACCTGCTACGCAGAGCGCACCTATGATCGTCAGTGAGATCTTCCGGAGCCTCCAGGGGGAGGGGAAGAACCAGGGGCGGCCCTGCACGTTCGTCCGGCTCACCGGGTGCAACCTCAGGTGCGCCTGGTGCGACACCCCATACGCCCATGAAGGTGGGGAAGAGATGAGTGTTGCGCAGGTCCTCGACCGGGTCTGGCTGCTTCGCGGAACGCATATCTGCATCACCGGCGGGGAGCCGCTCCTGCAGCGGGAGGAGGTGCTCAAACTCCTTGAGAAGTTCGATCTCCACGGGTATACCGTCGAGATCGAGACGAACGGCACCTGCGACTTCCGCGAGGTGCAGGCATACGCCTCCATCTGCATGGACGTGAAATGCCCCTCGTCCGGAGAGAAGAGCGATCTCTCGCTCCTCCCCTACATCACCCCGCGCGACTGCGTCAAGTTCGTGGTGGCGGACGAGGACGACCTCCTCTACGCCCGGGCGGTGATGAGCCGGTACGAGATCCGGGGCGAGGTCTTCATCTCGCCGGTGGAGGGATCCGACTACCGGGCCGTCGCGGACTACATCGTCGAAGAGAACCTCCCGGTGAGGTTTCAGGTGCAGCTCCACAAGCTCCTGGGGGTACAATGAAGAGAGCGGTCTGCCTTCTCTCGGGCGGCATGGACTCGACCACGCTCGCCTACGTCGCGAAGGATATGGGCTACGAGATCGTCGCGCTCCACTTCACCTACGGCCAGCGGACGGAGGAAAAAGAGCGGGAGTGCGCCCGCGCCGTCGCGAAAAAACTCGATGCGCTCGATTTCGTCGAGATCAGCCTTGAGCACTTCAGGAAGATCGGGGCATCGAGCCTGACGGACACCTCGATACCGGTCGAGGAGTACGCCGGCAAGGAAGAGAGTGTCCCGAGCACGTATGTGCCCTTCAGGAACGCGAACCTCCTCGCCATCGCGACCAGCCTCGCGGAAGCCCGCCGTGCGGAGGCGATATTCATCGGCGTCCAGACCGGCGACTACCCGGGCTATCCCGACTGCCGGCCGGAGTTCATCGAGGCGTTCCAGCGGGCGGTCGACCTCGGCACGGCGGCGGATCCGCGGATCGTCCTGATGACGCCATTCGTCCGGATGTCGAAGGTGGATATCGTCAGAAAGGGGCTCGCGCTCGGCGTCCCCTACGAGCTGACCTGGTCGTGCTACCAGAACGACGACCGGGCCTGTGGGGTCTGCTCCTCCTGTCACTACAGGAGGACGGCGTTCCGGGAGCTCGGGCTCGAAGACCCGATCAAGTACGAGGTGTGATGGTGGAGATCTACCGGGGCAAGAGGCTCAGTATCGAGACGAGGGAGTTCACCCTCCCGAACGGCACGAAGAAGGAGCGGATCGTCGTCCATCCCGGCGGCGCGGTCGCGATCCTCCCGATCGAGGGGGACGACTGCTACCTCCTCCGGCAGTACCGGTTTGCCGTCGACGACTACGTCTTCGAGGCGCCGGCAGGCACCATCGACGAGGATGAGGAGCCGCACGAGACCGCATACCGGGAACTGATCGAGGAGACCGGGATGAAAGCAGAGACTTTCGTCCCGAAAGGCTGGATCTATCCCTCTCCCGGTTACACAGACGAGCGGATCTGGCTCTACCTCGCAGAGGGGCTCTCCCCGTGCTCCGACTACCAGATGGACGACGACGAGGTGATCGAAGTCGTCCGTGTCCCCGTCGGGGACGTAAAGGCGATGATCGAGGACGGGAGGATCGTCGATGCAAAGACGATCTGCCTGGTCTGCCGGTGCCTCGGGTGAAGGTGCGGGAGGGATCGGCGAATGTGCGCAGATTTATGCCGTCCCCGGAGAAACACATAGTAGCTTCGATATATGAACAACCTTTGGCAAGCCAGGTGAACCTCCATGGAAGAGACGCAAGAGATGGATACCGCGCGGAAGCGCTACGAATTTAAAAAGATGCTCGAGAAGCTTGCGGAGAAGGAGGGGAGCGGCACCGAGCTGATCACACTCTATATACCTCCGGACAAGCAGATATACGACGTGACCGCCCAGCTCCGCGACGAGTTCGGGCAGTGTGCGAACATCAAGAGCAAACAGACCCGTACCAACGTCCAGAGTGCCATATCCTCCATCCTCTCCCGCCTGAAATACTATAAGCGCCCGCCGGAGCACGGCATGGCGGTCTTCTGCGGCACGATCAATATCGGCGGCGACCGCACCGACCTCGACTGCGAGATCATCGAGCCGCCCGAGCCGCTCAACACCTACATGTACCGGTGCAGTTCTTCGTTCGAACTCGAACCGCTGCAGCAGATGCTCGGGGAGAAGGAGGTCTACGGCCTGATCGTCCTCGACCGGCGGGAGGCCTACATCGGCTTCCTGCGGGGCAACCGGATCGAGCCGGTCCACGGTGTCACCTCGACGGTTCCCGGCAAGCAGCGGAAAGGAGGTCAGTCGAGCGTCCGGTTCCAGCGGTTGCGGCTGATCGCCATCAACGAGTTCTACAAGAAGATCGGCGACCGGGCGAGCGATATCTTCCTTGCCGAGAAGGACTTCTTCGAGCGGTTCAAGGGCGTGCTGATCGGCGGCCCGACCCCGACCAAGGAGGAGTTCGAGGCGGGCGGGTTCCTCCACCACGAGTTGCAGAAACGGATCATCGGGCTCTTCGACGTCTCCTACACGAATGAGTCGGGGCTGGCCGAACTCGTCGAGAACGCGTCGGACGCCTTGAAAGGCCTCGACATCATCAAGGAGAAGAACGTGATGAACCGGTTCCTCCAGGAACTGGTGAAGGACGATGGAGCGTCCTCCTACGGCGAGGAGAGTGTCAGGAAGAACCTGGAGCTCGGCGCCGTCGACACCCTCCTCCTCTCCGACAAACTCCGGAGAGCCCGGCTGAAACTCGCCTGCCCGAACGATGACTACACCGAGGAGCGGACGATCAGCATCGAGCCGGGCATGCATATTAAAGACCTCGACCTCGGCACCTGCCCGAAGGACGGCGGAACGCTCTACGTGGCCGAGGAGAGCGATATCATCGACGAACTGACCGCGCTCGCCGATCAGAGCAGCACGACGGTCAGGATCATATCGGACGACTTCGAAGAAGGTTCGATGCTCTACAATGCATTCGGCGGGATCGCTGCAATCCTGCGCTACAGGACAGGATACTGATGATGTACCAGGAGAAGTATCACCAGATCGAGCGCATGCTCCGGGCATGCATCGGCGAGGAGGACGTCCTCCTCACGACGGGGGGGGATCACGCCGATCTCGCCTCGACGATAGCGTTCAAACTCGCGAAGATTGAGAAGCGGGCTCCCCAGAAGATCGCCGCCGATATCGCGGAGAAACTCTCGGGGAACCCCGAAATCGGCGACGTCCGGGTCGAGGCGGCCGGACCCTACGTCAACTTCCGGTTCGGCCCGACGCTTCTTTCGGAAGCGGTCAGGGAGGCGATCGAGCCCGGCTACGGGGCCCTCCAGCGCCGTTCCGGCAGGGTCGTGCTCGAACACACGAGCGCGAACCCGAACGGCCCCCTCCATGTCGGCCACATAAGAAACACCGTCATCGGCGACACCCTTGCCCGGGCGTTCCGCAAGGCCGGGCACCCGCTCGAGGTGCAGTATTATCTCAATGATATGGGCCGCCAGATCGCCATCGTCTCGTGGGGGTTCGACCACCTCGACATCCCCCGCAAAGATGGCGAGAAGGAGGATCACTACGTCGCCCGGATCTACGTCGCGGCGAACCGTGAGATCGAGAAGAACCCCGCCATCACCGAGGAGATCGACCGCCTCATGCAGAAGGTGGAGCGCGGCGATGCCGAGACCGTCGCGAAGTTCCGCAGAGCCGTCTCCCTCTGCGCGGAGGGGATCAAGGCGACCCTCGCCGCCCTGAACGCCCACCACGACCGGTTCGTCTGGGAGAGCGATTTCATCCGTATCGGCGACGTCGACCGGATCGTCGAACAGGTCCGGCGGCTGCCGCAGGCCCACGAGGACGAGACGCTCTGGGTCGACCTCACCGAGCAGGGGTTCGAGAAGAAGTACATCCTCCGCAGGAGCGACGGCACCTCGGTCTACAGCACCCGCGACCTCGCCTACCATACCTGGAAAGGGCGCAACTACGACCGGCTGATCGACGTCCTCGGGGCGGATCACAAACTGATCGGCGCCCAGCTCCGGGCCACCCTCGAACTCCTCGGCGAGAAGCCGCCCGAGATTGTCTTCTTCGAGTTCGTCTCCCTCCCCGAAGGCTCGATGAGCACCCGGGCGGGCAAGTTTGTCTCGGCGGACGAACTGATCGAGGAGGTTGCCGCGAAGGCGTTCGAGGAAGTGACCACCCGGAGGCCGGAACTCCCCGAGGAAGAACGGTGCGCGATCGCGAAGTCGGTCGCCATCGCCGCCATCCGCTACGACATCGTGAAGGTCTCTCCCGAGAAGAGCACGGTCTTTAACTGGAAGGAGGCGCTGGACTTCGAGCGGCAGAGCGGCCCCTACATCCAGTACGCCCACGCCCGGGCCTGCAGCATCCTCGATAAGGCCGGCGAGTTCGAGCGGGCCTACACGCTTGAGACCGACCACGAGGTCGCGCTCGCCCGGCACCTTGCCCGGTTCCCGGCCGTCGTCGAGCAGACCGTGCAGGAACTCCGCCCGCACCTCCTCGCCGCTTACGCTCGCGAACTCGCCGACCTCTTCAACGCCTTCTACCACTACGACCCGGTCTTGAAGAGCGAGGGCGAGACCCGGAACAGCCGTCTCGCGCTCGTGGATGCGGTCAGGAACACCTTACAGGAGTCGCTTGGGACTCTCGGGATCGATGCGCTCAGAAGCATGTAAGGCCCTCAGAAAGCAGGGCTACCAGTTCATCACCCCGAACTCCTCGGCGGCCGTAAAACCCTGCATGTGGAACAAGCGGGCGCTCAAGGGCGGGGAGATGTGCTACAAGGCGCAGTTCTACGGCATCGAGAGCCACCGCTGCGTCCAGATGACCCCGACCCTCAAGTGCAACCAGCACTGCCTCTTCTGCTGGCGGTCGTTCGAGCACGAGGTCGTGGAGGAAGAGGAGTGCCCGCCGGAAGTGATCGTGGCAAACCTCCGGCGCGTCCAGAAGAAGGCCCTCTCGGGCTACAAGGTCTCGCCCTACGTCGAGCCCGAACAGTTCGCGGAGGCTCTCGCCCCCACCATGGTCGCGATATCCCTCTCGGGGGAACCGACCTGCTATTCAAGCCTCCCGGAACTGGTCGACGCCCTCAACGCGGACGGATATACGACCTTCCTCGTCTCGAACGGCACCAAGCCGGACGTCCTCGCCCGGTGCCGGCCCTACCAGACCTACGTCTCCCTGGACGCCCCCGACCGGGAGACCTACCTCGCCCTCTGCCGGCCGGTGGAGGATTACTGGGACTGCATACAGGAGAGCCTCGCCGGACTCCGGGACCGGCGGTCGGCCGTCCGCACCACCGTGGTCCGCGGCTACAACGACTTCTCCCCCGAGCGCTACGCGGCGATCTACCAGGACTCCGGCGCCCGGTTCATCGAAGTAAAGGGTTATATGCATCTGGGGTACAGTAGGAATCGACTGCAGAGGGACCGAATGCCGGAACATCACGATATTCGGGCGTTCGCCGAGAAAATAACGGAGCACTGCGACTATGCCATCAAGGATGAGAGCCCGGTGAGCCGGGTCGTCTGTCTGGAGCGGAAGATATGAGATTTGATGTGGAAGCGTTCAAAAAGAGAGCGAGAGAGGACTTCGAGCATGCCTGGCATGAAGGGCCGTCGGTTCTGACACCGGCCGGGGTCTCCGGCCGGTACCCCCGGCTGAGGTACACCCGGGCGACACCGCACCCGATCTTCGAGATCGTACAGCGGCTCCGCGAGACCTACCTCGCGATGGGGTTTGACGAGGCGATCAACCCCCTGATCGTCGAAGAATCGGACATCTACCGGCAGTTCGGCCCCGAGGCCATGGCCGTCCTCGACCGGGTCTTCTACCTCGGCGGGCTGCCCCGGCCGAACGTCGGGATTGCAAGAAAGCAGGTTGATGAGATCGAGGCCATCCTCGGCCGTGCACTCTCGTCCGGGACCGAGGATAAACTCCGCGAAACCCTTCACGGCTACAAGAAGGGGACGATCGACGGCGACGAGCTGACGCACGAACTCGCGGCCGTCCTCGAGGCCGACGACGCCGCCGTGGTGCATATCCTGGACGCGGTCTTCCCCGAGTTCCGGGAACTCGCACCCGAGTCGTCGCGCAACACCCTCCGGAGCCACATGACGAGCGGCTGGTTCCTGACGCTCTCCTCCCTCTGGGAGAAGCGTCATCTCCCGATACGGCTTTTCTCGATCGACCGGTGCTTCCGCCGCGAGCAGGAGGAGGGGCCCACCCGCCTGATGACCTACCACTCGGCCTCCTGCGTCGTTGCGGGCGAGGACGTCACCCTCGAAGAGGGGAAAGCCATCAGCGAAGCCCTCCTCTCGGCCTTCGGGTTTACCGAGTTCCGGTTCCAGCCCGACGAGAAGCGCTCGAAGTACTACATGCCCGAGACCCAGACGGAGGTCTACGCCCGTCACCCGGTCCTCGGCTGGGTCGAGGTCGCCACCTTCGGCATCTACTCCCCCTCGGCGCTTGCGGAGTACGGGATCGGCGTGCCGGTGATGAACCTCGGTCTCGGGGTGGAGCGGCTCGCGATGATCGCCTACCAGTCAAACGACGTCCGCCAGCTCACCTATCCGCAGTTCTTCCCGCAGAAGATCTCCGACCGCGAGATCGCCGGCGCCGTCCACCTCCGTGAGGAGCCGGTATCCGCGGCCGGAAAACGGATGGCGGAGGCTATCCGCGATACGGCCGCCGAGCACGCGGCCGCGGCCGGGCCCTGTGCGTTCACCGCGTGGAAGGGCGAGATCGCCGGAAGAGAGGTTGAGGTGATCGTCGAGGAGCCCGAGTCCAACACGAAACTCTGCGGGCCGGCCTGCGCGAACGAGGTCTACGTTCACGACGGTTCGGTGCTCGGCGTCCCGGATATCGAGAAGTGGGCGAAGGTCCGGGAGGAAGGCGTCTCCACCGGGATAACCTACCTCGACGCGGTATCGAGCCTCGCCGCCGCCCGGATCGAGGAGGCGGCACGGTGCGGCGAAGGGACGCACGTCCAGGTTAAGATGTCGAAACTCCCCTCCGACGTCAACCTGCGCATCGAGGAGTACGCGATGCGGTATGTCACCGACCACAACAAAAAGGTGGACCTCCGGGGCCCGGTCTTCCTGACGGTCAGGTCCGTCATCCCGGAGCAGCCGACTCAATAAGGGGCTTCTCCCTCCCGGGCCTCTCTTTTTTTCCGGAGACGCACCCCCTATCGCCCTCGATGCACCTCCTCAAGAGAGGCAGCACGTCCCGCTGGGCGACCAGATTGAACCTGGCCCTGCTCGGAGCAAGCCCGACCTTGATCGAGTAGGCGTCCGGCGGCATCGCCTCGAAGAGGTCTTCGTCCGTCCGGTCGTCCCCGATGGCGAGGATGAACTCCCAGGCGTTCCGGGATACCCAGTTCAGCGCCGCTCTGCCCTTGTTGACGACGTTGTTCTTGATCTCGATGACCTTGTTCCCGTCCATGACCCCGACGTTGAGGTTGGAAGTCAGGTGCAGGAGGTCGTCTTTGAGGTCTTTCGCCCGCTGCGCCCCGAGCAGAGGCTCGGTTCTCCGGTAGTGCCAGACGAGAGAGTAGTCCTTCTCCTCGATGAAAGCGCCGGGCGTACGATCCGTGTAGAGTTCGAGGAGCGGGTAGATCTCCCCTTTCCACTCGTCCGAGAGCGCCTCAGGCATCCGCCACTCCCCGGAGCGCTCTTTCACCCAGACGCCGTGCTCGGCGATGATCCCGATATCCAGTTCCCCGAACCAGGTATCCAGCGTGGACCGGTCCCTGCCGCTGATCACCACCACCTCGTTTCCGGGCGTCCGGGAGAGGGACGTGAGCACCTCCCGTGTTACGTCGCCGGGAACCGCTTTCTGGGGCCTTGAGGCGAACGGAACCAGGGTGCCGTCGTAGTCGAGGAGGAGGAGACGGTCGTTCGCGGCACTGTAATCCGCGACCAGTTCGTCCCTGATGGCGGGGGTGACGATCTGCTCGGAGCGTTCGACCCGGACCGCCCGGGCGTCGCCCAGGCGTGTGAGGAAGTCGCCGACCCAGTGCTCGATGTCGTAGCGCATCAACCTCCTCTGCATCGTCCGGTTCCGCTCGATCTGCTCCTTCTCCGGCATGGCGAGCGCCGTCTCGATCGCCTCGATCACGGCGTCCTGGTCGTTCGGGTTGACGATGATCGCTTCGCCGAGCTCCTCGGCCGCCCCTGCCATCTCGGAGAGGATGAGGACGCCTATGCCGTCGGTCCTCGTGGCGACGTACTCCTTCGCCATCAGGTTCATGCCGTCCCGGAGCGGCGTCACCAGGGCGACGTCGGCGGCGCTGTAGAACGCCACCAGCGTCTCGAACGGGAGGAAGTTGTAGAAGTAGCGGACGGGAACCCAGTCGGTCGTCCCGTACTTCCCGTTGATCCGGCCGACGAGTTCGTCGATCCGCTTCTTCAGCACCTTGTAACTGTTGACGCTTGTCCGGGACGGGACTGCGACGAGGACGAGGGAGACCTTTCCCTGGTACTCCGGCTTCTTCTCAAGGAGCGCGTCGAACGCCTCGAGCCGGAGCGGGATCCCCTTCGTGTAGTCCAGGCGATCGAAGGAGAGGATGATCTTGCGCTTCCCGTACTTCTGCCGGATCCGGGTTATCTCCTTCTGGACGGGGGCGCTGCCCGCGGAGTCGGCGAACCGGTGGTAATCGATGCCCATCGGGAAGAGGTCGGTCCGCACCACCCGGGTGCCGGTCCTGACCTCCCCGAAGGAATGTTCATAACCGAGGATCCGCCGGACGCTGGAGAGGAAATGGCGGACATAGCCGTAGGTATGGAACCCGATGAGGTCCGCTCCAAGGAGGCCGGAGAGGATCTCGTTCCGCCAGGGCAGGTGCCGGAAGACTTCGAACGACGGGAAGGGGATGTGGTGGAAATAGCCGATCTCGGCATCGGGGAGACGCTCCCGGAGCATCTGCGGGAGGAGCATCAGGTGGTAGTCGTGGATCCAGATGGTGTCGTCGGGCCGGGCCACCTCCATCACGGCGTCGCAGAACTTCTCGTTCACCCGCTGGTAGACCTGCCATGTCTTCGGGTCGTAGTCTGCATAGAGGTTGAAGTAGTGGAGGAGCGGCCAGAGGGTGTTGTTGCAGAACCCGTCGTAGTAGTGCCTGATATCATACGGGGTGAGGAAGACCGGGTGGCACTGCTCCTTCCTGAGCGTCTCGACGATCCGATCTCTCTCTTCGCTCTGCTGCTTCTGGATGTTCATGCCGGGCCACCCGACCCAGAGGCTCTCGTAAGACTTGTAAAACGAACCGACCCCGGTGGCAAGTCCGCCGACGCTCCGCTGGAGATGGAGATCGCCGTTTTTCCGGGATACGCTGACCGGAAGCCTGTTTGAGACTATCAGTAACCGATTCATGGTTCGACCCTGTTCATGATAGGATATGATCAGCACCCAAAGAATCTCAATCAAAATTAAGGTTTTGGAGAAATCTCGAAAAATTACAGACATCAGAGATCGAGGAACCAACCCATCTGCCCGGTTCTGCCGGTCTCCGGAGAACCCATGCATACCGTGCACGCCCGAACGCGGCGATCCCGCCGGGGCATCACCGGCAACGGCTGCCCGGTGCCCCTCAGATATATGGGAACGTGAGGAGACAGGGCATTTACGGTCGATCCGGCATCCCGTCCCCGGAACCTGCGTGTGATACCGATAACGTTATATTTTTCTAACACATTGTTAGATATACCTAACAGGTGCAACGATGAAGAGACGATACGCAATACAGATTGCAGCGGGAGCGGTTCTCAGCGCTGCAGGCATCCTCCTCCCGTTCCTCGTAGACGGGACGGAGGCGCTCTCCTCGCTTATGGTGACGATCGGTCTCGTGATCCTCGCGGTGGCCGTGGTTCGGTACTGGAGGTTCCGGGACGAGCCGGAGAAAGACGAGCGGACGCAGAAGATCGGGGCCTACGCCATCTCCTACTCCTGGCTTCTCACCATCGTCTTCCTAGCAATCCTCTTCTGGGTGGACTACCTCAGGCTGCTCGCCCTCACGGTCGAGACCGTGCTGCTCTCCGCCATCCTGCTGATGGGGCTCTCCGCACGGCTCTTCCAGTGGTACCTCTTCCGGCAGGGGGACGTGGCGTGAAGCCGGCCCGCCTCATTTTGAGGGGGGATGTGCTGTGAAGACACGGATACGGGAACTGCGGGCGAAGACGGGGATCACCCAGGAGGAACTGGCGCAACAGGTCGGGGTCAGGAGGGAGACGATCGTCTTCCTCGAGAAAGGAAAGTACAATCCCTCCCTGAAACTCGCCTACAGGGTGGCCCGGACGCTCGGCTCCACCATCGAGGAGGTCTTCATCTTCGAGGAAGAGGATCTGGCATGAACGTACCCTGCAGGTGACTGCACGGCAGGTTACGACAACACGGGAACAAACCGCAAAAAGGTATTGGGGGCAAGTTCTAAGGTCGGAACCGCAGTTTAAAAAACATTTTGCTCTGCAATTCCCCCTCTCCAGCCCCCTATTCGCGAATAAGGACAGGTTACACGCGATACCAAGTATTTGAGTTTTTATTGTCAGGTAAACATATAATCCGAGAGTATGCTCATTCTTCGGGCTGAGCGCGGTACAAAGGAAGTATTGTTTCGGCATTCCGCGGATTTGTCCCGATATTTTCCTTCCTGCCGCCCCCTTCCGATCAGCCGCGGCATGGTGCCGCACCACCATCGCCATCCCCCCTGAGGAGTGCGAAGAGCCGGGCAAGCGAGACGATGTCCTGCCGGTTATGCTCCACGACCGGGACAAGCGGGCCGGGATTTCCAGTCCTGCGGTAGGTCTCGTAGAACTCCGGAACCATCCGGCTCGGGACATCGTCCGCCCGGGCGACGCCGAGAACCCCTGTCTCCAGCGCACCAAGCCGGCAGGAGGCGAGCGAGTCCTTCCAGCGCCGGCGTGCGAAGTAGAGAACGTCGAAGTGGGGAGCGGCAAGGTCTGCCGGGATGCCGTGCCGGGCGAGCCGGTCCCGGATGTACGGGACGTCGAACGCCCGGCCGTTGAAGGTGACGAGGGCCGTTCCCTCCGCCTCCAGGTCGGGCAGGACGGCGGCGAGCGCCGCTTCCTCTTCCTCGACCGACCTTGAGAGGTACTGGCGGACGGCGATCGACCCGCCGCTCACCCGGGCGAGGCCGATGAGGATGATCGGCCGTGAAGAGAGCCCCAGCGTCTCGATATCGAGGAAGACGAAATCTTCGGGTGCGTGGAACCGGCTGGCCTCGAGGAGGAGCGGGTCGCTCCGCCGGCGCCGCCGCTCGATCTCCGCCGTGAGGCCCCGGGTATCCGCTATCGAATCGAGGAGCCGGGCAGCATCCCGGCGATAGCGAGGATACGCCATAAGATCGGCGATCGTCCGGCAGCCCCGCTCCGCGAGGCGCCGCCGGGTCGCTTCGCCGATGCCGCGAACCAGGGTGAGGTCGCCGAGGACGGCCGATGTCGCCCGACCGGGGTCGCGGGCGTCAAGGCTCATGGGGGTCCGGGACTCGACGACGTAGCACGTCCCGGAAGGGCACGCTATCTCACGGCCGCAGAAGACGTCCTCGACCGCCCGGCCCCGGTATCCGGCGACGAGGTCGTCCCGGAGCCTTCGGGCCTCGTCGTCGTCGGAACGGCGGATGAACGGCGGCCGGAAACTCGGGGCAGACCTCCAGCGCTCATCGAACGGGTATGACATCCTCCCGGCCAGGGTTGGATTCTCCCGGCCTTCAACCTACCCGCCGCGTGGCGAAAGTGAACGGTGGACCCGGGGTCCCAGCATCACTTCCGCCGTGCAGGCCTCACCACGATCGAACACGCTGCGTCGCCGGCGCAGATGGCGCTCTGATAATTCGGGGCGTAGTTCGGGTTCAGGCCGGATATCGCGGCGTTCGTGTAGGCGTGGCAGGCGTTGCAGGCTGCGAGCGGGTTTTCGCCCTCCTCCTCTGCCCGGGCGGTCATCGCACACCCGCTGACGGTCAGGAGCGCCTCTCCCGGCGCCGGGTCTTTGACCTCGTACCGGTATTCCGGCCCGAAGAGCAGTCTCGTCGCCGCCGCAAACGCTTCCGCAACCTCCCGGGCGTTCCCGAGCGGCATCCCGAAAGCACGGGCTATGACGCCCGCTTCCCGGCCCTGCTCCTCCCACACCGCCCGCTCGACCTCGTTGTAGAGCTGGTCGTCGGCGCCGTCCCTGATGGCTCTCCGGTAGGCAAGCGGCAGCGCGGAGACCTCCCGGGCGGCGAGTTTCCATCGCACGTCCACGGGAATTCGCTCGAATGTATCCATCTTCTCATCCCCTCCTTATGACGGTTTTCGGATCGGGGACGGATACACCTGCAACCCCATGAAGGTTCTCACGAATCTGCCGCCCCTCCCGGGCACCGCATAAATACTCCCGCGGACAACAGAAGGTATGAAGATCGGAGCAGTCCTGATCGATATCGACGGCGTCCTCTACGTCGGCAATCGGTCGGTCGCCGGAGCCGGGGAAGCGCTCCGGGAGCTCGACCGGCGGGGGATACCCTACCGGTTCGTCTCCAACACCACCCGGCGCTCCCGCCATTCGGTCGCGCAACGTCTGCAGGCTCTCGGCTACGCCGTCCCGGAGCCCTGGATCGTCACCGCCCCGGTCGCTGCCGCCGCACACCTGCGGGAAGGGGGCCGGACCCGGTGCTTCCTCCTCACCACCCCCGACGCCCGGACGGACTTCGAGGAGGCCGGGATCGTAGCCGTGGAGGAGGGAGCCGATGCGGTCGTGGTCGCCGACGCGGCCGACGGCCTTTCCTACGAGCGCCTGAACCGGGCGTTCCGCCTTCTTGTGGAGGGCGCGGACCTCGTCGCGCTCGAGAAGGACCGGTTCTGGATGGGAGCGGACGGGTTGATGCTCTCCGCCGGGCCCTTCGTTACCGCACTCGAGTACGCCGCCGGGAAAGAGGCGGAGGTGATCGGGAAACCCTCTCCGGCGTTCTTCCTGCGTGCGCTCCGGGAGATCGGGGCCGGGCCCCGCGAGGCGGCGATGGTCGGCGACGATATCGTTACCGATATCGGCGGCGCCCGGGCCTGCGGCATGAAGGGCATCCTGGTGAAGACCGGCAAGTACCGGGAAGAGGCCGTCCGTGCTTCAGGCATCGAGCCCGACCTCGTCATCGACTCGCTCGCTGACCTCCCGGAGTATATCTGATCCTATGCGGCGACGAATCCTCACCGCGCTCACCCTCGCCGCCGCGATCCTCGCGGTCGGGTGCCTGGGCGGCCTCCCCGGGCTTGGAGAGCGCCGGGGAGAGGTCGTCCCGCCGGCGATCGTGCCGGTCGAGGGGGCGGCCCCGGGGGAGGCGCCGGTCTATACCTTCCCCTTCGGTGACGGGGAGGAGACGATCCGGATCGAGCCCGACCCGGCGGTCTACGCCGGTGCGAAAGAGGCCGACCGGCAACTCTACCTCTACGAAGACCTCGCGAAGGAGGAGTGGATCCCGATCTATTACCTGGCGTTCGCGAACGACCCCCACCAGGAGCCCTTCTATATCGACCTGCTCGCGGCTCTCCGCGAGATCCGGGACCGGGAAGAACTCGACGACGATCGTTACCTCGAACTGATCGCCGTGTTCGTGCAGTCGATCCCCTACAAAACCGATGCCTCGACGACCGAACCGAAGTTCCCGATCGAGACCTACATGGACGGCGAGGGCGATTGCGACGACAAAAGCCTCCTCCTCGCCGCGCTCCTCGCACGGGAAGGCTACGGGGTCGCGCTCCTCTACTTGGGGGAGGAGGAGCATATGGCCGTCGGGGTGAAGAGCGCCGGGTGCCGTTACCGCAACACAACATATGCCTACATTGAGACGACGAACAGGAGCTACGCGGGCATCCTGCCTGCAGCGCTCGCGGACGGGACGGCCCTCTCCTCCGATCCGCTCGTGATACCGGTCGGGGATGGAGACGGACTCTATGCTGCCTGTGAGGAGATTGAGACGATCGAGCGTGCCCTCTCCGCATCGCGCGACAGGGTCGGGGAACTCGAAGAGGAACTTGCGGTGCGCACCCACGAACTCGATGCGGACCGGGGGGCTCTCGCGGCCCTGGACTCAAAGATGGCGGACCTCTCACGGTCGGGGAATATCCGGGAGTACAACCGGCTCGTCCCGGAATACAACCTGATGGCCGGCGACTACAACGACGCGGTAGAGGCCTACAACGTCATGCTCGATGAGGCGGAGGCTGCCGTGAACCTCCACAACCACCTCGCCGGCCACGCCCACGACCGGCCCGGGTCGTACCTTTTAGCCCGCGAGTATCTTACGGGGTGACCGGGAGAGGACTTACGCGAGGCTCTCCGCCACAAGGAGGGGTCGGTTTGCCGGGGCGTCGGAGGCGAAGTACGCCGCCTTGCGCATCTGGCTGCGCCGAACAACGGTCGGATACCGGGCGGCCCGCTCGGCGATGCAGGCAAACGTTGAGAATGCAGATTGTTCCATACATCAAACGGGGCGAGGGGCCTACTTAACCGTAGGCCGCGTGCGGGGTGAAAGTGAACTGCCGGAATTCCGCCCCAAATCCCGGCCCCAATCCGAATAAGAGTCTTACTAAACCGGCAAATCCTCAAAACCGGTGCATTCCGACCACCTGCCGGCCGAAACAGCAACAGTTCTGTTGGCAAGTGTTAATGTATCCCCTGACAAATACATGAAACGGAGTGCCGTATGCTGGATATCAGTGATTTGCACGTGGAAGTGGATGGCACCGAGAAACTCCACGACATCAACCTCCATATCGGGCAGGGGGAGACCCATATCCTGATGGGGCCGAACGGCTCGGGAAAGAGCACGCTGCTCAAAGCCATCATGGGGTTCGGCGGCTACACGATCACGTCCGGGTCCATCGTTTTTAAGGGAACGGATATCACCAGGATGCCGATCCACGAGCGCGCCCATCTCGGGATCGGCATGATGTTTCAGCACCCACCCGCGATATCGGGGCTGAAACTCGGAAAACTCCTCACCGCCACGTCTCATCTCGGCAGCGACGCGATCGAGGCGCTCGCGCAGACGGTCAATATGGAGCGCTTTCTCGCCCGGGACACCAACGTCGGGTTCTCCGGCGGCGAGATCAAACGGAGCGAGGTTCTGCAACTGAAGGTCCAGCAGCCCGATTTCCTCATGCTCGACGAGCCGGAGAGCGGTGTCGACCTCGAGAACATGGGCCTGATGGGCAAAGAGATCGCGAACCTCCTCGAAAAGGATGTCCATATCGTCAACCGCCGCAAGAGCGGCCTCATCATCACCCACACCGGCTACATCCTCGATTACCTCGAGGCCGACCAGGGTCACGTGCTCATAGACGGCCGGATCCGGTGCCACGGGAACCCCCGCGAGATCCTGCGCGTGGTCAAAGAGAAAGGATACGGAGAGTGTCTGCGTTGCAAACAGATGTAGGCGACATCGAACGGCTACCGGAGAAAGACCGGGAACGCCTCGCCCTGACCGGTCTCGAGGTCGGGATGCAGAACCGGTGCGGGAGCTTCTTTCAGATCGACCAGAACGTGATCCAGACCACCTGCGGGGCGGAAGGGATCGAGATGATCCCCATCAAGGCCGCTCTCGAGAAGTACGACTGGGTGAAGGACTACTACTGGAACGCCGTTCCGAAGGATAAGGACAAATACACAGAATACCTTGCAAAACAGGAGAATCCGCAAGGCCTCGTCGTCATCGCCCACGAAGGGGTGAAGGTCGAGATGCCCCTCCAGGCCTGCCTCTTTCTGCGCGACGAGCCGGTGCAGCACGTCCACAACCTCTTCATCGCGAGAGAAGGCTCGGAGATCAACATCATCTCCGGCTGCGCAAGTTCCTGGCAGAAGGAGCACGGGGCGCATATCGGGGTGACCGAGATCTACGTCGGCAAAGGCGCCAAGGTCACGTCCACGATGATCCACAACTGGAACCCCGGGATCAGCGTCTTCCCGCGGAGCGCCACCGTCGTCGAGGAAGGCGGAACCTTCCTCTCGAACTACGTCTGCATGCAGCCGGTCAGGAAAGTCGACATGTACCCGACGGCCCGCCTGATCGGGAGGAACGCCGTCGCCCGGTTCTCGAGTATCGTCGTCGCGACACCGGGATCGACCCTCGATCTCGGCTCCCGCGCCATCCTCGGCGCCGAGCATACGAGCGCCGAACTGATCACCCGGGCGATCACCACCGGCGGCACCATCATCTCCCGCGGTCACATCCTCGGCGAGAAGGACGAGACCCGGGGCCATATCGAATGCAAGGGCCTGATCTTAAAGGACGGGATCGTCCACGCCATCCCCGAGATCGAAGGAACGCTGACCGGCACCGAACTCTCCCATGAGGCTGCGGTCGGAAAGATCGCCCGCCACGAGATCGAGTATCTCATGGCCCGGGGGCTCTCCGAGGAGGAGGCCACCGCAACCATTATACGCGGGTTTCTGGATGTGAAGATCAGCGGTCTGCCTGCAGTCCTGCAGGAGCAGATCGACGCCGCGATCGACAAAGCTGAATCAGGATTCTGATCCGGGAGAAGGTATGACGACGGCCGACCCCTGCCAGAGGGAGCGCGAGGAGATGGTGGAGTTCCAGATCCGGGCGAGAGGGGTCAGGGACGAGCGGGTTCTTGCCGCGATGGAGAAGATCCCCCGCCACCTCTTCGTTCCGGAGAACTGGGAGCGTGCCGCCTACGAAGACCGGCCGCTCCCCATAGGCGAGGGGCAGACCATCTCCCAGCCCTACATCGTCGCCGTCATGACTGAACAACTGGAGATCCGCTCCCACGACCGCGTCCTCGAGATCGGGACCGGCAGCGGCTACCAGGCGGCGATCCTCGCCGAACTCGGCGGGAAGGTCGTCTCCGTCGAACGCCTGCCGGAGCTCGCCGACCGGGCGCGGGAGAACCTCGCCCGGGCAGGGGTCAGGGGTGTCGAGATCGTCGTCGGCGACGGCACACAGGGTTACCCGCCGGAGGCACCCTACGACGCCATCATCGTCACGGCGGCATCGCCCGATATCCCCGGCCCCCTGGTAGAGCAACTCGCCGAAGGCGGGCGATTGATCGCTCCCGTCGGGCCACGGGAATGCCAGGACCTCGTCAAACTCGTCAAACGCGGGGCGAGAGTGGAGACGATCCCGCTCGGCGGCGTCTGCTTCGTGCCGCTGATCGGGCAGTTCGGGTGGCAGGGAGAGGTATCCCCGTGACGATCTACGACATCACCCGGGACCTCTCCGGGGATGCCGTCCTCTACCCGGGAGACGTCCGGCCCCGGTTCCGCGAGATCGACAACGGACAGTATCGCGTGACCGAGATGGTGCTCGGGAGTCATACCGGGACGCATATCGACGCCCCTTCGCACTACATTGAGGGAGGACTGACGGTAGACGAGATCCCGCCCGCGGTGCTGATGGGGCCCGCACGGGTGCTCGACTGCAGCACCGCAGGCGGGATCATCGAACCGGGTCATCTCGCCGGCCGCCTCGACGGCGCGAGGACGATCCTCGTAAAGACCTGGTTTTCAGGGCGGCGGGAGTTCGACCCCGGGTACCCGGCGCTCTCCCCCGAAGCGGCGGAGATGACCGTCGAGGCCGGGATCGTCTGCCTCGGGATCGATACCCCGTCGATCGAGTCGTTCAACGGCGACGGTTCCGTCCACCGCCTGCTGCTCGGGAGCGGAACGGTCATCCTCGAACTCCTCGATCTCTCCGGCGTGCCGGAAGGAGACTATCGCATGACGGCGCTCCCCCTGCGGCTCAAAGGTATCGACGGGTCGCCCGTGCGGGCAATCCTGTCGGATGTGGAGGAAGAACCATGAGTTTCTGGAACAGTGCAATCGAGAGGCTGGAGACGATCCTCGCTGACAGCGGGTGCGAGGACGGTATCGTGACGCTCAGCGTGAATCACGACGCGGACATCTGCCAGTACCCGAAAGGCGTCGCCATGGAGGGACGCTTCGGCGGGCGGAGCGGACAGTTCATCACGAGCGAGCCGGTCCGGGCAAACACCCGGATCTCCTTTATGTTCGGTGCGCCGCTCAAAAATCAGAAGCAGCGGGGCGCGGCAGGCGCGATCGTCAACACCGTCTCGGCGTTCCTCTGCCTGGCGCGGAGACTCCAGCCCTGCACCCCCGACTGCTACGCCCCCTGCCTTGCGGAGCTCTCCCGCGAGGTCGCGGGAAAACGGGTCTACCTCGTCGGTCCGATGCCGGTGCTCGAGCGGGCGCTTGCACCGCAGATCGTTGATACGCCGGAGGCGGCCGATATCCTCCTGGTCGGCGGAGACGGCATGACGAGCGATGCGGGGGTCGCCTGCATCGACGAGTACCGGGACCGGAAACGGATGGTATTCCTCGGACCCTCGGCCGCCGGGGTCAGCGGGCTTATCAATCTCGAGCACTGGTGTCCCTACGGACGATGAATACCTTTTTTTAGGAAAGAAAGGATTATACAAGAATATGCTTTTCGGCTCTTCCGGCATCCGGCAGGAGTTCGGCCCCGGCCTCGTCGACCTCGCGCTCCGCGTCGGAGCGGCCGTCGCAGCCGGGGCTTCGGGGATCGTCGTCGGCCGGGACACCCGCACGACCAGCGAACTGCTTGAGCACTGTGTCGTCTCCGGGATGCTCTCGGCCGGTGCAACCGTTTATTCCTGCGGGATCGCGCCCACGCCGACGGTCGCGCACGCTACGCGGAATGCGGACGCAGGATGCATGATCACCGCCTCCCATAACCCCGAGTCCTACAACGGGGTCAAATTGCTCAACCCCGACGGGTCGTCGTTCACCCTCCGGCAGCAGGCGGGGATCGAAGATGCGCTCCGCGCCACACACTGGAGAACCTGGGACAAGCAGGGGCATGCCCGGCCGATAGACGCGGTGGACGCGCACCGGGAGGCGATCCTCGATAAGGTCAGTCTCTCCCGTCCCACCACGGCCGTGCTCGACTGCGGCAACGGTGCCGGAAGCGTCATCACCCCCGATCTCCTCGCCGGGATGGGGGTAACCGTGATCGGCCTGAACTGCAACGTCATGGGAAGGTTCTCCCGGCCGTCGGAGCCGCTCGAGGCAAACCTCCCCTACATCGGCGAGATCGTCCGGCGGCGGGGTGCGGCGTGCGCGGTGATCCACGACGGCGACGCCGACCGGATGATGGCGTTCGACGAGCGCGGCCGCTATATCGACGGCGATCACCTCCTCATGCTCTTTGCGAAATATCTCGACCGCAAACGCGTCGTCACCACCGTCGACGCCTCGATGGCGATCGAGGAGGTCGCAGAGGTCCGCCGCACGCCGGTCGGCGACAGTTTCGTCTCCGAAGAACTCCTCTCCTGGGGGGACTTCGGCGGCGAGGCGTCGGGGAGCTGGATCTTTCCCGAGCACTCCTACTGCCCGGACGGGATCTACGCTGCGGCCCTCCTCTGCGAGATCGCGTCGGAGTGGTCGATCGCCGAGGAACTCGACCGGATGCCCCGCTACACCCTTCTGCGGGAGTCGTACCGGATCAACGTTCCGCGGGAGGTCATGGGGGCGATGGGGGCCGATGAGCCGACGCACGGGGTCCGGTTCGAGGATGAAGACGGCTGGTACCTGATCCGGGCAAGCGGCACCGAACCGAAGGTCCGGATCACGGCCGAGGGAAGAACACCCGCAAAGGCGAAAGAAATGCTCGACGCGGGGCATGCCGCCCTTGAGAAGGCGAAACATACTCTGGAGTAATATATGCAGTGTGTCGTACTGGCAGCAGGAGAGGGGAAACGGATGCGGCCCCTGACCGCCCGGCGCCCGAAAGTGATGCTTCCGATAGCAAACCGCCCGATGATGGAGCACCTGGTCGTCGCGGCCCGCGATGCAGGAATCACCGACTTCATCTTCGTGGTCGGGTACTTTGAACGCGAGATCCGAAACCACTTCGGGGACGGCAGCAGCCTCGGCGTGAAGATCGCCTACGTGACCCAGCGCCACCAGCTCGGTACCGCCGACGCACTGCGGGTGACGGCAGGGTTGATCGACGACCGGTTCCTCCTCTTGAACGGGGATATGATCCTCAAATCCGGCGATATCAGGAAATTCTGCCGGATGGATGCCCCATGCGTGGGAATTCACGAGACCGACCACCCGCAGGACTACGGCGTGGTGACCGTCGAAGGGAACCGCATCACCGGCCTCGAAGAGAAGTCCGAGGAGCCGAAGAGCAACCTGATCAACGCGGGCGCTTACCTCTTCGACCCCGGTATCTTCGACCTTCTAGCGGGCATCAAGGTATCGGGCCGGGGCGAGTTCGAGCTGACCGACGCGCTCGATACCTACATCGGGGAGGGGACGCTCAGGGCATACCCGCTCGCCTACTGGCTCGATGTGGGGCAGCCGTGGGATCTCCTCGACGCAAACGAAGGGCTTCTCGCCTCGATCCACCACGAACGGCACGGCGCCGTCGAGGACGGATGCACCGTCCCGGAGACGGTCAGCATCGGGAAAGGGACGGTTATCCGGGCAGGAACCTATATCGAGGGTTCCTGCGTCATCGGCGAGAACTGCGTCATCGGTCCTCACGCCTATATCCGGGGCTCCACCGCCATCGGGGATAACTGCCATATCGGGCACGCGACCGAACTCAAGAACTCCATTATCATGCCGGGGACGAAGATCCCCCACTTCAACTACATCGGCGACAGCATCGTCGGGAGCGGCTGCAACTTCGGGGCGGGCACCAAGGTCGCGAACCTCAGGCACGACAACGGATCGGTGAAGGTCTGCGGGAAGACCACAGGACGGAGGAAGTTCGGCGCCATCATCGGCGACGACGTCCTCTTCGGGATCAACTGTTCGGTCAACGTCGGGTGCCTCGTCGGCAGCGGCAGCCGGGTGGCTCCTCACTCCTTCGTCGAAGGGTGCGTCGAGGAGAACTCAGTCATCAGGTGATATGATGCAGGCAGTCATTCTGGCAGCGGGAGAAGGGAGCCGTCTGCGGCCGCTGACGAGGAGCAAGCCCAAGGCCATGCTCCCGGTCGCGAACCGGCCGATCATCGAGTACGTCATCGACGCCCTTCTCGAGAACGGAATCCGCGATATCGTGGTGGTGGTCGGCTACCGCAAGGAAGAGGTCATCCGGCACCTCAACCGGCTCGACGCCCCCATCCAGGTCGTCGTGCAGGAGCGCCAGCTCGGAACCGCGGATGCTCTCCGGGCTGCCGAGTCGGAGATCGCGGACGACTTCCTGGTTCTTCCCGGCGACAACTACATCAACGCCGGATCGATAGCCCGGATCAAGGAGGAGCGGAACGCCATGCTCGTCGCCGAGCACCCGAACCCCTCGAACTTCGGGGTCGTGGTGATCAGGAACGGCATCGTCCGCGAGATCGTCGAGAAACCCGAAGACGCCCCGACGTTCACGGTATCGACCGGGATCTACTCCTTCACCCCCGACGTCTTCTCCTATCTCCAGACGAACGAGATCCCCGACGCCCTCTCCGCCATGATCGCGTCGGGCCGGCGGATACGCGCAATCCCGGCAGACGACTGGCAGGACGCCGTCTACCCCTGGGATCTCCTGAAACTGAACAGCCGGATGCTTCGGGGGGTCAGGCCCGGGATCGCGGGGGAGGTCGATGCATCCGTCATCCGCCGGGGCACCGTGCGTATCGGCGCCGGAACGACCGTGGGGCCGAACACCGTCATCTATGGTCCCGCCGTCATCGGGAGCAACTGCAACATCGGCCCGAACACCGTGATCATGCCCGATACGAGCATCGGCGACCGGGTGGTGCTTGAACCGTTCACCTACGTTGCCGACTCGCTCATCATGAACGACGTCACGATCGGGTCGCATTCGAGGATCGTCTCGGCAGTCCTCGGCCAGGGGTGCATCCTCGCCGACCATACCACCACCTACCCCTCCGCGAGTTTCATCGAGGTCGGAGGCCACGTCCAGAAGGAGGAGTTCGGCGCAGTCCTCGGTGAGGGAGTACGCGCGGCACCATTCACAACGTTTAAGAACTGCATCGCAGGTAACAATGTCACCGTCGGTGAGCGGAAGACAGTGGTCGGCCTCATCGAGGACGGCACGCGGGTGATGTAGATGTGCGGGATCGTCGGCTATATCGGGAGACGGGAGGCAACCCCGATCCTGGTCCAGGGTTTGAAACGGCTCGAATACCGGGGTTACGACTCCTTCGGCATCGCGACGGTCGGGAGCGCGATCGAGGTCTACAAGAAGACCGGCCGCATCTCGGACGGCGAGGCCGGAGCAGCCAATCTCACCGGATTCACCGGGATCGGGCATACCCGGTGGGCCACCCACGGCGAGCCGAACGACCTCAACGCCCACCCGCACACCGACTGTTCGGGAAGGATCGCCGTGGTGCACAACGGGGTCATCGAGAACTACGGTGAACTGAAACGGCAGCTTGAAGAGCGCGGCCATACGTTCCGGTCGGAGACCGACACCGAGGTGATTGCCCACCTCGTCGAGGAGCATTACGACGGCGATCTCCTCGCCGCGGTCAACGCGACCCTCCCCCTGCTCCGGGGCTCGTACGCCGTCCTCGTGATCGCGGAGGACACCCAGCAAATCGTCGCCGCCCGCGACGCGAGCCCGCTCGTCCTCGGCGTCGGGGATGCCGAGATCTTTGCCGCCTCGGACATGACGCCGCTTCTAGAATACACCGAACGCGTGATCTTCCTCGAAGACGGCGACGTTGCCGATATCGCGCCCGGCCGTTACACCATCTACCATGACGGCCGGGCGGTGGAGCGCCCGATCGAACTGATCAACTGGTGCGTCGAGGATACCCGGAAGGGCGGGTTTGCCCATTACATGCTTAAAGAGATCTACGAGCAGCCCCAGTCCTTCTACGAGACCATCAGGGCGGGCATCGACGACCGCGTGCAGCGGATGGTCATGGAGGCCGACGAGATCACCCTGGTCGCGTGCGGGACGTCCTACCACACCGCCCTGGTCTTCAAGTACCTGGCCGAACCGCTCTGCGGCATACCGGTGCGGGTCGAAGTGGGGTCGGAGTTCAAGTACTTCACCCCGCCCCTCCACGGCCTCGTGATCGCGGTCTCGCAGTCGGGGGAGACGGCGGACACAATCGCCGCCCTGAAGATGGCGAAAGCCCGCAACTGCCCGACGCTCGCCATCACCAACATGCAGGGGAGCACGGTCACCCGGGTTGCGGACGAGACCCTCCTGATGCGGGCCGGCCCCGAGATCGGCGTCGCCGCGACCAAGTCCTACACGGCGCAGCTTGCGGCGCTGATGCAGATCGTCAACCTCCGCTGCGAGGGGGCGTTCGACGATGCCCTCTCGCACGCGCACCTGGCCATCGGTGACGTTCTCCTCCAGGATATCCACGAGGCGGTCGCCCTCTGCTCGAAGGCCGAGCACGTCTTCTTCGTGGGAAGAGGACCGTTCTACCCGGTCTCGATGGAAGGCGCCCTGAAGATGAAGGAGATCAGTTACGTCCACGCCGAGGGGTATGCGGCGGGAGAACTCAAGCACGGGCCGTTTGCCCTGCTCACCCCCGAGACGCCGGTCGTCGCCGTCTGCACCCCGGGCCCGACCTACGGCGTGATGGCCTCGAACATCAAGGAGATGAAGGCGAGGAAAGCCCCGGTCATCGCGCTCGGGGTTGCCGGGGATACGGAACTCGCCGAGATCGTGGACATCTTCATCCCCATTCCGAACACGCACCATCTGGTGCAGGTGCTGACCGCGTCGGTCGTCCTGCAGCTGCTTGCCTACCATACCGCCTGTGCCCTGCAACGGGACGTCGACAAGCCGCGGAACCTGGCAAAGAGCGTGACCGTTGAATGATAGAGTATGGACGTAACGCCCTCGGCGAAGGGGCGACGATATTCGAGCCGGTGACCGTTGGGTTTCCCTCCCGCGACCGGATGGGAGAGAAAGATTACCCCGGCACCACCATCGGGAGGGGCGCCGTCCTCCGTTCGGGCACGATCATCTACTGCGACGTCGTGATCGGCGACGACTTCCAGACCGGGCACAACGTGCTGATCCGGGAAAAGACGACCATCGGCGACCGGGTCGCGATAGGGACGGCGGCGGTGATCGAGGGCGACTGCACGATCGGCGACGACGTCCGGCTCCAGAGTCTGGTCTACGTCCCCACCGGCGCCCGGATCGGCAACCGGGTCTTCATCGGCCCGAACGCCGTGCTGACGAACGACCGCTACCCGCCCGGCCCGCACGAGTCCCTCCGGGGGCCGGTGATCGGGGACGACGCCGTCATCGGTGCGAACGCGACGATCCTCCCCGGCGTCGTCGTCGGTGAGGGGGCATTCGTCGCCGCGGGAGCGGTGGTGACGAAGGACGTCCCGCCCGGGATGCTCGCGGTGGGGACACCGGCACGGTTCCGGCCGCTCCCCCCTGAAGCGAGGCGGTCCCAGTGAAGATTCCCGTCGCCCGGCCGCTTGTCGGCGAGGAGGAGGTCGAGGCTGTCGCCCGCGTGATGCGATCGGGAATGCTGGCCCAGGGGTCGGTCGTCACGGAGTTCGAGTCGCGGTTTGCGGATTACTGCGGCGCCGCTCATGCCGTCGGCGTCAACTCGGGCACTGCAGCGCTCCACGCGGCCCTGCTTGCTGCAGGCATCGGGCCGGGTGACTCGGTGGTCGTTCCGGCGTTCACGTTCTTTGCGACGGCGTCCAGCGTCTCAATGTGCGGGGCGACGCCGCTCTTTGCGGATGTCGATCCGGAGACGTTCAACATCGACCCGGACTCCGTCGCGGCCCTCATCCGGCCGGATACCCGGGCGGTCATCGGCGTCCACCTCTTCGGGCAGCCGTTCGACGTCGGTTCCGTTCGCGAGGTCTGCGACGACCACAACCTCATCCTCATCGAGGACGCGGCCCAGGCGCACGGCGCGGAATACCACGGGAAGCGGGCGGGGAGCCTCGCCGATCTCGCCTGCTTCTCGTTCTACCCCACGAAGAACATGACCACCAGCGAGGGGGGCATGGTCACGACCGACGACGACGCCCTCGCGGAGCGGGTCCGGCTCCTCATCAACCACGGGCAGAGCCGGAAGTACCTCCACACGGTTATCGGCTACAACTACCGGATGACGAACATCGACGCCGCGATCGGCCTCGTGCAGCTCGGGCGGCTCGAAGGGTTCAACGAGCGCCGGAGAAAGAATGCTCGCTACCTCGACCGCCACCTCGCGGGCACGGGGCTCGCGACGCCCTGCGTCGCACCGGGCGTCCGGCACGTCTACCACCAGTACGTCGTGAAGGTTCCCGGCGATTACGCGCTCTCAAGGGACGCGTTCATGAGCGCCCTCGCGGATCGGGGGATCGGAACCGCCGTCCACTACCCCATCCCCGTCAACCGGCAGCCGGTCTACGAGAACGAGCGCGCTTCCTGCCCGGTATCGGACGACCTCGCGGCATCGGTCGTGAGCCTGCCCGTCCACCCGGCGGTGACGGACGAGGATCTCGCGTATATCCGCGATACGGTGCGGGGGCTTCCGTAACCGGGTAGCGGCCCGTACACGACCTCAAACCGCCCGGATCCAGTCTTATTTCCTGTCCTCGTGACCAGAAGGCATCGCCAGCGGCGCGTCTTGAGATACGAACGATCGCTTTCGCGAAGGGAGAGGAAAGAGCACCATACAACTAGAAAAAGGAGAACGCAATGAGGACGAACCACTTCTTCTATTCCCAAACGATAAATACCAATCCCATAGATTAATTTCATGCTTCTCTGGATCGGCCTGGGGCTCCTCGCGGCTGCGGTCGTACCCTACGTCATCTTTGTTATCGGGATCCATATCGGAAAAAAGCCGGAAGAACCGCCGGCACTCAGTGAATACCCCCCGATAAGCATCGTCATATCCGCCTATAACGAAGAGGCCGTAATCCGGAAGCGGGTCGAGAACATTCTCGTGTCCTCGTATCCGGCGGACCGGTACGAGGTGATCTTCGTAGACGACTGCTCCTCCGACAACACCAGAGCGCTTGCACTGGACGCCTTCGAGAAGGCCGGCATCGATCACCGGATCATCGCGAACACGGAGCGCCTGGGCACGAATCGGTCGTACAACAAAGCAATCTTAGCGGCACGTTTCCCGATCGTCGTCACCACGGACGCGGACGTCTTTTTCGAGCGCGAAGCTCTCGAACGCCTCATCGCCCGGCTCGTCAGCGATGAGCGTATCGCTGCAGTCTGCGGCGACCTTTACCCCCTTCCCGGCGACGGGTCCCACCCGGCGCAGATGGAAGGCGCTTACCGGAACTACTACGGGCGGATGTGCAGCTGGGAGAGCGCCGTCGACTCCACCTACGCCTTCAACGGTGCGCTCGTCGCGTTCAAGCGCGACCTGGTGACCCGGATCGATGACCGGCGCGGGGCCGACGATGCAAACACGGCGTTCGAGGCGATCCGCCGCGGATATCTGGCGGTGTACGAGCCAGGCGCCCGGGTATACGAGGACGTGCCCCCGGACTTTCATCGGCAGTACCGCCAGAAGATCCGGCGGGCGACGCACCTGATCGAGGCGACGATCTCAAATCTCGATCTCCTGAGGCATCCCCGCCCGTTTTCGCGGTTCTTCTATCCCCTGCGGATCTACATGTACCTCGCAACGCCGGCCCTCTTCTTTACCGGCAGCGTCCTCTTCGTTGTAGGGCTCGCCCTTGCATTCCCGGTCCTCGCCATCGGGGTGCTCGGCCTCTTCGCTCTGATTGGTTACTTCCGGAGGGGCAGCACGATCGTTTCCTTCGCCACAAATCAGGTTTATCTGGCAAAAGGACTGCTCAACCTCGGAAAAGACATGAGGGTATGGGAGAGCACGTCTAACAAGGTGGGGACCGGGTAGCCGGCCCTGTTACCCGGGTTCACCGACGACCGGTTCCGGTCGCCATCAACAAACTCTATTCTATGTAACTCGGAGATACTTCCGACCGGATTAACGTGCTGCGCGGAACGCCCTGCCGGATTATGTTTTCAATAATCCACTGCACCCCCGTCAAAACCCCACTGCAGTGAAGCCGGGATCATCTTTAACTACTTCTAATCGATCGCAAGAGCGCAAGATCGATGAAGATCCTCCTCGTCTCCACTCAGGACTACATCCACCACCCGATCCCCTCGAGGCACCACAACATCTTCGAGGAGCTCGCGACACGGCACGAGGTTCATGTCCCGCACTTCCATGTCAGCCGGGGCAAGGAACGCGAGACCCGCCTTCACGTCCACGAGGCGACGCGGTTTCCCGTCGAGAGCCCGTTCCTTCACTATACCCTGAACGCACCCTGCCACTACCGGGTCATCAGCGAGATCATCCGCGACCACGATATCGACGTTGTCGTCGGGGCCCATGTCCTCGCAGGGACGGCGATGGTCAAAGCGGCGAAGAAGTACGGCGTTCCGGTGGTCTTCGACCTCAAAGACTGGTTCCCCGACTCCGCCGCCGCTTACTACAAAAACCCCGCCGTGAAGTGCCTGCTCCAAAAAGGCGTCCTCGCCATAACCCGCTACAACCTCGATCACAGCGATGTCGTCACGACGGTCTCGCCCGGACTCGTCGAGAAACTCAGGGTCTACGGCTACGAGGCCGAACTGATCACGAACGGCGTCGACACCGACCTCTTCCGCCCGACCGACGATGGGGCGATGCGCTCGGCCCTCAATATCGCCCCCGATGCCTTTGTGCTCGGGTTTGCAGGGGCGGTCGAGCGGTGGTACGCCCTCGACGAGGTGATCCGGGCGTTCCCGAGTATCCTTGAGCGGCACCCGAACGCGGAACTCCTGATCGTCGGGAGTTCGCTCTTCACCGGCTACCTGGACGAACTGCAGGCACTCGCTGCCCGGCTCGGGGTCGCCGGCCGGGTGCATTTCACCGGCGCCGTCGACTACCACGACCTTCCCGGCTACATCGCGCCGATGAACCTCTGCCTCATCCCGCTCTCTCCCCCCCAGTGGGTTGATATCGCGCTCCCGAACAAGTACTTCGAGTACTCGGCATGCGGAAAACCGATCCTCTCGACCCCCATCCCCGACATGCTCCGGATGGCCGGCGACAATATCTCCGTCTACCGGGATAGAGTTGAGTTTCTCGACCGGGTCGACGAACTGGCACTCGCCCCGGGGTGTACCCGCCCCGGGATCGAGGAGCACAGTTGGAAGAAGAAGGCCGAGGCGTTCGAGAGGATCTTCGAGCGGGTGGCGGGAACACGCTGAAATTCGCTCGTTTTCCGGCGACGCGGATACGCCAAGGTTATTAATGGTTCGAAGGGAAACAGATTCGTAACAAGGAGTGTCCGATGGCTCAGATGGATCTCAAAAAGTACCAACCATACATCATCATTGGTATCATCGTCCTGTTTGCCCTGCTCACGCTCTGGACGCGGGGTATCCCTTCGGAAGGTCTGGTAACCGCCGAAGGCGTCAATCTCCTCGGCAACGACCCCTGGTACAAGGTTCGCCAGGTTGAGCAGACCGTTGCGAACTTCCCCGGCTACGCCTGGTTCGAGGTGATGACGCTCTACCCGACCGGCGATAACATCCACTGGGGGCCGCTCTTCGCCCAGATCATAGCGACGCTCTGTCTCCTCACCGGCGCATCGACGCGCCCCGAGATCATGGTGGTGGCGTCCTGGGTTCCGCCGCTGATGGCCGTGGCAATGGTGCCGATCACCTACCTGCTTGCAAAAAAGATCGCCGACTGGAAGACCGGTCTCATCGCAGCGGGCCTGATTGCGGTCATCGGCAGCAACTATGCCTACCGGTCCCTCTTCGGCTTCGTCGACCACCATATCGCGGAGACACTCTTCTCGACGATCTTCGTCCTCGCCTACGTCACGGCACTGCTCGCGGCACGCGACCGTCCGCTCTTCCCGATGAACTTCGAGAACCTGAAGATCCCGGTGATCACGGCGGCCCTCGCCGGTATCGCGTACCTCCTCGGGTTTTTCAACATGCCGACGATGGTTCTCTTCGCGCTCATCGTGGCAGCCTTCACTCTGGTTCAGTTCATCCTCGACTCCTTCGAGGGCAGATCGAGTGAATACCTGGTTCTCGTAAACGCCGTCGCCTTCGGCGTCGCCATCGTCGGGGCGGCGGCATTCGGCTTCCCGCACCCCGGACTCGGCCTCCCCCTGTACAGCGTCGGACACGTTATCGCCTACGCCGCCCTCATCGCAGGCACGCTCGCGCTCTACGCGCTCTCGGTCTTCCTGAAAGACCGCCCGAAGTACTACTTCCCCGCCGCGCTCGCGGCCGTCGCGGCGCTCGCCGTCGCGGTGCTCTACTTCGCCCTGCCGGAGATCTACAACCTCCTGATAGCGAACCTCTTATCCTTCTTCGGCACTGGAGCCACGACCACGACCGTCCAGGAAGCCCGGGCCTGGTCGTTTGACGCGGCCTGGGCAACGTTCCACTGGGGCCTCGTCCTCGCGGCCGGCGGGGCTGCCGCCCTCCTCTGGCAGAACCGCGAGCGGGTGAACCCGGCCCACGTTTTCGTCCTGATCTGGACGGCGATCATCCTTGCTTCGACGGCCGCACACGTCCGGTACGAGTACTACCTCGCGGCAAACATCGCCCTGCTCGCGGCGGTCTTTGCAGGCGCGGTCATAGACGCGACCTGGAGAGACGTTGCACGTCTCCTCGGGAGAGGGAGCGGCAGCCGGGCCTCCCCCGACCCTGAGGTTCCCGAGAAGCAGGAGACGCCGGTAAAGAAGGGCAAGAAGGGCGGCAAGGCTCCCGAGGCCCGGAAGGCAAAGACCCCGAGAAGGGACCAGCCGGATTACCTCAAAGTCGGAGCGTTCGCCGTGGTTGTCGGCGTCACGCTCATCTTTGCGGGAACGTCGCTCCTCGGGAACATCGCTCTCGCCAACAGCGCGAAGTACGGCGGCATGGACTCACAGTGGATGGAGGCCCTCGAGTGGATGGGCGAGAACACGCCCGACCCCGGCGTCGACTATTACACGATCTACGACCAGAATACCTTCACCTACCCCGAAGAGTCCTACGGCGTCATGTCCTGGTGGGACTTCGGGCACTGGATCACTTTCATTGCAAAGCGGATCCCGAACAACAACCCCTTCCAGCACGGGGTCGCGGGGCCGAACGGCTCTGCGGTCTACCTCGTCTCGACCGACGAAGCGGCCGCAAACCGGATCCTCGACAACATCGGCACCCGCTACGTCATCACCGACATCGAGGTCGACACCTCGAAATTCCACGCCCCGGTGACCTGGGCCGACGTGGGTCAGGAGCGCTTCCAGCCCTACTTCCTCCTCCCGGTGAGCGCGGGCTCGTCGGAGTACCAGGCAGTGCCGTTCAACAGCCAGGAGTACTACCTGACGATGATCTCGCGGCTCCACAACTTCGACGGATCCATGACCGATCCGACGGAGGCATCGGTGATCTACGCCGAGTACCGGGAACCGGCGGCAGCAAACACGTCCCTCCCGGTCATCACGCGCACCCAGCAGATGAACGCCACGGAAGGTGCGGCCGCGGTGGAGGCCTACAACAGGAACGCTCCGGCGGGGTCAGGCGCGACCCTGCTGAACATGTACTACCAGTACCGTGGGGACTCGGTCCTCCAGCCGCTCGAGCGGGTGCCGGCGCTCCAGCACTACCGACTCGTCCACGAGACACCCCGGAACGTCTACGGCAACGTCGGTGAAGACGGGCCGGACCTGAAAGCCGTCAAGATCTTCGAGTACGTCCCGGGGGCCACGATCAGGGGCGAAGGGATCATCGAAGTTCCCATCGTCACAAACACCGGCCGTGAGTTCACCTACCGGCAGGAGAGCGTGAACGGTACGTTCGTCGTCCCGTACGCAACGTCCGGATGGTCGGGCGAGGTGAAGGCGACCGGGCAGTACCGGATTGCGGGCACCGGCCAGACGTTCGACGTCACCGAAGAGGATATCCTGCAGGGACACACCATCAACTGACGAGGATGCGGTCTTCAGTCATCTACGGTGACGTCTTTACCAGGCACGACATGGAGGCTCACCCCGAGTCGGGTGCCCGGTTACGGGCGGCCCTCTCGGGGATCCCGAAGAACGTGAGGTGGCGCGCTCCCGTCCGCGCCACCGAGAGCGATCTCGAGCGGGTTCACGACCCGCGATACATCAGGTGGGTGCAGGAGATGGCGACGGGAACCTGTTTTCTGGACGTGAACACCTACGTCACCTGCCACTCCTTCGATGCTGCATCCTACGCCGCCGGGTCGACCTTTGCGGCAGTGGAACGAGCACTCGACGGCGAACACCTCTTCGCCCTGGTCCGCCCTCCGGGCCACCATGCCGAGCCCGATCGCGCGATGGGGTTCTGCATCTTCAACAACGCCGCCGTCGCGGCGGCGAAGGCGCTTTCATCGGTCGATCGGGTGGCGATCCTCGACTGGGACCTGCACCACGGCAACGGCACCCAGACGGCTTTCTACGGGAGCGACCGGGTGCTCTACTGCTCGGTGCACCAGGAGAACAGTTTCCCGAAGACCGGGTGGGTGGACGAGATCGGCACCGGGAGGGGCCGGGGCTACACCCTCAATGCCCCGCTCGCGGCAGGCTCGACCATCGCCGATTACGCGCTTGTCTTCGACGAGGTCTTCGTCCCGGCAATCGCCCGGTTCCGCCCCGACGTCCTGATCGTCTCGGCCGGGCAGGACGGTCTCGCCGACGACGAGCACGGCCGGATGAATCTCGAACCCGACGACTACGGCGTGCTTGCCGGGATGCTGATCGACGGCACGGATCTCCCCCTTGCGCTGACGCTCGAAGGGGGCTACGGCCCGTCGATCGGGGAGGCGATCCGCGCAATATTCCAGGCCCTCGGGGGGAAGCGGTTCGAGCCGGCAGAGAGACCGCTGAACCGTGGGACGAAGAGGGTCGTGGACCTCCTGAAGAAGGTCCGGTTCTGTTAAGCAGCCCCTTTCGACCGTTGAACCGGCAGTGTGCCGGTGTGGAAGGGGAGATGACATGGGCTCATGCATGGGCTCATGTGAAGACGCGAGGTCCGGCTCTGTTGAAACCCTGTTCCGATCTTCATCCTTTCCCTGATGAGGCTGGTGCCTGAGCAGGCTGTCGCCGGAACGACCTTTTTCTCGGGCATGTCCTCATGCAGTGGACCGTGGTGGCTATCGCAACCGGGGGTGGGGCTGACGGGGAGGGGGAGGCCCCCTCCCCTGTCTCTTACGCGCGAAGAACCGCATACCTCATCGACCCCACCCCACCCGGCCTCCGGCCTCCTCCCCCGCCCCAAGGCGGGGGCAGTCATCGCGATACCCGGTGGAAAACCGTGCCCCTGAGTACCCCTGATTGCGGCCATCTGGGGCAAGCAGGGAGGGTTCAACAAGGCCCGAGGTCCAGATGTTAAGCACTGGCAAACTCCCTTCGCGGCTTCGCGTGAGTCGGCGGCATACTGGAATGATCCAGTCTCACACGAAGCCGCGAGGAACGCGAAGAGTTCCGCCGCCTGGCGCGCGTCACCCCTGCGCCGGCCGCTTCCGGTCGGGATCCATATACGAGACCTCGAAGCCCGGGACGACGACCCGGACCACCGGCACCGCCGTCCGCGAGAGATCGCAGACGCAGACCCTGTCTGTGTGCACCGCGACCTCCTCGAGCACCTGCCGGATATCGGTGTCGAACCGCCGGGTGCTCGCATCGGGAACGTCGGCGATATCGACGGCATCCGCGTCGGCAAACCACATCCGGTTGATCCGCTTCAGCCGCTCGTATCCGGCCTTCCTGATGATCATCTCCCGCTGGGGATCGTTGCGGCCGCCCTGCAGGTAACTCCCCCGGCTCTGGGCGACCTCGGTCAGGGCACGGAGCGCGGCGATCTCCGGGGAGAGATGCGTCCCCGACCCGATGACGAGCATCGCCGGGTCCTTCGTGACGGTATCGTCTGCAGCCGCCGCGACCGTGGGGACACCGGTCTTTCCCTCAAGCAGCCAGAGGTGGATATCGATCCCGTTCTCCTCGAACCGGTCGAGGACCTCGCGGGCGGCACACTCCTTCTGGATGAGGAGACGGCGGCCGAGGTCGTGCTTCTGGTCGGCAATGCTGAGCGCGTCCCGCTCGATCACCTCGAAGAGAGCGTGCAGGATCGCCTCCTCGATGACGTTCCCTGATGCCAGCCCGTTCGTGTCGCTCCGGAAGAGCGGGAACGCCATGCCGAGCGAGTCGTAGGGGTGGAAGACGGCGTTGCTCGGGACGGAGATCTCCTCGTCGTTTAATATGTCCCACCCCGGCGTCCAGTGAACCTTCTCCCCCTGCTTGAACTCCCGCGGGAGGAGGAGGTCTTCGGGATGCACCGCCCTTCCCGGGCCGATCTCTTCGTAGGTCGCATACTCCATCCGGTCGCCCCGGTACTCGGCGCAGTAGCGCTCGAGCGCCTCCATCATCGCCGAGACCCGGGCGTGAACCGACTCCTTCCCCTTTCCCGCGTGGACGCGAACCGCTCCCCGGGCCGCTCCCGGCCGAACCGCCGCAAAGACCGGGATCCCGATACGGTCGAGCGGGGTGACGTCGATGATCTCGGTGACGCCGATCTCCGGCATCAGCGGCTCCACGGCGGCACGGGTCTCCTCCGGGGAGCGTGAACGGTGGGTGCCGTCAAAGTACAATTTCTCTACCGGGCGAATCGTGATTGCCATTGAAGATACCTTGGAGATGATACCTTAATAGTATGGCAGATAGACTACCTCGTATGAGCACGGATGATGTAGCAGTGGGCGCAGTCGTCCGGTACCCCCGCACCGGCACGACCGGAAAGGTCGTGCGGATCGAGGAGATCGACGGCCGGAGGTATGCCGAGATCGACAGCACCGGGCTCTATTACCGGGTGGACGAACTCATCGGCGCCGAGAAGACGAACGAAAAGGTGGAGAGAGAGGAACGATCTCTTGAAGAGTACCTCAAGGAGCACAGGGAACTCCAGGAGCAGCTTGAGGAGGTCTGGGAAGTAGGGACCGATCGGAGCTGCGAGGGCGGCGGTTAACCCTCAACCGGTATGGTGGTGAGTTTCACCGCCTCGACACCTTTCTGTGCCATCAGTCTCTCAGTAATATCCTTCAGTACCACCCCGTCGCCCCGGATCAGGATCACTTCGAGGCACTTGTTGTGGGTCACGTGCGAGTGCAGAGATGCTTGAATGCTGCTAGCATACTGGTGCTGGATCTCGGTGAGCGTCTGGAGCAGGCCCCGCTGGTCATGGTCGTAGACCATGGTGATGACGCCCTGGCGCTCGCCTTTTACGTCGGATATCCACTGGTAGTGAGTGATGTAGCTTCGTATTGAATCCCGTATCCCTTCGGAACGGGATGAGTACCCCCGGAGGCTCAGGATCTCATCGAACTTATCGAGGAGGTTCTTGGGGAGAGAGATCCCGATGCGTGAAAGTTCAGTATCGCCTGGCATTGCGATCAGTTTTCATATCTCATTTCATAGAGTATAAATTTTCGCCAACAACCAGGTCATTATTCATACTTCGTATGCCAAACACAATATGGCAACCGGGGGATTGTCTGCGCGTACTACAAAAGCGCGGCACCGGGCGGCAGAATAATCCCTACCGATTATGTATAAGTAGTGTCACTATATATTGGATAAGGAGGTTCGAAAACTTTTGCGAGATGCATTCATTCCCGGAGTCAATATTGGGCTCGTAGGTCACGTCGATCACGGCAAGACCACTCTGGTCAGCGCGCTGACCGGGGCCTGGACGGACAGGCACAGCGAGGAGATCAAACGCGGCATCTCCATCCGGCTCGGCTACGCGGACACGACGTTTTACCGATGCGAGAACTGTGAGGGGGCTGATGCCTACACCTCCCAACCGGAATGCCCGAACTGCGGCGGGAAGGCAGTTCCGTTCCGGACGGTCTCGTTCGTCGACGCGCCGGGCCACGAGACGCTGATGGCGACGATGCTCTCGGGTTCCGCGCTGATGGACGGCGCGATGCTCGTCATCGCTGCAAACGAGGTCTGCCCGCAGCCCCAGACCAAGGAGCACCTGATGGCGCTCGAGCTGATCGGCATCAAGAGGATCGTCATCGTCCAGAACAAGATCGATGTGGTTACGCAGAGCGAGGCACTGGAGCACTACAAACAGATCAAGCGGTTCATCAAGGGCACCATTGCCGAGAACGCGCCCATCATCCCGGTCTCCGCGCAGAAAGGAGTCAATATCGGTGTCCTGATCCAGACGCTCAACGAGGCCATCCCGGAGCCCGACCGCAACCCGGAGATCGACCCGCTGCTGCTCATCGCACGGTCGTTCGACGTCAACAAACCCGGTTGCAACTGGCGGGACGTGAAGGGCGGCGTCATCGGCGGTTCGCTCATCCGGGGTGTCCTCCGCGAAGGAGACGACATCGAGATCCGCCCCGGCCGGCAGGTCCAGATCGAGAATCGGACGAAGTGGGAGCCGATCGAGACAAAGATCACCTCCATCAACGCAGGCAAGATCGGCGTGACCGAGGCGGCGCCCGGGGGTCTCCTCGGCGTCGCGACGAAACTCGATCCGGCACTGACGAAGAGCGACGCCCTCGCCGGGCAGGTTGCCGGGCTTGCGGGGAAACTCCCGCCGGTCTGGGAACGGCTGAAGTTCGACGTCACGCTGATGGATCGGGTGGTCGGCGCGGACAGCGAGCAGATCATCGAACCCCTGAAGCACAAGGAGCCGCTGATGCTCTCGGTCGGCACCGCCGTCACCGTCGGCGTGATCGTGAACACGAAGAAGAACCAGATGGAGGTTCAGCTGAAGCGGGCGGTCTGCGCGGAGGTCGGCGCACGGATCGCCATCAGCAGGCAGGTCGGCGGACGATGGCGGCTGATCGGCATGGGTGTTCTGGTCGAGTGAGGGTTCTCCTCGACACGAACGCCCTGCTGATGCCGGCCCAGTTCGGGATCGACCTGTATGACGGGCTTATGGCACTCTTCGGGGACTTCGAACCGGTAACGCTCGAAGAGGTGATGGGTGAACTCTCGGGGCTCGCCCGGGGTCGGGGCCGCGATGCGGCCGCCGCCCGTGTGGGCCTTGCAATGGCCCGGTGCTCGACGGTCGTCCCGAGCGGGAGTTCCGCGGAGCACGTGGACGACCGGGTGATCGAGTATGCCCGACGGGAAGGATGCACCGTGGTGACGAATGATCGCCAGCTCCGGAACGCTCTCCTCCGCGAGGGGATCGACGTTGTTTCGATGCGGAGAGGGAGAACACTGGAGCTGATGAGGGGATAAGTGAAACTATGTACTATAAGATGATACTGGAGGACAAGGTGCGCGTTCCGCCGCACCGCCTCGGGGAAGACCTGGAGAAGGTCATCCTCAACGTGCTGCAGGAGCAGCTGGAAGGCAGCATCGCAAAGGAGATCGGCATCTTCATTGCGGTGACGAATATTCTCAACGTCGGCGAGGGAGAACTGATCCCCGGGGACGGCGCCGTCTACTACGACGTCAGGTTCGAGGCTGCGGTGCTCCGCCTGGGGCTCCAGGAGGTGATCGAGGGGCAGGTGGTCGAGACGACGAGTTTCGGCGCCTTCGTCAGCCTGGGCCCCATCGACGCCATGCTCCACGTGAGCCAGATATCGGACGAATACATCAACTACGACGAGAAGAACGGCAGGCTGATCTGCCAGGACTCGAAGCGCTCGATCTCCGTCGGCGACGGTGTCCGGGCCCGGATCGTTGCGCTCTCGCTGAACGAGCGCGAGCCCAGAGAGAGCAAGATCGGGCTCACCATGCGCCAGTCGGGCCTCGGAACCACGACCTGGCTGGAAGAGGAACTCGAAGAGGAGAAGAAGGGGGCGGCATAGGATGGTCGTCCGTAAGAAGGTGGTCAAGGTCTGCCGCGAGTGTCACCGGGTCGTCGAGGGGGAGAGCTGCGTGATCTGCGCCACGTCGAACCTGAGCGAGGACTGGGCGGGCTATGTGGTGATCATCGATCCGGAGCGCTCGGAGATCGCAAAGAAGATGAACGTCACCATGGCCGGCAGGTACGCGCTGAAGGTCCGCTGATGCTCCGGCTTCCCGAAGCGTACCGGGGTCTCTTCAAGAGACCGTTCGGCACTCTTTACGGGAGCATCGGCGAACTCCTCCCCCGGCTCGAAGGACGACCGGTCTACGCCGTCGGCGATGTGGTGACCCATAACCTCCTTGCCGCAGGGGTCGTTCCCGAGATCGCCATCATCGACGGCTACACGATGCGCACGCCCTGCAACCGTTCGCCCCTGCTCCGGGCGAGATGGCTGACGGTAAAGAACCCTCCCGGCACGATCACCGCCGAACTTGAGGACGCGATCGAGGAGGTCGTCGGAGATCCTCCGGCGGTGATCTTCGTCGACGGGGAAGAGGATCTCGCGGTCATCCCGCTCGTCATCGCCGCGCCGGACGGGGCCGCCGTCCTCTACGGCCAGCCGGGAGAGGGAGTCGTCCTCCGGCTCGTGGACACGGCGGCAAAGCAGGAAGCCGCGTCCATGCTGAGTGTTTTCGTGCGTGAGTGAGGAAAGGGACTATATCGCCATCTCGTTACGTTGCCTCACGCGAAGTTCAGTACAATTACCTGGGGTTCCTTTTGCGGCTTCGCGTGAACCGATCGTATGGGTAATTACCCGACCTCACGTGAGATACAACTGCTTCGAAGGCGGGGCGCAGGAGCGCCGGAACGAGCCCGACCCCGCACCCCATCCCAGAGTATAAATAAATCCGTCAACAATATTTTAGGGATATCGATGGACTTCAAAATTACCCGTGATCTGAAGAACGAGTTGCTGAAGAGGAGAGAACTCGAGTTTACTCTCACCTTCGACGGGCCGACGCCCTCGCGGAAGAGCATTCAGGAGAAGCTCGCCGCACTGCAGAACAAGGATGAGAACCTCATCGTGCTGGACCTGGAGAGAACCCGGTTCGGGAAGATGGAACTCTTCGGCCGTGCCCGGATCTACGACGACGAGGAGAGCAAGACCTCGACCGAGAAGGCATACCTGCTCAAGCGCGGCGAGCCGAAGGCGGAGAGCGAGGCGTAACCATGGCAGCCAAGAAGCAGGTCTCGGCCAAGGGCAAGAGATACGAGTGCTACGAAGTCAAGGGCGATACCGCGGTCCTGCAGAAGCGGCACTGCCCCCGGTGCGGCCCCGGCGTACTGATGGCCGCGCACAAGGACCGGGTAGCCTGCGGCAAGTGCGGCTACACCGAGTTCCAGAAGTAGGTCCTCACCTGGATACACGATACGGGCGCGGCATCGGCCGCGGCCGGCCTTTTTCTCGTAACGGAGCGATACCTGTTTTATGCCGGATATGATGCCCGACGACGGGCTGGTGCTGGGGCTTGAAGGAACCGCGTGGAACCTCAGTGCCGCCCTCTTCGGGGACGACCTGATTGCCCTCCATTCGGCGCCGTACGTACCGCCGAAAGGCGGGATCCACCCGCGAGAGGCCGCGCAGCATCACGCCTCGGCGATGAAGGAGGTCGTCTCCCGGGTGCTCACGGAGCCGGAGCGGATCCGGGCTGTCGCCTTCTCCCAGGGGCCCGGCCTCGGGCCGTCGCTCCGGACGGTGGCGACCGCCGCACGCGCCCTCTCGATCGCCCTCGGCGTCCCGCTCGTCGGCGTCAACCACTGCGTGGCGCACGTCGAGATCGGGAGGTGGGCGACCGGATTTTCGGATCCGATCGTCCTGTACGCGAGTGGCGCAAACACGCAGGTGCTCGGTTACCTGAACGGCCGTTACCGGATATTCGGGGAGACGCTGGATATCGGGCTCGGGAACGGGCTCGACAAATTCGCCCGGAGCCACGATCTCCCGCACCCGGGCGGGCCCGCCATCGAGAGGCTTGCGCGGGAGGGTGAGTACATCGAACTTCCCTACACGGTGAAGGGGATGGATCTCGCCTTCTCGGGGCTCGTCAGCGCCGCCCAGGAGAGCAGCGCGCCCCTCGAAGACGTCTGCTTCGGCCTGCAGGAGACCGCGTTCGCGATGTGCGTCGAGGTGACGGAGCGCGCGCTCGCCCACGCGGGCAAGGACGAGGTGCTGCTGGTCGGGGGGGTCGGCGCGAACGGGCGGCTGCAGGAGATGCTCCGGGTGATGTGCGAGGAGCGGGGGGCGGCGTTCGCCGTCCCCGAACGGACGTTCCTCGGCGACAACGGTGCGATGATCGCCTATACGGGGAAGGTCATGCTGGAGCACGGGGTCACGCTCCCCCTTGAAGAGTCACAGATCCGCCCCGGCTACCGGGCGGACGAGGTGGAGGTCGCCTGGCGGACGGAGCCCGGCGAAGTCTTTTCACTCGGGCCGCACGAGGGCGGCGTCGCCCGGGGTGCGGAGGCGGTCGTGGAGATCGGGGAGGAGGATGTGATCAAGCGCCGGCCGAGCAAGCGCTACCGCTACCCGGGCCTCGACCGGCGGCTGATCGCGGAGCGGACGCGGGCGGAGGCGCGCCTGATCGCGACGGCGCGGCGGGGGGGCGTCCCGACCCCGGTGATCCGCGACGTCACCGCGGACACGATCGTGATGGAGCGGGTCAAGGGCGAGGTGCTGAAGTACGTCACCGCGCCGGAGACGATCCGGCTCGCGGGCGAGGCGGTCGGGCGGCTGCACGGGACGGGGATCGTCCACGGCGACCTGACGACGAGCAACATGATCGTCCGCGACGGCCAGTGCGTCCTGATTGACTTCGGGCTTGCGTCGACGTCGTCCGAGGTCGAGAGCCGCGGGGTCGATCTCCACGTCTTCTTCCAGACGCTCGAGAGCACGACGGAGAACTTCGAGGAGTTGAAGGCGGCCTTTATCAGGGGCTACGCGGGCGCGTTCCCGGAGGCGGACGAGGTTCTCGCCCGCGAGCACGAGGTGGAACTGCGAGGGCGGTACCTGTGAAGGTCGCGGTGGTGACGAGCAACCCGAACAAGGCGCGGGAGGTGGCGGCCTACTTTGCGGGGGTGCTCACGGTCGAACACGTCGCGCTCGAGTGCCCGGAGTTCCGCCACGCCGACGTGGGGGAGATCGCCCGCGGGAAGGCGGAATTTGCCTATAAAACACTCTCCCGGCCGCTGATCGTCGACGACACCGGGCTCTTCGTCGACGCGCTCGGCGGGTTCCCCGGGCCGTACGCCGCCTACGTCCACGATACCATCGGCAACGCAGGAGTCCTGAAACTCATGGAGGGCGTGGAGGACCGGAACGCCCGGTTCGAGACGGCGATAGCGTTCGCGCGCGAGGACGGCATCCGGGTCTTCCGGGGAGTCCTCCCGGGGACGATCGTCGCCCCCCGGGGGGAGGAAGGGTTCGGCTACGACCCGATCTTCGAGTACGACGGGCGGACGCTCGCCGAGATCCCGCTCGCCGAGAAGAGCAGGATCTCTCACCGGGCACGGGCGCTCGAGGCGTTCCGCGCCTGGGTGGAGCGGGAGGCCGGAGGCGACAGAACTGTTAATATGAGCAAGAACGAATAGTACCCAACTGACAAGTGGTGTTTTTAACATGGCGAGATTTCCCGAAGCTGAAGCACGTCTGCTCAACGTAAAGATCTGTATGAAATGCAACGCCCGGAACGCAATCCGCGCGACCAGCTGCCGCAAGTGCGGCTCGGACGAGCTCCGGCCCAAGTCCAAGGAACGGAAGGCGTAACGCCGCTCGTCCGGCCCCCGGCATACTCTTTTTCCGCGCTGATCGCGGGTGAGCGCCCTGTTCATCAGGCGCTGTAATAGGTGACTTTTCTGCCCTCTTCGCTGTACTCGCCCCGGTAGGTCTCGATGTTGCGCTTGTAGCCGATCCGCTCCGTAAACCCGAGTTCACGGAGCCGTTCGCGGACGCGCATCACGTCCGCCTCGTCCGCCCAGTCCCGGGTGTAGACGTAGATGACCGACCGCTCGTCGCGTGAGTCCGGGTTCGGCTTCGCCGTGCTGACCTTTGCGGATATCCCGAGGGTTCCCTTCACCGTCTCGTCCCGGACCTTCCGCCATGCCTCGTCCACCTCATCCGCGGGGGCGAATATGAGCCATTTCCCCACCTGGTCGTCGTCGAGACCTCTCTCCGAAGGGCCGGGGGCGTCCTGGACGATCCAGTACATCCGGGTCGTCTTCGAGGGGAGGACGCCTTCACCCTCCCTGAGAGGTGCATAGATCGCATCGATCCCGCCGAACCGGCGGAGGAGCGCATCGGCAAGTTCAGGGTAGTCGTCCCGGAATCTCCCGAAGATCTCGCGGACGTCGGCCTCGAAATCGGTTCCCTGCCCGACGAGTTCGAAGAGGTGCGGGCCGCGGAGATGGAGTTCGCGGTTGAGGTAGATCTCAAAGAGCCCGTACGCGACTTCGGCCAGGGACTCCGGATCGATCTCTTCCATACCTAATGGTAACCGCGGGGAGAGTAAAAAGAATTTTGAAGTGTCACCGGCCAAGCCTTTCAGCAACAAGCTCCGCGGCCCGCTCCCCGGACAGAAGCATCCCGCCGAAGATCGGGCCCATGCGGCACTCCCCGGCAACGGCGTTCGCCGCCATCCCGGTGACGAAGAGGCCGGGGAAGACTTCTTTCGTGTGGTCGAGGATCCGGGTCTCGGCGCGCTCGGCCCACATGAAGCTCTCGCCCTTCACCCGGAGGTTGCCGCCTTTCCGCTCGACCATCCGGGCGACCACGGCGTCGTGGCCGGTCGCATCCACGGTGCAGGTGCAGGCCATGGTGAGCGGGTCGACGTGCAGCCCGGCCATATCGACGGGCGTCCAGTTGACGACGAGGCCGCCGACCCTGCCGTCGCCCCGGATCATGACGTCCTCGACGGAGGTGAGGTTGAAGAACTCGACGCCGGCGTCGCAGGCCGCCGCGGTGAGTTTCGCGACCGCTTCGACCGATTTCGCGACGTAGTAGCCCTCTTCGAACTCTTTGTAGGCGATACCGAACCGGTCGAGGAGCCGCCGGGCCTCTTCCTGGACGACGATCCGGGGAAACATCATCCCGCCGCCCCACATGCCGCCGCCGATGCTGAGTTTCTTCTCGATGAGTGCGCACTTAACATCCTTCTCACCGAGGAGCGCGGCGCAGGCGAGCCCCGAGGGACCTCCGCCGATGACGGCGGCGTCCATCTCGAGGTGGTCGATGATCGCCCGGTGCTGCTCCTCGAGAATGGCCCTGCTGATGGTCACTTCGTTCAGCGTCATCCGATTCATATCTATGGCACCGGAGAGAGATAAGGGCACTGGCGCGTGTGCAAAACGCACCGGATCGCGGTTCAAGCGGAAGCAACCGGAGAGAGTGGCACAGACCTTAATAGCGATCCGGCACAATATATTTCCGTCATGAAGTGGACGCGCGACTTCGGTCTCACTATGAGGATGTTTCTTACGTCGTTTCTGCTCCTCATAGTCTACCTGATCTTCCTGGGCGTCCTTTCCGCCCTGAACTTCCCCTTTTGGTCTCTCCTGTTGATCGCCGCCGGGATGGCGTTCCTCCAGTTCTTCTTCTCCGATAAGCTGGTGCTCTGGAGCACCAGCACCCGGATTGTCGAGGAGGACGAATACCCGGAGCTGCACCGGATGGTCGAGGGCCTCGCCACGAGAGCGGGCCTCCCGAAACCGAAGGTCGGGATCATGGCTTCCCCGGTGCCGAACGCGTTCGCGACCGGCCGGAGCCCGAAGAACGCCGTGGTGGCGGTCACCGACTCGATCATGCGGACGCTCAACCGCGAGGAACTCGAAGCGGTGCTCGCCCACGAGATATCGCACGTGAAGAACCGGGACATGCTGACGTTGACGATGGCGAGTTTCCTCTCGATGCTCGCCTTCCTGATCATGCGCAACTGGTTCTTCATGGGGCTCTTCGGCGGCGGCGGCAACCGCGACAACAACATGGGCGCGCTGATCCTGGTCTACGTCGTCTCGATCGTCGTCTGGATCGTGAGCACGCTCCTCACCCGGGCGCTCTCCCGCTACCGGGAGTTCGCCGCGGACCGGGGCAGCGCCGCCCTGACGGAGAACCCCCGGGCGCTGATATCGGCGCTCCAGAAGATCAGCGGGCGGATGGACTACGTCCCCGCCGAGAAGAAACAGGAAGTGGAGGGCGCGAACGCGTTCTTCATCATCCCGGCCCTCTCCGGGAGATCCCTGATGGATCTCTTCTCCACGCACCCGTCGCTGGAGAAGCGGGTGGCAGCCCTCGAGGAGCTGGAAGCGCAGCGGCGCGGGTACTAACCCGCTCCGGCTCCTCTCCCACCCAATATTTAATATTCAGCACGATCTATCTATGTAGGCATACCGTGCATTCGCATCGATGGTCTAGTGGTATGACTTTGGCCTTCCAAGCCAATAGCCCGGGTTCAATTCCCGGTCGATGCATGGGGCTCGTGGTCTAGCTGGTTATGACGTCGCCTTCACACGGCGGAGGTCTCGAGTTCGAATCTCGACGAGCCCACTCGCAATATGAGCCCTGATTCGGGAGATCAGGCGGATTTTTCGTGCTGGATCTGGGGTTCACCTGATTTTGCACCCGACAGGACAACTTTGATCAATAACCGTTGACCGGCAGGTCTGGTGTAGCCGTCGTGGGTGCCAGTTACACTCTCTCCCGTCCTCGCAGACTGCTTGTCGCTATGGGTACAAGCTTCCCTTGCCCCTTTCAGATCCGCTCATCACGAGATCCAGACCACTGTACCTTCAAGAACCCCTTTTTGGCATCGAGGGCAGAGGGATTTCGTTTCCATCTCAGGTCCCAGAATCAGATGAGAATCCCCGCATTGGGGACATTGGACAGCTCCCTTTTTCTTGAACTTCTCTGCAGGTTCACATCGACCAGACCATACAGAGAGGGTATTCTGAGATGGTTCCTTGAATTCTACAAGAACTACATCAAATACCTTATCACACGTTGGACAATAGACCTCTCCGGACAACCCATAGATTCCCGACTCGGCAGCTGTATCGGATACGGGGCAAGGATGTCCATAGGGATGGCGGTTTCCCCCTCTATCCCGATAAAACTCCCACGGTCCCGATGTCTCTATGGAATATCCGCAGCTGGAACAAATATGCTTAAACCCTGCGCCCATAGTGCCTTCACAAATACTAATCGATCAGCAATTTATTTACTTTTCTATCGCCTTCGATGGGGGTTCGATAGTAGTAACCATGGTCGAACCAATACACAGAGTAGGTGTATGGTAGTGCTCTACGAAACGATGGTAATAGAAATACTCTTGCCGGGGCGTCTCTGTTACAGAGGGTAAAGGAAAACAAACGAGAAGTATCTCTCGTACCCGGTTTATCGAATCGCAATCCTATAGCCGATACATCCCCCCACAAGCGCCCCTACGAGTCCGCTGAATATGAGTGTGGTAGTTTCACCGGAACCCAGGATGCCCATGAGTGTGGCAACTCCGAAAAGTGCTCCTATGAGCGTAAACGCTGCCCGCTTGAGCATAGGTACGAGAGCTTTGCACTCAAGAGCAGAAAAGGCAATCGGAATGGTAAGGGAGGTTGGCCAGAAGTTTAAGGGAGTATGAAACGAGATGTTGCCACCGCACCTACTTCCTCAGTTTTAAGCGATAGTCTTTCCTTGAAGCAATCTCATCAAGAATCCGGTGAAGAGCCTTCGACCTTGCCCTGACGTCAAGCCCCCCGGGTTCTTCTTTTGCCTGGGAGAGCCCTTCCTCGAGTTCTCCGGGTTCCAGAACGGTTGCAGCGATGCAGTAATAACTCTTCGAACGGCCTTCGTTGAAGTTGTTCAGCATCTCCCGGAGCAAAACCCCCCGCCGTTCCTGTACGTTCTGAAATTCGGGTACTCCGTGCCGGGAGATAAACGAGATATCCTCCTCAAGCGTCTGGTAGCACTTAAAAGAATCGCGTTCTTTACCGGCTTCCCTGTGGTTCTTCCACCGTTCGCACGTCTCGCTCTCCTCGCACTCCCAGCAGAATTCGATCCCCTTTCTCTTGACGGCACACGTGATAAACGGGCAACCGACAGCCATCCTGGTTGAGCTCTTGCATCCCGAACATCTACTCTCTGCGTCGGTGTTGTACATGGGGCAGAGCCGACAGGAGAGTCCGCAGATACCGATATCGGGATATGCGATGTGCATGATCGTTCTTATCTGAGATATCCCGCCGGATATCTTTTATGGTAGCGGGAGTTCTGTAGGTCTCAATCGGGGCCGTGTTCAACAGTTCCGGAGACGGATCGCTGGCCGTGGACCCGGGCCCGAAGAGGGTTTCCGGAACCCCGGGGTTATCCCAAACCCGGATCTCTGCCTTCCGGCCGGGCGCCCCCGCGTGTATTCCCGGACCCCCTCACAATGCCTCGATCACGTTCCCGACCACAGACTCAAGATCCTTACCCGAGCACGCGACGGTAAGATCGGCATACTTCTCATACAGCGGGACCCGCTCGTCGTACATCCCGCGGAGACTCTGGCCCGGGAGGAGGAGTATCCCCCGGGTCGTGATGTTCTTGAGCCTCGCCTCCATCTCTCCGTACGAGATCGCCAGGTATACGACCGCTCCTCTCGACTTCAGGTGCGCCATCGCAGCCTCGCTGCAGACCACGCTGCCGCCCGTCGCGATCACCGCACGGCTGGAGTGAAGGGAGAGGATCGTCTCCTCCTCGATCCGCTTGAACGCATCCGGCCCGTCCAGATCGAGGATCTCCTGCAGCATCCTCCCGGTCCGTTCCTGGATCAGGATATCCGTGTCGATGAACTGCATGCCGAGGGACTTCGCAAGGACGACGCCCACGGTGCTCTTCCCGGCACCGGGCATGCCGATGAGGACGATGTTTTCGTGGTGGTGCATGGTGCTCCCGGAGCCCGACGGAGAGAAGGGCTCTTTGTTGATACTCTGGTGGGATTTCGGGGCGGATGAAGGTTTTGTTCGGAAAAAGTGCGCCTCCCCGGGTCATGCCCATACCGCAGGTGGCAGGTTGATCGGGCGCTCAGGGTCTTCTGATGCCTCTCACGCTCACGAAGATGACGATAACCCCGATGATGAGGGCGATCAGCCCGGATACCGCCCATACCGGGGATGGGCCAACGATCTCCTCACAGTTCGCGATACAGAGTATGGGGCGTATACGGAGGACCCCTGTGCCCTGCAGGAGCCAGAGCAGGCCGATGAGCCCCACAAACGCTCCGATGAGTGCGCCGGCGAGTCGTTTGGCTTTCATGCTCGATCGACCGGCACCTTCGGCGCCGGGTGAGATAATCCCTCCGTCCTGAAGGCTCGGGATCCCCCGGCCGTTACTCGACGGTGCGGTTCAGCCGTCGCTCTCTGCGTCACCAGTCGAGGATATCGGGCTCTCCTTCGATGTAGTCCTGCAGGTTCTCGACGATATCCTGCCGTGTCGTAGCGGCGTCGAGCATTCGCATGACGCCCATCTGCGGCGATGCGTAGATCCCTTTCCAGAAGTATTCGTCGTACTCACTCCGGTTGCGATACGCGAGGATTGGCTTTTCCACCGAGAAGAGCCCACGCCTGCCGCCCGTATTCCCGCGTGCATCAAGAAAGATCCAGCGGCCGTCCAGATAGACCGCGTTGTAGCAGTGAACGCAGTAGCCGAGTGAGTCGTCGTCCGCGAGGGTGATGTGTTGGTAGCAGAACCCGGTGGGGATCCCGATCCCGCGGAGCAGGGCCGCGAGCAGGTTTGCTTTGGAGTGGCAGATCCCCGTCCCACGGGCGAGCACCTCGGAGGCTCTCGCCGTTATGACGTCTGAGCCGATATCGAAGCAGTGCGGGATCTCGTCACGGACGAACTCGTATGCGATCCGCACCCGCTCGAGAGGACTCTCCGCCCCGGAGAAGAGTTCTTCGGCCTTCGCCCGGATGAGCGGGGACGGGTGATCGACGTAGGGGTGTTCTTCCAGAAAAATACTCAGATCTGCCATGCGTGAAAGAGCAACAGGATTTTCAGATGCTCAGTACTGCATTGGTTCTGGGTCTATTTAAGACACCTTCCGGCGGTTATTCTGCAGGGTTTCGCCGGAGAGCGTAGACCCGGGCCCGTTACAGGGGAAGAAAGTCTATGTATGAGAGTTACCTTCACTCTTCCATGGAAGAACGGCCCATAAAGATCCTGGTCATCATGGGCAGCGCCCGGAAGGGAAACACCTACCGCGCAGCCGAACGGATCCGCGAGATCCTCGAGGAGAGCGCACCGGTGGATTGGGAGTACGTCATGCTCAGGGACGTCAACCAGGAGCAATGCCGCGGGTGCTATACCTGCTTTGAGCGGGGGGAGGAGCACTGCCCCATCAAGGACGATTCGGCTCTCCTCGAGCAGAAGATGCACGACGCGGACGGGGTGATCTTCGCCACCCCGGTATACGCGTTCCAGGTCTCGGGGCTGATGAAGGTCTTCATCGACCGCCATTCCTATATCTGTCACCGCCCCCGCTTCTTCCGGCAGAAAGCCCTCCTCCTCACCAGCGCCGGAGCGGTGGGAAGCAAGGACGTGCTGGAGTACCTCAACGCGGTTGCCCACATCTGGGGCTTCGAGGTCGTCGCCCGGGCGGGGATCGTCTCCCACGCGACGATGGGCCCGCTGCCCGCCTACCGGCTGCGGGAGAACGAAGAGAAACTGCAGGCGGCGGCAAAGGCTTTTCTCGCCGCACTCCGGAGGGAATCACCGAGGAAGCCCGGGCTCTTCGACGTGATGGTGTTCCACATCGGGAGGGCGCCGTGCGACGAGCTGGGTGAATCGGCTCCCGCGGACCACGCCTACTGGGCCGGGAAGGGGTGGCTGGAGAAGGGGAAGCGTTACTACGTGGACGTGCCGGTCAACCCGGTCTACCATGCGTTGGGTACGGTGGTGGAGTGGTACCAACGGCGGCGGGTGCGGAGGGATCTGCGGGAGGTGGGGTGATCAGGGGCGGGGTAGAGGTGGGAGATGGGGGCCGGGCGGAGAAGGTGGTCGCTACGAGGAAACCCAGACAGGGCATGGGATGAGTGATGAAATTCCTCAAGGGAATCAATATTGCTCCCGCCGGATCCTCTAGAGTTTTCGATACACTCAGTGTGCCTGAAAATCAATCGCCGATGCGGATATGACTTAGTCTCTTATTCACAGTGACAAGTAGTAGCTTTTTTATTTTAATGATCCAAATACACCACCCAGCAATGTCAAAATCAATTTCACCAGTACATCCATTTGCATTAGGCCCAGGGGGGTCTAGATTTGAGCTATTAGTAGCGACGTTTTACTTAACATCTATGTTAAAAGGAGAACTTCCGTTTGGCTTTGAAAAAGGCGGATTGATCTTTTCAGTAAAGTTGCAACAACGGAACAAAGGTAATCCCGTAGATGACATTGTAATCAAAGCTGAAAAGGGTACTTTATCAGTTCAGGTCAAACATTCGATACGATTCACCAACCGGAAACCCAGACCTAATGGGAAACCACCAGAATTTTATGATGCTCTCTCCCAATGTTGGGATCTCTACAATCGTAAAACGTTTAATAAAGACACCGATTGCTTCGGCATCGCGATTGACGCGGCAAATTTGTTAGGTAAGAACAGGAATGATATTTTCGATACAATAACCTGGGCAAAAAATGAGATCTCTGTAGTTGCTTATCTTCAACAACTTGAAAAATTCAAAGCGAAGAAGAAATATTTTGAAATCTTCCAAGACCTTTTGGCAGACATCTCAAAAGGGCCTGTGCATGATGAGATAACTTGGGATTTTATACGCCATCTCATAATTTTGCCATTTGACTTCCATCAAACTTCAGGATACAGTGGCAATGAATTACGGAATAAACTTCTTGATCTCGTAAAGCATCGCTCTGTCGACAACGCGATGGCTTTATGCTCCAGAATTTATGATTTAGCAACCACTTACGCAATCACAGGGGGCGAGTTTGATTCTTATTCGTTGGAGAAGCAACTACCATCAAATATCTATGTTCCCATCAATAACACTCTAACATCTTATGTGCTCCAGAAAAACTTAGCATTTCAGCTTAAACAAAAAATCACCCGTGAAAAAAACTCCAAAAAATATATTCCTCGGATCTTTACGGAAACACCCCATGCAAAGGATGAACTCCGCTTGTTTTCAGATCCGGTATTACTTACTCAAAAGATTGTTGAAGATTTACAAAAGATTGATATCTATCTGTATAATGAGATAACTTGGAAACTAGATTTTCCGCAGATAAACATTGTATTGCCAGATAATTTTCAGATCCCCAACACCCTTCAGGAGGTAATAGTAGCATCTGACGCACTTAAGAGATATGTATCGAAACTCAAGACTGATTTGAAGGATATGGATCCTGAAAAAGGAGCAAAAGTTTCACAGCACATAAACTATTCAAATAGATCTCTCTTTGAGGAAATCAAATATCTCTTGTGGGGATGCAACCATTCAATCCAGCATCGTCTTGAAAACGTCGAACGTCACTTAGACATTTTAAGTTCTCAGATTTTAATTGTAGAAGGAAAAGCCGCTTCAGGTAAGACCAATTTCATATGCAATTTCGCGGATACAACGTTAAATAGCCGCCAACAAACATCATTCTATGCCACAGGGTATGACTTATCAATTGAAGCGACAACGTCTCTAAAAGGTTATCTAGTAAACCGCTTTAATGACGAGTATGATGGAAAATTAGCCCCCTTTTTAAAAGATGTCGAAAGAATTAGCCTTAAGGACAATAAGCCGTTATTAATAATCATTGATGGAATAAACGAACACTCAGATCTCGCTCACTTTGCTCGGCAACTAGAGCAATTGATTGAAGATTTTACATCGGATATTCATGTTAGATTCATATTAACATGCAGATCAGAGTACTTCGAAAAACGCTTTGTTAACCTGAGAAACGCAAGTTTCAAGGACAAAACGACATTTATTGAAGATCTAACCCATAACCTCGCGCCAATCCATAGAAAATTCATGCTTAACGCATACTTCCGTTATTTTAGGATCAATTGTCATCCCAGTAGAGAAGTTGTTGACCGTTTTGTGGGCGATCCATTGATACTACGGCTATTTTGTGAGGCTTACGAACCTGAAGAAAAGAGTGAAACTGTCACAATCGAGCCCCTTAACAATATCATCCTAGATATTCTTTTCGAGCAGTATAACCTGAGAATTACCAAACGATTTGAGGAGAAATACCCTGAAAGTGGTTTTACGAGGAAATATAAGAAACTGTTATACGAGCTGGCTAATTACATGCTTATGGAATCTTCATTTTCAAATGTCCCTGTAGAATCAATTCCCAATGAATTACATGACATTGTTAACATGCTTGTTAATGAAGGAGTAATGTTGCGAAAAGATTTGGCGGATAAAACATCAATTATTGAAGATTCTGAAGTAATTAATTTCACTTATGACGAATTTCGGGACTACATCTTAGCGAATTTTCTAATATATACAATAGCACCCAGTAATTTTGAGAAATTTAAAGAAATATATTCAAAGTCAATCTCTCCGGACTCCCCAGTAGCCGAAGGACTCGAAAAATATACGTTCATACTGTCTCGTAAAAATAAGAATCACGCAATTCTCGGATTTCTGGAGTCTATCGACAATTATGCAGATATATTCTTAAATGGGATATTCCTTGTGGATAACTCGTTGATCTCTGAAAAAGATCTCGAATTGATAAGAACACTCTTCCAAAAGGATAGTCATCACGCTCAACAGATATATTCAAGAGTAAGAAATAGAAGAAGCAAAAAGGACTTTCCACTTTTGAATATCTGGTTATTTCTCGATTTAGTCGCTCAATTTGATAAAAATGACTATATTCGTCTCATAAATCCGATTTTCTCACCACGTTATGGTCGACTAGAGAATACTTGCACGAGTATTGAAAGCATCCTAGAAGGATGTACAGCGGACACGATCGAAAGGGACAATAATCTTTCGCTACTTGAACTATTATTATGCCTATCCCCTGTTCCACCAGTATATTCTCAATCCATAACGCCATTTGAACTATTTTTGAGGATTGCAGATGACCATCCGAAACCTGCCATATCCCTTATCAAAAAATATTTGAGAGAGAAAGAGTCATATGTCTCGCAAAAATTATGGGCTGAAATAGCGTTCTCAAGCTCGAAATTTAAGGTGAAAGAGATTTATGATATTGCAATTCAATTACAGAACGAGTTATTAATAAAAGATAATCCGGAATTATCTGAGGCACTCCGTATATTTTTATCAAGATGCACAGAACTAACGCTTGTTGAGGCAGATTGAGATGATTGAAAAAATCGTAATAAATGACAGGGAAAGCGAATATTATACGTTCATGGACCCTCGGGATGGTTTTCTAGTCTGCCTACCGAAGAACTGTACCTTACGTGAATTCTTTAACGCTACGAAGAGCAAACCCAACACGTACTCTTCAATTTTGGTAGAAAGATTATATCATGGATTAGTAACTGTGACAAAAAACATCACTGAAGAGTATGATAAATATTACTCAAAAGAATACAAAGATCTATCAGAATTTCTATTTTGGAAGTATTGCATTCCGGAAAAGATCTCTAAAAAGTGTATTTCACAATTACAACATGATGAAGTTTTGCTCTATAGCACTTACTCTTCGGGATGCACCTCAACGGTCCACGCATTTATCGAAAGCGATGTGATGTTAGAATCTCTTCAGCAAATATTACTGAACATTCGGAGGATGCGCTATGAAAGTTAGAAGCGATTTCGTCACAAACAGTTCAACAACATCCTTTGTGATAATCTCAAAAGGGAAATTTACCGAGAAGAAATTCCTAGATCTTGCTGGCGTAAAGAAGGGGTCCCCGTTACTCCCAATCTTTAAAAAGCTGTATCTTTTGTTGTTAGAAAATATGACCCCCGTAAGCGATCCTAGTATGCTTGAAAGCAACACAGAATTGATGCAATTAATCCACGAAAGCTTGAGCGAAGGAAAGTTAGTCTATTCCGGTCGGTTATCAAGCGATAGTGACATATTAGAATCATATTTTTGTACGGATTCTTTTGAGATGAAAAATGAGAAATTATACATTAACGGAATTAATTGTGTTTGGTGATCGAGATTCTGGTTCACAGATACTACAGTAAGCAACACTACTCTACTATCTTCAATCCCAATACCGGATTTTTTTTGAGGTTGGAAGAGCCAGGTTATTCGTTGCCATTTTGGTCTGAAAGTGGTCCGGAACTATTGGATATCTCAATTACACGATGGTGCGACAGGAAGTGTCCAAGATGCTATCGCAAATCAGACACCTCGGGAGCCCATATGTCAATTCGTGACTACGACCAAATCATGAATCAAGTTAAAAACCTCCCTGTTAATCAAGTGGCATTAGGAGGTGGAAACCCCAATCAACACCCTGATTTCTGCGAAATTTTGCGTAGTACTAGGGAGGAATATGGCATAGTTCCTTCCTATACCACAAATGGGAGAGGTCTGACTCAAGATGTCATCGAATCGTCAAGAAAATACTGCGGTGCAGTGGCAGTCAGCGCCTACCCTCCGTATCAGGAATTGGAAGAAGCAATTGAAAAATTGACCTCAAACGGAGTCAAAACCAATATCCATTTCGTCTTAGATAAAAAAAGCGTGATGACAGCAATAGCTTGGTTGAAAGAGCCCCCGGCATTCCTATCAAAAATTAATGCCATCATTTTTCTCAACTATAAACCCCTTGGAAGGATCGAAGACGCTATTGGTCTTTTAAAAGAAAGCAATCGG
>NZ_FMID01000042.1 GCF_900095385.1 Methanoculleus chikugoensis
CGCGATTCGCGAAAAGATCTAAGGCGGTGCTTAAATGTGAATCTACTTCTGGTAGAATGTTGAATGCATTTTCAATCTCGTTTACTTCGTTAGTGTCGATGATAGAAACAATAATATCGTTAATAAATCGATATGCCGAGTTTTCCCTCTCAAAAATTTTGTTACAAGAGTCGATAAAACATTGACGAATCTCTAAGTCATGTGTGTTTTCTGCTGTAAATTCAATGAAATCGTATACCTCATTCCACGGGCAGTTAAGAAAATAACGTTTAATTTGTGTTGTGACGTTTCCTGAGAAACCTAAACTGCGGAATTCATCTATCGGATATTTAAAATGGTCGAGCCATAATGACTTACACAGTGTATATCCTGGATTCTTATTCAGATCTTCTTGTGAGCTTGTTAGCAAGAACCAAAAGTGCTGAAAGTATATGTCATATAAGATATTCCAAAGGGAATTCCTCAAATCATCTGTCACTATCTCTACTTGGAGAGATTCGGTAACTGGTTTTAGACCCATTCTTTTTGAGAAGGAACTCATTTATCTGATCTAGTCTTTTGGGGATAAAAACTTTGCAAGGTGCCTTATCGTGAACAAATGTCTAAAACCAATATTAGTCTCGGTACAGCAACGAAACCAATAATGCTCACATGGGTGTCCACGGGGCTTGCGTGGAAGTTATTGCCCATGATGCTTAACTAGCATCAAGGGTTTAAAGAAGCGATTATCTCCTAATATATGTAATCCCAAAAATGCGAGTGGCAGGATTCGAACCTGCGAACTCCTTCGAGAATCGATCTTGAGTCGATCACCTTTGGCCGCTCGGTAACACTCGCGCCTGTACCTCTTGAACCTCAAAAGTAATGAGCTTGATGGCGGCCCGCCCCGCCGGACGAAGACCCGATCCCGGACGGCCTCCGGCGCCGGGCGGCTCCTCTACATAAAATCCGCAAGCCCCAGTTGCCGCTCCGGAGGCTCGCCGAACGTCGACTCGATCTGCATGAAGAGCACCTCCACCCGCTGCTTCGTGTACTCCGTTATCGCGTAGGTCGCACAGATGTTGCGCGACATCTCCAGGTACTTCTTCACCGAGCCCTCGTGGACGGTCGGGATGACGTTGCCGCCGCAGCGAGTGCACTTCCCCGCAAGCGGCATCCGCCGGTACTTCGCGTTGCACTTCGTGCACCGGACTTTTTGTTTGGAGAACGCGTTCAGGTTCCCCTGGAGGTCGCGGATGAAGTGGGTGTTTAAGACCCGCTCAGCGACGTCGTCCTCGTCCACCGCCCGGATCTTCTTCGCGAGGTCGAGCTCCGCATCGAGTTTGTCGAGCATTGAGCCGAGTTTCGTGTAGGTCGACTCGAGCGGCCCCGCCGAGATGTCGGAGGTCGGGTGGGTGTAGGAGAACCCCTCGACCTGGGCCGGGGTGCCGAGCCGCCGCTCCACCCGGTCGACATACTTATCGAGGTCCTTCGGGTGGGCGTAGGCAAGACAGCCGTTGTAGACCTCGATCGGGTAGTGGTCGCAGACATCGACGTTGTGGCTCTCCTTGTCGACCTCCGCCGGGTCGATCCGGGTCGTCAGGACGAGCGGAGCATCCATCGTCCCGCCCCGGGTCTCGGGGAGGTAGGCGCGGGAGAAGTTGATCAACCCGTCGAGGAGGAGCATCACGCAGTCCTCGTCGCCGTCGCACTGCCCGCAGAAGATCCCGTTCGCGACCAGCGTGTGGTTTTCGGCGACCGTCAGGCAGTAGACCCGGTCGTCGAGCGCCTGCACCGTCTCGCGGCTCGCGATCTCGTCGCTGACGACGAAACCCCCCTCCTCAACCGGGACGCGATCGCCGATCGCGACCTCGAGCGCCCGGATCTTCCGGAGGTAGTCCGTGTCCCAGACCAGCATCGCGTGATCGGGCGTCACCGTGAGGACCTTCCCCCGCCCTGTAACGAACCGGACGAGGTGCGCCGGGGCGCGGTGGACGGAGACGGACGTCACTTTCTTCAGGCTGATCTTCCCCTGCGGGTCGATGCTCCGGACGTAGAACGGCTGCCGGGGATCTGAGTAGAACGTTCCCACGTGGTCGATCCCCGGCTTCGAGAGATCGAAGTTCTCCGTCACGAACTGCCGGATCGGCATCGTCGTCCACCGCCGCCCGTCGGAGACGGCGATCTCCGTGTCGCCTGCAAAACAGTTCCGCCGTTTCGCCGCGTGGAAGAACGGGTGGCCGTAGCCGACCGGCGCCTTCGAGAACCCGAGCAGCCGGACGAGAACCCCGGCGCTCGTGTGCGGGGCAAGCCCCATCAGGAGCTGACCGACGAGGTCGAGGGGTTTCTCCGCGTTATAGAAGGGTTCGAGCCCGTAGACCCGCACCAGAAGATCGTCGACGAACTTCGCCACCCGGACGAGCCACTCGCCGCAGTCCTCCGAGACCAGGATGTCCTGGTGGCGGAGTTCCAGCACCTGGTCGTCCGAGACGAGTTCCCGGCCGTAGGTGTCATGGGTGTAGCCGAGTTCCCGGAGCCGCTCGATCGGAACACCGACCTCGTCCGGCCGGAAATGGGTCAGGGGAAGGTCGATCATATCGTAGCGGACGGTGCCGTCCTTGAAGACATAAAGGTTCTGCAGCGCCCGGAGGATCCCCTTCTCGATCGGCTCCACCGGCCGCTCGCGCGAGATCAGGCCCTTCACGCCCTTTAAGAGCGCGACCGAGGACTCGCGCACCCCGAGCCGCTCCATCGCCGCCAGGTACTCGCTCTTGACGTTGATCGTGACCTTCTGGAGGCAGACCGTCGGCACGTTGCACCGGGGGCAGACCTCCTGCCCGACATCCTTGCCGCACTTCGGGCACCGGAAGACCGGGTTCGTGTGCGCCCCGCACTCGCAGAGGTTCTTGTAGGTGAAGGCGCCGCAGGCGGGGCACTGCCGCTCCCCGACCTCCGCCTCGATGATTCCACCGTCGGTGTTCGACCGCGGCTTTGAGGCGCAGGCCGCCTGGAACGACCGGCGGGCGCCGCCCTCGTCGCCGATCGGAAAGAGCGAGTGGGGCGGCGGGCGCATCTCCCGCGGCTTCGACTTCCCCGGCCGGCCCATCCGGCCGCCGATCCGGGTTCCCGCCCGCGAACGCACCCGAAAGCCCGAGAGGTGCATCACGAGGTCGAGCGAGTTCTCCATCGGCGCGTCCTCCCACGCAGGCCGCTTTTCAAGCTGCAGCGTCAGGCCGAGGCAGGCGAGGAACACCAGGTGCTCGGGAATCGCCAGCCGGTCCCCCGAGAGGTGGTGGGGCACCAGGAGTTCCTCGAGGATCGCCTTCGCCTCCGGGGTGTTCGGGATCATCAGCATCCCGTCCTCGATCGTCCCGGCGGTGCCGACCGCATCCGCAAGGCGGGCGATATCGCCCGGGGCGACGTCGTCCCACATGTAGGTGTAGTCGGGGTGAAGCGGTGCGCCGTCGAGCGCGAACTCGATCGCCTCGAGCTCGTTCTCCGGGTGGCGGGGGCCGCCCTCGAGCATCCACCACTCCTCGCAGTAGGCCGGGGGCATCAGCGGGTGGTTGTTCTCCATGAACTCCCCGAAACTGACCAGCATCTCGCCGACGTCCAGGATCTCGTCCACCTGCCCGGCAAGCCGCCGGGCCTCCGCCGCGTCGTCCACCCGGCGCACCTCCCCGCTCCGGAGCTTGACCGTCGGTCCCTGGATCGAGTCCACCGGCACGATCCCCGCCGCCTTCCCCGGCCGCTCGACCTTCATCTGCGTCCCGACCGCGAGGAAATCCCCGAGAATGTGCAGCGTCGCGGGATTCAGGCCCGCGGCCGCAAACCCGGTGTTCCTTGACCGGCCGAGGCGCAGCCGGAACCCGCCCTTCCGCATCGGGTAGGAAAAGACCGGCCGGCCGCCGATCAGGTCGCGGATGTACTTGTCTTTCGGCTTGATCGCGGCGCTTGCGTCGTCGTCGCTCTTCGGGCCGCCGCTGATCAGCTCCTCGATCCAGTCCCAGCCCTGCATCTTCATCTTGCGGACGTTTTTGAGGACCTTCGGGGCCTTCAGCGCCATCCCCTCCGCGACCACGAGCGCCATCCCGCCCCGGACGGTGTTCGTCTCCACCCGCTCCAGGTTCCGGTAGCCGCTCACCTCCTGCTGCTCGGTCGGTTCGCCGTCGATGCAGACCGGGCAGTTCTCGATGATCATCCGGAGTTCCTTCTCGCTCGGGAGATACTGCAGGCTCATGATGTTGTTGTACTGCCGGATCTCCTCGATGTAGCGTTCCACCTCCTCCGGTCGGGGGATGTAGCGGTTGATCCCGAGCGCCTGACGGACGTAGTCGCCCACCAGCACCGAGAGCGCCTGTGCCGTCCCGCCCGCGCTCCGGATCGGCCCTGCGTAGAAGATCTTCAGGTAGTCCGTCCCGTCGTCGTTCTTCCCGAGACTGACCTTCCCGATCCCTTCCGTCGGGGCGGCCACCACCCCCTCCGTCAGGATCGCCATCGCGGCACGGATGGCGTGGTCGAGGATCTCTTCCGGCGCCGTCTCGCCGAACTTCCGCGCCACGAAATCGTCGCCTATCTTGAGCGCCGCCTCCTCACGGGACATATTCTGCTCGAGTTCCCGTAGCCGGGCCGCGATCCCTTTGTAGCCGAGGAGCGCCTCGACACGGTCGGCGAGGTCGCTTGCCACCGGGATCTCGATCTCTGTTCTCGGATCGAGCCCCCGAGCGCGTGCGGCGGCGGCGATCTGCATCGCGGCCAGAAGCCCGGCCTCGATCTCCTCAAAGTACCGGGCGACAGCAGGCGAGACCTCCATACATGAAGTATGGACTCTTCACGCATTTAGAGGAGTCGTTCGCATTTGCCGACCCCGACCATCAGAGGATCCCGGCGAACCGGATGAGATTCTCGCGGATCCCTTCCGGCGGGAGCATCTCGTCCACCCGCCCGGTCGCGAACGCGGCGCGGGGCATGTAGTGGATGGCGCACGTCCGGAGGGCCTGCGCATAGGTGGTTCCCCCGATGGACTTGATGTGGCAGATCCCTTCGGCACCGTCGCTCCCCATCCCCGAGAGGATCACCCCGGCGACCCGGTCATTCTCGCGCCGCTCAAGCGATGTCATGGCGACGTCGATCGAGGGCCTGACATACTGGACCTTTCTGTCGTCAAAGAGGCTGATCGTCCGGTTTTTGATCAGTTTCAGGTGAAGGTCGCTCGGTGCCACGTAGACCTTGCCGTGCTCGATCGCTTCGCCGTCCTCTGCGATCCCGGTCTCCATGAACGAGATCTCTTCGATATGCCGGCAAAGCGCGTTGTTCATCGAGTGCGGCATGTGCTGGACGAGGATGACGGCGGCATCGACGAGCGGGAACTGGGAAAAGATGACCTCCAGGGTTCGCGCCCCTCCGGTCGACGAACCGATGACGACGATCGTCCGCCCATCGCGGGGAAGAGATGAGGAATACTCCATGTACTCTCCCCTCACGGCAGGTAATTGAGGTACCCCTTCACAAGGGCCACGATCTCGTCCGCCTCGAACGGTTTCGTGATGTAGTCGATGACGTGCTCCTTGAGGCAGTCCAGTTCCACGTCCGGGATGTCCTTTGCGGTGAGCATCGCGACGACGTTCCCCTCCAGGAGATCGCGGTCGATCATCTCCTGGATCGTCTCCCATCCGTCCTTTCCGGGCATCATGATGTCCATCAGGATGACGCCCCGAAACCCGTTCGCGAGTTCTGCGATACACTCATCGCCGCTCTCCGCGCCGACGACCCCGATCCCCTCCGGTTCGAGGAGTTCCTCCATCACCTCGAGGATGAAGACGTCGTCGTCGACGACCATTATCCGCCTGCTCGATTCGTCCGCCATCTGCTCCCTCCCCGGGACCCGCCGGGTTGTTAAATAAAACCTCTCACCCGGAACAGTATATAACCCTGTGGATTTCTCACGGCGCGTCTACCGCCTCGAGGGTGAATATGATCATCGACCCCTCCCCCTCCCCGGCGCTCTCGGCCCATATCCGCCCTCCATGCCGCTCCACGATCCGACGGCAGATCGTGAGACCGAGGCCCGGCGAGTCGAGGTCGTGCCGGGAGGCGTCGGCCTTGTAGAACTCGGCAAACGCCTTCTCGAGCTGCTCGCGGGTCATGCCGATCCCGGTATCCCTGACCGAGACGACCACGACCTCCTGCTCGCGGGCGGCGTCGATGGTGATCGTCCCCATCTCGCCCTCGATGTACTTGACGGCGTTGGCGATCAGGTTGTTGAAGATCTCCCCGAGGAGAACCCGGTCGGCCCTGACGGTGGTTCCGGGGGGGATGTTGTTCTTGAGCGAGATGGACTTCGTCTTGAAGAGGACGGCGTAGTTCCGGAGCGTGTTGTCGAGTTCCGTCTTCAGGTCGAGGGGCTCGAGATCGAGCTCGACGTAGAGGGAGTTCATCCGGGCGAGCTGCAGGGTCTTCTGGACGAGATCCTTCATGTAGGTGACGTTGTGGCCGGCGATCTCGAGGAGGCGCCGGAGATCCGGGTCCTGCTCGCGCTCTATGACCCTCGGCATGAGCGCGACCAGCGGCGTCAAGGGCGTCTTGAGGTCGTGACCGAGCTGCGATATGAACTCGTCCTTCTGGGCAAGGAGTTTCTCCACGTCGGCGGTCCGTTCCCGGACCGTCGCGTCGAGTTCCTGGTTGATGACGGAGAGCCGGTTCCGGAGCGTCTCCAGCTCCCGGTTCTTTGCCTGGAGGTTCCCGGCAAACCCTTTGAGCGCCTCTTCCGCCTGCACCCGCTGGGTGATGTCGATCCCGAGCTGCAGCATCAGGGGCGACCCGTCCGTATCGGTGAACGGGTAGGCGTGAACTTCGTAGGTCTTCCCGTTCGTGTGGTCCCACTCCCACTGCTGCGGGCTCCGGAGGGTGAAGACCATCGCCCCCTTGCAGGGTTTGCAGGGTCTCCGGGAGCCCCGCTGCACCTCGTAGCAGAGCCCGCCCTCCGGGTCGCCGAAGGTCTCCCGGAACGCCCTGTTGGCGAACCGGATGGTGTGATCCTCCCCCTGCAGGGTGACGTACGCGGGGAGGGTATCCAGGATCGCGAAGAGACGACGGCGTTCGGCGTTCAGGGCCGATTCCGCCTCTTTGTACCGGGTGATCTCCGAGACGCGGCAGGTGACGACGACGTCTTCGAGGCAGCGGCCCCAGAGGACGAGCCAGCGTGTTCTCCCGTCCCGGCCGAGGAACTGCGTCTCGATGACCGCGTTGCCTGCGCCCGGCTGCGCCTGCGCGAAGAAACGCTCGCGGTCGTCGCCGTAGGGCCAGATCTTCGATACCGGCAGGTTCTCGAGACCTCTCCTCGTGTAGCCGAGGAGTTCCGCGAAGTCGCGGTTCGCGTCCATTATCGCTCCGTCCTCCCGCCTGAGAAGAAACGCGCCGCCGGGAGCTCGTTCCATGGCCTCCCGGTAGTGGATCTGCTCCCGGGTCGAGTAGCCGACCGTCGAGGCGAGCGACGCAAGGGCGACCATGGCGACGAAGGGAAGGAATATTGCAGGGTTGGGGGGGTAGGCGCGCCCTGCCGTGACGCCGAGATAGGCGAGCCCGAGCACGGTGGCGGCAACGATTCCCTTCTCGCGGTAGAGGTAGCCGACCGCCGCGGCGGGGACGAAGAGCAGCGCCCAGAGGATGAGGTTGGTGCCGGGCGGCTCCACAAGAAGGGCGGCAAGGATTGCCGTACCGAAAGCACCAGCTACCAGAACGTTCCCGGGTTCACGGAGATCGCCCTCCTGCAGGAACCGGAGGAGACCCCCCGCCGTACGAGATGCCATCAGACCTTAACGATCTGAAGGCGTCGCGATCATTTATTGTTCGCGGATTGGCCTCTCCCTTCCAGCGCCTCGGTGAGCGGGACGGCGCCCGTCTCCCCCATCTTCCAGAGGAGGAGAGCGGCGCGCTCCTGCGTCTTCGCATCAGGGCTCTCCATCAGGCGGAGGAGCGGTGCGACCGCCGGTTCCCCGATCCGGCAGAGGGCCATCGCGGCGAACGGCTGAAGGTCGGCATCGGCGTTCTCGATGACGGCAACAAGAGGTTCGACGGCGGCGGCGCCGATCCCCGCGAGAGCCGCCGTGGCGTATCGCCGGAAGTCGCAGTCGCACGCGGCACGCATCGCCGCGAGGAGGGGGGCGATCGCCGGCTCCCCGATCTGCACCAGCGCACGGGCGGCATACCACCGGACGTCGTTGTTTTCGGCCTGCATCGCGTCTATGAGGGGTTCTACGGCCGCTTCTCCGCTCGCACCGAGCCCGGCGGTCGCCGCCCGGCGCGTCGCGAGAGGGCCGTCCCGGAGATCGGCGATCAGTTCCTCGATCCGGGTTCTGTCAGTCATAACGTTCAGGTGCACCCTTGCTGTTGTTATGTCTTCCTGATGCTGGCGAGCGCCTCCCGGGCAGCCTCGCGCACCTCCTCCCGCTCGTCTTCGAGCGCCCGGATCAGGATATCGGCCGACCTGCGATCGCCGATCTCCCCGAGGGCACGCACGGCTCCCGCGGGGACGCGCCGGTCGTCGCCGTGCCGGAGCGCCATGGCGAGCGCGGGGACGGCGGGCTTTCCGACGAGGCCGAGGGCGGCGATCGCCCCGCGCCGGAGGAGTTCGTTCTCCGTCCCGAGCGCCTCGATGAGAGGCTGGACGGCGGGCTCGCCGATATCGCCGAGCGCAGCGCAGGCACGCTGCCGCACCCCCCCATCCGGGTCGCGGAGCGTTTCGACGAGCGCTTCGACGACTTTCTCACCGCCGATGCTCCCGAGCGCAATCGCCGCTCCCCGCCTGACGCGTGCGTTCCCGTCAGAGAGGGCGGCGGCGACCTCCTCCCGGGCGGGCTCGCCGATCGCGCCGAGTGCGAGAGCCGCCCTGCTCCGGACGTAAGCGTCCTCGTCGTCGAGCGCAGCCATCAGCGCCGGGATTGCCGCGGGATCACCGATCTCCCCGAGAGCAACCGCGGCCATCCAGCGGACGTCGACGTTCTCGCTCCTGAGGCTCGCCGTGAGCGGCCCGACGGCAGGAGTTCCCAGTCTTCCGAGCGACTCCGTCGCCTTCCAGCGGACGCCGACCTCGGGGTCCTCGAGGAGGGCGGCGAGCGGTTCGACCGCCGCAGGGTTGCCCGCGTCGCCGAGACACCCGGCCGCCCGGTAGCGGGTATCGGGGTCGCGGCTCGAGAGCCGGGCAATCAGCCGTCTCGTGTCCCGGTCGCACGCGGCCCCGCCGGCCTCATCGATATGGAAGTGGAGACCGCCGGCACGCCTGCCCGCTATCTCGAAGAGGTAGCCGAGGAGGTACGCGGCGACGACGAAGGCTGCCGCATTCACGAGGATGCCGGCGTCCGGGGTGCCGTAGAGGATGCTCCCGACGGTGACGTGAGCCATGGCGAGCAGAATCCCGACGACGATCGCACGCCTCCGGTACCAGAACGCGGCGATGATGAGCACCAGGTAGAAGAGGTGGGTGTACGCGACCGTGCCGAAGGCGAGATCCAGGAGAACGGCGAGGGCCGTGACGAGGACAATGACTGCAGGCCTGCCCCATGCCTCTGCGCTCTTCGACGGACCTGCAGGACTCATCCTTAAGAGGGGGTGCGGGCCGCATCCATAAAGAGTTTATGCGGTGCGGCTTCCGCCTCACCGCTGCCCTGCGGCCGCAGCCCGGGCCTCCTGCCCGGAAGCCTCCTCGAGTTTCGCGAGCGATGCTTCGACGAACGCCGGAATGTCGTCCGGCTGCCTGCTCGAGACGATGTTGCCGTCGACGACCACCTCCCGGTCGACGTACTCCGCGCCGGCGTTCCTGATGTCCTGTGCGACGGACTTCCAGCCGGCAATCTTCCGCCCGCGGAGCACCTGCGCGGTGATCATGAGCTGGGGCGCGTGGCATATGGAGAGAACCGGTTTGGCGCTCTCGACGAAGCGGCGCACGAACTCGACGGGCGCTTCGTGGGCCCGGAGTTTGTCGGGCGAGTAGCCGCCCGGAATGAAGAGCGCGTCGAAGTCGTCCGGCGAGACGTCCGATACGCTCCGGTCGATGGTGACCGGTGTTTGATCCGCCTTCCCGTGGACGGTCTCTCCCGCGGAGAGGCTGACGTGGACGAGATCGTGGCCGGCCCCCCGGAACGCCCCGGCAGGCTCCGTATACTCGACATCCTCGAACATATCCGTGATCAGGACTGCTATTCTGCTCATCGTCGTTCCTCCCCGGACCGGTCGCCCGGCCCGGCACCGGATCGATTCGCCCGGAAGATATAATCCTGCCGGAGGGACGACAGATCAAGGACGAACCGGCCACAAATGCAGCGGTTTCGCGGCTGGAGGAGCGATTTCTATACCTTTTTATACCCCGGAGCGAAACCCGGACATATGCCCGCGCCGACAGGAGAGTCTGCAGGCGGAAGCCCTCCGCCCGACTGGCACGCCCTCTCGGCGACGGAGGTGCAGCGGGAGCTCGGCGCCGATCCGTCGGGTCTCTCCACGGGAAACGCGGAGGAGCGTCTGCAGCGCTACGGGCCGAACGTCCTCCGCGAGGAGGAGCGGGAGAGCCGCCTCCAGGTCTTTCTGCGGCAGTTCAAGAGCGTCCTCATCGTCATCCTGATCATTGCCGCTGCAGTCTCTTTCTTCGTCGGCGAAGCCCTGGACGCCGCCGCAATCCTCATCATCGTCATCTTAAACGCCCTCCTCGGGTACTCGCAGGAGTGGCAGGCCGGTGAGGCGATCGAGGCGCTCAGGAAGATGCTCGTCCAGCACGCCATGGTCGTCCGCGACGGCGAGCGGCGGGAGATCGATGCAGCCGCACTCGTCCGGGGGGATCTCGTCCTCCTCGATATGGGGGGACGGGTGCCCGCCGACATCTACATCGTCGAGGCGACGTCGCTGCAGGTCGACGAGGCGCCGCTGACGGGCGAGTCGTCGCCCGTGGACAAGACACCGGGCTCGCTCCCTGTCGGAACGCCCCTTGCCGAGCGGAGCAACATGGCGTTTGCCGGCACGACGGTGACGAACGGGCACGGTCGGGGGTTTGTGGTCGCCACCGGGATGCAGACGGAGTTCGGGCGGATCGCCGGCCTCTCCCAGCGGATCGCGGATGAGACGACGCCCCTTGCCCGGCAGATGGATCGTCTCGGCCGGGATCTCGGGCTGATCGCCCTCGGGATCGCCGCGCTCGTGGTCGTCGTCGGTCTCCTGCAACAGCGGGAACTCCTTGAGATGTTCCTCGTCGGCGTCTCCCTTGCGGTGGCGGTGATCCCGGAGGGGCTCCCGGCGGTCGTGACGCTGACGCTCGCCATCGGCATCAAGACCATGATGCGGAGGAACTGCCTGATCCGTCACCTGCCGGCCTCGGAGACGCTCGGCGCGGTCTCGGTGATCTGCACCGACAAGACCGGGACGCTCACCCGGAACGAGATGACGGTCGTCCGGGTGCGGACGCCCGCTACGGAGATCGCGGTCACCGGGGCGGGGTATCTCCCGATGGGGGAGTTTCTCGTCGAGGAGAGACCCATCGACCCGCTTGCCGACCCGGGGCTCCGGCGGTTCCTCCGCACCGTCCTCCTCTGCAACCACGCGACCCTCGCTCTCGAAGAAGGGGGGTGGCGGGTCTTCGGCACCCCGACCGAGGGGGCGCTCGTCGTCGCGGCGGAGAAGGCCGGGCTTTCGCGCGACGACGCCCCGGAGCCGGTGAAGGAGTTCTCGTTCAACTCCACCCGGAAGCGGATGACGATCGTCTACCGGGAGGGGGAGGGGGACGTCGCCCACGTGAAGGGGGCGCCGGAGGTTCTCCTCGCCCGCTCGTCCCGGGTCTTCCTGGGGGGTTCGGTCGTCCCGCTCACGGACGAACTCCGGGACGCGCTTCTTGCCGAGATCGAGAGGTACGCGTCGCAGGGGCTCCGGGTGCTCGGGGCGGCCTGCCGCCCGCTCCCCGCCGGCATCGAGTGGACGGTCGAGACCGTGGAGAGCGATCTCGTCTTCCTCGGGCTTGCCGGGATCGTCGACCCCCCGCGGCCCGAGGCGGCGGAGGCGATCCGGCTCTGCCGGAGCGCCGGGATCGACGTCATCATGATCACGGGGGACAACCCGCTGACCGCTTCCACCATCGCCCGCAAACTCGGCCTATCGAGCGAGGGGGCGATGACCGGGGCGGATCTCGAGGCGATGACCGACGACGAGCTCGAAGAACGCCTCCGGACGACGAAGGTGCTCTCCCGGGTCACCGCGGAGCACAAACTCCGGGTGATCGATATCCTCTCCCGCGACCGGGAGGTCATCGCCATGACCGGCGACGGCGTCAACGACGCCCCGGCGCTCAAAAAGGCGAGCATCGGGATAGCCATGGGGATCAAGGGGACGGACGCGGCCAAAGAGTCGAGCGACATGGTGCTCGTAGACGACAACTTCGCGAGCATCGTCGCCGGCGTCGAGGAAGGAAGGCGGGAGTACGACAACATCGCCCGGTTCACCCGCTATCTCCTCTCCTCGAACGTCGGCGAGCTCGTCGCGATCGTCGGCGCGCTCCTCCTCGGCCTGCCGCTGATCCTCATCCCCGTCCAGATCCTCTGGATCAACCTGGTCACCGACGGTCTCACCGCCCTCGCCCTCGGCCTCGAACCCGCCGAACGAGACGTCATGCAAAGAAGGCCGCGCGACCCGCAGGAGGCCATCCTCACGCGGAACGCGTACCTCGTCATCCTCATCCTCGGGATATGGCTCGGTCTTCTGACCATCTACGTCTTCCTGGGTCTCTATGAGGTCGATCTCGACCGGGCACGGACGATGGCGTTCACCGGGCTCATCGTCTTCGAGCTCTACAACGTGCTGAACTTCCGGTCGTTCCGGTTCCCCCTCCACCGGATCGGGTTCTTCTCGAATCCCGCCCTGCTCCTCGCAATCCTCGGGAGCCTCGCCCTCCAGGCGCTGGTGGTCTACGTCCCGGTCTTCAACGTCTTCCTCGGGACCGCGCCGCTGACCCTCGCCGACTGGGGGCTGCTCGCCCTGCTCGGCCTCCCGGTGCTGCTCGCGGGGGAAGCCTACAAGATCCTCCGGCTGAAACGGGCGGGGGCGTCTCCCGGAGCAGGCTGAACCCGGCGCGGCAGATCGTCGCCGCCCCGATTTTCGAGTGCAGGAGACTGCACCGGCATTATCCCCGCAGCGGTGCCGACCGGCACGATTATGGGAGGATCGCGCATATCTGAATCCTGCAGTTTATTCTTCTCGGAGAGTTCTATGGCATATCGTCAATCTCTCGCGGCATACCCCGCCGCCCGTGGCCCCAACCCTCGCCGGGGTGGGAACGCGTGATCGGCCCGGAAGTGATCGCCGTCGCGGTCTTCCTCTTCACCTACGCGCTCATCATCGACGAGCGGATTCACCGTGCAGTGGTGGCGATGCTCGGCGCCTCGATCGTCGTTCTCCTCCACATCGTCCCGTGGGAGATGATCCCGGAGTACATCGACCTCGGCACCATCTTCCTCCTGATCGGGATGATGATCATCGTCAACACTGCCCGCGGCAGCGGCCTTTTTGAGTATATCGCCATCAAGACGGCGAAGCTTGCAAGAGGGAGCCCGATGCGGGTGCTGCTCCTCTTCTCGCTCGTGACCGCGGTCACGAGCGCCTTCCTCGACAACGTCACCACGGTCCTCCTGATCACCCCGATGCTGCTCTACGTCGCGAGCGTCATGAAGACCAGCCCCATGCCCTTCCTCATCGCCGAGATCTTTGCCTCGAACATCGGCGGGGCGGCGACCCTCATCGGCGACCCCCCGAACATCATGATCGGTTCGGCCGCCGGCCTGACGTTCAACGAGTTCATCGTCAATATGGCGCCGATGATGGTCGTCAACCTCGTCGTCGTCCTGGGGATGCTCGCCCTGATCTATAGAAAGCAGCTCCACGTCTCGCCCGACGAACGGGAGGGGATCGAGAAGACGTTCGCGGAGTTAAAGGAGCGGGAGGCGATCCGCGACGCCTCGCTCTTCAAGAAGTCGGTCATCGTCATCGCGCTCGTCATTGGAATGTTCTTCATCCACGATCAGCTCGGGCTGGAACCCGCTCTCGTCGCCCTGATCGGCGCGTCGGCCCTCCTCTTCTGGAGCAGGCAGTCGCCCGAGGAGATATTCGAGAAGATCGAGTGGCCGGCGCTCTTCTTCTTCGGCGGGCTCTTCGTCGTCGTCGGCGCTCTCGTCGAGACCGGCGTGATCGCGAGCGTCGCGGAGTTCGTGGTCGAGAACGTCCACTCGGAGGGGGAGGCCATCCTGATCATCGCCTGGTTCTCGGCGATCGCATCGGCCATCGTGGACAACATCCCCCTCACCGCCACCCTGATCCCCCTGATCCAGGGGATGAGCGGGTCGATGGATATCTACCCGCTCTGGTGGGCGCTCTCGCTCGGGGCCTGTCTCGGCGGGAACGGCACGGTCATCGGAGCATCGGCGAACGTCGTCGTCCTCGGGATCGCTGCAAGAAACGGTTTCTCCATCTCGTTCGTGGAGTTCTTAAAGATTGGAATGCTCGTGCTCTTCGTCACGGTCGGGATCGGCACCGCTATCCTCTATCTCAACTTCGCCGTCCTGTAGGCCGGCGCTACCGGGTCGCCTCGACCTCCTGGAGCCGGCCGACGACCCACTTATACGCGGTCGCGGCCGCCTCCCGGGCCGAGGCGCTCGGGTCCTCGTCCCTCATCCTCGCGAGTGGTTCCTGCGCTTTCGGGTCGGCGAGCGTCCCGAGCGAGAGGGCCGCCTGCGACCGGACGAACTCGTCCGGGTCGGCAAGCGCCCGGATCAGCCCGTCGACGTCCCGGGCGTCCCGCATGGTATCGACCTCATCGATTGTCGCCATGGTAATCTTCCTGACCGTCTTCGCGTAGACGTCCCAGGGATATATATGTCTTACCGGGTGCGGACTACGATTCGCGGGGGATTCCCTCTGCCGCCTTCCGGGCTGCAAGCCTCGCCGCCACCTGGGCGTGCGCGACCGACGCGGCCCGCCGGACGCCCGCATCAGAGTCCGAGAACTTCAGGTGCTCGAGCGGCTCGAGCGCCCGTTCATCGCCGACGAGGCCGAGGGCTTCGGCAGCGGTCTGCCGCACGATCTCTTCAGGCTCAAAAAGTGCTGCAACCAGGCCGTCGATATCCCGGCGCCTTCGCATGGTGTCGATATCCTTTCTCTGCGTCATGTGTCTACCCTGTTCGGCCGATACGCGCATCTATGCTTTTCGGGGGATATGAACGTTCCTGCAGCGGCCGGATTTGAACTCCGCAGATGTGAGAACGCAAAGGGAAGGATTCCCGGTCTGTGAGGGGTGGAACCGCCCCGTGCTCTGACCTGTAAAAAATAAAAGTTCAGGAGGTCGCCAGGTACCGGTCGAGTTCCCAGGGGTGAACCGTCGTCCGGTATCCTTCCCACTCGGCCCCGGCAACGCTCGTGAGCGCCTCGACGACGTGGAGGCCGAGCGCCTTGCAGATGAGGTCGTCGGCGAGCAGCGCCCGGTGGGCTTCGTGGAGGTCGCCGGGCAGCGTCTCGATTCCGTTCCGGCCCCGCTCGTCGGCCGTCATGTGGAAGATGTTCTTGTGAGCATCGTCCGGGGGCTCGATCTCCTGCCGGACGCCCTCCATTCCGGCGGCGAGCATCGCCGTGAAGGCGAGGTAGGGGTTGCAGGTGGGATCAGGGCTGCGGAACTCGACCCGGGTGCTGTTGCCGCGGGGCGCCGGAACCCGGACGAGGGCCGAGCGGTTGCTCGCGCTCCAGCTGACGTAGCAGGGCGCTTCATAACCCGGAACGAGCCGTTTGTAGGAGTTGATCGTCGGGTTCGCGACCCGGGTGACGGCCTTTGCGTGGCGAAGCAGCCCGCCGATGAAGTGCATGCAGGTCGTCGAGAGCTGCCGCGGCGCATCCGGGTCATAGAAGGCATTCTTCCCGTCCTTTGCGAGCGAGCAGTTGGTGTGCATCCCGCTCCCGTTGATGCCCTGAATCGGCTTTGCCATGAAGGACGCGTGCAGGCCGCGCATCAGCGCCATCGTCTTGACCGCGAACTTGAACGTGATGACGTTGTCGGCGGTATGGAGGGCGTCGCTGTACTTGAAATCGATCTCGTGCTGGCTCTCGGCGACCTCGTGGTGCGACGCCTCGATATCGAAGCCCATCTCGGTGAGCGCGAGGATCGCCTCGCGCCGGAGGTCCTCCGCGAGATCGGTCGGCGCGAGGTCGAAGTAGCCGCCGACGTCCTGGAACCCGGTGGTCGGCCGACCGTCGAGCATCTTGAAGAGGAAGAACTCCAGTTCCGGGCCGGTGTTGAAGATGTAGCCGTCCTTCGCGGCATCCTCCATCGCCCGCCGGAGCACGTAGCGCGGGTCGCCCTCGAACGGCGTGCCGTCCGGCTTGCAGACGTCGCAGATGAACCGGGCGACGCTCTTCTCCCGGGGCCGCCATGGGAGGAGGGTGTAGGTCGAGAGGTCGGGTTTGAGGACCATGTCGGACTCCTCGATCCGGACGAACCCCTCGATCGACGACCCGTCGAACCCGATGCCGTCGGTCAGCGCCTTCCCGACCTGCTTCGCCGGGATGGAGACATTCTTGGGCATGCCCAGGAGATCGGTGAACTGCAGCCGGAGGAACCGGACGTTGTCCTGCTCGATGCGCTCAAGCATCGCTGAGATGTTGTCGCCAGACATGTAGAAGGAAACTTCCTTCCAATATTATTTATACTTGACGCATTAACATCTGTCAGAGCGTTCCCCAACCACCCCGGGTGGAGGGGAGCGGATCGACCGTGATGGTTATGTGCGGCATAATAGGCGTAATGGACAGATCCCGCCGGACGATGGACGGTTCCGGCATCCGACAGGCCCTCTCTATGATGAACGAGCGCGGCAGCGGCGAGGGGGCGGGGTACGCAGCCTACGGCATCTATCCCGATTACCGGGATTGCTACGCCCTCCACGTCTTCTTCGACAACGTCCGCGAGAACAAGCCGCTCCTCGACTCGACGCTCGCGCAGTGGGGGACGGTCGAGCACGACGAGGCGATCCCGACCTACGATCGGCCGAACCTCCGGGCGGTTCACACCCCCTGGCGCTACTTCTTCAGGCCCGACCCGTCCCTCGGAACACCGGAGGATGAGATCGTCAGCGCCCTCGTGATGCAGGTCAACGCCGCCCGCCGCGGCGCGCTCATCGTCTCCTCCGGCAAGGACCTTGGGGTCTTCAAGGCCGGCGGGTGGCCCGAGGACGTTGCGGACTTCTACCGGATCGAGGACTACGAGGGCTACATCTGGCTCGCGCACAACCGCTACCCGACGAACACCCCCGGGTGGTGGGGCGGCGCGCACCCGTTCAACCTCCTCGACTGGAGCGTCGTACACAACGGCGAGATCACCTCCTACGGGACGAACCGGCGCTACATCGAGAGTCTTGGCTACACCTGCACGATGCACACCGACACCGAGGTCGTCGCATACCTGATCGACCTCCTGGTGCGGCGGCACGGCCTTGACGTCGAGCTCGCGGTCCGGGCGCTCGCCCCGCCCTTCTGGGAGGAGATCGACCGGATGCCCGAGGCCGAGCGGGAGTGGAACAGAGCCCTCCGGCTCGCCTACGCATCCGCCATGATGAACGGGCCGTTCGCCATCGTGGCCGCGAACCGCGATATGATAGTCGGGTTCACCGACCGGGGCAAGCTCCGCCCGATGGTCGTCGGCGAGTGCGGCGACCGGCTCTACATCGCAAGCGAAGAGGCCGCGATCCGGGCGATGGAACCGCAGGTCGAATCGATCAGGATGCCGGCCGCGGGCGAGCCGGTGATCGGGAGGGTTGCCCCGTGACGATCGGGAGCCTCCCTTCCCGTTACCGGATCGGGATCGACACCGTCCGGTGCATGGAGTGCGGGCGGTGCATCGAGAACTGCTCCTACGGCGTTTTCCGGTTGGACGGCGACCGGATCTTCGTCAACTCCCGGAACTGCACCGCATGCCACCGCTGCATCGCCTGCTGCCCACGGGACGCCATCAGCCTCGAGGAGCACCCCTGCGACTACCGGAGCCACCCCCTCTGGACGCGGGAGGCGCGGGAGGCGATCTACAACCAGGCCCGGACGGGCAAGATCATCCTCGCGGGGATGGGCAACGCCCTCGACTACCCGGTCATCTTCGACCGCCTGGTGCTGGACGCCTGCCAGGTCACGAACCCGAGCCTCGACCCGCTCCGCGAGCCGATCGAACTGGTGACCCATCTCGGGAAGAGGCCGGCGCGGCTCGATCTCCGGCGGCGGGAGGGCGGCGACGTCGAACTTTCGACCCGCCTCACCCCGAACCTCCGGATCGAGACTCCCGTGATGATCGGGCACATGAGTTACGGAGCGATCAGCCTCAACGCCCAGGTTGCCATGGCCCGGGCGGCCAAAAAGACCGGGACGTTCATGGGCACCGGGGAAGGCGGGCTGCACGCCGCACTCCACCCCTACCAGGACCGGATGATCGTCCAGGTCGCGTCCGGGCGGTTCGGCGTGAACATCGATTACCTGGAGCGCGGCGCCGCGATCGAGATCAAGATCGGCCAGGGGGCGAAGCCCGGCATCGGCGGCCACCTCCCGGGGGAGAAGGTCTGCGCCGAGATCTCCCGGACACGGATGATCCCGGAGGGAAGCGACGCGATCAGCCCCGCACCGCACCACGACATCTACAGCATCGAGGATCTCGCCCAGCTCGTCCGGGGCCTCAAGGAGGCGACGGAGTGGAAGAAACCGGTCTTCGTGAAGATCGCCGCCGTCCACAACGCCGCCGCCATCGCCGCCGGGATCGCCCGCTCGCCGGCCGATGCGGTCGTCGTCGACGGGTTCCGCGGCGGCACCGGCGCGGCGCCTATGGTCCTTCGCGACCACGTCGGCATCCCGATCGAGGCGGCGGTCGCGAGCGTGGACCAAAAACTCCGCGACCAGGGGATCAGAAACGAGATATCCGTCATCGCGAGCGGTGGCATCCGGGGAAGCGCCGACATCGCGAAGGCGATCGCCCTCGGGGCGGACGCGGTCTACATCGGCACCGCCGCGCTCGCCGCGATGGGCTGCCGGGTCTGCGGGAACTGCTACCGCGGCCTCTGCCCCTGGGGGATCGCCACCCAGCGGCCCGGCCTCGTGGCGCGCCTCGACCCCGACGAGGCGTCGGAACTGGTGGCGAACCTGATCCGGGCGTGGACGCTCGAACTCGCCGAACTCCTGGGTGCCGCCGGGATCAACAGCATCGAGAGCCTGCGGGGCAACCGCGACCGGCTCCGGGGCTACATGCTCGACGAGGGGCTGATGCAGGTGCTCGACGTCAGAGCGGTGGGGGCGTGAACGCCCTCACGACGTCGCGACCTCGACGCACTCCCTCCGCGTCCCGATCCGGGCTAGCGCGCCGCACATCCCGGGGACATAGGCGAGGGCTTTCCCCGAGTCGACCATGATCGAAGCGAACTCGTCCATCCGGGGCGAGACGACCATGCAGGTGTCCGGGATCACCCGGGCGCCGCTCCGCTCGATGACGCTCACGAGGTCGGGGTTCGCCGCTGCAACCCCCTTTGCAGCAAAGACGTAGAAGGGTTTCGTCGTCTTCTTCCCCCGGAGGAGTTCCGCGAGTTCACGGAGTTCGTCGGCGGAGCAGTGCGGGCACCCGACCGCGACCGCCTCGACCTCGGTCTCCGTAAAGAGTGCCTCGACCTCGGCCTCGGTCACCGTCACCCGGTCGAGATCGCCGGTGTCGAACGAGAAGACCCGGGTCTCCGGGGTGATCTTCTCGACGTGGAAGAGGGCGACCGCCCCGGTCGCCGCCATCGCGGCGCCGAGAGCTTTGAGCTGGTCGCGGTTCGGCCGGATCCCCTGGAATATCGGGATCCGGTTCCCCACCTTCTTCCCGGCAACGTGGCCGATGGCGCCCCAATGGCCGGCGTGCGGGCCCGTGCCGCACTCGACCTCGACGACGACCTGCGGCCGCCGGTTCTCGACGAGATGGAGGCCGTAGTAGGGGGTCTTTCCGATGATCGCCGCAGCAAGGGCGCTCGGCCCGCCTTCCCGGTTCGTCCGGGCGCCGAGAGCCGAGTTTGCGTAGGCGACCGCCGAGGACTCCGACCAGGCCAGGTGCTCCCCGTACTCCGTGATCCGCAGGTAGTAGGGCGTGCAGGTGCACTCCACCCGGATCCCGAGCTTCCGGTAGGCCTCGACGACCTCCGCCTGACGGCGGGCGAACTCCTCGCCGATTCCGAACTCCTGCCACCCCTCCCGCGGCATCCCGATGGGGTTCAAGACCGCCGGGACCGCCGCCCGGGCGTTGAGGCTCTGCAGCCAGGAGAGCCCCCACTTTCCGATGGTCTTGTAGGACGCACCGCTCACCTGGGCGCTCGTGATCGCCACGAGTTTCTCCGCCCCGTAAACCCTCCCGAGCGTGACCAGGATCTCCATCATCTTCTGCCGGGTCTCGCCGAACTCGCCGGCGAGCACCCTCTCATCATCCTTCTCCAGATACATTACACCCACTCCGCTCTCCTGAATTCGTCTTCCTTCCCCATAACTATGGTAGCATCGACACCGACCTTCACGTTCGTCCCGTCGGATAACCGCGTCGGGTCGAGCGACGAGCCCCGGACGCCGGCGACGACCATGATGTCGGTATCGCCCCGGACCCTCGTCGCGATCGCGTATTCGACGTCGTAAGGGTCGTGGATGTCGATATCCTCGTCCACCACCACGACGTGCTTGAGGGAGGTATGGGCGGCAAATGCTGCCATGATGGCGTTCTTCGCGTCCCCCTGCGTGTTCTTGCGGATCTGCACCACCCCATGGAGGTAGCCGGCGCCGCCCTTCGTGAGGAGGACGTCACGCACCGTCGTCACCTCGCCCACAGCGCGGTAGATCTTCGGCTCATACGGTGCCCCCATCAGGAGTTTGTGCTCGTCGCCGGCGGGAAGGATGCCGTGGTAGATGGGGTCTTCCTTGCAGTACATCTTCGTGAACTCGATCACGTGCTGCTGGCGCACGGGGTCGTAGGTCCCGGTGATGTCGACGAACGGGCCTTCCGCCGCTTTTTCGGCACCGATGTAGCCTTCGAGGACGATCTCGGCGTCGGGAACCCGGACGCCGTTCTCGCACTCCCGGACGGGGAGTTCCCCGCCCATCAGTTCCGCCGCGTAGGCGAGCTCCTTCCCCTGCGGGACGCGGGTGCAGGCGGCGAACGTCACCAGCGGATGGGTGCCGACGGTGACGGCGACCGGGAGTTTCTCCCCCCGGGCGAGCGCCGCTTTGAGGAGGGTATGGGTGTGCCGTCCTTCCACCAGACGGGCGACGACTCTATGATCGTCGAGGACCATCATCCGGTGGATGGAGGCGTTCTCCACGCCGTCGTAGCGCGAGAAGACGATCCCGGAGGTGAAGTAGCGCCCGGCGTCGCCGGGGAAGTGCTTCATGACCGGGAGGCGGGAGAGATCGGGCTTGACGCCCCCCTCACACCGCCCGGCATCCACGACGCGGCCGCCGTAGGTCATGCCCGCGAGGTGCGCGACGAGATCACGCTCCTCCACACCGAGCGCCGCTGCAAGCGATCGGCGGTCGGAGAGGAGGTTCATCACCCCCCGGCGGCCGTCGAGGTCGTGGAAGAAGAGGATCTTGTCGGTCCGGCTCGCCATACGGGGAGCCTCGTAGACGGTCGAGCAGGGGCTCTCGATCTCCTCGACCCTGCCCTGCTCCCGCATCAGTTCAATAAAGTTACGCATCGTATCCGCTCCATCGGGTTCCGAGGTTGTGTTCGACCCCCATGTGGTCGAGCACCCGGGCCACCACCATATCGACGAGGTCGTCGATGGTCTCCGGGTGCTGGTAGAAGGGGGGGCTTGCGACCATCACGGTCGCGCCGGCCTCGTCGGCCGCAAGCATATTTTTCAGGTGAATCCGGGAGAGCGGCATCTCCCGCAGCAGGAGGAGGAGGGGGCGCTTCTCCTTGAGGCAGACGTCCGCCGCCCGGGCGATCAGGTTGTCGGCGAACCCGTTGCCGACGGCGGCAAGCGTCTTCATGCTGCAGGGCACGATCGCCATCCCGTCGTAGCGGAACGAGCCGCTCGCTATATCGGCCGCGAGGTCGCTGTTCTCGGCGTATATGGCATCGAACCCCTCGAGGTTCACGCCTTCGATCCCGGCGATCTGCCGGGCGGTATCGGAGATGACGATATGCACCGTTGCCCGTTCGCAGAGCACTTCGAGGAGGCGGCGGGCGTAGACGACGCCGCTCGCCCCGGTGACCCCGACGACGAATTCCTTCTTCATGCGCTCTCCATACTATGTCACTATGAGTTTATCCTGTTTGGTCGCCCGCTTCACCCGGAGGACTTCCATCGCCGCCGCTTCCACGGTGTTCCGGTGCTCCTCTACGGTGTAGACGCCGAGGCGCCACTGCTGCCGCCGGGTGTCGTTCAAGGTATTGATGAGGGGGGAGACCTCCTCGATATCGACCATCGCGTGGCTGTTCCTGACCCGGACCTCCATCGAGAGCGCCCGGGGGAGCGGGGGGATGTCGACCAGGACTTCGTCTTCGATGATCCCGGCGGCCTCGGCGATCTCGCGGGCGATATCCCGCTCCCGGGCGGGGCCGAGGTCCTGCCGGAGGGCTGCGGCGTTCACCCGGTCTTCGCCGATATACAGCGCCCGCTTGTAGAGGTCGCGGGCGTAGACCCGGCGGGCGAGGTCGCGGGTAATTTCGCAGGAAGAGTGCTTCAGCCGCTCCATGCAGGCGGCGTCGTCCATCCGCATCAGTTCGTGTGCGTCCGTGCCCGGGACGTTCCGCACCTCCTCGCGGAGGGCGTGGACGAACATGCTCGTCGCGATCCGGCTCACGTGGTGGAAGTAGACCGCCGGGCGCATCAGCGTCCGGGCTATGAGGAGCGACTCGGCGGCGTTGATCCCGCCTTCGTGCAGGGCGATGCCCGATTCGGTGAAGATAGTGCTCCGGATCAGCCGGTGTGCGTCGACCGTCCCGTAGGGGACGCCGGTGTAGTGGGCGTCCCGCATCAGGTAGTCCATCCGGTCGACGTCCAGGCTGCCGTGGATGATGCTCGCGAGGCGGTGCTTCCCCGCAACGACGGCGCAGACCTCGGCGGGGTCGAGCCCTTCGCCTTCGAGGATCGCGGCGGTCTCACCCTCGCGGATGAGGTGGTCGATCTCGTGGTGACTCCTCCCCGTGAACTCCTCCATCACCGGCTCGGTGACGTGGGAGAAGGGGCCGTGGCCGATGTCGTGGAGGAGGGCGGCCGTGGTGACGAGCCGCGTCTCACCGTCGTCGAGCCCGAGCTGGCCCGAGATCAGGCCCGCGAGGTGCATCGTCCCGAGCGAGTGCTCGAACCGGCTGTGGTTCGCCCCGGGGTAGACGAGGTTCGCAAACCCGAGCTGGGTGACGTGGCGGAGCCGCTGGACAACCTCCGAGTCGAGCAGCCGGAGCGCGAGCGGTTCCGCCTCGACGTAGCCGTGCACCGGATCTTTGATGATCTTCATCGGTTCTGTTAAGAATCTTGGGAGATGGAAGATAAAGGTATTTGAAGGCGCGCGGCGTGCGGGGCGGTTTTCTTTTGGGGGGAGCGGGGTGTGGGTGTGGGGGTGGAGCGTTCAGGCGGCGGGGTAGGACGCTCCGGCAGGAAAAGGCCGCATAGATAAATTATGCGTTCTGTGGATGATCTGTGATGAGTCCCCCCTCAAAACACGGTTGGTTTGCCTTTTTTCGAGATTAATGACCATAAGTTCATTTCGTTACCTTAAAGGAGGTGTACAAGGAGTCAGATTATGTGAATAACTATGCCAAAGTTTTGTCCCGAGTGCGGGACGCCGTTACAAAGCATTAATGCAAAGTTTTGCCCTGAGTGCGGCACCGGACTGATACAGGGAACGCTGACACCCATTGCCACCGCCGGAACCCAGATCCAACCCTCTACAGACGATGACTGGTCAAAGCCTATCGACTGGTCGGAAGAGGAATACCCGGAAGAAGTTACCCCGTCACCCGTGAACGCCTACGAGCTTGGGACGAAGCTGGAAGAGATTGTCGATTCAATTTACCAAGCGGAGGGCTACAAGACCGAACGGCGGGTCAGGATGCCCGGGCAAGGCGGCTATACAAACGAGATCGATGTCATCGCTAGGAGAAGGAAAGAGCAGGTCGCTATCGAGTGCAAGAATTTTACATCCGCAGTCGGCATCAAAGAGATCCGGGACTTCTCCAAGAAACTTGATGACCTCGGTCCTGGCTGGCGTGGTGTCTTCGCCGCTTTCAACGACTTCACGCTTGATGCCCAGAACTTCGCAGAGAGCAGGAACATCGAGACCCTCGGTCACGAAGACATCATGGAAAAGTGGTTCGCTGTCTCTGCCGGCAGAGTCAGCCGGCAGGGAGAGCGACTGACGTTAAGATCCGCTCTGTCTATCAAGTCCGATTACCTCATGGTGACGACATTGCCGCTGCAAAACAAACATCTGGTCGAGGTAAGCAGCGCCCGGCTTACTTTCCATCCCTACGTCAAAGTCCCGTATACCTTCAAAGCCCGGGTCTACGATCCGACCAAGAAGCTTCATAGGTTTTCCGACGACGGGACGGTCGTCATCGATCTGCTCGACGGCAAGGTGCTCAACAAGCAGGCCAAGAAAGGGGGTTCCATCTTAAACTCCCTGAGTTCCTCGAAGCAGAGCGCCGACAATGTTCAAACGCTCAAGACCTTCAGGGAAGTGATGGACTTCTCGCCCTCCCCTGAATACTCCATAACGATCGGTTCAGACTATCAGATCACCGAACTGAAACCCGAAGTTACCAAGCGTACGGTAGAGAGAGCGACAATCGAATACATCACGGCAAGGAATACTCAGGACATGGCGTATACCCCTGCAAAAGGGGATGTCATTCTGGACATAAGACACCGAAAGTTCGTGCCGCGAAGGAGCGACATAAAACTCTTCAAGAGTGAAATGGTTCTGGTCCCCAAATGGGCGATTTATTTCAACGCGTTCGGCACAATTTACACGAAAGAAGTCTTCGCTCACTCCGGGACCGTCCTTGAGAATACCATCCAGTACTGCCCGCAGCACTTCAAGCTCGGTGCCATCAACGTCAAGAAAGAGACCACTGCCGTATGTGAGGTTTGCGGCAAGGCCTATTGCAGTGAGCACATCTCTCAATGTCCTGTCTGCGGGAGATGGGTCTGTAGCGATCACGCTTCGGTCTGCAGTTCATGTGGCAAGACGTTCTGCAAAGAGCATGCGAGTAAGATCTGTCGGGGGTGCCACCAGCCGCTCTGCTCCGATTGCGAGGTCGAATGTCCGATCTGTCACAAGCCATACGGAGCGAACCATACCCTGATCTGCGATAAGTGCGGGGCGGCCGTCTGTCCGAGTTGTATCACGACATCGGGGTTACTGCGGAAGACGAGAATATGTAAGAACTGCCAATAATTTTTAGACCTGAATTTTAGGGATGATATCGAAGTATTAGAATAGTTTGTCCAACTTCTTTTCAAGAAAACTCTCTATATCCGTCGTATAGGCCAGCAACAGAACTGCACACTTCTTATCGACAGGTTCCCACCACGCACAACCTTCACGGAGACATTCTGCCTTAATCAGGGGACAAAGCATACAGGGCGTCAGCTTACGGGCCGATAAACGTTCCCAAGTTAATTTACTCTTCTAATTCATTTTGGGCCAGCTCCGGCTTCCGATGCATCCGCGCCTGCAACTTACAAATACTGCCCCCTAATTTCCCAGTACACCCAGACTCTGGATGGATGCCTCCCAGACCAGCACCGCAACGCTGACTGCTTACAACCACATCGGGTCAGTGAGGCAGTACAGCCCGATACCGATTGCGATCACCGGAGGCTAAGTTCGGGGATGAGGATGGAGAGTTCGGGCTTCTAGGTTATAGTTACCTGCTGGCCTGTCATGATGCAGGGTTGCGGCGGGAGAGAGAAAAAAGGGTTGCAGAAAGGATGTAGAATAAATTATTATAGATTAAAACTTGAGACAACCATCTCTTCTGTATATAATACGTCATTACTAGAATTATATTCTAACTTCACTTTTATGTTGGATAATGCATAGAGGTCACATAATTTGTAACCTGCCACTTTCCAGTATTTCTCCCTCTCTTCCCGAATATCCCAAGCAATTACTAAGTGCCTAGCGTCGGAGTCAATTTTGGTTCCTGTGCTATAATAAAAAGAACGAAGACCATTATCCCAGTTCTTGCTGACAACTTTAGACTCCAGATATGTTACTCTCCCGAAAGCATCAACAACTTTCATGTCTGGATAGCCAGATTTTTTTAATTGAGTTGGCTTCAACGTTGTTTTTTTCAATTCTTCCACAAAAACTTCTTCAAACTGTTTACCAACATCATTTGGTCTTTCACCGTGATATCGAGTCCTAGTTCTGTCGATATAGCGTATAAAGTTACGAGCAGCCTTTTCTAACTCATTAAAAAGAACTAAATCATCGGGATTATTCCCAGGATCTAACTTTTCTACTTTGAAACCGGTTGTTCCTTCAACTAGGTCCGGGAAAGCAACTTTTCCAGATATCTGGGCAACCATAGAATGTAATTCCTGAAAAGAGGGGATTTTGGTCATCAATAGACCATATTAGTTAACTGGCTAAAAAGCTTTCTCCTGAGTTGCTTTCAGTTTTGATGCCTCCACATGGTATACGAGCGTTTGCAATATCTATGTAGGTCGGATCTATTTCAAAGCCGATATAGTTGACACCTAGTCTGGCACATGCAACTGCGGTTGTCCCTATGCCCATGAACGGATCTAAAACCAAGCTTGTGCGGTCAAGCCCGTGATCCAGAATGCACATCTCAGGTAATTTTGTTGGAAACACCGCTGGATGCGGTCGTGAATCTTGTATTGTTTCATAGGGGATGAACCATGTATTACCCCGGTCTCGCTTATCTGAGCCATTAGGAGATTTCCATCGTTTAATGTTGCTCTTATCTTGGTATGGAACACCAATCGCAATTTTATCGAGCTTTACAGTGCCCGTTTTGGTAAAGTGGAAAATAAACTCATGACAGTCATGATGAAATCTCTGGCTGTTGACTGGCTTATAGTGACCAACGGCGATGTCCTTATCGAACTTCGCATATTTTTTAACCTGCTCCCCAGGTATGGCAATAGACTTTATCCAGTGAATCATATTTTGCAGGGCAAACAAATCTTCGAATGCAAGAGCGACTTTCATCGGGATCCAGGGATTTGTGAGCGTCCCTCCAATGTTTAGGAAAAAAGACCCGTCATCCTTCATCACCCGTTTGCACTCGATTGCAACTTTATGCAGCCAATCGAGATATTCCTGCTCGGATTTTTTATCTTCATAGGTATTATATTGGATGCCGATGTTATACGGCGGTGATGTCACAATAACGTCTACAGAGTTATCCTTCATTTTCTTTAGTCCTGCTAAACAATCCATTTGATATATCCTATTTACTTCGGTGATCTCAGTCATAACCTGCTCCCTGCATTTTTCTGTTAAAATACGCCTTACTCTGTAGTTGGGTCACTGGTAACAGGATCCAATAAGATTATTTTCACTCGCTTCCCTACCCAGTCGACTGGCACGTACACCCTACCCGAGTTTCCAGAATTTTTTACAGTTTTCTCTAATATTTGGAATCCGTTTATTTTTATTTCCATTTGTTCGTTCATAAATTCAAATTGTAGCCATACAATAAATACATTGTGCTATTATATAGCCACAATTAGGTTAATAATCTTCTACTATCTTGAGAGAAAGTTGTTTTGGAATCAGGGGATAGAATTGACCTAGCCCTAGTTTTGAGCATGTATTATTCTACCTACTGGAGTGTGCATACTGCTTCCCAATCACGGCAGCGCCATGACCATGACCCAAGTGAGTTGAGGTCCCAGTCAGTCAGATGCGAAAAGATGCAATAGTATTAGATGGTATTGGAATGATTTGGGATGAATTATAATACAGTGTGATACACTGTGTTACAGTGGGTTAAATTGGATTAAGAGGCACTAAATGGCTTATTTTCGACATCGTCGGCGACAAGAATATATATGCTGACAAGCTAATTAGAATTACAATCAATAGGGGGTGTCAGAAGAGTCTGAAACGAGATGATCAGAGATGGACGATGTTCGCGCATCAGTCCATCTGATCAAATCTCCTAAATAGATGCAATTTCACCAATTGCTATATCTATTCTAGGCGTTTTGGTATAAAAAAGTAGCGCAAATTGAGCAAAAAATGCCGGAGGTTAAAACCTTGATTGGTACGATAATCGCCCTCATCGTAATGGGCGCCATTATCGCATCCATCCCGGTGCTTAAAGATGCAGGAGAAGCTATCGTCGCACTTGGCGTACTTGGCTTCGCCTGCTTAATTGCTGGGATGATCATTGATGCAACAAGTGGAATTGCATGAGGGGAACTAAATCATAAAAACTCAACTCTTTTTTCCCCCTCAAAAATTCCCTGAATCAATCGGACTTTTGGTCTGTTACACGCCACCAATGCCAAGGACACCAGCAAGTTTTTTCCGAATCTCTATCAGATCATCTTTCTCAAGGGTGAATCTATAATTTCCATTGAAATATTCCCGGTTTATTGTGAAGATTTGCTCGCATTTTACAACTGTATCATGTTCCAGCTCAGGATATTTTCGTGCTTCAAGGAGGTAATGATAGAATGACCGCATTACTCCTTTGTCGTTATCCCAGTGATCATCCAGCCGGAAAGAGGTCATTGGAACACAAATAATCGTCAGGTGCCGCGGTCGGGAAACGATCCTGGGGTTCATGACAACAGCAACAAAATGAGCCTTTTTGATCGTATTTGGTGAAACTCCTGTGTGCGCTGTGAGATCAAAAAAATGGACTGAACCAGGACCAATGGGAGATGGTGATGAATGCAAACTTATTCCTCTTTCAATGCAGCCATCTGTAATTCGTGGATATATTCAGGCACTCTATCCTCGTAACCATCATCCATGTTCATCTCTAACTGACAGACACACTCAATTGCCTCTTGGTAATCAATGAAGGAGCAAAACTCATCCATCTCGTAGTCACTCAGCTCAAATTCTTCAATTGGAATCTGATCCATCTTTCCATGGTTCTTCCAGAGTGCCATACGGTGCGTGATCTCGCTGATCTCTTCAGTGTGATATGCTTTGAGTAGTCTTATGATTTTATCAAACAACTCCCTTTCCTCATCGGAGAACAAAGAGCGATTGCATTGCTGCTTTGGATGATATGTATACTTTGTTCGCTCTTCGTCGATCTGCTCGACACAAACATCATATTGCGGCTGAGTTGCTCCAGAGACCTCGAAAGCATGCGCGGGAACTGGCCCTGCTTTCATTCTGATGTATTCATCGTCCAGTAATGTGTTGCCGTAGTTGTTATAGTGGATAAGATCTGTGAAGAACACGAACTTCATTAATTTTGTTCTTCCAATGTCTGGGTACTCCTCCATTGCGTAAAGGAGTGCGTTTAACCTTTTCACCCTCTCCATGATCAGCACGCCCTCTGTCTGAACGCCTCAATGGATATTTGAGTCTATAATGTAATACTATATAATATTTGATATTATTGCCCGCGTTGCTCATCCCTGTTCGCTATAACGACACGGATTCTTTACACGATAGCATTGCTTTTCTGCTTCATACCGTATGCATCCCCACCACAGCAAATGAAACTCTTAACCCCCCGGACACCCCACCTACAATAACATTCAGCCATGATCACCTTCCTCTCCGGCGGATCCGGGACCCTCCCGCTCATCCGGGGCGTCCGCCAGATCCTCTACGACAGCGAGATCGCCGTGGTCGCGAATACCGCCGAGGATCTCTGGATATCGGGGGGCCACTGTGCGCCGGATATCGACACCGCCGTCTTCCTCTTTGCCGGCATCCTCGACACCGGCCGGTGGTGGGGGATCAAGGGCGACACCTACGCCACCCATAACTACCTCCCGAAGGTGGCGGGCGGCGAACCCTTCCCGGTCGGCGACCGTGCCCGGGCCGTCCAGATCGCCCGGGCGGCGCTCCTCCGGGAGGGGCTGACCCTGACCGAGGCGGTCGAGCGCCAGTGCCGCTCGCTCAAGATCGGGGCGACCGCCCTCCCGATGACCGACGGCGACGCCGCCCTCTTCGTCGATACCGGTACCGAACGGATCCCGCTCCTCGAGTACCGGATGGCCGCCGACCCCGGGACCGAAGTCCGGGAACTCGTCGGGCCCGAACCGCCGGCGGTCACGGACAGGGTGCGGGCGGCGATCGAGGCGAGCGACGCCGTCGTGATCGGCCCCGCGAACCCGGCGGCGAGCATCCTCCCCATCCTCGACTGCGCCGGGATGCGGGACCTCCTCCGCGATGCGTTCGTCGTCGCGGTCTCGCCGTTTCGGGGCGGCGCCGCGCCCGACCCAAAGGACGCCGCCCTCATGTACGCCGTCGGCGAACCCCCCACGTCGCCGGCGGTCTCCCGGCTGTATGGGGATATCGTCGACGTCTTCGTCCAGGACATCCACGACCCGGACGACGTCCCCGGATCGCTCCGCCTGGAGACGCGTCTGATGCACGAACGGCAGGCCGAATCGCTCGCCTGGGACATCACGGCGGTCATACGGCACGCGATTTCGTGAAATTGGGGCATTGACCCCCGGACAAAGTTTGGGAAAATTCATATACGCATGGGCTTGATACGCTAATTATCCAATGATAACCTTCCTCTCGGGCGGGACCGGAACCCCGAAACTCCTCCGCGGGATGCGGGAGTTGCTGGACGAGCGGGATATCGCGGTCGTCGTCAACACGGCCGAGGACACCTGGCTCTCCGGCAACCACCTCTCGCCCGACATCGACACGGTCATGTACCTCTTTGCGGGCATCCTCGACACCAACCGGTGGTGGGGGATCCGCAATGACTCCTACGTCACCCACGACCTCCTCGCACGGCTCGGCATCGACGAGTACATCGCCGTCGGCGACCAGGACAGGGCGGTTCACGCCGCACGGGGCGAGATGCTCCGGAGCGGCATGCGGCTGACGGAGATAACCCGCACACTCTGCCGCACGCTCGACGTCCGGGCGACCGTTCTCCCGATGACCGACTCCGTCGTGACGACCTGCGTCCGGACGGCCAGGGGCGAGATGCACTTCCAGGAGTACTGGGTGAAGCACCGCGGCGACATGGCGATCGACGGCGTCGTCCGGAAGTTCGATGCGCCGCCGGTCGCGACCTCCGAGGTGATCGATGCGATCGAGGGAAGCGACGCCGTCGTGATCGGGCCGAGCAACCCCGTCACGAGCATATCCCCGATCCTCGAGTGCACCGGGGTGCGGGAGGCGCTCCGCCGGCAGCACGTCATCGTCGTCAGCCCGTTCATCGGCGATGCGCCGGTCAGCGGCCCGGCGGCCGCCCTGATGCGAGCGTTCGGAAAAGAGCCCTCGTCCGCCGGAACCTACGCTCTCTACGAGGACTTCGTGGACGTCTTCATCCAGGACACCCGCGACCCGGTCGAACTCGAAGGGGCGCTCCGCCAGGACACCCTCATGGTCAACCGGGGCAAGAGCCTCGACCTTGCAAAGAGTATCCTGACCCTGATCTACGGGTGCTGAAAGAGCCCTTCACCCCTGTTTTTGCTTGTTGCGGTAATCCTCTATCGCCGCGTGGAGCGCGTCCGCCGCCAGGTTCGAGCAGTGCATCTTTCTGGGCGGCAGCCCGTCGAGTTCGGTCGCGACGTCGTCGCGGGTGATCTTCAGCGCCTCGTCGAGCGTCTTCCCCTTTGCCATGTCGGTCACCATGCTGCTCGTCGCGATCGCCGACCCGCACCCGAACGTCCGGAACCTGATATCCTCGATGACGTCGTCCCCGACCTTGATGAAGATCTCCATGATGTCCCCGCAGACGGGATTGCCGACCTTGCCGTAACCGTCCGGGTTCTCGATCACCCCGACGTTGTGCGGGTTCATGAAGTGCTCCATCACCTTCTGGCTGTATCCGATCTGGTCCGCCATTCTTCCACCTACAGCGATGTAATAGCCCGCAGGCGTTTAACTGTTTCTTCGAATGTCCCTGCGTCCCGGAGTCGGCCGGGGAGAAGCAAAGACCGGCCGGGCAGACCTCTTCCCCGTAACCCGGCGAGACGGCCGCTCCGGCGTCGACCGCGAGGTCGTTCAAGGTGACCGTCCCCGCGAATGAAGCCGCCCGGTTCCATGCCGGGGAGCCGGCTGCTCGCAGATGGCAACCTTCGCCCCCGCCGAGATCGCCTGCTGCATGATCTCCGAGAGGGGCGGGAAGTCCCCGGCCGGGATCATCTCCATCCATGCTTCGCACCGTCATCGCGAGCAGGAACGGCGCATACGGCCGCTCAGGGGTCGCGGTGCCGCGGGTCCGGAGTCCGGTACCCGTGCCGTACGCTTCAGCACCCCTTCCGGCCGGTCACGTCGCTTCTGCCGCCGGTGCCGCTCCCTTGCGCACGATGAGGGTCGTAACGCCGCTCGCGACGTGCTCCTCCTCGACCTTATGCCCGCTCTTATCGGCCCACGACCTGACCGCCTCGACAAGGTCGTGCCTGTCGGCCGTCACCTGCAGGATCTGCCCGTTCTCGAGCGCCTCCATCTCCTCCTCGATCAGGAGCATGGGCGACTGGCAGGCGCCGACACAGTTTACCGTCTTATCCGCGTACATCCATCTCACCTCACTTCATCTTCCGGATAACGGACCTCATGCCCCGTCATCCTTCTCGAACTTCACGATCTCGTGCCCCGCCCGGCCTCTCCGGCGTCGGATATCCTCCTCCGCGGCAGGGCCTTCCGCCTCTTTCGTCATCGTGATCGGCCTGGGAGAGGAGAGCCCGGGTTCGTCCTCCAGTTCCATCTCTTACCTCCCGTTGCGGGACGCGCGTGGGAATACGGTGCCGTGACCCGGAAACGTGCCGCTCCCGGGAGGACCGGGTGCTGCCCCATCCCATATAAGCGTTCCTCCGGGGGTGACGGCGGTAGAGCGCGGCAACGGACGGTTCCCGTGCTTCGGCGAGAAGATCAGAAAGGTTATACTCCATCTCCTGCCACCTACCATCATCGGAGAAGACCGATCGTACGGAGGATACCGATGGGACTGTGGAACCGGCTCGGACGCAGGAAGGGGGAGGAAACGGACGCATCAGTCGATGCGGAGGAGGAAGCCCGGGTAGCGGGGCTCGCTCTCTCGCTTGAGAGCGAGGATATCGTAGCCCGGTGGAGAGCGGTGCGTGCGCTCGGGGAGATCGGCGACGCCGCGGTGCTCCCGCTGATGAAAGGGCTCAGCGACGAGGACTGGTGCGTCCGGCGGGAGGCGGCGGCCGCCCTCGGCCGGGTGGGGCCGGCGGCAATCCCACACCTCATCGGGACGTTCTCGCACGCGGACGACGCCATGCGGCAGGACGCCGTCCGGGCGCTCCGGTCGATCGGGAACCCGGCGACGGATGCCCTGAAGGAAGCGGCGCACTACGGGGACGCGGCCGTCCGCTGCGGGGCGCTGGAGGCGCTCAAGGGGTTCCCGGCCGGGGACGCCTATCTGGAGGCGCTCGCCGACGACGATCCCCGGGTGCGGCGATGTGCGATCGCCGGGGTGCGGCAAACCCGCGACGAGCGCGGCATCGAGGGGCTTGTCGCTCTCCTTCGCGACCCGGACGAGCAGGTCAGGGCTCTCGCCGGCGACGCGCTCGCCGCCTTCGGCGAGGCTGCGGTCGCGTCCTGCATCGGGGCGCTCGGCGACGATGACGAGGACTTCCGGCGGCGAAGCGCAGCGGTTCTCGCCCGTATCGGCGCCCCGGCGGTCGGCCCCCTCTCGGCCGCTCTCCGGGACGAACGGCCGTCCGTCCGCCGGTGGGCCGCCCGGGCGCTCGGTGAGATCCGGTCAGAAGAAGCGATTGCACCGCTCATCGTGGCGCTTGCCGACCCCGACCGTGAGGTGAGGTGGCACGTCGGCGGTGCGCTCGCAGGTATCGGTACTCCGGCAGTCGGCCCGCTCGTCGAGGCCCTCGGAAACGGCGACGAGGCCGCCCGGCACCGGGCAATGGAGGCGCTCTGGCGGGTCGGCGAGGCGGCGGCACCGGCCCTGATCGGTCTCACCGGTGCCGGCGATGCCGAGACCCGGCGCAGGTCCGCTATCGTTCTCGGCGAGATCGGCGCTCCGGGCGCGTCCGAAGCGCTGCAGCCCCTCCTCCAGGACGCAGACAGGGAGGTCCGGCGGGAGGCGTTCGAGGCGCTCGAAGTGATCAAAGCGCGGGGAGACCTCGCCTGACGGGCGCGCTCCCCATTCCCCGAGAGAACGCAGGGGTTTTTCGCGGCAGCGGCGAATACGGTGGTAATCCCGGTTCGGGTCGCGCCAAAAGGGTGGAGAGACTCGATCCGGCGTGGCCGCAGTCACCGGAGGGCATAATAACCACCCGCTTTTTTCAGGCTAATTTCCCGTTTGCAGGCATTTTACCCACCTAATGCCGAAAATGGGGGAAATTTCATTCCTTTTTCGATTTGTGACTGTTATAACCGAAAATATTAAAAAATTCAAGCGATAAGAAGATCTCTAATGTTCGTTCCGACCAAGTGTTTCTTTACGAAAGGTGTGGGTATCCACAAAGACAAACTGGCCTCGTTTGAACTGGCTCTCAGGGAGGCGGGTATCGAGAAGTACAATCTGGTCTACGTCTCGAGTATCTTCCCCCCGAACTGCCAGCTGGTCTCGCCGGAGGAAGGCTTAAAGGAGCTCTCCCCGGGCAGCATCGTCTACGTCGTCATGGCCCGGAATGAGACCAACGAGCCGAGCAGGCTCGCCTCCGCTGCCATCGGCCACGCGATGCCCAAGGAGAGCAACACCTACGGCTACCTCTCCGAGCACCACGCCTTCGGGGAGACGGCGGAAGTCTCGGGCGAATACGCCGAAGACCTTGCGGCAACCATGCTTGCGACGACGCTCGGGATCGAGTTCGACCCCGACAGGGCGTGGCAGGAGCGGGAGCAGATCTACAAGGCGAGCGGCCGGATCATCAGCACGACCCACACCTGCCAGGCGGCGGAAGGGGTCATGGACGGCCGCTGGACAACGGTCATCGCCGCAGCGGTCTTCCTCTAAGACCTGCACCTCCCGGGGCAGCCGATCTCTTTTCCTGCGGCTGCCCCGCCGAAGTCTTCTCCCGGGCCGGAGCGCAAAGCAAAATACCTCCCGGGGCCCACACTGTATCCAGGTTTTTCACATGCGTCTACCAATACAGGCCGTAACCCCGGAAACGGAATCTGCCGAGATCATCGGCTGGGTACACGAGGTTCGCGACCTCGGAGGACTCTCGTTCTTCCTGATCCGCGACCGGACCGGCATCATCCAGGTGACCATCCCGAAGAAGAAAGTCCCGGCAGAGATTCTTGATGTCGCCCGGAACGTCTCGCGAGAGTCGGTGGTCAGGGTCCAGGGCAGGGTAAAGGCAATCGAGAAAGCACCCGGCGGGCGCGAGATCGTCCCCGAAGAACTCGAGATCATCAGCACCGCAGAGAGCCCGCTCCCGCTCGACGTCGCCGAGAAGGTCCCCGCCGAACTCGATACCCGGCTCGACTCCCGGTTCCTGGACGCGAGGAAACCGCGTGTCCGCGCCATATTCTTCATCCGGTCCGCCGTGACCTCTTCCGCGACCGCGTTCCTCGCCTCCCGGGGCTGCATCAACATCACCACCCCCAAGATCGTCGCGGCGGCGACCGAGGGCGGCACCGAACTCTTCCCGATCGCCTACTTCGAGAAAGAGGCGTTCATGAACCAGAGCCCGCAGCTCTATAAGCAGATGATGATGGCTGCCGGGTTCGAAGCGGTCTTCGAGCTCGGCCCCATCTTCCGCGCCGAGGAGCACAACACCGTCCGGCACCTCAACGAGGCGACGAGCCTCGACGTCGAGGTCTCGTTTGCCGACCACAACGACGTCATGGAACTCCTCGAGGACCTGATCGTCCACATATACGACCACGTCGCGAAGAACTGCGCCGACCAGCTCGCGGAACTCGGGGTCGAACTTACGGTTCCGGCAAAGCCGTTCCCCCGGATCCCCTATACGGAGGCGATCGAGATCGCGAACAAGACCATCGAGGAGAAACTCACCTTCGGCGACGACCTCTCTCCGGCGGCCGAGCGGGCGATCGGGGATACCGTCGGGCAGCACTACTTCATCGTCGACTGGCCGACCGATATCAGGCCCTACTACGCGATGCCCTACCCGGATCGTCCCGAGTTCTGCAAGGCATTCGATATGATGCACCCCCGGATGGAGCTCTCCTCCGGCGCCCAGCGTATCCACGATCACGACCTCCTCGTGGAGCGGATCCGTGCGAAAGGACTCTCTCCCGAGAGTTTTGAGTTCTATCTGAAGCCGTTCCGCTACGGCATGCCCCCGCATGCCGGGTGGGGGCTCGGCATCGAGCGGCTGGTGATGACGATGCTCGACCTTCCAAACATCCGCGAGGCGGTGCTCTTCCCGCGTGACCGGCACAGACTGACGCCATGAATTTAATTACACCGCCGACCTACGGATCGATGTGCTTGCATAACCGGCACAGGACCGTCCCATGACCCTGACAAGCGTGCGCCTCCCGACCACCGTGGTCGGGAGCTACCCGGTGGTGAAAGGATCGGGGGTTTTCGCCCTCATGGACCCGCTGAGACATGCGGTGGAGACAGCGGTCGCCGACCAGATCGGCGCCGGGATCGACATCATCTCCGACGGCCAGGTCCGGGGCGACATGATCCGGGCTTTCACCTCCCACCTCCCCGGGATCCGCGGGTCGTCGGTCGTCGGGAAGGTCCAGCCGGCCGCCCGACCCATCACCCTTGCGGACACGAAATACGCCCTCTCCCGGCACCCGAAAGTGAAAGGCATCCTCACCGGGCCGAGCACGCTCGCCCACGGCCTCTCGATCGAGACGCCGTTCTACCGGAACAAAGACGAACTGGTTCTCGATCTCGCGCAGGCGCTCGCGGCCGAGGCGAACTACCTTCAGGACGCCGGCGTTGCGCTCATCCAGATAGACGAGCCCATCTTCTCGACAGGGGCGGCGAACCTCGCCGTCGGCCGCGAGGCGGTGAACGCGATCGCCGGGATGCTCCGGGTGCCGGTCTGCCTCCACGTCTGCGGGAACCTCGGGAACGTCATCGACGACGTCCTCCGGATAAACGTCGACGTATTCGATTTTGAGTTCGCAAACAACCCCAAAAACCTCGAGGTGCTCTCGTCAAAAGACCTGCGCGGCCGGATGATCGGCTACGGCTGCGTGGACTCGGCCGATCCGGGCATCGAGAGCGTCGAAGCGGTTCGCAAACGGATCGAGGCCGGGATCGATGTCTTCTCTCCGGAGGCCATGCTCCTCGACCCCGACTGCGGCCTCAGGATGCAGGCGCGCGATGCGGCGTTCGGAAAACTGAAAAATATGGTTGTTGCGGCGGGCGAGGCCCGGACAGAATATACCGGCTAGACCACCCTGCTCGTCGTCGAGAGCTCGATACCGTCCGCGATGATATGGTAGGGGATGACCCGCTGCGGCACGTCCGAACCCTTGAGCTTCTCGATGGCGAGCGTCCGCTCGAACTCGTTGCCGTGGATCTCCTGCCGGAGGGTGATGAAGACGTCGGCCGCCCGCATGATCCGCGCCTCTTCGGAGGGGCTGTGGACTCCCGCGTAGAGGAGGTAGACGATGTTTGCACCCCCTTCGATGATCGGGCGGGTATCTTCGAGGAGAAACCTCGCGGCCGTATCGATCCCCCAGGCGGCGATCAGCGTGGAGAGGGAGTCCACGACGATCTTCTCGCCCTCCATCGCCGCCGCCATCGCCGCGGGGTCCATCCCCCGGGCGTCGATCATATGCTCTCCCGGCGCCGTATCGAGCATCAGGTAGGCCCCCGCTCCTTCCCCTTCCTGCCAGAACTGCTGTGCCAGGAGTTCAAGACCGCTCAGCGGAGATCCGGCGATGACGATACGGGTGCCCGGTGAGAATCCTCCGTCAAGCGCCAGGTCCAGGCCCGCGATTCCTGTCGAACGTTTGGTGGTGTCGGCCACGTCTGTACCTCGGGTATGTCTCGCAGGATCTTTGCCGCCCTTTCCTAAATAACTACCCTGTCGGATGCGCTCCGTCGCTGCAATACTCCTCCCGGAGACGCTTTCTGAGGAGTTTCCACCCGTTCACCCGGGGGATCTCGCCGGCGATGATGACCCGGCGGGGGACCTTGTATCCCGCGAGGCGTTCGCGGGCGAAAGCGACGATCTCGTCGGGCGAGATGGCGTTACCTGCAGGAACCACCACGGCCACCGGAACCTCTCCCCGGTGCTCGTCGGCGCACCCGAAGACCGCCGCGTCGCGGACGCCCGGGTGCTGGACAAGGACGTCCTCGACCTCGGTCGGGTAGACCTTCCAGCCCGACATCACGATCATGTCCTTCTTGCGGTCGGTGATGTAGAGCATCCCGTCTTCGTCCAGGTGGCCGACGTCCCCGGTCAGGAACCAGCCTTCGGGGAGGAAGACGGCGGCCGTCTCTTCGGGCATCTGCCAGTAGCCGAGCGCCACCCCCGGCCCCCGGAGAGCGATCTCGCCGTCAACGCCGGGCCCGAGTTCCAGGTAAGGGTCGTTCGCATCGACGATCTTCACCTCCGAGAACCCGACCGGGGTGCCGACGCTCCGGAACTCGTCGGCGCTCGCGTAGTGCTCGGGGCGGATGGCGGTCCCGGTCCCGACGACGACCGTCTCGGAGAGGCCGTAGGCGTTGACGACGGGAATGCCGAACCGTTCGTGGAAGGGTTTCCAGACGCCGGGCGTCAGGGGGCCGCCGCCGCTGATCATCGCCCGGACGGTTGCGAGCGCCGTCTCGGTCCCCGGCGGGGTCTGGATGAGGGAGTGGATCACCGGCGGCATCCCGGCGACGATCGTCGCCCGGTATTCACGGGCGAGTTCGAGGTAGCGGTCGAGATCGAACCGCTCCATGACGACGTAGGTTCCGCCGGCCCGGAGGGTGGCGATCCCCCAGCTCACCCCGACGTGCCCCATCGGGTAGATCCCGAGGTAGATGTCGGCATCGGTGATCCGGAGAACGTCACGTTCGGCATCCATCGCGGCGATCCAGTTCCCGTGGGTGAGCATGGCGCCCTTCGGCTTGCCGGTGGTGCCACTCGTGTACTGGATCTGGCAGAGGTCGTCGAACCGGCAGTGGGCGGCACGGCGACACGGGGCTCCCCGGAGGAGGTCGGCCCACGGCGTTGCGCCCGCGGCCTCCCCCCCGACGGCGACGACGTGCCGGAGCGCCGGGGCCCGGTCACGGATGCGGTCGACGAGGCCTGCACCCTCGACGTCGGTGACGACGGCGACGGCCTCTGCGTCGCGGACGGCGTAAAGGACCTCGCTCTCCGTGTATACCCGGTTCGTCGGGACGGCGACGGCCCCGATCCGCCAGAGGGCGAGGTAGGTGATGAGGTATTCCGGCGAACTCTCAAGGTAGATGCAGACCTGCTCCCCGCGCTCGATACCGAGGGCGAGGAGGCCGCCTGCAGCCCAGGCGACCCGGTCCCTGAGTTCGGCACGGGTGTAGACCTCGCGGCGGGAGGGGACGACGAGAGCGATCTTATCGGGGTTACAGGCGTTGGCATCGAGGAAGGTGGTACAGTTCGGCATCAGGGGGCTCCGCGTTACAGGGTTGCACTTCGATGTATATACTTGTCCATAGTGCGGTAAATAAGTTGTCCCGGGATACCGGGCGTGGTCGTGAGCGTGAAACCCCGCCGGGCACCCTCGTTGAATCTCGGATCGCACGCAAGATCCGAAGAATCTTCGTCTCCGGCGATAAAATCCGGAACTTTTTCGGATCCGGATTATATCGACCGAATAAGAGAGAAAACGGTATGAAATCATCTGATTCAGCAGATCATGCGGCAACAACCACGCTCGACCGCGTCGGCCACGGCTGCCGGTGCCGCGTTGCCGGCGTCCGCGCTGCCGGAGCCCTTAGAAAGCGCGTGCTTGCCATGGGCATGGTGCCGGGGACGGAAGTGGAGGTTGTCCGGGCCGCCCCCCTCGGCGATCCCACGGAGTACCGGGTGAAGGGGTACTGCCTCTCGCTACGGCGTGCCGAGGCGAGCCTCATCGAGGTCGTCCCGGAGGGGAGATAGTGGACGGCGTCTGCCCGCTTGCCCTCCTCGCCGCCGGGACCGAGGCGAAGGTCGCCGATGTCCGTGCCGGCAAAGGGATGCAGGCGCGTCTCTTCGGGATGGGTTTCTGCCCCGACGCCCGGGTGAAGGTCCAGTGCGCGGACCGGGGTTCGATCATCGTCTCGGTCGGCGATGCCCGGTACGCCCTGTCGAAGGGAATCGCGATGAAGATAATCGTCGGGTGCGCGAAGGGGGCTGCATGAAGCGAGAGATCCGGATAGCGCTCACCGGCAACCCGAACGTCGGCAAGACGACGCTCTTCAACGCGCTTACGGGTTCACGGCAGCATGTCGGGAACTGGCCCGGCGTGACCGTGGAGAAGAAGACCGGCAAGGCCAGCCGCAACGGCTTCGAGTTCGAGGTCGTCGATCTGCCCGGAACCTACAGTCTGACCGCTTACACCGCGGACGAGGTCGTCGCGCGGGACTTCATCCTGGAGGAGAGACCGGACATCGTCGTCCAGGTCGTGGATGCGACGAACCTGGAGCGGAACCTCTACCTGACGACGCAGCTCGCCGAACTCGGGGTTCCGGTCGTCATCGCCCTGAACATGGCGGATATGGCCGAAGCGCAGGGCAACCCCATCGACTACCGGAAGCTCTCGGCGTTCCTCGAGATCCCGGTCGTGCGCACGGTCGGAACCCGCGGAGAAGGGCTGAAGGACCTCCTCGACGCCGCGATCCGGGAGGCGGAGACCTCCCTCCACCACGAGCACACCATCGGCTACGGCAACGAGACGGAGACGATGATCGCATCGCTTGCCGATGCGCTTTCAGCCGACGGGGACCTCGCCGGGAGGTACCCTCTCCGCTGGCTCGCAGTCAAACTCCTCGAAGGGGACGAGAACGTCCTCGCGAAGGTCCGGGGAGGACCGGCATCGACCCGCGTGGAGGAGATCCTCTCCCGGATAGACCCGGACGAGTACGAGGCGCTGATGGCGGACAAGCGCTACGAGGCGATTGCGGCCGTCCTGCCGCAGGTCCGGAAAGCAAACCTCAAGGAGATGCGCCCCTCGGATATGGTCGACCGCGTCGTCACCGACCGGTATCTCGGCATCCCGATCTTTTTAGCCCTGATGTGGGGAGCGTTCGAGTTGACGTTCACGGTCGCGACTCCCTTCATGACCGCGATCGATGCCGCCTTCGCGTGGCTTGCCGGGTTCGTGGCCGGTTCGATCGAACCCGCCTGGCTAGCCTCGCTCATCGGCGACGGGATCATCGGCGGCGTCGGCTCCGTCCTCATCTTCCTCCCGAACATCTTCATACTCTTCCTGATCCTCGCGATCCTCGAAGACTCGGGCTACCTCGCCCGTGCCGCGTTCATCATGGACCGGCCGCTCTACGCCCTGGGTCTGCCCGGGAAATCCTTCGTTCCGATGCTGATCGGGTTCGGGTGCAATGTCCCGGCGATCATGGCCACACGGTCGATCGAGGGCGAGAAGGACCGGCTGCTCACGATCCTGGTCAATCCGTTCATGTCGTGCAGCGCGAGGCTGCCCGTATACATCCTCTTCGCCGGGGTATTCTTCCCCGATCAGGCGGGCAGCGTGGTCTTCTTCCTCTACGTCCTCGGGATCGTCGTCGCGATCGCGTCCGCGAAGCTCTTCAGGAGCACCATCCTCCCGGGAGAAGCCTCGCCGTTCGTCATGGAGATGCCGCCCTACCGGATCCCCACGGCGATGACGGCCCTCCTCCATATGTGGAGCCGGGGGTCGATGTACATCCGAAAGGCGGGTACGATCATCCTTGCCGGCGTTCTGGTCGTCTGGCTCCTCGCGTCGTTCCCGTTCGGGGTCGAGTACGGGAGCGCGGAGAGTTTCGCAGGCATGATCGGCCACGCGCTCGAACCGCTGGTGGCCCCGCTCGGCTTTGACTGGAAGGTCGCGGTCGCGCTGATCTTCGGGTTCATCGCGAAGGAGATCGTCGTCGGGTCGCTCGGCACCCTCTACGGCACCGGGGAAGAGACGCTTCCGACGGCGCTCCTTGCCGATCCGGGCCTCTCCGCGGCGACGGCCCTTGCCCTGATGGTCTTCGTGCTGCTCTATACCCCGTGCGTCGCGGCGCTGGGGGTCATCAGGAAAGAGACGGGGTCGTGGAAGTGGACCGGGTTCTCGGTCGCCTACGGGCTCGTCGTCGCCTGGCTGCTCGCGTTCGTCGTCGGGCGCGTTGCCGGGCTCTTCATGGGAGGTGTCTGATATGAACGATACAGCAAAGTTGGTCTATGGAGCGGTGCTCGGTGTACTCTACATCGCCGCCGGCCTGCTCCAGATGGTCAGGGCCGTCGTCGGCCCCATACCCGGCCTCGAAGCCTTCTACCTCACGGGCAACCTGTTCGGCGGGTTCGTCCTCCTCGTGGTCGGGGCCGTCTTCCTCGCCGGTGTCCGGAACCTCGCCGCGGGCGCCGGGGAGGGCGCGATCTTCGTCTCCGTCGGGGTTCTCCTCTCGGTCGCGTTCGGGCTCGTGGAACTCCTCGCCCTCTGCGCACTGGGGATCGACGCCTATCTCGTCGGGGAATGGGTCGAATGGTCGGTTGCCGACGCGATGAACCCGCTCCTGTACCTCGCGGTTCTGGGTGCCGCCGGGTACCTCGCGTGGGGCAGGACATTCCTCCGGGGGCTCTCGGCGGCATGATGCGGGCGATAGCACGGCGGATCTCGGAAGGGGGGTTCGTACTCCCGGCGCTTGCGGCCGAACTGAACCTCCAGCAGGAGGCCCTCGCGGAGCGGCTCTTCATGATGGAACGTCTCGGTTTTGTCGAGCGGAGCGGAGGGTGCGAACCTGCCGGGGCGCCTTCCTGCCGCCATTGTGCGGGGTGTTGCGGCGGGACCGGTCTTCCCGGAGGCGTCCGGTATACCCTGACGGAGAAGGGGAGGCGGCTTGCCGGGGTTCCGCCGACAAAACCAAAAGGGGATTAGTTGAAGAGGGAGATCGAGGTGTATGCCGGTCGATACGCCGCTCATACGCGAGGCCGTCCATGGAGACCTCGCCGCAGTCCTCTCCCTGTATGCACAGATGCACGATCTCGACGAGGAGGCCGACGACCGTGCGCTCCGGACTGCCTGGGAGGATATCCTTGCCGACCCACGAACCCGTATCTTCCTCCTCGAAGACGGGGGCGCGGCCGTCTCGACGTGCGTCCTCCATATCCTCCAGAACCTCACCCGGGGCGCACGGCCGTACGGGCTCATCGAGAACGTCGTGACCCGTCGCGAGTTCCGGAACCGGGGGTTCGGCACGGCCCTCCTTGACCATGCACTCGAGTGTGCGTGGGAAGAGAACTGCTACAAAGTGATGCTTCTCACCGGCCGTCGCGAGCCGAACGTCTTCCGGCTCTACAAGAAGGCAGGGTTCGTCCGGGGCGTCAAGGAAGGGCTCGTCGCGTATCCGCCGGAGTGATCTCCGGCAGCTCACCGGCCCGCCGGTCCGTATATCCCGAAAGAAAACGCAAACTCCAAATCCCGGGCAAGAAGACAGATGTTCAGGGTAGTTGATCGTGCAACCAGAGAGTTTGCGCACAGCGAGAGCCGGATTGATCGTGCTGCTCCTGCTCTTCTCCGTAATGCCGCCGGTATCCGCCGGCCTCTACACCGATTCGTGCGGGATGGTATGGACGGACGCCGCTATCCCGTTCGAGCGGAACAACGAGACGGCCTACAACGAGGAACTGATGGCGTCTTACACGCCGATCATGGCGAACCTGACCGACAGCCCACCCGACTTCAGCAGCATGACCTGGAGCGACGCCTTCCGCGAGACGTGCGCCTATATGGAAGAGCGCTACGCCTTCACGGAGTGGCGCGGCGTCGACTGGGACGCGCTGTACGCGACCTACGCACCGAAGATCGCACAAGCCGAGGAGAACCGGGACAGCGCCGCCTACTACCGGACGCTCCGCGAGTTCGTCTTCGCCATCCCCGACGGGCACGTCCTGGTCCTCGCTCCCGACGACTTCGGGGCGAAGCATGCCGATATCGGCGGGGGCTACGGGCTCGCCGTCGCACGGCTCGATTCGGGCGAAGTGATCGTGGCCCACGTCGCAAACGGGAGCGATGCGGAGCGGGCGGGGATCCGGTTCGGCGACGAGGTGGTCTCCTGGAACGGCCGGCCGGTCGGGGAGGCGATCGACGCGACGTCGATCATCTGGACCCCGGTCAAGCCCTCGACCGCCGAAGGTATCCTCCTCCAGAAACTGCGGTTCCTGACCCGGGCGCCGGTGGGGGCCGGGGCGACCGTCGGCATCGCCGGCCCGGCGGGATCAGCCCCCCGCACAATCAACCTGACCGCAGCGGACGACGGCTACGAGACCCTCGCCCGGACGAGCATCTTCCTCGGCCGCGAGGTGAACGACGGAGCGGCCGGATCGTCGGCGGAACTCAAGGCGATGATTACGAACGAGACCGTGACCACCCGGACCCTCCCCGGAGGGACCGTCTACATCGCGGTCTACGAAGAGTCCTATGACGTCTACCAGCCCTTCAAGGCGGCGGTGGAGGATGCGATCGCGGACGGGGCGCCCGGCATCGTCGTCGACCTCCGGTTCAACCGGGGCGGGGACGACAACCTGGCCGCCGCCTACGGTGGGTGGTTCGTGGACCGGCCGGTCTTCTACGAGTACGGCACCACCTACGACCCCGGGACAGGAAAACCCGCGGTCCTCTGGGAGTCCTGGACACAGCCCCGGCCCGACCGCTACGATGGCCCGGTCGCCCTCCTCGTCAGCCCCTACACCATCAGTTCGGGCGAGGGACTCCCGAAGGTCTTTGCGGAGTCCGGGACGGGCGCGATCGTCTCGTGGTACGGGACAAACGGGGCGTTCGGGATGGAGTCGATGGGGCCGGTCCTCCCCCTCGGGGTCATGACGGCCTTCCCGCAGGGCGCGTCGCTCGACGAGGACGGGAAGATCCAGGTCGACAGCAACGCATCGTTGGTCGGCGGTGTCGCCCCGACGGTGCGGGTGCCGCTTGAACGGGATACCCTGGCGCGGGCGATGGCCGGGGAGGACGTCCAGTTTGCGTATGCGGTCGAGTGGATCGAGGCGCAGGCGGAGAGCACGACCGCGGAGCCTTCGGCGGTGCCGACACAGGCGGCGGCCGGGTGGGTGGTCGTGCTTGCGGCGCTTGCGGTTGTCGCTGTCTGGTATGGGCGGCGGTGAGGGGTTAGGAGAGATCCTCACGCGAAGTGCAACTGTCCGCAGGACGCGACGGTTCGCTAGAACCGGAGCGTGAGCACCGAAGGTGCAAGACAGGAGCTTGAGAAGCCGTAGGCTTTGAGCCCCGAAGTGCGCGAAGTTCGGTAGATACACGTACAACCATCCTTCGCGGCTTCGCGTCTTTCGCGTGAGGCTGTATCGTTATCTTCTCCCGTTAGCTCGCGAGAAGCCGCGAAAGGGCGCGAAGATCGGTTTACCCGGGAGGAACGCCCTTTCGCGGCTTCGCGTGAACTTTTGCGTGAGATTACCCCAGGCCGAAGAGACGAGGATTTTTCCGGACGGGGACGGAAAGTTGTAAAAAAGAGTTCTCCGGGGGGCCCCGGATAACCGCTCACTGGTATTCCGGGGGCTGGATCTCTTTCGGCAGCCCGCCCTTGAAGTGCTGCTGCACCTTCCCGTAGTACTGCCGCAGCCGCTCGTTCATCGTCGCGTGCACCTTCTCCCGTGCATTCTCAAAGTGCGACGGCTTCACGACGGCGGCACCCTCCCGCATGGCGAGCATGGCCGCCTCCCGCGCGAGCGCCTCGAGGTCCGAGCCGACGAACCCCTCGGTCTCGGCTGCAACCTTCTTGATGAGCTGATCTCTCGCCGGATCGTCCAGGGTCATCTTCTGCTGCGTGAAGAGGTCGACGAGTTTCTTCCGCCGGACGTGGCTCACGAGCCCCTCGTCTTCGTTCGACGCAATCGCGGCGCGGTGCTCCTTCACGTCTTCGACGCTCACCTGACGGTTCGCTCCCACGGCGAGAACCAGGTCTTCAAGATCGTTCTCCGTGAGCCCCTCCGTCATCGCCACGAGGTCTTCCATCGTCGAGCCCTCGAGCGGCATGTAACTGGTGTGGATCGCGAGGATCTTCTGCCGGTCTTCCCGCCCGGGCTCGCCGATGTAGACGAGCCGGTCGAACCGCCCGGGCCGGAGCAGCGCCGGGTCGACCATGTCCGGCCGATTGGTCGCGCCCATCACCACCACACCCCGGAGTTCCTCGAGGCCGTCGATCTCGGTGAGAATCTGGTTTAGCACGCTCTCGGTGACGTGCGACTCGGTGCCGCCGCCCCGGGCCGGGGCAAGGGCGTCGAGTTCGTCGAAGAAGATGATGGACGGCGCCACCTGCCGGGCCTTCTTGAAGACCTCCCGAACAGCCCGCTCGCTCTCGCCGACCCACTTCGAGAGGAGCTGGGGGCCCTTGACCGGGACGAAGTTCGCCCCGCTCTCGCTCGCGACCGCCTTTGCAATCAGGGTCTTTCCCGTCCCCGGCGGGCCGTAGAGGAGAACGCCCTTCGGCGGTTCGATGCCGAGGTTCTCGAACTGCTCCCGCCGGGTGAGCGGATACTCCACCGCCTCGCGGATATCCTGCTTCGCCTCTTCGAGGCCCCCCACATCCTCCCAGGCAGTGTGGGGCACCTCGAGGAGGATCTCCCGCATGGCGCTCGGGCCCACATCGCGGAGAGCGTCACGGAAGTCCCTGGCCTGCACCTCCATCTTCTCGAGGATCTCCGGCGGGATCTCGTCGGCTTCGAGATCGATCTCGGGGAGGTAGCGCCGCAGCGCCTTGATCGCCGCCTCGCGGGCGAGTGCGGCGAGATCCGCCCCAACGAATCCGTGGGTCTGCTGGGCGACGTCGGCGATCGCCACGTCGTCCGCGAGCGGCATACCGCGGGTGTGGATCTGGAGAACCTGGATCCGGTCGTCCTCCGAGGGCACCCCGATCTCGATCTCCCGGTCGAACCGCCCGGGACGGCGGAGAGCCGGGTCGATGGCGTCGAGCCGGTTCGTGGCCCCGATCACCACGACCTGGCCCCGTTCCTCGAGCCCGTCCATCATCGTCAGGAGCTGGGCGACCACCCGCCGCTCGACCTCCCCGGTCACCTCTTCACGCCGGGGGGCGATCGAGTCGAGCTCGTCGATGAAGATGATCGCAGGAGCGTGCTGCCGTGCATCCTCAAAGACCTCCCGGAGCCGCTGTTCGCTCTCGCCGTAGTACTTCGAGATCACCTCCGGCCCCGCGATCGAGATGAAGTGTGCTCCGCTCTCGCTCGCGACCGCCTTTGCGATCAGGGTCTTCCCGGTCCCCGGCGGGCCGTAGAGGAGAACGCCCTTCGGCGGCTCGATACCGAGCTTTCTGAAGATCTCCGGGTGGCGCATGGGCAGTTCGATCGTCTCCCGGACCCGCTGCAACTCGCCCTTCAGGCCACCGATATCCTCATAGCTGATCCTTTTGACGCCCTCGAATCCGGCCGCAGGCTTCTCGGAGAACTCGATCTTCGTGTTCTTGGTGATGATCACGGCGTTCTCCGGCTCGACCACCACGGCCTTGAACGCGACGAGCTGGGGCTGCATGAACGGGAGCCCGGCCTGGATGGGGACGGAGTCGTTCTTCACAACCGGAAAGTCGATCAGCTTGTTGACGACGCTGCCGTAGTTGATGGGGAGCTGTTTCGGGAGGTCTTCGGGCGGCGCAAGCACGACCCGTTTCGCCTCGGCCTCCTCGTCGAGCGTTCGTATCTTGACCCGGTCGCCGATGCTCGCACCGGTATTGAGCCGGGTAAAATTATCGATCCTGACTTTGCCCTGGTGCCAGTCGTTCACCATGGCGCGCCAGACCTTCGCTACGGTGCGACGCTTCCCTTCGATAGCAACGAGGTCTCCCGGGTTGAGCCTGAGCTGCAACATGGTATCAGGGTCAAGCCGTGCCTTGCCTGCCCCCTGATCCTCCGGATAAGCGCTATCTACCTTCAAGTATATCTCGGGCATTACCTCTAGTTCTTATATTTCGGGGATTTATAAGTACTGGAGGCGCATGAACGTACTTCTCTTCGATCCGTTCAACGGAGCCGCAGGCGACATGATCATCGGAACCCTTCTCGATCTGGGGGCCGACGAAGGGCTTGTCCGGGCAGCCATGCGCTCAGTCGTCGGCGAACCGACAATAGAGCGGGTAGACCGTTCCGGCATCCGGGCCGTCCGGGTGAGAACGCACGCCCCGGTCGATCACCGCACCCTCGAGGAGGTGCTCGACCGGGTGGCCGAAAGCGACGCTCCCGCCCCCGCCCGGGAGATGGCGCGACGGGTCTTCCTCCGGATACACCGGGCCGAGGAGAGTATCCACGGAGAGGGGGCGCACTTCCACGAGGTGGGTGCGGACGACGCGATCGCCGACGTGGTGGGAGCCTGCACCGCCCTTCACTCCCTCGCCCCCGGCGGTGTCGCCGTCCGCCCGGTCGCCCTCGGCCGGGGGTTTGCGGTCGGCGCCCACGGCACCTTCCCCGTCCCGGCTCCCGCGACGGTCGCAATCCTCGCCGGGTCGGATCTTCGAACTGTTCCCGGGGACGAGGAGCGGGAACTCTGCACCCCGACGGGGGCCGCCCTCCTCGCTGAGTTCTCGACCGTCCGGCCCGAAGACCTCGGACCGGTGGAGATCAGGGCGGTCGGCTACGGGGCGGGGAGCAGGAACCCGCAGGGAAGGCCGAACGTCCTCCGGTCGATGCTCGTCTCTACGAAAGAGGCTCCTGAAGGCGACCGGATCGACATCCTCGAGACGAACGTCGACGACGTCACCGGGGAGGCTCTCGCCTACACGATCAACTGCCTGATGGAAGAAGGGGCACGGGACGCAAGCGCCATTCCCGTGATGATGAAGAAGGGGCGGAGCGGCCATCTCGTCCGGGTGATCTCTTCCCCCGACACGACCGACCGCCTCGTAGGGGTGATGGCGCGGGAACTCGGGACGCTCGGGATACGGTGCATCCCGATGGTGCACCGGGCCGTCGCGGAGCGGACGATCGAGCCGGTCACGGTGACGATCCGGGGGAAGGAGACGACGATCGACGTGAAGTGCGGCTGGTGTGAGGGGAAGATCGTATCGTTCAAGGCGGAGTACGAACAGGCGGCGGCGTGCGCACGGGAGACCGGACTCCCGTTCCGTGAGGTCGCCGGAACGGTCGAGGCGGCAGCACGCCGTCTCTTCGTCGAGCGGGGTGTGCTCGAACCATGAAGACCGATCGGGTCGGCACGGGAAGCCAGGGCCTCGACGACCTGCTCGGCGGCGGGCTCGAACGGCGGGCGATCACCCAGATCTACGGCGAGCCCGCGAGCGGCAAGAGCACCCTCTGCCTGATGGCGGCGGTGGCCTGCCTCCGGGCCGGGAACTCGGTCGTCTACATCGACACCGAAGGCTTCTCGGTGGAGCGCTTTACGCAGATCACCGGGGAGAACGCCGGGGCGCTCGCCGACCGGCTCTACCTCTTCGAACCGCTCGATTTCGCCCAGCAGGGGACGATGATCGCCGATTCCGAAGGGCTGCTCAAGAACGGCCACGCCCCCGTGGGGCTGCTGGTGATGGACTCGGCCACCGCCCTCTACCGGACGGAACTCGATCTCGGGCGGGAGGCGATACGGAAACTCTCGCACCACATGATCAAACTCCTCGGGCTCGCAAAGAAGTACGACATCCCCGTCCTGATCACGAACCAGATCTATATGGATGTGGAGCGCGAGCGGGTGGCGGGGCTCGGGGGAACGGCGCTCGAACATCTCTCGAAGGCCATCATACGGCTCGAAAAGAAGGATAGTGTCCGCCGGGCGATGCTCCGGAAGCACCGGTCCCGGCCGGAAGGGCTCTCGTTCGACTTCGTGATCACCGAAGACGGGATCAGAACGGTATAACGCCGGTAAAGACCGTCTCGGCGGGGCCTTCCATCGTGACGGTCTCGCCGAACCGGATCACGAGCGGACCGCCTTTTGTCTCGACCCGCACCGTGTCGCCGACTTTGCCGAGATGGCGGGCGACCGCGGCGGACGCCGTCGCGCCGGTCCCGCAACTCTCGGTCTCGCCCTCGACGCCGCGCTCGAACGTCCGGATCCGGATCGTGTCGTCGCCGGCCTCTTCGACGAAGTTGACGTTCGCGCCCTCAGGGAAGGAAGGGTGGTTCCTGATGGCCGGGCCGACAATGCCGATCTCGATTGCGCCGATCTCTTTCACGAAGACGACCGCGTGGGGAACGCCGGTGTTCGCGGCATACACGGTGAAACCCCGGATCTCCTCTCTGTATTCGCCGTTCCCGACGGCCGGGATGCCGTTCCGCTCGAACGCGGGCTCAGGCATCGTGATCGTCGCGGTGAACTCGTCGTCGGCGTAGCCTGCCGAGACCTGGACGATCCCCGCCCCGGTCTCGACCGAGCAGGACTCTTTCACGTAGCCGGCATCGTAGGCGTACTTCGCGAGGCACCTGATACCGTTCCCGCACATCGCGGCCTCGCTCTCGTCGGGCTGGAAAAGCCGCATCTGGATCTCGGCCGCCTCGGACGCCTGGAGGAAGAGAATGCCGTCGGCGCCGATGCCGAACCTGCGGTCGCAGAAGAGCGCCGCAAACGCCCCCTTCATATCCTCGGGAATGACCTCGCCGTTGTGCTCATCGATCAGAACGAAGTCGTTGCCGTTTCCCTGCAGTTTGGTGAACGCGATCTCCATGGTGTAGCCTCTCCTGTAAATATGGGGGCGGCGGGTGATAAACCGTGTGGGGGTTGGGCGGGGACTCCGGCCCCGATCAGGGCCTCCTCACGCCGCACCCCAGAGACGTCTCCACCCCGACGAATCCATCCGGGGGCCGATGACCAGATCCGGCGGGGAGATGAATACCGTGAACTTCACCGGGATACTCTCGATTCCCATCTCCCGAGCCCGCTCATCGAGCATCGCATACACCGCCTCTATCGAGGAGACGTTCTCAGCCGGAGGGGGACCGTTCCAGATGCTCACCCGGAGATACCCGTCGATGTCGTAGCCGAACCCGATGAGGGATCCATTGGGGTAGAGGTAGTGTTCCCGTATCAGATTGTTCGTGGCGGCGGTGAAGGTTGAGAGCGGTATCCCGCCCCCGCCTTTCGAGACGGGGAGCCCTCCGAGCGTGACGGTGACGGGCTCCTGCCTGTTCAGGCCGGCTTTGAGGTCTTCTATCCCCGGTCCGGTGAAGACCGGTGGGATGGCTGGAGGTTCGCGGCGGATGCTCCCGGCTCCGGATCCCGGAGGCCTCCGGAGGGGTACAGAATTGTTGTAGCAGCCCCTGGATTAGAGAGGGCGACGACCGCATCCGCTTGAGAACCGGGTTCTGTAAGCGGAGAGTCAATGTGCCCGGGTCCCGAGGCCCAATCCTCTGTCGGGAGATCTATCCCGCCGTGCATCGAGTAGTTCAATTCATCCCTTGCCTGTTGCAGAAGGGGCGATACCCGCTTATCATCCGCCTCCGTCCATCCGTCAAGGTATGAAACTCGCGGCAGGCTACGGATTGCCTCAGCAATCTCTTCTTCTGAGCACCCCTTACTTCGAAGTTCGCTGACGAACGAGGGAGATCGTTCC
>NZ_FMID01000026.1 GCF_900095385.1 Methanoculleus chikugoensis
TTCCTCGTTATACGCAGGGACGACCACTGCGATCCGGTGTTCTCGGTACATGACGACAGCGCTCCGTCTGCACCCGCAGGCAGGTGCCGGAGAATTTCCGGCTGCCCTGCCGGGGTGCATTACTTGCTACCTATATTCTCTTGTGGTCAGGGATAACCATATCGCTTTCTAAAGCAGTTCGTGCGCTCCCTTTTGATGAAAATCGGTGTATTTTACCAGGATATTGCGGTTTTGATATTAAACATGGTTCGGGCGTGGCCGCACATTATCTCTCTGGGAAATACCGCGCGATCCGCATACTCTGGACGCCGGACTTGAGCCTCCCGGATCTCCAGCGCTCGTCGGGAGCCGTTTGGGGGTATCGCGGCTTGTGCCATTCCTCTCTTTATTCATACTGCCAGGATATACTTCTCGCATTTGAATGCGAAGACTTTTTACGAAGATATTAAAATTGGCGAGTCTAAAAATTACTAATTCATAGTTCAGCTCCTCTTTACGCATCAGGGCGGTTATCATGAGTTCACGACGACGAAAGTCAACAACAAAGCCTCAACCGGATCGGACAGAGGAACCCGGGAATCAGCAGGAACAGGGGGCACTCTCCTGCCTCCTGAGCAAAAACCTCATACCGGTGCTCATCTTCCTCTTCGCGCTCTTCCTTACATTAACATTCTCGAATCCGGCGCTCTTCCTGAACGATGAGTGGATCACCGTCAACCAGCTTCACCAGCTCGGAGAGGGTCACCAGGTAACCGTGAACGAGGGGAAGTACGGCACGTTCCTGAACGGGACGCCGGGCCCCTACTTCCAGGCCCGCCATAACCTCCTCGGCTACACGATGATGCTCCCCGTTCTCTCGCTTCCTGCGCTCTGGTTCTTCGGCCTCTTCGGCGACCAGTTCAGGCTGGCTATCGTGCTCCTCTGGTCGTTCCTCCCGGTCGCGATGGCGGTGCTGGTCGACGCTTACCGGCCGCAGTATGCACGGTGGCACGGGGTCCGGTGGACCTGGCTCGTGATCGGTGCGGCGTTCGCAGGACTGCTCGCAAACCTTGCCCTCTACTACCCGTGGCCGTTCACCGCGCCGGACGCGCCTATTGAGACCGCAGCGGTGATCTTCACGAACCATCTTCTCTTTGCCGCGCTCGCGGTGATGATCTATCTCATCTGCAAGATCGTCTTCGAGGATACCTGGTTCTCCATCTTCGGGACGATCGCCTGCATCGCCTGCTCGTCGTACGTCTTCTGGGCAGCGAACGCAAAGGACCACATGCTGCTGATAGCGATGACCGCGGCGGTCGTCCTCTTCCTGGTGCGCTACATCCGGTACGGGAGTCTCCGGGATGCCGCGCTCGGGTTTGCATTCATCGGGCTGCTCGCGTGGGCAAGGCCGGAGGTCGGGTTCACGGTCTTCGTCTTTGCCGCACTCTACTACGTCGCGCTCCAGGTCTCCCGCGGCCTCCTGCAGAAACCTCCGGTGGAGGCTGTCAGAGCGCTCTGCATACCCCTTGCTACGGTCATAGGGGCCATCCCCCTGCTCATAAACAACGCTCTCGTGACCGGAAATCCCCTGGTGCCCGCGTTCTACGTCTACGAGAAGAAGCTCCTCGCCGGTGCTTCGGGAGAGGAGATCATCGGTGCGGGCGAGGCCGTAAACGGTGTCGTCCAATCGGTCCCGGCACCGCCGGGAGGGATCTCGGGTTTCCTCTCGGTCCTTGCAAACCACTTCTCCCCGTCGTGGTCGACCCTGCCCGGTGATATCTTTGGCATCCTCTTTGCTCCGGCATCCGGGAACATGAGCCTCGTCGCGGTCTCGCCGCTGATCGTCCTCGCGATCATCCTGCTCCCGGTGATCTACCTGGACTGGCGGAGGGGGGAGCGGCCGCAAAACCTCGCGGTGGTGGCCTTCCTCGTCGTCATAGCCTGCGCCGTCTGGGTCGCCTACACCCGGAGCCTTCCGGGGCTGAACGCCAGCCACGGCATCGTCCCGGATATCCGTTACCTTGCCCCATTCTACCTGCCCGCGGGGCTGCTCGGGATCTATGCCATATCGCGCTTTAACGGTGGCGTCGAGCCGAAGCGGAGGACGTTCTGGCAGATTGCCGCCATCGGGGTCGTGGCGCCGGTGCTGCTCGTTGCGATGATGCTCATCCAGCCCTACGGCGGCCAGTACCCCGGCTACACGATGTTTTTTACGCAGATCACGTTCGCGCTGCTCGCGGCAGCCCTTGTCCTCATCGCGGTGAAGAAGCGGTTCGGCATCCCGGACGCCTGGATTGCAGCGGTCCTGCTCCTTCTCGTCGCCGTACCGTTCACGTGGCAGCTGATGATGGTCTTCCTCTACTCCGTGGCGAAGTTCAACGGCTACCCGCTCTGGATCCCACTCGTCGAAGCGTTCTTCCAGCACAATATCGGGGTTTCGGGGCTGGAAAACCTCTGAGTCCCGGTTTTTTTAGACAATTGTCCTGATACTCTTCGCCGGGGCGGGAGCATCTCGCGCACTCAAAAATGGATGGATATCGGGGGGGAGTTGAACCGGTTACCATCGAAGTATGTTAACTGCCATGAATCGTGAGGGCGTTACTCGTGTAATCGCATACGATTGGCCGCCCGCCGGCCTGATCTCCACGGTAAACTGATGGTCGATCCCCACAGTGACATCATCCGGAATTCCCACCGTCAGCGTGTACTGCTCAAACGGTTCAAGGAGAAGATCGTCATTGCTGTTCAGCCGTTCGTAGATATACCACTCCCCACGGGAGGCATACCCGCTGCCTGCGCCGACGTTTGTGGTCGTGCTGCCGGGTTTTGTCGTTCTCGCCAGGGTTTTGACGTTGTTTGCATCCGAATAGAGTATCACGACGTTATCAAAATCGATGGCACCGCTACCGGGCGAGAGCTTGACCGTGAACAGGATACTTTCGAGACGCTTATCGGCAACATTTGCCATCCCGATAACGTCTCCGACTACCTCTACGGACGAACTGGTCTGCGCAACGCCCGTGTGCACGACCTCCTGGCTCTTCTGCGTCGCGAAGAACCCGGCGCCGAGCACCACGTACGAAAAGACCGCCGCGACGACGATGAACGCGATCAAGACGACCGCCGCCTCAAGCCCGGTGAACGCATCTTCTTTTCTCATCAACCTGCTCAAGGAACCTTTCCTCCTGTTATCGGGATCCGGGCGAACGCCTTTCTGGATCGAAACGATTACATGGAGTATATGCACAACCCGACATAAAAATGATCTCTCTCAAAAATCGTCCACTCGCCGGACCGGGAGAACTTCATGGAAGATATTCACGGTGCCGAGTAAAAGACCGGGCGCGCATGAAAGTCCATCTGCCTGGTGGGGGGATAGTACGGAGAGTGGAGGGCCATCTCCATGTCTGGTTGGTCTTCCATGAGCAATGGTAGATACAATACCCTGAAGCGATCGTCATTAACCCATTGCCGGGGAAAGCAGGGCGTTACCGGGCGAGCTGGTGGATTGTATCGCCGGGTAAGAGTTCGCACAAAGAACCCGAAAAAAAGAGATTAATAGAGGATGTTTACCGGGTAGATCCCTGCCGGAGCCGTCCTCTTCAGCGCAAAGACCGCACCCACAGAGGGCTGCAGGTTGACCGTGAACGGCACGTTCACCTTTGCGGTCCCTGGGGTCGAGACGCCGATGATGAACTGCTCGCCGGGCTCAAGGATCGTATCAGTGTTTGCATTTACCTTCTCGAGAATGCACCACTCGCCCAATTTATCGCTGTCATCTTCTAAATCGGGTGATTTCTTCATTTTTCCTGATGCCACCTTTAGGCTATCAGCATTACCGGTCGAATTATACTTGACATCCGGAGACCGTGTCTCTGGATCGGTGTAGGTTACAACCATCTTGCTGACATCAAGTGCCGTGCCCCCGGCGGTGTTGCCGATGGTGAACTTGATGTATTGCAGGTTCTCGCCTCCAGTCGTCGAAATTCCGTAGACGTTGCCGATGACCTCCATGCTGGAGCTTGCCTGCTGCACGCCGGTGTGGACGACTTCCTGGCTCTTCTGTGTCGTGAAGAACCCGGCGCCGAGTATGACGTACGAGAAGACCGCGGCCACGACGATGAACGCGATCAAGACAATCGCGGCCTCAAGGCCGGTGAATGCATTATCATCCTTGAATAAAGTTCTCATCTTTCATCACCTCAGTACAACTCGTAGTAACCGTTTCCAATCAGTGCCGGCGGCGCGGTCTTCGTCATCGGGAGCGCTGCACCGATATCCGGTTTGATGTCGATGTTGAACCGAACGTTGGGCCCGATCGCTTTACCCTTGAACCCCTTGTCGCCCTCACCGGTCAGCGGGATCGTGATCATGACCATCTCGTGTTTCTCGAGAAGGTGGTTATCATTCTTCTGTTTCCCGACGAACTCCCGTTTTACCTTGGTTTGTCCCTCGGATTTAGAATCCACATCGACAAACGTCACGAGATGCTCCGTTGTCGCCACCGTGTAGGTCACCTTCGTCATGTCGACCGGCGATCCGCCGGCTGCAAGCTGCAGGTAGAAGCTCACCTCTCCAAGGTAGGCCGTACTCGATGCCTGGGCAATCACCGGCCCGGATAGTTCGAGCGTCGAGCTCGTCTGCGCAACGCCTGTATGCACGACCTCCTGGCTCTTCTGGGTCGCGAAGAACCCGGCGCCGAGTATGACATACGAGAAGACTGCGGCCACGACGATGAAGGCGATCAGGACGATCGCGGCCTCAAGGCCGGTGAATGCGTCTTCGTTTCTCATCATTTTGCTCATGAAACGTTTCCTCCTGTTACCGGAGTCCGAATGAGCCTATCATCCGGAACAATACGGTTCTTTTGAGTATATGCGTAAGCCTGTATAAAAAGTTATTCAAACAGTAGGGGATTTGAAAACTGCCCTTTTTGATAATGAATCCGTATAAAATCCCTTTTAACGGCCCGCATCGGTCTCAGACAAGTATTTGTAGCCGGAGGTACAACGATACCTGTACCGAAAAACCACGCGGATGACCGCCCCGTTTTGGAAAAAACGTTTCGAAATGGGAAATATAATGCAATTTCCGGGTACCGGAAACGGAGAGGCGGATCGGCCGCACGGGATGGTCCCAATCGAAGGGGAAGAAGGAGCTGGATATGACGAAGAAGCAGGATTTTACCTACGTCGTTCTGGGCATCGTGGTCGTCCTCGTGCTGGCCCTGATCGTCAAGCCGGCGGCGACCGGCGAACCGACGGCGCTCTGGGGGGCCGGGGAGCCGGAGCCGGCGATAACCCCGGCATGGACGCCCACGATGCCCCCTGCGACTGCGGCGCCGACGCCGACCCCGGTGCCCACCTGGGACGGGAAGCCCAGGCCGCTCGGGTTCGTCGACCCGACAACCTACCAGATCCCGGCCGGGGAGAGCAGCCCGAACATGACCGCCTTTCCGCCGGAGACCGCGTCAGGCGTCACCCGATGGGTGACCTACGCGACGATCGACGGACAATGGTCGGGGACGACCGGGATCGTCCGGGTCCCGTTCCCGATCTGGCGGCTCGACTACTCGGATATCGCGACCTCAAACGACGAGATCCCGCTCTTCAACTGCCAGGTCATGGACGCCGAAGACCCGAACCGGTTCGTCCGGGTCTTCACCCTCAACTTCGCCGACTTCCTGGCGGTGAAGGATAAGCCCGATCTCAAGAAGCAGCAGTGGGTGAGCACCTTCTACGAGGGCTACCACGACTACTACTTCGTCGTCAACACCCGGTGCATCGACTCCTACCACCTGAAGATCCAGGTGCCGGAGACATACATAGGTACATAAGGATGCGGTTGCCCTAAGCCGCATTTGCCGGGAAGGGGACGCCCATCGAACTCCTTCCTTTTCAGGAAGTCGTTTCTTATATCTCCCGGTGCTCAACTCCCGGCCCTCCCCTGGAGGGGGCGTGATAAGAAGTGCCGAAAGGTTCCGGAGTTTCACCGTTCGGCGAGCCAGTGCCTTACAATAAACTCCCGCACGATCTGCGCCGCCACCGTCGCCCAGTATCAAACGTGCGATCTCCACGTAACCGAGCCCCGCAACCTGTAGCGCAAGAGCCCACATCACCTTCTGGATATCGAGCGGTCACATTAAGAATGCCTGAATCTGCCCGGCGAGTTGCCCTGATGGGATGGACGGTGGAGACCAGTGCTCTCGTTAAGGGTCTCTTAGATATCAAAAGTCTTAGTGCGAGGAAGGCGACTCATTCGTATAATCTTCTGCGCAGATCAGTTCTGCACACATGACGAAATCCATTGCCTTAGTGATGATCGACACCACCTCTTCTCGCATAATCTCCCGGCAGATCGTGTAGTCCACTTCTTCCCGAAGTTCTTCAATCAGGTTCAACGCTCGTCCGTGTTCAGGGGGAAGTTCCCCTGTCTTAACATAGAGAGAACCGACAGCCGAGATCAACCCTGCATGAGATTTTATCTCTACACCTTTTCGGTGCAAAAGAGCAAGAGCCGCAAGGTACATTGCGTAGTAGGCCCGGTTGATCGCGTCTTCATGGTGGCCTTCGGTGCAGAGGATGCGCGCCGCATCGAGGCGTTGATGCGATTTCCTGAGAAGCGCTGTTATAACAGACTGATCACCCATCCTTTATACCGCCACCCCGTCCTGGAGAACATGTCTGACAAAGGGATACTGCCGGTGCGCCGCAACATCGGCACGGGAGAGTACCTTGACCGAGATTCGCTCGCCCGTCTGCATCAGCAGATCAAAAGCAAGTCCGGTGAGAAATTCGCGAAGTCGAAAGTCCTCTTCAGGCGTAATTACGAGGATATCGATATCTGAGTCCGGCCGGTCATCTCCCCGGGCTACAGAGCCAAAGAGTATGATCTCTTCTATCGCGTCTCCGCACGCCTCTCGTGCCTTTGCCGCGAACTCATGGGCGATCGGCCGCTTGACCAACGGCATACAACGGAGTAGTTGTGGATATACAACTATAATGATTACTGCTCCGGGAATGTAGGGAGAGGTCGCGTTTCCTGAGGGAGCCGTATGGAATTGGAGCCTGATTGCGAGGAGAACCGACAGGGGAGGCGGATCACTCTCTCCAGGGCGGCCGGGCTCCAGATGAGGCCTCGATATGCCAAAAGGCTAATATTATCGATGCATCCTCTAGAACGCCAACAATTCCTGCGCCCGATACCTTGAGATGTACAGAGCCTCTGCAGGCTGGTGAAGCTCTGGGGACGTCCGGTTCCCGAATATAATCCCCGGATCGTTGAGAGGGAGCGCGCTCCGTTGAACACGCCATCGACGAGAATAGCAGAAAGGAATCTGGATCTTCACCGCCCGGCGAGCCAGTGCCGGGCGATGAACTCCCGCACGATCTGCGCCGCCACCGCCGCCGTCTGCCCGGAATCGAACGGCGCGACCTCCACGTAATCGAACCCTGCGGCGTACGGCGCGAGGGCACGCACGACCTCCCGGATATCGAGCGGCGTCATCCCGAACGGTTCGGGCGTCCCGAGACCGGGGGTGAGGCAGCAGTCGATCGCATCTGCGTCGATCGAGAGGTAGATCCTCCTTTCCGCAACGTGCTCCCGCACCTCCCGGAGGACGGCGTCGATCCCCCGTTCCCGCACCGTATCGGCGGTGTAGAGGTGCGTCCTCTCCGCCGCAATCTCGAACTGCTCGCGATCGCCGCTCCGGGCGCCAATGATGACGACGTCCTCGACCGCTTCAAGGACGCGCCGGGTGACGCACCCGTGGCTGTAAGGCGTCCCGTCGAGTTCGTCCCGGAGATCCAGGTGAGCGTCGCAGACGACATAGACATCCGGCCGGACGGCCCGGACCGCGCCGACAGTCGCGGTGTGCTCGCCGCCGAGCATCACCGGCACCTTGTTGTCGCGGACGATATCCCCCGCGACGTCCGCGGCCTCTCCGGCGACCTCCTCGGGCAGCCGGGAGACCGCAAGGTCGCCGAGATCCGTGATCGGCACTTCAGAAAAGTCTATTTTGGTCGCGGGATCGTAGGACTCGAAGTTGAACGAGACCTCCCGGATCGCCCGGGGCCCGAACCGCGTCCCCGGCCGAAACGACGTCGTACCGTCGTAAGGCACGCCAAAGACGGCGTAGCGGGCATCCTCGTATGACGCATCCGCATCCGCAAAATGGAGATGGGCGAGCTCGTGCATGCCCGTTTTCGTAAGCCAGAAAAGGTCACTCAAGTTTCTTCTTGCCCAGGGATGTGATGTACGGGATCTCCTTACCCGGCTCGAGGCCGGCGACCTGCTCCTCGGTCAGATTGAGCTCGAACATCTCGAAGTCCTTGACGTCCATGAACTGGACGGTCGTGCCGGCGATCGAGATGACCTGCGCCATCTTCCGCTCCACTACGGGCACGTAGGTCTTTGCCGAGACCGGCTGGACGATCGAGCGCTTGACGCCGTCGAAGATGCCGATACAGTCGATTCGGGACTTCGCCGCTCCGTGCTTCCCCGGCTTGGAGATGGCGATGGAGACAATCCTGCAAGGCTCATCATCTACAACGACGTAACGTCCCTCTTTCAGTTTCCCAACTTCTGTCTGTTCCTTCATATTGTCTCACTCAACAAACGCGTGATTAATGTATCTGGATTGCAGTACATAAATACACCGTAGAATACGAGACGGAACGAGGAGAGTTGATGGAGTTCATCCGGGCGTGTGACGATGTGGCAGGGGCTGTCCGGGATGCCGTGACCGGCATGGCCGGAACGCCTGAGGCAGGGGCGTACGTCAGGATGGGCGCGGACGGCACGCCCACCAAGAAGATCGACCAGGTCGCAGAGGATATCATCGTGGACTACTTCACGTGCCACCCCTTCTGCCGGCGCCTGATCAGCGAAGAACTCGGGTGCGCCGAGATGGACGGGGAGAGCGGCACCATCTTCCTCGACCCGGTCGACGGCACCTACAACGCCGTGGTCGGGATCCCGTTCTACGCCCTCTCCATCGCGTATGCGGAAGGGGGGGTCGTTCAGGCGGGATACGTCCAGAACCTCGCCACCGGCGAGACGTTCTGCGCCGTCCGGGGTCGGGGGGCAAGCCTCGACGGCCGTCCCATTCATGTCTCGAAGGTCTCGCTCCTCGAAGAGAGCGCCATGAGCGTCTACGGCCGGAAGTTCGACCCGACCCGTGTCCAGATGATCGGCCGGAAGATCCGGCGCTGGCGCCTCCTCGGTGCATCGGCGCTCGAGCTCTGCTACGTCGGATGCGGCCGCATCGACGGTTTTATCGACCTACGAGGGACGCTCCGGGTCACCGACGCAGCGGCGGGGATGCTGATCTGCGAGGAGGCCGGTGGGACGGTCTCCGATCTCGAAGGAAACGCCCTTGTCTTCCCCGATGAGGTCTCCGTCGGACGGAGCCTCGTCGCCACGAACGGCATCGTGCACAACAAGGTTATCGAGTACCTGAGGTGAACCGCGCATGAAGATTGTCCTTGTATCGCGCATCGATGAGGCGGATGCGCTCCGCTACACCGCGTCGCTCGCCCGGGAACTCGAAGATCTGGGGCACGACGTTACGTTCGAGGAAGGCACGGCGGAACACCTCGGAGAAGAGGGCGTCCCGTTCGAGGAGATCGGCGGCGACCTGGTCGTGGTCGTCGGCGGCGACGGATCGGTTCTCCTCACCGTCCACCAGATGAAGAAGCAGGTTCCGGTCCTCGGGATCAACTGGGGCGAGGTAGGATTCCTCGCGGACCTGGAACCCGACGAAGCAGGAGCGTTCTTCGCCACCCACACGGATGGGTTCCGTGTCGAGAGCCGGATGCGGGTCAGCCTCTCCGTCAACGGGGAACTGCTCGGCGACGCCCTCAACGAGGGGCTCGTCGTCACCGACCGTCCGGCGAAGATGCTCCGGTTCGGCGTCTACGTCGACGGAACGCCCGCGGAGCGGTTCAGGGCCGACGGCCTGCTCGTATCGACCCCGACCGGTTCGACCGCCTACGCCATGAGCGCGGGAGGGCCGATCGTCGACCCGCAGATAGAGGGGTTCCTCCTCGTACCGCTCGCGCCGTATATGCTCTCGTCCCGCCCCCATCTCATCAGCACCCAGAGGACGCTTGAGATCACCCTCGATACCGAGAAACCGGCGCACCTCGTCATCGATGGGCAGAGCACGTTCGAGCTCGCAAAAGAGGCCACTCTCACGGTCAAAAAATCGGATCAGCCTGCGCTCTTCGTCCATACGGGCAAGCCCTTCTTTGAGAAGGTGAACCATAAATTGCGCAATCTCTGACCCTGCCGATACCTCGAACAGAGATTTTATGAGTGACCGCGGGGAATATCTCCACAGAGGAGTGAGCACGATTATGGAAGACCAGATGCGCACGGAGATCCCCTACGCGGAGATCGCAGAGACGCTCAAGACTGCCCTCAACCTGCGGGGCTCACCGGTCGCGGTGAAACTCGCAAAGAACCCCGACGGCATCCCCGAAGGGGTCGGGCCGATCGACGAGACCGTCCGCCACTGCCAGATGATCAGCAGGGCACGGCTGAACGGTGAGATCTTCTACGCGACCGCCGACAAACACGTCTGCATGGGGGGCGGCTGGGCGCTCGGGCTGAAGGAACTCACGCCGAGCCTCCGTTCGGGAGAGTTTTACTACAAACTCGGCAAGTTCGAGAGCTGGGCCGCCTGCATGCGGACCATCCGGCAGGTGCCGCACGTCCCGGAGCTCGAGACCTACGCGACCGTCTATGCGCCGCTCGAGAAGACGCCGTTCGATCCGCACGTCGTCGTCATCGTTGCAAACCCGCGGGCGATGCTGAAACTCGCGCAGACGACGCTCTATCTGCTTGGAGGGCGGATCGAATCCACGATGTCGGGGATCCAGTCGGTCTGTGCGGACGCGACCGCGCTGCCCTATCTCTCCGGTAAGATCAACTACTCGCTCGGGTGCGACGGTTCGCGCCGGTTCTCGGGAATCGAGGACAACGAGCTCGTCATGGGCATTCCTGCCGAGTTCCTTCCCGAGTTTGCCCGGTCGCTCCCAATCGTCACCGCCGCACCCGGGTCGGTGAAGTAATAAAACATCCCGCACTAATTTTTCCGGCACACTCCCATCGAGGGGTTGTTCCGGGGTACAAGGCTTATCTCTCCGGCAGGTCAACTATTCAGCAGGTGGTTTTTTGCAGGTATCTATGAAGCTCGAGATGAGGGACCGACCCGGACAGCTGGTTGCAGCCCTCCAGCCGATCTCGGCCGTCGGGGGAAACATCATCGCGGTTATCCACCAGAGGGAGACTCCGGCGGCTACGGAGGCGCTGGATGTCCAGATCGTGCTGGAACTCCCCGAGGGGCGTCTTTCGAGGCTCCTTGAACTGCTCCGCGAGCAGGGCGTCAACGTCGTGCGCATCGACGAGGAGCGGCTCCTCTATGAATGCACGCTGATCATGATCGGGCACCTGATGCACACGGATCTCTCCGACACGGTCGGCCGGATCGACACGACCGGCTCGGCCGAGGTGACGGAGCTCTCGCTCGTCATGCCGGCGATCAGTTCCCCGTCTTCGGCCCGCATCACCATCCGTTCGACCACCCGGACGGAGATGAAGAAGGCGATCCGGATCCTGCGCAGCGTTGCGGAGCAGAAGAATCTCCTCATCATCGAACCCCTGGAGGATACATGATGCGGATCGCCATCCTCGGGTTCGGCTCCGTCGGCCGGGGCATCGCCCGGTCAATCCTTGCAAAAAACCTTGATATCACCGTCACCGGCCTTGCCGATTCAAGGAGCGGGATCATCGATCCGGCCGGGATCGACCTCGCGGCGGCGCTTGCCCGGAAGGAGAACGGCGGCCCCTGCGGCGGTCCGGACGTCACCCCCGGCGACGTTGTGGCAAAGGCGGATTACGACGTCCTCGTCGAGGTGACCCCGACGAACGTGGACGACGGCGAGCCGGCGCTGGGCCACATCCGGGGAGCCCTCCGGCGGCAAAAACACGTCGTCACCTCGAACAAAGGCCCGATTGCCCTTGCCTACCCGGAACTCCGGGCGCTTGCAGAGACAAACGGCGTCTTCCTGAAGTACGAAGCGACGGTCTGCGGAGCGATCCCGCTCATCCACGCGATGCAGGAGGGGCTTGCGGGCAACACCATCTCCCGGCTTTACGGGGTCTTCAACGGCACCTGCAACTACATCCTCACCCGTATGGGCGAGGATAGCCTCACCTACGAGCAGGCCCTTGCCGAGGCCCGGGAGCTCGGGTATGCCGAAGCCGACCCCACCTACGACGTCGAAGGGATCGACGCAGGCATCAAACTGGTCATCCTCGCAAACACCATCCTCGATATGCAGACCACGCTCGACGACGTGGAGAGGACGGGGATCACCCTCCTGACACCCGAGGCCCTGCGGCTTGCGGAAGACCAGGACTGCACCATCCGGCTCATCGGCGAGATCGTCCCGGAGGCCGGGGTGCTCCGCGTCTCGCCGCGGATCGTTGCAAAAGAGCACCCTCTCGTCGTCGAAGGGACGCTCAACGCGGTCACCGTGGAGACGGACCTTGCCGGGGACCTGACGTTCATCGGGAAGGGCGCGGGCTCCACCGAGACCGCCAGCGCCGTGATCGGCGATCTCCTCTACATCCGGGAGCGGCATGTCCAGGGTTCTTGAGCGGAGAAAACTGTACCTGCGGCTGATGCGTCAGGCGACGCTTGAGAGAGGCTACTTCACGGTGGCCGACATCGCTGAGGCGACCGAGACCCCCCGGAGCACCGTCCAGGACTGGGTGAACCGTCTCATCGAGGAGGGGTGCGTCCTCGTCACGGAGGAGCAGCGGGGGCGGCACGCGGCGCGGTATGCGGCGAGCAGCGTGATGCCGGAGAGCGCCTGCCGCCGGATCTTCACCACGGTCGACGGCGGCGAGGTCGAGATCTATCACGAGTGCATGAGCGGGGGGTGTGCAGCCTTCTGCGAGTTCCACCACGCCCGTGCCGGCGGCGCCCTGCAGTCCGTCCGCCGGGACGGGACGCTGCTTCGCGAGCGGGCAAGCCTCGGGCGGCGGGAGGTGGCCGTCGGGCTCGACCCCGCGCCGGCGGTCGGGATCGTCGGCGTCTTCCACGAGGACGGCTACGTCCGCCAGCAGATCCGGTCCATCGGCGGCCCGGCCTACTCGCTCACCGATATGATGTCCCTCGCCGAAGGCGTCTGCGGCGTCACCGTCCGCCGCGAAGGGCCGGTAGTCGAGGGCGAGGTGGTCACCCGGGCGCTCGCCTACGTCGCCGTCGGGATCGACGACACCGATACCGGGACCGAGGGCGCGACGTTCGCCCTTGCCCTCGCCCTCCTCCAGCACCTCGCGAAACTCGACGGCGTCATGCCGATCGGTCACCGCGTCGCGATGCTCAATCCCCGGCTCGAGGCCCGGACGGCCGGGAACTCGTGCAGTTGCATCGAGCTCGCGGTGGATCCCGATCTCGTGCCGCGGATCGAGGAGGCCGCCGTGCGGTTCGTTGCCGGGGAGGCGGCGTCCCCGGAGTGGGGCATCGCCGTCCGGCAGGGGTTCCGGGTGCCCGGCGCACTCCGGGCCTACGGGAGGAGCGCGAGGGAGGCGGTGATCGGCCGGGAAGAGGCCGAGAGGGCCGCCGAGCGGTTCGGGGCGCACCTCCACGGCGGCCGGGGCGTCATCGGGGCGCTCGCGGCGGTCTCGCTCATCGGTCTCCCCCACGACGTGCTCCTCGATCCCGGACGGGACGTCTGCACCGGGTGGGAGCGGGTTTAGGTGATCGGAGTGAGAACCTTGCTGCCTGTGGCGGTGGTCTTTGGTTTCGGTTCTTGAGCTGCTTATTTTTTTTGAGTGATGCGCCTATTCTTTAACTCATTGCCTCAAATCCCCGGACACGGATTCCCATGGGCTATCGCCGTTGGGGGAGGGGCTGACGGGGAGGGGGGAGCATCCCCCCTCCCCTGTCTCCGCCCCCGTGCATGGTGATATTTCCGCGGTCCAGCGTATGGGTATTTATGGCAATTTCTACTGTTTCCGTAGTCCCCCACGATTCTGTGTACCGGGGTATATCATCGCTCTGCTTGTCCTATTTGCCACGATAGCAATCCCAACGCCATCTCACGCCCACTCATCTATTGCACTCGTACCTCCGGCACGCCTTCCTCCTGAGTGTCCCCATACCTTCCCTTCTCACTCACCCCCCGCCGTCGAACCCCCTCTCCCTCGCGCTACCCATAAATACCCGGAACCGGCAGATACCCCTCATCGAGGCAAAGGCGATGAGACGCGAAGTTGAGGAGGAGATCGAGAAACTCTCCTCCCTTGCACAGGAGCGGGGGGCGGAAGCACGGCGGATAGCGGCCCATGATGTGGTCGTCGCGGAGTGGGTGCGGTTCAAGTGCCGGTTCGGGTACAAGGGCTATGGAAAACACATGTCCTGCCCGCCCTACGCCCCCACCCCCGCCGAGACGGGGCGGCTGCTCGGCGAGTACGGCACTGCCCTCCTCCTCCGGTTCGAGGGCATCCCCGGCCACCCCGACCTCAAACCCGACGAGATACCGCTCGACTTCCACCCGTTCTTCCGCGACCTCATCCTCTGGGTGAACTCGACGGTGCACCTCCTCGAGAAGACGGCGTTCTACGACGATTTCCCGAAGGCCTTCGGGTTCGGGGGATACCCGTGCATCTACTGCGAGCACCTGCACTGCGTCGCCGAGGAGCACGAAGGTGTCGTCGACGAGAGCATCCGCAGGCTCTGCCGGCACATGGACCTCGTCCGCCCGACGATGGAGGGTGCCGGGATCGACGTCTTCTCCACCGCCCGGAAGGTCGGGTGGGACCTGCACGTCGTCCCCTGCCGCGACCTCGAGTACGGGAAGATCGAGCACGGCAACATCACCTCGGTAGGGCTCGTCCTCATCGAGTGACGTTCCCCTTCAGTCGTCCCGGGCACCCCGGATGAACTCCTCGGTCATGTGCCAGGCCTCATCGTCCCGGAACTGCACCGGGGGGTGCTTCATGAAGTAGGCGGACGGTGATATGAGTGGCCCGCCGACACCCCTATCAAGGGCGAGCCTGCAGCACCGGATGGCATCGATGACGATCCCTGCGGAGTTGGGCGAGTCCTCGACGGAGAGGCGGAGGTCGAGGTGCATGGGAACGTCCCCGAAGAGCCGCCCTTCCATTCTGAGAAAGCAGACCTTGTTGTCCTTCTGCCAGCAGACGTAGTCGCTCGGGCCGATGTGGATATCGTCGTCGTCGAGCGGCACTTCGAGGACCGACTGCACCGCTTCGGTCTTCGACGTCCTCTTCGAGGCGAGGCGGTCCCGGTTGAGCATGTTGAGAAAGTCCGTGTTGCCGCCGGTGTTCAGCTGGTACGTCCGGTCGAGCCTCACTCCCCGCTGCCGGAAGAGGTTCGCGAGAACGCGATGAGTGATCGTCGCGCCGAGCTGGGCCTTGACGTCGTCGCCGATGACCGGAAGGCCGCGTTCGCGAAATTTTGCCGCCCAGGCCGGATCGCTCGCGATGAAGACCGGCATGTTGTTGACGAGGCCGACGCCCGCCTCCAGCGCACAATCGGCATAGAACCGTGCGGCCTCCTCGGAGCCCACGGGAAGGTAGTTGAGCAGGATCTCGGCGCCTGAGTCCTCGAGTGTCCGGACGACGTCCTCGCGCGACGCCTCCTCCTCGTCGGCGAGCACGAACCTGCACTCCTCCCGATAATCCTGCATGTGCCGGGGAAAACCGTCCAGCACCCGCCCCATCCGGACGGCGACACCGGTTCTCGGCAGTTCTCGGCAGAACGTCGTGGTGCAGTTCGGAGGGGAGAAGATGGCTTCCGAGACGTCTTTACCCACCTTCCTCGCATCGATGTCGAACGCCGCAGCCACCTCGATATCGGACGGCCGGTAGCCGGCGAGATCCCAGTGCATCAGCCCGATTGCGTCCTTCTCGCTCTTCCCCCGGTAGTATTCGATCCCCTGTAACAGCGAACTGGCACAGTTCCCGACGCCCACGATTGCAATCCTGATCGAGTCCACGACAGCCCCCCGATAGATCCGGTACGCGCCCGGAACACCCCTTTTTTGGCGGGTGCGCCGGGCGCAGATTGAGACGATGCAACCCTCTCAAGGTTGCGTTTTTGGGTATACTACGGAGCGGGAAATATAAGGGTATGGTTCGGGAAGCACCGGATGACCATGGATGATCTCTGCAGGCCCGGCGGCGTTCCGTGCGGCCCGGCCGCCGGCCGTACCTGCCTGGTGCGTGCGGATAGGCGGTATGACGACCGCATATAACCAGGGCACAGCATGGGGGACGACTGCTTGCGGTTCCCGCTCGCGGCAGGGTCCACGCTCCGCAACGTTTTATTACCTTCATGCATCCATACCGGCGTAATCCTGTTCAGGAGGTATCAGACTATGGTTGATTTCGAACATGCACTCATCGGAGAAGCGCTCGTCGGCGAAGGGCCGGAGGTTGCCCACGTCGATCTGGTCATCGGGAGGAAAGGGAGCAGCGTGGAGCAGGCATTCGTCACGGCGCTCGCATCTCCTGCACGGGGGCACACCCCGCTCCTTGCCGTGCTCACCCCGAATATTCCGGCAAAGCCCCCGACGCTGATGGTTAACAAAGTCACGATCAAGAATGCGGGCCAGGCTCTCCTGATCTTCGGCCCGGCCCAGGCCGCCGTCGCGAAGGCGGTGGTGGACAGTGTCGCGGAGGGCATCATCCCGGAGGCGGAGGCTGATAACCTGCTGATCATAGCATCGATCTTCATCGAGTGGGATGCGGCGGAGAAGAAGAAGATCTACGACTGGAACTACGAGGCGACAAAGACCGCCATCCGCCGGGCTGTCAAAGGCGAACCGGCGGTTGCCGAGGTGCTTGCACAGAAGGATACGGCGAAGCATCCCTTTGCGTGATGCGACGGTACGACCGGGATCCGGGGTCTATGGAACCGGTTCACCCGGCCGGTCCGGGTTTGCGGGATAACCGTTACCCCCGGGTTCGCGGCCGCCCGACCCATCGAAAGACCGTGCGGAGAAGGCCCAGGAGGTTTGCAAGGTACGTCTCCTTTGCTTCGAGCCGTCGCAGGAACACGGCCTCTTCAGAGAGGAAGAGATCTTTGAGGTGGCCGATGTCTGTCTTTGGGGAGTAGAAGAGGTAGATCGGAATGCCTGCCAGGATGACCAGAACCCCTGCGATCTTATCGAAGGTTGTGGTTGAGGAGAGAAGGAAAAGGCAGATGGCGATGCCTGCAAGGGGGAGGAGGTGCTGCCCGCGGAGGTTTGCGCCGTCGTCTCTCCGGAGGACGATGAGGGCAAAGCAGGTGAGCAGGAACGAGAATGCGAGGTTGAGGACGGCGAAGGATATCAGCCCGGAGAGGTTCCCGACGTTGGAGAGGATGAACGCGATAGCGCCCTGGGCGATAAGGATCACGTAGGGCGTGCCGTAGCGCGGGTGGATCTTCGCGAATGCACGGGGAAAGAGGCCGTCTATCGCCATAGCATATGCAAGCCGGGCGCTGCCGAGCATCCCCGATTCGTCCGACCCGGAGACCGAGAAGAGGGCGCCGACCGTCATGATGAGCGCGCCTGCCGACCCGAAGAGGATGGTGCCGGCGGCGACGAGCGGGACGGTGCTTTGGTCGAGTTCGGTCCAGTTGATGAGCCCATAAAGCACGAAGTTCGTCAGGAGGTAGAAGAGGGAGACGATCAGCATCCCGCTGACGATTGCACGGGGAATAGTCTTTTGCGGCTCCTGCACTTCGCCGGCCGGGAGCGTCCCGATCTCGAACCCGGCGTAGGCCCAGAAGATCAGGACCAGCGCATGGGAGGCGTTATCGAGCCCGAGGGGGAGCAGCGGAGTGTAGTTCGCGATGACCGTCTCCGGCCGGACGAGGAAGACGCCGAGCCCCGCCACGATGAGGAGGAGCAGGGGGGAGAGTTTGACGATCGTCAGAGCATCGTTCAGCCTCCCCGCGGCCCTGACGCCGACGATGTTGACGAATGTCAACGATCCGATGAAGAGTGCCTTGACGGCGACCCCTGCGGCCGGGGTGAGAGGGACGAGCGCCTGGAGGTAATTTACAAACGCGATCGCAAAGACCGGGAGGGCGAGGAGTTCCGCGATCCACATGCTCCAGCCGGTGAGGAACCCGTAAAAGTCGTCGAACGCCTCCGAGACGTAGGCGAACGGTCCGCCGACACGGGGGACGTAATAACTGCAGTAGGCGAAGACTATCGCGATCGCTATGGCGAAGAGCCCGGCCACCGCCCAGAGGACGATCGAGAACGGGCCGACCAGGCCTGCGGTGAGCGCGGACGCGATGTAGATGTCGGCGCCGACGATCGCCCCGACGATGATGTTCGTCAGGTCGAACTGCGAGAGTTCCCTCTTTACTTCCATTACAGCGCGATGAGGGGGCGGTAGCGGCGATAAATGTTCCGCGCTTATCTTTAGGGGGTCAGTATCGTCGGATATTCAGGTAGGATCTCCTGCACTTCAGCCCCCCGAGGAGGAGGGGTGCTGTGGCTCTTCTGAAAAAAGGTTGCAAAACTCGTGCAGGTATGCCGGATGAAAAACCTGAAGAGGAAAGTGTCTCAGTGCGCCGACCGGGACTCGAACCCGGGTTTAGGCGTTGGCAACGCCTAGTGATAACCACTACACTATCGGCGCACGCCTGTGCTTTCGCACTGTGTGCCTTACAACATGGGATTTTCAGGCTAATAAGGCTATCGAAGCGCGGTCCGAATCGGGCGGTGCCGCCCCGGCAGGATCGCGTGATGGGCGGTGTTTCCGGGCCCATGGCCGGCCTTGCGGGAGACCGATCACGTCGCTCTCGTGCACTTATCGGTGCCCGTGGTCGAGCGCCCGCCTGATGTTTCGGTTTGCAAGGATCCAGAGCCCCGGCGTCAGGACCAGGATGAAGACGGCCATGGCGTAGGCGACGATCTCGGCGGAGAAGAGCAGGAAGTTGAAGACACCGTGCAGCACCATCCCGAGCACAAGCCCCTGAAGAACGATCGCCGGTCGCCGTTCGGCGGCCGTGAACTTGGCCCTGCCGAGGGCGTAACCCCAGACGCCGGCAAAGAGCGCGTGCCCCGGAACCGAGAAGATCGCGCGGACGGCGATCGTGCCGAGGGCAAGCGCCGGCGATGTCAGGTATGCCGTAAAGACGTAGAGGACGTTCTCAAGCGTTGCGAGCCCGAGAGCGGCGGCTGCGGCGTAGACGATGCCGTCCATCGGTTCGTCGAACTCGGGGTTATGGTAGGCGAACCGGCGCACGACCGCAAACTTGCCGTACTCCTCGACGATGGGCGCGATAACGGCGCCCATGATCAGCGGGGATGCGATGAAGAGGCCGAAGAACCCCTCGACGAAGGCGACGGGAAACGTGACGAGGACGCCGAGGAGGAAGATCTTCACGATCAGGGCCGCCGGTTCGGGCTCGAATTTATCCCTGCGGTAGAAGTACCACGCCCAGAACACCCCCGGCGCAAGCGCCAGGGCAAGGATCACCAGCGGTTCGACGACCATGCTGATCGGGATTCATGGTTTCAAAGTGGAAGAGTCTTTCTCTTCAACGGGCTGCCCTGCGTGACGATCATTGAGACGGACGAAAATGCCGTTGCCTTCGTTCTCGGTCTAAAAAGAGGTTATTCGGGGAGGAGACGGCACCCCGGGGCGAGCCCCTCGAGCACCAGCAGCCCGTAGTACCGGAAGAACGTGACGAACGGCACCGCGATCAGGAGCGCCACCGGGACGGCGATGACGAGGTAGGGGATGAGGAGCGCGAGGAGCAGCACAATATTCGCCTGGATTGCGGCGAGAAGCACGATCCCGACGAGGATGAACGGTATCGCGATGATCACCATTGCAAGGATGACCAGGACTGCCTGCACGATCGCGGCGATGAGGCCGAGCACGAGCCTGGTGACGATGTAGACGAGGGTCTGCATGACGTTGTTCGATATCGTCCCGAAAAGCCGACGCCAGCCCTCGATGACCCCGCAGTCCTCGTGGATCATGATCGGGACGACGAAGTCGTTGGTCAGGAGGAAGATGATTCCGAAGAGGAGGGCTGCAACCAGGATGAACGGAATGAAGACCAGGATGAATGCAGCACCGCCGACACCCGACCCCCCGATCCCGACGAGCATGAGGATGAGCGCCATCATGGCGAGGATCAGGATCAGCGTGAGGCCGACCTGGAAGAGGAAGAGCCGGACCCCTTTTCCGAGCCGTTCTCCGAAGAAGGGCCTGATATGGATATCACCCGTCCGGAGCATGTCGACGAAGACGAACTGCATCACCGTTCCGATAATCCACCAGATGAGAGCGATCACAAGCACGATGAGGATAAACGCCACGATGAGCGGCGCGATATCGGGGAGGGACTCCACGACGCCCGGGGGGAGGTCGCCTTCTTCGAAGGTATATCCGGAGGTGTTCGGGAAACTTACGCCCCCTCCCACGAAGAGCGCAATCAGGGCCAGGCGGAGCCAGACATCCCACCTGATCGGCCAGAGCAGGCTTTTGGTGCGCTGAAAGGCGCCGTCCAGTCTGCTGAATGCATACATATCTTCAGCCATATCACTCACGTAGAAGATGATCTTCGTCTCATTAATACCTTGTTTAGGTAAACGGATCCCGGTGATCCGGCCGCGCGTCGCATGCTCACGGGTTTTTGAGGGAACCTGTTTTTCAACACCTTAATGTAGTCCGTTCACCACACTATAGAACGAATGATCCCTCTCATGCTTGACCTGACGGCCAGGAGGGTGCTTATATTCGGCGGAGGCGACGTCGGTGCCCGAAAGGCTGCGTTCTTTGAGCATGAGGCGGAGGTGACGGTGGTCAGCCGTTCGTTCTCGCCGGACCTCGACGGTCTCGCGATTCGGCGGCAGGAGGCCGATCTCTCGGCTCTCCCGGACGAGGCGCTCCGGGGCTTTCTTTCGGGTGCGTTCCTCGCAGTAGCCGCGACGCCGGACTCAGCTCTCAACGACCGTATCGGAAGGCTCTGCGCTGAGGCCGGTGTTCTCTTCAACAACGCCGCAGGCGAGCCCGGGGACGTCACCATCCCTTCGGTCGTCCGGGGCAGCCGCTTCCTCGTTGCGATCAGCACCCGCGGAAAGAGCCCCGCTGTTTCGCGGTACCTCCGCATGAGGCTCGAGGCGGATTACGCAGACCTCGATAGGATGATCGAGCTGCAGGAGGAGATCCGTCAGGTGCTCCGGGAGACCGAACCGGTGCAGGGAGAGCGGGCCCGCATCCTCTGGGAGATCCTCTCCGACGACGAGATCCGGGTGGCGCTCGCCACTGACTACAGCCAGGCACGCGCACTGGCTATCGAGAGGTACCTGCATGCCTGAACCGCTCGCCATCCCCCTCGCGCTCGCGGGCGTCAGCCACCACACCGCGGATATCGCCACGCTCGAGGCGTTCCGGTTCCCCGATGAGGCGGCGTTCCTCCGCGAGGCACGGGAGCGATTCCGGGGCGCGCTCCTCCTCCAGACCTGCAACCGCGTCGAAGTGCTGGTGCAGGGTGACGCACGGAGCCTTGAAGAGTTCCTGCAGGAGAAGGGCAGGCACGGCTTTACGGTCATCGAGGGCGAGGCTGTGCCCCGCCACCTCCTGGAACTGGCTGCAGGGATCGACTCGCTGATCGTCGGCGAGGACCAGATCCTCGGGCAGCTCAAGCAGGCGCTCGCGGCCGCGGAGGCGGCCGGAACCTGTTGCAGCGCCATCGGGCTCTGCATCAAGAAGGCGGTGCACGTGGGAGTCCGTGTCCGGCGGCAGACACAGATAAACCGGGGAGCGGTTTCCGTCGGTTCCGCGGCCGTGACGCTTGCGGAGAACTTCCTCGGCACCCTCAGCGACCGGCACATCCTGGTCGTCGGGAGCGGGGAGATGGGCGTTTTGGTGGCGCAGGCGCTCGCCGCGAGGGATCTCACCGCCATCTACGTCGCCAACAGGACATACGAGCGCGCGGTGATGCTTGCGGATAAGATCGGGGGGCGCGCGGTCAACTTCAAGGACCTCTACCGCTACGTCGCGCTCTCCGACGTCGTCATCTCCTGCACCGCCGCGCCGCATCCGGTCATCCGGACGGAGGATATCCGGACGGTGATGGAGGAGCGGTTCTGGCCGCTCGATAAGCACCCCCGCCACCTGATTCTCATCGACATCGCCCAGCCCCGTGACGTCGAGGACGGCGTGCGGTCGATCGAAGGCGTGCACCTCTTCACCATCGACGACCTGAGAACCATCAACGACGCCGCCATGGACTCCCGGAGGAGCGAGGCGGACCGCGCACGGGGGATCATCGACGAGGAGACCGACCACTTCATCCGGCTCCTCCGCCGGACGGCGGCCGACGAGACGCTCGCTCTCCTCTACACCTGGGCGGAGTCGATCCGGGCGCGTGAACGCGACCGGGCGCTCGCACGCCTGGGGGAGACGGACGACCGCACAGGGGAGGTCCTCGACGATCTCTCGCGTGTGCTCACGAAGAGACTCCTCTCGGACGTGACGACGGCCATCCGCGCGAGTGCTGAGCGCGGGGATACCATGACAGCAGAGGCCCTGATGAGGGCGATTACCCGGGGAGAAACATGTTTCCAGAACGAAGAATGAGACGGATGCGGCGGCGGATTGTCCAGCCGCTCCTCCGCGAAACCGAACTTCGCAAGACCGACCTCATCGCGCCGGTCTTCGTGGACGAATCGATCGATGCGCCGGTTCCAATCGCCTCGATGCCGGGGCAGTTCCGCCGCCCGGTGGACGGCGTCGCCGGCTACTGCGAGCGCCTCCGGGACGCCGGCATCCGGGCGGTGCTCCTCTTCGGGGTTCCGGCCGCGAAAGACGGCGAGGCAACTGAGGCATACGCGGCGGACGGCGTCGTCCAGCGTGCCGTCCGGAAGATCAAGGAACGACTTCCGCAGATGGTGGTCGTGACCGACGTCTGCGCCTGCGAGTACACCGACCACGGCCACTGCGGCATCGTCGGAGAGACCGCCGACGGCCCCGACCTCTTGAACGACCCCTCGCTTGAACTGATGGCGCAGATATCCGTCTCCCACGCGGAGAGCGGCGCCGATATCGTCGCGCCGTCGTGCATGCTCGACGGGATGGTTCGGACGATTCGGCAGGCCCTCGACGCCGCCGGATTCCAGGACGTCCTGATCATGTCCTACTCCTCGAAGTTCGCGAGCGCTCTCTACGGGCCGTTCCGCGACGCGGCGGACTCGGGGTTCAGTTTCGGGGACCGGACGACCTACCAGATCTGCCCGGGCAACGCCCGCGAGGCGGTGATGGAGTCGGAGCTCGATGTGGCCGAAGGGGCGGATATCCTGATGGTCAAGCCGGCCGGCGCCTATCTCGACATCCTCGCGACCGTCACAGGGTTCGGGCTGCCGGTCGCGGCCTACCAGGTCAGCGGGGAGTACGCGATGATCAAGGCCGCCGCCGAGCGCGGGTGGCTGGACGAGCGGGCGGTCGCTATCGAGACCCTCACCGCGATCAAGCGGGCCGGGGCCGCCCTGATCGTCACCTACTTTGCAGAAGACGCGGCGGGGTGGCTCGATGAAGAGCAGTGACCTTTTCGCACGGGCAAAGGCCCTGATGCCGGGCGGGGTCAGCAGCCCTGTCCGGGCTATCAAGCCCTACCCGTTCTACGTGGAGCGTGCCGCGGGTTCGCACCTTACGACCGTCGACGGCGCGGATCTCATCGACTGCTGCCTCGGCTACGGCCCCCTCATCCTCGGCCACGCGCACCCGGATATCCGGGAGGCGATCGAGCGCCAGCTCGAGAAGGGCTGGCTCTACGGCACGCCGACACCGCTCGAACTCGACCTTGCAGGTATCATCACCGGCGACCATCCTGCGGTCGATATGGTGCGGTTCGTCTCGTCGGGCTCCGAAGCGACGATGGCCGCGATCCGGCTCGCTCGCGGCTACACGGGTAAGCAGGACATCATCAAGATCGAGGGCGGGTTCCACGGCGCCCACGACGCGGTTCTCGTCAAGGCCGGGTCGGGGGCGACCACGCTCGGGGTACCCGACTCCGCGGGCGTCCTCGCGGATCTGGTGGCGCACACCCGGCAGGTCCCCTACAACGACACGGAGGCGCTGGAAGCCCTCCTCGCCGGAAACGACGACGTCGCCGCGTTCATCCTCGAACCGATCATGGGGAACGTCGGCCCGGTCCTCCCCAATGAGGGCTACCTCACCGAGGTCCGGGAGATCACCGCCGCCCACGACGTTCTCCTCATCCTCGACGAGGTGATCACCGGCTACCGGGTCGGTATCGGCGGCGCGGAGGTGCTCTACGGGGTAAAGCCTGATCTCGCCACGTTCGGCAAGATCATCGGCGGCGGCCTCCCCATCGGGGCGTTCGGGGGACGTCGCGAGATCATGGAACTGGTCGCCCCCGCCGGCCCGGTCTACCAGGCCGGAACCTTCAGCGGCAACCCGGCAAGCCTCGCGGCGGGGTACGCGGCGCTTCGCTACCTGCACGAGCACCCGGAGGTCTACCGGCGACTCGACGAGGCCACGCGGGCGATCGGGGAGGTCGCCGCGGATGCGGGCAGGGGGACGTTCGTCAGGATGGGCTCGCTCTTCAAACACTTCTTCCGCAGCGAGCCGCCGCGGGACTACCGCGAGGTCAAGGAGTGCGACACGGAGGCGTTCTCGCGGTTCTGGAAGGCGATGCTTGAAGCCGGAGTCTTCCTCCCGCCGTCGCAGTTCGAGACGAACTTCCTCTCGGCGGCGCACACAGATCAGGATATCGAACAGATAGCGGACGCATACGGATCATGTCTCTTCGCATAGGCACACGGGGAAGCGCTCTCGCGCTTGCACAGACAGATAAGGTGGTCGGCATCCTCGCCGACCGGGGGATCGAGGCGGAGGTCGTCACGATCGCGACCGAGGGCGATACCGCGACCGGAGTCCCGCTCCACGCCATCGGGGGGCAGGGGGTCTTCGTCCGGGCGCTCGACGACGCCATCCTCCGCGGCGAGATCGACGCCGCGGTGCACAGCATGAAGGACATCCCCGCAGCCCGCCCGGCGGGGCTCACCTGCTCTGCGGTGCTCGAACGGGACTCGCCGGCGGACTTCCTCGCGCACGAGTGCTCCCTCGAAGCGGTCTCTGTCATCGGGTCGTCGAGCACCCGGCGCCGCGCCCAGCTCCTCCGCGACGCCCCGGTGCTTGAGGTGAAGCAACTCCGCGGGAACGTCGATACCAGGATACGGAAACTTCGCGAGGGGCAGTACGACGCCATCGTGCTCGCGGAGGCGGGCCTCGAGCGGCTCGGGCTCACGCTGCCGGGAGAACCCCTCCCCACCGACCGGTTCGTCCCGTCCCCGAACCAGGGGACCGTCGCGGTCGTCTGCCGGGACGATCCGGCCGTCGCCGGCGCCTTCGCACCGCTCGACCACGCCCAGACCCGCTTCGACGTCGAGATCGAGCGCGCCGTCATGGAGGAGGTCGGCGGCGGGTGCTTCACCCCGCAGGGGATCTACTGCCGGAACGGGAACCTGATCGCCGAGGTGCTCGCGCTCGACGGTTCCCGGTGGGAGCGGATCGAGCGGCGCGTCACAACGATCGATGAAGCCCGGGAGTGGGGGCGGGCGCTGCGTGTGCAGGCGGCCGGACTGATCCGGGAGGCTTACGCGGCACTGGGGATAAAACCATGACAGGAAAAGCGTATCTTGTGGGCTCCGGCCCGGGGGGGCTCGGCCTCCTGACGATGAAGGCCCGCGAAGTGATCGACAGCGCGGACGTGGTCCTCTATGATCAGCTCCCGGGCGAGGAGATCCTCGCGACCCTCCCGGAGAACGCCGAACGGATCGACTGCGGGAAGTACGGCGGGAACCACACCCTCGAACAGGACGAGATCGAGGCGCTGATGGTCGAGCGGGTCAGGGCAGGGAAGACCGTCGTCCGCCTGAAAGGCGGCGACCCCTTCCTCTTCGGCCGCGGCGGGGAGGAGATCGAGACGCTGCGGGAGCACGGTATCGCCGTCGAGGTGGTGCCGGGGGTGACGAGCGCCATCGCCGTCCCGGAGATGGTCGGGATCCCGGTCACCCACCGGCGGTACGCGTCGCAGGCGACGTTCATCACCGGCCACGAAGACCCCACGAAACCCGAATCCGCCCTCGACTGGGAAGTCCTCGCACGGCTGAAAGGGACGCTCGTCATCCTGATGGGCGTAAAGAACCTCCCGGCCATCGCGGCGGCGCTCACCGCGAACGGCAAGGACTCCGCGACCCCGGTCGCGATCATCGAGCGGGGGATGCGGCCCGACCAGCGCGTGACGGTCGGGACGCTTGCGGATATCGCCGAGAAAGCCCGCACTGCGGGCGTCCGGCCCCCGGCGGTGATCGTGATTGGGGGGGTTGTGGAACTGTATGAGGGGGACGGGCTGTCGGGGTGAGGGGGGTTCTGCTTCTGCCCCCTGTGCCCATATAGGCAATCTCTTTTTGCAATTGTTGCCCTTTTCGAGGCTTGTGTGGTTTTACAGTAGCATGAGCATCAGAAGTGCATGTGTGACCCCGATACACAGAACAGTCAATGTGACAGATCTCCATACACTGGACCGTGGGGGTATCGCCATTGGGGGAGGGGCTGACGGGGAGGGGGAGCATCCCCCTCCCCTGTCTCTACCGATCAGGGAACTCTATAACCCCCACCCCACCCGCGCTTCGCGCTCCTCCCCCGCCCCCCGGGCGGGGGCAGTGCGTGGCGATATTCACCAGAAATCCGTGTCCGGGTCCGCTTGATCGTAGAATACGAGCATTTGAAGGAGGTGTGATGAAAGCGTTCTCAAACATGGGATCTCATTCGCCCCCGTCGTGCGGGAGAAATACCTTCCTCCCACCTGCACCACACCCCCGCAACCGGAATACTCTTTTCTCCCCACGCGTTTATTCTCCTACGAGGATTACCATGCGGAGTGAGAAGGTAAAGATTGGCTACCAGCGTGCTCCGAACCGGGCGCTGCTCAGGTCGCTCGGCGTCACCGACCGTGAGATGGATCTGCCCTTCATCGGGATAGCAAACGCGTACAACAACATCGTTCCCGGGCACCTCCACCTCCGGTCGATCTCGCAGAAGGTGCAGGAGGGCGTCGCGGCCGCGGGCGGCGTGCCGTTCGAGTTCGGGACGATCGGCATCTGCGACGGGATCGCGATGGGCCACGAGGGGATGCGCTACTCCCTCCCCTCGCGGGAGAACATCGCCGACGCCGTCGAACTGATGGTCGAGGCGCACCGGTTCGACGGGCTGGTCTGCGTCGGAACCTGCGACAAGATCGTCCCCGGCATGCTGATGGCGGCAGTGCGGTGCAACATCCCGACGATCGTCGTCACCGGCGGCCCGATGCTCCCCGGCTACGCGGCGGGCCGCGAACTCTCGCTCATTGACGTCTTCGAGGGCGTGGGCCGCGTTGCCGCCGGGACGATGAGCGAGGAGGAACTCGGGGAGCTCGAGTGCGCGGCGATGCCCGGGTGCGGGAGCTGCCAGGGGCTCTACACCGCCAACACCATGGCCTGCGTGACCGAGGCGCTGGGCCTCTCCCTGCCCGGGTGCGCCGCCATCCCCGCGGTCGACGGCGCGAAACTCTGCATAGCCCGGGAGAGCGGGGAGCGGGCGGTCGGCCTTGTCCGGGAGGGTATCCGCCCCCGCGATATCGTCACCCCAAAGAGTCTCGCGAACGCGATACGGGTGGACATGGCGCTCGGCGGGTCGTCGAACACCGTGCTCCACCTGATGGCCGTCGCACGGGAGGCGGGCGTTCCCCTCGACCTCGAGACCTTCAACGCCGTCGGCGAGGTGACCCCGCACATCTGCCACATGATGCCCGGCGGCCCGCACTCGATGCTCGCCCTCCACCGGGCGGGAGGCATCCCCGCGGTTCTCTCGATGCTCGAGCGCTACCTCGACGACGCCCCGACGGTCTCGGGCCGCTCAATCCTTGAGATCGCGAAGAGCGCCAGGGTCGCCGACCCGGACGTGATCCGGACGGCCGACGCCCCGGTCAGCCCCGCCGGCGGCCTGAAGATCGTGAAAGGATCGCTCGCCCCCGACGGCGCAGTCGTCAAGTGCGCCGCCGTCCCGGAGGCGATGTGGCGGCACCGGGGGCCGGCACGGGTCTTCGACGGTGAAGACGCCGCGATGGAGGCTATCCTCCACCGCGAGATCGCGGAAGGCGACGTCGTCGTGATCCGCTACGAAGGCCCGCGGGGAGGGCCCGGGATGGCCGAGATGCTCTCGCCGACCTCGGCACTGATGGGCCTCGGCTACGCCCGGGTCGCCCTGGTGACGGACGGCCGCTTCTCGGGCGGCACCCGGGGGCCCTGCATCGGGCACATCGCGCCCGAGGCCGCGGTTGGCGGGCCGATCGCCCTCGTGGAGGACGGCGACGAGATCGCGATCGACCTCTATAGAAAGAGCCTCGACCTCGTTGTAGAGAGAGCGACCCTCGATGAGCGGCGGAAGGCCTGGAAACCGCCGCAAAAACGGCTTACCGGTGTGCTCGCCCGCTACGCGCAGACCGTGGAGCAGGCGAACCTCGGCGCCGTCCAGAGGTGACCTCGTCTCCGGGAGAGGAGCGCATACTCTCCGCCGGGATCGCGGCGCCCGGCGGAGGGCACCTTTTAAACAAACCGGTCCGGTTAAACGGGTTTACCCGGGCATAATGGCGCACCCGGCGTTCCGTGCCTCGGTGCCGGAACCGAAATCCGGGCATGCTCGGGTGCCCTGACCTCCGTCCGGGGCTCGACGGCGTTTTTTTTGCCCCGCTTTGTTGCTGCACTTTCCTTCGGGCGATTCCAACGATCTACATTTTTAAACCCTCGGAAGTAACCCACTTTTCGGGCGTATCCGTCCAGGACCGTCGCCCATACAGTTTACGGAGCATAAGGATGATTGACAGATTTCTTGAGGGTAACAAGCGCTTCCTGGAAGATGATTTCGGAAAAGATCCCGACCATTACGGCCCGCTTGCATCAGCCCAGCACCCCGAGGTCCTCTGGATAGGGTGCTCCGACTCACGCGTGAATCCCGAGCGCATCACCGGCGCGAAGGCCGGAGAGATCTTCGTCCAGCGCAACATCGGCAACATCGTCCCGGTTCATGACTGGAACTTCGCGACCGTGCTCGAGTACGCGCTCAACCATCTCAAAGTCGGGGATATCGTCATCTGCGGGCACTCGGACTGCGGCGCCATAAAGGGGCTCGACCACGAGAGCAAGGATGCCTACGTTCCACTCTGGCTGAACAACGCGATGGAGGCAAAACGCCGCGTCGATGCCAGGATCCCTGCACCGAAGAGCCCCGAAGAGGAGAAGAACCGGTTGCGCCTTATCGAGACCGAGAACGTCGCCCTGCAGATCGAACACCTGCGCACCTACCCGCCGGTCAGGACTGCTGAAAAAGAAGGACGGGTTCAGATTCACGGCCTGTACTTCGACCTCGCGACCGGAGAGTTGAAGAAGATATTCTAAGAGTCTTCAAGCGCATAATCAATCTCTTCTTTTATCAGATCGAGCGAGATCCTCCCGATGGACGTAAGCCTGCCGTTGATCAGGATGATCGGGATGGGGGGGTGGCGCTCCTCGATGATCTCTCTCACGTAGTCGGGCATCTCCTCGTCGATCAGTGTCGTCTTCACCTCGACCGCATCACCGTAAGCGGCGATCAGTTCGTCGCGCAGCGCGCTGATGGCGTTTATCAGGTTGTTCGAGGGGTAACAGGTCTCGAGTCCGCAGGATCTCGTCTCGTCGCAGGGAAACGGGCCGCACTCGGACTCTTCGAGCCCGACAATCTCAACTGTCACTTCAGCCATGCATCATCGGTGGGGAACGGATGCTATATTATCTTTCGTTTCGGGGCGCGAGGAGCGCGGAGAGCGCCGCCCGGACACCGTCTTCAGCCCCGCCGATCGTTTCCACGTCTCTCGCCCGATCGAGATCGCCGATCAGCACCGGGTCGGCGGGACGGATGCCCAGGTTCTCCATGAACATCCCCACCACCCTCGTTACGCAGACAAAGGGTTCGCTCCCCCGCCGTCCCGCGACGGCGACGAGCAGGCCCCGGGCGTGCACTTCTTTCCCCAGGATCTTCTCCCGGGCATGAAGCCACTGGCAGCGATCCATCGCCGCCTTGAGAGCCGCCGGGACGGTGCCGGTATAGACGGGGGTGCATACGACGATTACGGAAGCGGCCTCAAGCGCCCGGATGATCGGGGGCATACCATCCTCGACCGGGCAGTAGCCCTGGTCGTAGCAGACGTAGCAGCCGATGCACGGGCGGATATCCATCTCCTGCAGGTAGAAGACCCGGGACGTGTAGCCGGCCCGTGCGGCCTCGTCGTCGCACCACGACGCGATCTTCGCGGAGTTCCCGAACCGGCGCGGGCTCCCCTGCAGGATGACGACATCGGCCGTGCCGGTACCCGGGAGCGGGCGGGTGAAGACCCGTGACCGGGTGTAGAGATGGGGGCGGGACGCCACATCGTGCGCGAGCCGGGCGAAGACAATCTCCGCCGCCTTCCTGGTATCGAAGAGGGAGGCCTGGCGCCCGCTCTCGTAGGTGTTGATAGCGTAGGTGTAGACCGTCTCGGTGCCGCGGAGAACCTCGACGGTATACCGGATCATGCCCGGATAGATGGTTCCAAGGTCGTCGCGGACGAGCCTGAGTGTGAACGTCCCTTCAAGTGTCTCGATGGTCCGGATCTTCTCCGCCGCGCTCTCGCTCATTGTGTGTCATCTCACGCCCGGCCGCCTTCAACATTTCGGGTCGATGAAGCCCCGCCGTTTCGGGTTTCCTGCAGGGGTGCGGGGGCGGGCGCTCGATCCGTCATTACCGTTAATAAGGAATCTGATCCACATTGTATGGTAATTCATGAAGGCGGTTCTGGGTCTTGAAGACGGAACATCTGTTGTAGGGGATGGTTTTGGCGTTGAGGGGACATGTTCCGGCGAACTCGTCTTCACGACGCAGATGACCGGTTACATGGAGGCATTGACCGACCCCAGTTATGCCGGACAGGTTTTGATGTTTACGTATCCCCTCATCGGGAACTATGGTGTAGACCAGCAGAATTTTGAGAGTCCGAAGGTTCACGCGCAGGGCTGCGTCGCGCGCGAGATCGCACGCGTGCCCGCGGCACGACCCTCGGTTGCAGAATATTTTGAAGAGAACGGCCTTCTCGGGATATCGGGCGTCGATACCCGCAGCCTGACGATAAAGACCCGGACGGTCGGCACGCTCAGGGCGTCGCTCATCGTCGGGAGCGACGATGGGGACGAGGCGGTCAGGCGCGCCCGGGCAGCACCCCCGATCGGTGACGTCGACCTCATCGGGAGCGTCTCCTGCCCCGAACCCTACCGGATTGCCGGTTCCGGAAAGCGGATCGCCGTCATCGATCTCGGGGTGAAGCGGCACATTCTTGAGAGCCTCGGCCGCCGGGGCGCCGATATCCATGTCTTCCCGCACACCGCCACACCGGACGAGGTGATGGCGGCAAAACCCGACGCACTCTTCGTCGGCAACGGCCCCGGCGACCCGAGGAGGGCGACGCACGCCATCCGGTGCGTCCGCGACCTCGCCGGCGAGGTGCCGGTCATCGGGATCTGCATGGGCATCCAGGTGACCGCTCTTGCGCTCGGCGCCGAGACCTACAAGATGAAGTTCGGACACCGGGGGGCGAACCAGCCGGTCCGCTACAGGGACGGGAGCATCTCCATCACCACGCAGAACCACGGGTTCGCGGTGGACGAAGAGACCCTGCCCGAGGGCTGCACGGTCTCGTACCGGAACGTGAACGACGGCACTATCGAGGGGTTCGAGAACAGTGACCTCAATATCACCTGCGTCCAGTTCCACCCGGAGGCGCACGGCGGCCCCCGGGACACTGAGATGCGCTTCTTTGACCGTATATACAGGGAGATTCCGTAATGCCGAAGAAATCTCATATCAAGAAAGTTCTTATCATCGGCTCCGGCCCCATCCAGATCGGGCAGGCGGCCGAGTTCGACTTCTCGGGGTCGCAGGCCTGCCGCGCGCTCCGGGAGGAGGGGGTCGAGGTCGTCCTCGTGAACTCGAACCCCGCGACGATCCAGACCGACCCCGATACGGCGGACGTCATCTACATCGAGCCCCTGAAGGCCGAACTCATCGCGAAGATCATCGCAAAAGAGAAGCCTGACGGGATCCTGAGCGGGATGGGCGGCCAGACCGGCCTCAACATGACCGCGGAACTCGCGGAGATGGGTGCGCTCGAGGGTGTCGAGATCCTGGGCACACCGCTCGAGGCGATCTACCGGGGCGAAGACCGCGAACAGTTCCGCGACCTGATGAACGCCATCGGCGAACCCGTCCCCCGGAGCATGATTATCGAGCACATGAATCAGATCGACGAGGCGATCCGCGAGGTCGGTCTCCCGGCGATCATCCGGCCGGCATACACCCTGGGCGGCTCCGGCGGCGGCGTGGCGCACACGGCTGAAGAGATGCGGCGGATATGCGAGCTCGGGCTCGCCCGCTCCCGGATTCACCAGGTGCTCGTGGAAGAGAGCGTCGCCGGGTGGAAGGAGATCGAGTTCGAGGTGATGCGGGACGCGGCCGATACCTGCATCATCGTCTGCGGTATGGAGAACGTCGACCCGATGGGCGTCCACACCGGCGAGAGCGTCGTCGTTGCGCCCATCCTCACCCTGCGGGACGACGAGTTCCAGACGCTCCGGACCGCCGCGATAACGATCATCCGGGCGCTCGACGTCCAGGGCGGGTGCAACATCCAGTTCGCCTACCGTGACGGCGATTACCGGATCATCGAGGTGAACCCCCGGGTCTCGCGGTCGTCCGCGCTCGCCTCCAAGGCAACCGGCTACCCGATCGCCCGGGTCGCGGCAAAGATCGCGATCGGGCTTCGGCTCGACGAGATCATGAACCCCGTGACCGGCGTCACCCCGGCATCCTTCGAGCCCGCCATCGACTACGTGGTGGTGAAGGTGCCCCGGTGGCCGTTCGACAAGTTCAAGTCGGCGGACCGGACGCTCACGACGGCGATGAAGAGCACCGGCGAAGTGATGGCGATCGGGCGGACGGTCGAGGAGGCGTTCAAGAAGGCGCTCCGGTCGCTCGACAACGACATGCAGCGGCACACGAACCCGAGCGAGATCCGGATGATCCTGACGTCCCCGACGGACGAGCGGTTCGGGTGCCTCTTCGATGCCTTCCGCGTGGGGTTCACGGTCGATGAGGTTGCCGGTCTCACGGCGATCGCGCCGTTCTTTTTAGAGAAGATCAAGAACATCGTCGACCTCGAGCGGAAACTCGAGACCGATTTCGAACCGGAGGACGTCAGGGCCGCCCGGCGCTACGGTTTCTCGGACGAGGACCTCCTGGCGCTGACGAAGAAGACCGCCGCCGAGATCGAGGCGCTCTCCGGGACGCCGACCTACAAGATGGTGGACACCTGCGCCGCCGAGTTCCCGGCGATAACCCCCTACTTCTACTCCACCTGGGAGGAGGGGTGCGAGCTCGTCCGGGACGGCGCGAAGAAGGTGCTGATCCTCGGTTCCGGGCCGATCCGGATCGGCCAGGGGATCGAGTTCGACTACTGCACCGTTCATGCGGTGATGGCGCTGCGCGAAGAAGAGGGGATCGAGGTCCATATCGTCAACAACAACCCCGAGACGGTCTCGACCGACGCCGACACCTCCGATCGGCTCTTCTTTGAGCCGATGCAGCTTGAGGACGTCATGAACATCCTCAAGAAGGACGATTACTACGGCGTCATGGTCCAGTTCGGCGGCCAGAACTCGGTGAACCTGGCCGTGCCGCTTGAGGCGGAGATCAAGCGTCTCGGTCTGCCGACAAAGATCCTCGGCACGTCGCCCGACGCCATGGACGCGGCGGAAGACCGCGACCGGTTCAGCCGCCTGCTCACTCAACTCGGTATCCCGAGCCCGGCGAACAGTTCCGCCTACTCGGAGGAGGAGGCGCGGAGGATGGCCGCCGAGATCGGCTACCCGGTGCTGGTCAGGCCGTCCTACGTTCTCGGCGGGCGGGCGATGGAACTCGTTCACGACGAGACCGAACTCGAGAGTTACATCAAGGAGGCCGTCCGGGTAAGCCGGAAGCACCCGGTGCTGATCGACTCCTTCCTCCAGAGCGCCGTCGAGATCGACGTCGACGCGGTCTCTGACGGGACGGACGTCCTGATCGGCGGCATCATGGAGCACATCGAGTGGGCCGGCGTCCACTCCGGCGACTCGGCCTGCGTCATACCGTCGCAGTCCCTCTCCCCCTCGGTGATCGCGCGGGTGCGGGACTACACGAAGAAGATCGCTCTCGGCCTCGGGGTCGTCGGGCTGATCAACATCCAGTATGCCGTCAGGAACGACGTGGTCTACGTCCTTGAGGCGAACCCGCGTGCAAGCCGGACGGTGCCGTTCGTTGCGAAGGCGACGGGCATTGCGCTTGCGAAGATCGCGGCGAAGGTGATGGTGGGGCACAAGCTCGCCGATATGGGTGTCGCCGAGCCCGAGATCGAGCATGTTGCGGTCAAAGAGGTGCTCCTGCCCTTCAACAAGCTCCCCGGCGTCGACACCGTGCTCGGGCCGGAGATGAAGAGCACCGGCGAGGTGATGGGGATCGATTACGACTTCGGCCGCGCCTACTACAAGGCGTGCACCGCCGCGGACAACACCCTGCCGACGACGGGAAATATCTTCATCTCGGTGACGGACGAGCAGAAGGAGGAACTCCTGCCGGTCGCGCGGAAACTCCGCGAACTCGGCCTCTCGCTCTACGGCACGAGCGGGACGGTCGACTTCCTCACCCAGAACGGCGTCGAGGCGAACCTTGTGCGGAAGGTCCAGGAAGGATCCCCGAATGTCATCGATGCGATGCGTTCCGGCAACATCCGGCTGATCATCAACACCCCGGCGGACAAAGCGTCCCGGCAGGATCACATCCAGATCATGCGGGCCGCCGTCGATTACGGCATCCCCTACATCACCACGCTCCAGGCGGCGCGGGCGGCGGCGATGGCGATCGACGCCATCAAGCGCGAGGAGATCACCCTCGAGCCGCTCGGGCACTATCACGGGCTGGCGTGATACGCCCCTCGCGCACTCTTTTTTGTCTACCGCGCTTCGCGTGCGATTAGACTGTTCGCGGTATTACTGCCTGATTCTATTCCCATCCCATCTTGCGAGATCTTTCGCTATTTAGGAATGTATCATCTGCGTTGTTCGTGGTCTCTTGCCGAGAGCACGGGGTGACTCTGAAGAAGAACCATGCACGGCTTCCCACCGGCAGTCCAAGATCTTCGGTCTTCTTCTGCTCCTGCATTTCGGCCAGTCGCACGCCGCACCTGGCGGTGCTCGAACGGTGCCTGCCTCCCCGGGGCACGGATTTCCCCAGGTATCGCCACGCACTGCCCCCGCCCCTCGCGGGCGGGGGAGGAGGCCGAAGGCCGGGTGGGGTGGGGGTTACAGGTGCCTACTATAAGGTAGAGACAGGGGAGGGGGCGTGCCCCCTCCCCGTCGGCCCCTCCCCTAATGGCGATACCCCCACGGTCCACTGCACACGGGGAGATGCAGGAGATGGGGTGGAGCCCCGGCTTGCTCTGGAGGATATGGCTTTCCACCCAGTACGCCATGACTACACATCTCTTTACTGATGGAGACCGGGGAGTTCACCTCGCGAACCCTTTCGTAAATCCTCCTGCAAGGTGGCGGGTGAGAAGTGCCTGGGCAGGCGAGCGCCGCCGGATAACAAGCCGCCAGGATACGCGAAGCGTGCGAGCTGAAAAAAAGAGGGGGTTATGCGTTCCCAAGCCAGGCGTCGACCCTGTCGCGGTTGGCATCGACCCACTTCTGTGCGGCCTCCTCTTCAGGCATGCCGTCCGCGATATCGGTCATGACCGAGGCGATATCCTCGTTGGTCCACTCGAACCGCTCAAGGATGGCGTGGGCCTCCGGGTCGTCGGTCGCGAGATCCTGCCGCGCGAGGGTCACGATATCCTCGGCCCCGCCGTAGACGCCCTTCGGGTCGTCGAGGAACTTGAGGTCGAAACGGCCGAACTTCCAGTGCGGCGACCACCCGGTCACCACGACCCACTCCTCATTGTTGATGGAGGAGGAGAGTTCAGCCGCCATGCCGGCGCTGCTGCTTGCAACCAGCTCGTAGTCGAGGCCGTACTCATCGATGGCCTGTTCGGTCCTGGTCATGATGCCCGCACCGGGCTCGATGCCGACGATCCTGCCGCCGAACCGGTCCGAGACACTGTTCATCTCCTCGATCGAGTCAATGGTCACGTAGGTCGGGACGACAAGCCCGATACGTGCCGCTCCGGGGATGTTTTCGTTGACGTACTCGATCCGGTCGCCGTACTGCTCCCAGTAGTGCTCATGCGTGTGCGGGAGCCATCCGGTCGTCGTGAAGTCGACGTCTCCGTTGGCGAGCGCCTGGAATAGCGGCCCTGCGTCGACTGCGACCAGCTCGACATCGTATCCTGCTTCCTCAAAGACCTGTTTCATTACGTTGCTGCTCGCGATGGCACAGTCCCAGGTGACGTATCCGATGCTGATCTTCTTTGCCCCGGCGGTTTCCGTACCGGTGCAGCCGGCGGAGAAAAGGCAGAGTGCCAGAACCAGGCCCGTCAGTGCGAACAGGCTTCCAATTTTTCGTACCATAATTCACCGTATATCATTTAACCCGCCTTTCCGGGCGGATTGCATTTAGAACCCGGCAGTGTGGGGTTCCGGGTTCTCATGAACTGTCCGGGACGGCGAAGCGCCATTGACCCGGACATAGAGCAGAGGCGGCGGTAGGTGCCGCTCCTGGCGTGTTTGCACCCCAGGGCAAAACGGCCAGATTTTGACCGGTTCAACGTTAGATCATAACCCTATTTAGGTTTTACGGGTCCCGTTTGACAAACGGAACTCTCCTGAAACCGGATTTTAAGGGATGTCCGTCCGGGAAACCATGCCCGACGTGCAGGCAGCACCGGCGTTTTTCCATCGCCCGGCGCCCGGGAAGTTTACGAACAAACATGAGGTCCGATCGGGTCTTTCCCGTCACGGCCTCTCGTTGTACTGCGGCACGAGATTCTGGGTGATCCGGTCGAGGATGATCGCGATGATCACGATGGCAAGCCCCGCCTCGAAGCCCATGCCGATATTCACCCGCTGGATGCCCACCAGCACCTGGTAGCCAAGCCCTCCGGCACCGATCATCGACGCGATGACGGTCATGGAGAGGGCGAGCATGATGCACTGGTTCACTCCTGCCATGATGGTGGGGAGAGCGACCGGGAGCTGCACCTTGAAGAGTTTCTGCCGCGGCGTCGAGCCGAACGCGTCCGCAACCTCGACGAGCTCGGTCGGCACCTGCCGGATCCCGAGGTTGGTGAGGCGCAGCGCCGGCGGCATCGCGAAGACGACCGTTGCGATGGTGCCCGGCACGTTCCCGAGGCCGAAGAAGATCACGGCGGGGATGAGGTAGACGAACGAGGGCATCGTCTGCATGAAGTCGAGGACCGGCCGGAGCGCCGCATTGATCGTGTCGCTTCCTGCGGCCGCGATCCCGAGCGGGATCGATATCGCGAGCGCGACGACCGTCGAGACGAGGACGAGCGCCAGGGTGAGCATGGCGAGGTTCCAGAGCTGGAGATCCCAGATCAGCAGCAGGCCGAGCGCGGTGAGCCCTGCCAGCTTGATGTCGCGCCGGGTGACGAACCAGACCAGAACGGTCGCGAGGATGATCAGGACCGGTATCGGTATGGCGAGCAGGAG
>NZ_FMID01000050.1 GCF_900095385.1 Methanoculleus chikugoensis
AGGGGGGATGCTCCCCCCTCCCCGTCAGCCCCACCCCCAATGGCGATATCCCCTTGAAATCCGTGCCAGATGCAACTAAAGAAAACCGTCAGGTGCGCAGGCCACACAGTCCACTGTCCCAGGCTTTCCTCATTGTATAACCCCACCTCTCGCCACACCGTAAACCTCCCGAACCCCGGAAAGACCCCGCATGGGAATAACCCCGCACCGCCGGAACCCGCTGTCGGAAACATTCTTCACAAAAGAGGATTTCCGGAGCAACGAATCGCCCTCCCTCCCCCAAAACCACAAGTGCTAATATCGAACCAACCGAATATCAGACTACAAATGGTGGATCTCCTGAGTTTTGTGCTGCTGAGTTTCTCTTCGATCCTCATCGTAGTGAACCCGCTTGCAGCAACCCTGATCTTCGTCTCCCTCACCGGCACGATGGACCAGGCAGCCAAACTCAGGGTCGCCCGTGACGCAACCCGTTTCGCCCTGATCACCCTGCTGCTCTTCACCTTTGCAGGCGGCTGGATCCTGCAGCTCTTCGGCATCTCCATCGAGGCATTCCGCATCGCAGGCGGAATCCTCCTCTTCGGCATAGGCATGGACATGGTCTACGCCAAGACTTCCCGGACGAAGATGACGGCTACCGAGAAGTACGAAGGGCAGGACGCAGACGACATCGCCGTCATGCCGCTCGCAATCCCGATGATCGCGGGGCCCGGTGCCATCACCTCCGTAATCGTGCTGATGAACGAGGCGATGGCCACAAACGGCGCGATGGGCATGAACATTGCCGCAATCGCCGTCGTGCCGCTCGCTGCCGTTACGGCCATCTGGATCACCTATTATATGATGCGGAATGCCGACATCATCGTCCGGCGCATCGGCCAGCGGGAGTACCGCGCCGTCAACCGGTTGATGGGGATGCTCCTCATCGCAATCGCAGTCCAGTTCATTATCGTCGGCATCAGAACCGCCTTCCCCATACTCACCGGAGGTATTGCATGACCCACGACCTTACGTTTCCCGGAGCCGCCCTGATCAGCACCTGCATCATTGCAGGCGGGATCCTGATCGCGGCGCAGATGTTCGCTGTCGTTATCCCGTTCGCCCCGTACGTCATGGTGGCGCTCGCCGTGCTCGTCGTCCTCGGCGCCGCCATGCTCATCTTCTCCTGCCGGGGCCGGGACGCGAGCCCGTCTCAAGAATGACGAAGATAACGCTTGCCCAGATCGCCGGAGGCCGCGGCAGCCCTGCGGAGATGCTCGAGGCGGCTGGCCGGATGGCCGGGGAGGCGGGAGCGGCGGGAGCATCGCTCATCTGTTTTCCCGAGCAGTTCGTAACCGGATGGTCGCCGAAGATCCCGCCGGGCTCCGGCGAACCCCTGGACGGCCCGCTCACTGCCGCGTTTTCGCAGATAGCACGGGAGAACGGTATCGCGGTCGCAGGGTCGATCGTCGAGGCGGGAGAAGGATGCCGCCCTAGAAACACCGTCGTGGTGCTCGATAAAGACGGAGAACTCCTCGCCGCCTACGCAAAGATCCACCTCTTCTCCCCCGAGGGGGAGGACCGAAACTACACTGCAGGCGACCGGATCGCCACGTTCACCATCGACGGGACGAAGTTCGGGATTGCCGTCTGCTACGACCTGCGGTTCCCTGAACTCTTCCGGATCTACGCCATAGCCGGCGTCGAGTGCATGCTGGTCCCGGCGGCATGGCCCTGCTCCCGGGTCTCTCACTGGGAGACCCTGCTCCCCGCACGGGCTCTCGAGAACCGGTACTACGTGGCCGGGGTCAACACGGCCGGCCGGCCGGGCGCGCCCTGCTGCGGGGGGTCGCTCGCCGCCGATCCGGACGGCACCGTCATCAGCCGGTGCGGGGCCGGAGAAGAGGCCTTCACCGTCGAGGTCGATCCGGCGGCGGTTCATGAGGCACAATCCACACTTCCTTCACTTTCAGACCGCAGAAGTGACCTTTATCACAGACTGCTCTCTAAATTTTAGAGATTTCCCATGCGGGGTGACCAGCACGTATCGCTCAGTCTCGCCACGGCAGCGCTCCTTATCGCTCCCTGGGCTACCGTCATCGACCCGCCCGTGATCGCCGTCCTTCTCTTCGGTGTTTTCGTCGGATCGCTTGCCCCGGACGCAGACGCCGTCGATGCAGCGATATTCAACGGCAGAATTGCCGGCGCGAAAGGGAAGAGAGGGCAGGTCGTAAACGGTTTTGCCGTGGTGCTTCCGGTCTTCGGCTATACCATCAGGTATCTCATTTACTACCCGCTCTCCCTCGTCTTCATGCTGCTCCTCCGGAAGAGTTACCGGCACAGGCACCGCGGGCTGCTCCACTCGTTCTCGGGCGTCGCGCTGACAACGCTCGTCCTCTCCGGTTACCTGGCGCTCATCCTCACCTGGCTCGGGAGTTCCCTCGCGCTCCTCCCGGCGTTCGGGTGCGCGTTCTTTGCAGGGTGCATTCTTCACCTCGTGGAGGACACCTGCACCCCGGCCGGGGTCGCCTGGCTCTATCCCTTCTCCCGGAGGCGGGTGGCCGGGCGTGTCCGGAGCCGGGGATCCTTTGAGGTGCGCCCTGCAGCCTTCACCATCGTGCTCGTCGTAGCGGCGGCCGGGTTCTCCGTCGCGCCGTTCGTGACCGACATCCCGGTCGAAGAACTCGGATCCCTCGCGCTCGTCGCCGCCCCCGTCCTCTGGCTGCTCTTCATGCTCGTCTCCCGCGTCCGGCCCGAGCGGCGGCAGTAAGCCGAACCTTCCGGGAACCATGGCATATCTATACGTATCCGCGCGACCAACGATCCTCTACTATGTACCGTCTCGTCTGCGTTCATTGTGGTGCAATCTACTCACCGGACCAGATCATCTATACGTGCAACCGCTGCGGACACCTGCTGACCGTCGAATACGACATGGACGGCATCGACGTCTCACGTGACGAATGGAACCGACGCCCTCTCTCCGTCTGGCGCTACCGCGAACTCCTCCCGGTTCGGGGCGAACCGGTCTCCCTCCAGGAAGGGGGCACCCCGCTCTACCACTTGAAGAAGATCGGCAAAGAGCTGGGTCTTTCCGAACTCTACGCAAAACACGAGGGGATGAACCCGACCGGTTCGTTCAAGGACCGCGGCATGACCGTGGGCGTCAGCATGGCCTGCGAACTCGGGATGAAAAGCGTCGCCTGCGCGAGCACCGGGAACACCTCCGCAAGCCTCGCTGCCTACGCGGCGAAGGCCGGCGTCCCCTGCGTCGTTCTCCTGCCCGCAGGAAAAGTCGCTCTCGGGAAGGTTGCCCAGGCGCTGATGCACGGCGCCCGGGTCATCTCCATCCGCGGCAACTTTGATCGGGCGCTCGAGATGGTACACGAACTCTGCATCAGCCACGGCCTCTATCTCCTGAACTCGGTCAACCCCTACCGGCTGGAGGGGCAGAAGACGATCGGGTTCGAGGCGATCGACCAGCTCGGCGGCGAGGTGCCCGACCGGATAGTTCTCCCGGTCGGGAACGCAGGCAACATCTCCGCGGTCTACAAAGGGCTTCGGGAACTTGAGGCCCTCGGGTTCATCGATCGGCTGCCGATGATGACCGGCATCCAGGCTGCCGGCTCGCAGCCGGT
>NZ_FMID01000028.1 GCF_900095385.1 Methanoculleus chikugoensis
TCTACCGTCTACCTGCACTTTGACGGTGTAAGCCGCGAGACGAACTCGAAACTCGCGAGCGATCAGCGGGCGATAGAGAACTGCGCGGCAATCGGCCTCGGGGTGGTGCTGGTGCCCACGGTCATCAAGGGCAGGAACGACCATGAGGTAGGCGCCATCATCAAATACGCCGCAGAGCGCATCAAGGTCATCCGTGGCGTAAACTTCCAGCCGGTGGCGTTTACCGGGGCTGCAAGCGAGGATGACGTCAGGAACGAACGGATCACCATCCCGGAACTTGCGGAACGGATCGAGGAGCAGACGGACGGCGTGATCAAGAAGGACTACTTCTACCCGGTGCCCTGCGTCGTCCCGATCTCCGAACTCGTCGAAGCCTACACGGGCAAACCCCAGATCACGTTCACCACGCACCAGCACTGCGGCGCAGCGACCTACGTCTTCGTCACCGATGAAGGGATGGTTCCGGTCAACAAGATGGTGGACGTCGACGCCTTCTTTGAGTCGGTCGAGAAGATGACGGCGAACCTCGCGAAAGGCGGGTCGCTCAACAAATACGTGACCCTCGTCGAGGGGGTCAAAGACCTCTACTACTCCACGAGGAGGGCGGAGCAGAAGAACACCGGGGAGTTCATGAAATTGATTGGGAAGGCTCTCATCATGCAGAACTTCGAGGCCCTGCGCGAGTTCCACTGGAACGCCCTCTTCATCGGCACGATGCACTTCATGGACAAGTACAACTACGACCTCTGCCGGGTGCAGCGGTGCTGCATCCACTACGCGACCCCGGACGGCCGCCTGATCCCGTTCTGCACCTACAACAGCGGCCCGGTCTACCGCGAACAGGTCTGGAAGGCCTTCGCGCAGCCCGGGACGGAAGAGTAACTCGCCTGCCCACGCGGAGACGGAGGAGGATCGGTCAACTTCCTCCCCGGCGGTTTTTTTTGTGTATCCTATCTTTTGCGCGAAGTATTGGGGATGGTAACTTCACTGATTCTGGTGGGGGCTATTGAGACAGGGAGGGGGGATGCTCCCCCTCTCCCCGCGAGTCGCCTCCCCCGATGGCGATACTCCCACGGTTCGCTGAACGGGAAGATCTCGGAAAAGGACGATTTTCCGGCTAGTTCCCGGGACACGGCTTCCCACCGGGTATCGCCACGCACTGCCCCCGCCCCCTTGGGGGCGGGGGAGGAGGCCGAAGGCCGGGCGGGGTGGGGGTTACAGATATACCGAATTGGTGGGGGATACCGGGAGAAACCATATGCGGTAGAGACAGGTGAGGGGGGCACGCCCCCCTCCCCGTCAGCCCCACCCCCAATGGCGATATCCCACGGCCCACAGTATTGGGAGGTGCCGGGAAATGTGGTGTATGCGTCCTGGAGCCATGTTTTTCCACCGGCTATCGCCATTACTGCTCCCTTCCAGCGTGGGCGGGGGAGTGCCGGGCGGATTTCTCCCCCTATGAGGCGGAGGCAAGCTTGGCAAAGACGGGGTCATCTTCATTCGTACAGCATGGACACCCAATCATCTGGCCTCGTGCAAGTGTCAGGGGAACGGCAGTTCGTACTCCCCCTCGTCCCGCAGGATGAGGGCGGCGATGGCGAGGTCCTGGATGGCAAGCCCGGTGGAGTCGAAGATCGTGACGACGTCCGGGGACGACCGTCCTTTCTTCCCGATGACGACCTCGCCGAGGGTTCCCGCGATCCGGGCGGGGTCGTAGTGCCCGGTGCTGATCGGGACGTTGATCTCGCCCGAGTGGGCCGCCTGGCCGGGGTCGTCGACGAAGACCTCGGCTCTTTCGAGTATCGCGGGGTCCAGTTCCTGCTTCCCCGGGGCATCCGCGCCGATCGCGTTGATGTGCGTCCCTTCACGGATCCAGTCCGCCATTATGATCGGTTTCGTCGACGGCGTCGTCGTGGTCAGCACGTCGCAGTCGCAGGCACGCTCGATCGGGACGCTCCGGGCGTTGTAGTCGGAGTAACGCGCTGCAAACGCCTCTGCACTCTTCTCTGTCCTGCTCCAGACCAGGATCTCCTCGATCGCGAGCGAGGCAGCCGTCGCCTCGACCTGCGCCTCTGCCTGCCGCCCGGTTCCCACGATCCCGAGGGTGACGGGGTGACGGGGCGCGAGATACTTCGCCGCGATGGCGCCCGCTGATCCGGTGCGCAGCGCAGTGAGTTCGGTGGCGTTGATGATCGCCGTCGGGATACCGGTCGTTATATCGATGATGATGGTGAGCGCCATGACGGTGGGAAGGCCCCTTGCGCGGTTATGGGGGTGGACATTGACGATCTTCACCCCGGCAATCCCCCGGGCCGGGAGGTATGCAGGCATCGTCCGGAAGTCCCCGTTCTCAACGAGCGTCACGTAGACCTTCGACGGCATCTGGACGTTGCCTCTCCCGTGCTCGGCAAAGGCCGCTTCAATCGCCGGATTCACCTCGGCATACGGCGGGTATCCGGCATGAACCGGGTAATATTTCATAGGGCGATCCCCCCGCGAGGGCAGGGTCGCCTCGCCGTTCTCTTCGATCCGATGAAGAGATGCATAGGACTACTCCGGCGGGCGGAGATATCAACTGTTTGGTGCGTTCGTGCGCGCTCCGGGAGATCCTGCAATGCGGCAAAAATGAGTGCGTACGGGTTCTCCCGTACATGGGCCCCGCACGCACCGTCAAAACGGTTCGCCGGGAGAGAGGGGAGTGCCGGAACCGTCCCTTCTCTCACCCGGGGTTATCCTGCATCCCCCGTATCGAGAGCCGGATCAGGCCGAGGTTGGCATCCGGCTTTGCAAGGATGCAGAGGGAGAGATCGCCGTAGGGTGCGATGATGAGCTTCCCCGTCGGTGTCTCGAGGATTATCTGGGAGAGGCCGCCCATCTCCATATCGCCGGTGATGCGGGTGCCGGCACGGAGCAGGTCTTCGGAGACCGCGGCCACCTGCTCGAAGTCCCCGGATCCGAGCGATTGGAGGGCAAATCCCTCGTGGAAGACCGAGACGGCGACGACACCCGGCTGCCGTGCGATCTGGTCGAGGCAACTCGTCTCCACCGACCCAATCCGGGAAGATGGCTTTGCACCGCCCTCGGTGATCAGGCACCCGGCCTCACGGGAGGCTTCCCGGGCCACCTCGGTCTCCCCGGCGGTGTAGGCGATCAGTTCGGATTCAAGCGACGGCCGATCAAACAGGTATCTGTACGCTTCGTCTCCGCTGAGCAGCAAACCTTTGCTGCCGTTCTCGAACGCGGCTGCATAGGGCTTTCCGGTCTGAACCAGGACAAAACCGGTTCCTCCGGTCTCGTTGATGCGGACCGCTCCGGTGAAGTGAGGGCTGATTGAAGCAAGGGCCGAGAGAGGCCCCTGCAGTCGTCCAAGTGAGATGCCGTCGGGTAGCATCGTCTCACAGGGCAGCAGTTATCCGATCCCTGTTCTTCTTCAGTTCGTAGCGGATTCTCCCGACATTAACGTTCGCGTTCGCCACGATAGCGATCAGCTCGTCCTCCGAGAGCGGGGAGAGCAGGATCGGCCCGTTCTCCAGTTCGATGAGCATCTGGCTCATCTCACCCTTCCCGAGTTCGTCGCTCATGGCTTCGGACGTACCCATACCTGTCGACGCCATGGCGCCCAGGGCTTCGACGTCCACGTCCCCGGCAACGACGCTCTCGATCACAAAGCCGTCCCGCCCCGCCACGACTGCGGCGGTAACCCCATCAAGTTTCAGGAATTCTCCCAGAATCTGTTTAAGCATGGTCTATCTCCTCACGTTCTCCGAACGCACTCTATCTTGAGGGGCATCCTCCCGATCGCGTGCGTTGCGCACGAGATACAGGGGTCATACGCCCTGATGATCATCTCGATGCGGTTTGCTGCCCCTTCGGTCAGCGCTCCGTTCTCCACCACCCGGCGTGCCATATCCTCCACGCCGCGATCCATCCCGTAGTTATTCTGGCAGGTCGCCACGATCAGATTGCACCGCTCGATGATGCCGTTCTCATCGACGGTATAGTCGTGGATCAGGGTGCCCCGGGGAGCCTCGATGATCCCGACGCCCCGGCGGTTCACGACCGCTCCCACCGGCGTCCGGATCTCTGAGCCGGTGATGCCCGGGTCGGAGAGCAACTGGACGGCCCGCTCGCACAAGGCGAGGAACTCGATGTAGCGTGCCAGGTTGTATGCGAGCGTGGCCTGGGTGAGGGTGCCGAACCGCTCGCGGTACTCCGCGAGAGCGGCGTCCGCGTGCTCCGTGCCCATCTTCTGCACGATGTTGAGCCGGGCAAGCGGCCCGACCCGGTAGTAGTTTCCGCCTTTGAACCGGGCGAACTTCAGGTACGACCAGTCTTCCGAGTACTCCTCGATGAAGTTCGTGTAGTCCTGACCCGAGAACGAGCCGAGTTGGTTCCCGTCCGGGCCGAGCATCATAGCAGGCCCATCGCAGGTCGAGTAGACCCCGTTGTTGGCCATGCCGAGGAACCCGGTCGTTACTGCCCCGAACTCCGTGTCGACGCCGTCGAGGAGACCGCGAGCGAGATCCCATCCCTCGCGCGCGATCCCGAGCGCCTCATTCGCCATGGTCATCAACTCGTTTCTCTTTCCTTCCGTGAGCGGCGTCGACATCCCGCCGGGCAGCGCGTTCGACGGGTGAATGGGTTTGCCGCCGACCGCCTCCGTCAGGCGCTGACCGAACTTCCTGGCCGCGATCGCCTTCTTTGCGAGATCCGGCGAGTGGCGAGCAAGCCCGATGACGTTCCTGCTCTCCGCTGGCGCGTCGTGTCCCAGGATGAAGTCCGGAGCCGCGAGCATGAAGAAGTGGAGGGCGTGGGAGTGGATGAACTGCCCGATGCTCAAGAGTTCCCGGAGTTTCTTCCCGGTCGCGGGCGGTTCGACGCCGTAGATCTGGTCGGTCGCCTTCGCTGCAGCCAGGTGGTGCGCCGAGGGGCATATCCCGCATATGCGGGGCGTGATCCGGGGTGCCTCCTCGATCGAAGCGCCGATAAGGAACTTCTCGAACCCCCTCAGTTCCACGACCTGGAAGTGGGCCGAGTCGACCTCTCCCCGGTCGTTGAGGTAGATCCTGACGCCGGCATGCCCCTCGATCCGGGTCACCGGGCTGATCGTGATCTCTTTCATCTGCTCCTCTCCTTTACCAGATCCCGGATCTTTGAGTTCTCCTTGTCTTCCATGATCAGACTCCCGATGGTGAAGGCATACATCGTGTGTGCGACGTCGTAGAGTTCCTTCTCCACCTCTTTCTGCGGCTTATCGGTGAGATCCGAGATTCTTCGCACCATCATGCCGTAGATGTCCCGACAGGGCTCGCGAAGGATATCGAGCGAGGGGCCGTTGCACCCGTGGCACGGGACGTTGTTTTTCGGACACGACGCGCCGCATCTCCCGAAGGTGACGCTCCCGAGGCAGAGATAGCCCTGCCCGAGCAGGCAGTGCTCGCGGTCGGGAATACCCTCGTGCCGGCGCTTGAGCGTCCAGTTCTCGACCTGCCCCATCTTCCTGTCGCATTCCGAGCAGACGGACTTGCGCGAGAGTTCGAGGGTGTCTCCCGCGACCATTGCCGGGAGAAGTTCTTTCAGGAACGCCTCTTTCGGCGGGCAGCCCGTGACGTAGTAATCGATCTTCACGAGATCGCCGACCGCGAACGCCCGATAAAGGAACGGCGGCACATCCGTCGGGATAACCCCGTCGGGCTTCGTCGTCGCCGCCTCCCGGTAGACGCAGGAGAAGATGTCCTCGTTCGAGCTCAGCATCGAGAGGCCCGATACGCCCCCGTAGCAGGCGCAGGTCCCGAGTGCGACAAGCGTCTTTGACCGTTTCCGGATCTTTTCGAGGCGCTCGCGGTTCTCTTCGTTTCGGACGGCTCCGGTCACGAACGCGATATCGATATCCTCGGGAGGCTCCTTGACGTCCATGATCACCGGAGAGTAGACGATGTCCGCTTCCGCGACGATATCGAGCAACATCTCGTGGAGGTCGAGCACCGCGATCGTGCATCCCGAGCATCCCGCGAGTTCTTCAATAGCAATCTTCATCGTCCTCGCCTCATTTCAGGATCAGTTTCTTCAGGCAGGCGTTCGGGCCGGTGTGAACGATCTCCAGTTTGGCTTTCCTGCCGGTGATCTCCTCGACCGCGCCGACGACGTACCCGAAGAGGGTCTGGCAGAGCGGGCCGCCCTGGTCGAGACCGTTGCGCCGGAGCGTCTGGCGGACGATGCAGTCGTGGAAGACGAGGTAGATGAACGTCTCGCCGTTCTCCTCGATGATGAACGTCTCCTTGTCTTCGGGTTTCCAGACCTCGAACGAGTACTGGCCCCGGAGCAGGTCGGAGAGTTCGTGAAGCGCTCCTTCCACGTCCTCGCGCTTCTGGAAGTACTGGGCGACCTCGTGACCGAACTTCTTCCCGGCACGGTAGGTGACGGCATTTGCCCCGCGGCCGGCGATCTCCTCAAGCGACCTGATCACGAGGCCGTTGAGTTTCATCACGCCGTGGAGCGTATGTTCCAACTCTTTTGGTTTCGGTGAACACTCGAGGGGAATATCCTCGGCACGGTAGATGAGATCCGAGTGAAAAGCCTCGTGCATCTCATCGATGTATCCAGCGCTCATCAGACCACCTTTCGAAGCATTTCACAGACCTTGATGTCGATGTAGTGTCTCCGGGCAGCGTAGATGCCCCGGTGTTCGAGTGCCTGAGCCGGGCAGATCTCGTGGCAGGAAAGGCATCCCATACAGTTGTTCGGCCTGACCGCGACACTCACGTTGTCCTGGAGTTCGTACACGTGCATCGGGCAGTCCTTGACACAGAGACCGCACCCTACGCACGCGTTCTTATCCACATGTATCTCCATTGCGAGCCTCAGAAGGTGGTTAACACTTCCTGCTATTAAAAGTATATAGTTTGTTCGCTAAGAGCATCTCTCAAGCAGAAGAATATTTCTGATTTTATGCAGTTTTACTCCACTCCGGGGTTGTACAGGGCGTTTTAGAGTTCCTGCAAAAATAACCGTGCCGGCGGCGGCGACGGGAAGGACGCTCTCTCCCTGACGCCTTGCGCAGCCGGAACCGGTATCGGCGGGGTCGGCTCCGCATTGCTCTCCGTGCGAAAACGGATAGATAAAAGGGGGTGATGAGCGTGATAGGCCGTGCCGACCGCAACGATCACGCTTTCGCCCGGAAGAGGGCACGGGCAAGCCGGTCGACAAAGCCTTCCCGGGAAGGTTTTGTCTCTTCCTCGGTATACTCGATGCCGGCTATATCGGCGGAAAGGCGCTTGAAGGCACGGGATGCACCGGACGAGGGGTACTTCACCACGATCGGCGACCTCCCGGCAGATGCGCGCCGGATGTTCGGGTCTTCCGGTATGATCCCGAGCACCCGGACCCCGAGGAGTTTCTCCATCTGTGCGCTGTTGAAATCGTTCCCGGCGGCCGCGACCCGGTTGATGATCGCCCCTTCGACATGCCCGCCGACGGTCTCGGTCAGGATCTTTGTCTTTAGTGAGTCGACGATCGAGGAGATCTCGGGGTTTACGATGAGGATCACCCCGTCGGCAATCGTCAGCGGGATGACGCCGTCTTTGCTGATCCCTGCAGGAGCATCCAGGATCAGGATGTCGAACTCGCTCACGAGGTCGGTCATGATGTCCTTGAGCCGGTCGGGGTTCGATTGCTGGAAGCCCTGCAGGGAGAGCCCGCACGGGACGACCTTCACGCCGAACGGCCCGTCGTAGATGGCGTCCCGGACGCGCGCTTTGCCGGCCAGCACTTCGTGCAGGGTCACCGGCAGGTTTTCAAGCCCGAGAACAAGCCCGAGGTTCGCCATCCCGACGTCGGCATCCAGGATGCATGTCTTCTTTCCGTATTGGGCAAGCATCGGGCCCAGGTTTGCTGTGACCGTTGTTTTGCCGGTACCGCCCTTACCAGACGCAATCGTGTATACTTTTACCATGGTGATCACTCGCTGTTTTGCTCTCTTTGGTCTTACACCCAGTGCTGCAGGGTTTCCCGGATATCCTGCTCGAGTGCGTTCGTCTGTTCGCTGGAGAGCCGCTCCGGCGGATGGGCGATGCCGACCACGGTCTCTCCGCGATAGGAGACGCCGAGGAGTTCCACTCCTTCCTCTTCGTGCAACCTTCCCTGCGAGTAGAGGTGGCTGTATCGCGCGGCCTCGCCCTCGCTGCCGGGCCTCGTCGATCCGATCAAAAGACCGTCTGCGGTTGCCAGCGTCAGGGATGCAAGGCTGTATTTCTCGCTGATCGCACCGAGCGTCTCCCCAAGGCTCCCCATCTTCGCGGGCTCGATCGGCGTTGCGGGAGGCGCGGAGATGAGTTCGGCATAATCCGGATCCGGGGATTCCTCCGGTGTTATGGGAGCCTCTGGAGAACTCTGCCGGTTGAGTGCCCGGGAGATCTCTGCAAGGTAGTACGTAATGCCGGTGAAACCGGCTACCGTTATTATCGTGAGGAGGATGAGGATAAACTGGGTAATGCCTGTTGAATCCATTCTGTTACCAGCTCCTGAAGGTTAGGTCTCTTTGTCCTTGATGAGGTGGTCGAGATGGATCTTCTTGAGCATGTCTCTGCAGTTCAGTTTGAAACTGCCGACCAACTGCTCGACGTCCATCTCTTCCATGTTCTGGACGAGCTCATTGATCTCGTCACCCCCCGATTGAGGCGCTTCGGCCTTTTCCTGCGCGGGTTTCACTCCCGGCATGGGGATATGATGCACCTCTGCGGCCGGCTCTGGGCGACGCCTGGATGAAGAGGCCGCATCGGCACTCTTCGGTGTGGCGGGCGCCGCTCTTCCCGGAGCGCCTTTCCCTGCCGACGGCCGACCGGATCTTCCGGGCGTCTCTATCGCAAACAGGGGATTGAACTCCAGGGCGAGCCGCACCTGTTCAGGCGTCAGAAGGTTCAGTTCTGCCGCCACCTCGTCTTCTTCACCATCCAGCACCGTCTCCAGTGCGTGCTGCCCTTTCATGCCCCCATATTCAGCAAGCACAACCTCACCGTCGTTCAGCACAAGGGTAGCGCTCTCGCTACGCAGAACAATCGTGCAGATCCCGGTGAACCTTTCTGCGTTGATCTCATTTGTCAGGGCACGGGTTGTCGTGGATTTGATTAGACGATGGAACCGGCCGCGTGGCAGTTGCATTCAGAGTGTTTTAGCCTAGTGGTATATGATAAATCTTGTTATTTATTCCCCTCGTAAGAGGCGCCGATATGTAATATTCCAGGTAGTATGGCGATGTCTATCTAGGATCTGCTCTCCTGATCACCTGTCCACTCCCTGAGGATGGTGAGGATCGTCTGCTCGGCAGCCCGGATCCCCTCTTCAACCTCCTGGTCGATATCCTTGCTGAACGCCTGGATCTCGCCTACTTCAATCCCGACGGTCACGATATCCCGGGCATATCCGAGTTCCCGGGCGATCGTCACCACCTCGCCGATCCCGATGTCGTGGAGCGCGTATGCCGGAAGGTCCCACGACGGCGGGGCATCGAACACGATGACCTCCCCGATGCGGTCGCCGACACCCACCATCGCATCGACGATCACCACTTTCTCGTACCCTTCCATCAGAGGTATCAGGCCAAACCCGCCGGTGCCGCCGTCGATGACGTCCACCCCAGGCAATCTCCCGTCAAATAGGTGCATCACCGAGATTCCCGCCCCGTCGTTCCCCATGAAGGGGTTTCCGCACCCGATGATGCATACCCGGTTCTTCTGCATGCTCTCGTCCCTACCGGTTATATCCGTCAAGGTACAAAATGGTACTGAATATTCCCCGACCGTGAACGGGCCGCTCCGGGAGCGGGATGTGAGGCACATGATCTACATCGTACCAAAACCGACCGATACGCCGGACGACAACTCGACCGGCGCTGTTATGCGGGAACTGGAGAAAGCCGACGCCCGATACGGGGTTCTCGATCTCGGTGAAGTCGACCCCCTCGATTCCGGGCTTGAGAACGAACTGATCTGGGTCTGCGGTATCCGGCAGGACGGACACCAGTTCGAGACGTTGAACGTCCTCTCGCTCAATAACCGGGTGATCAACACACCTGCAAGCATTGTTGCCTGCGCATCCAAGGTGATGACGACGGCACTCCTCCTCGCGAACAATGTGAGGACGCCGGATACGGCCTACACCCGGTCGGAGGAGCGGGCGCGGGAGTTCCTTTTGCGGCACAAAAAGATCGTCTACAAACCGCTCTACGGGTATGACGGAAACGGTATCCGGCTCGTGACGGAGCCCGGGGAACTCGGGCCGGGGCCCTGGTACCTGCAGGAATACGTGAAGAACGACCGGGACTTCCGCGTCTTCGTCCTCGGGGGCGAGGCCGTCGGCGCGATAGCCCGCATCTCCGATACCCTGACGCACAACATCCATCAGGGCGGGATCGGGATGCCGGTCGCGATCGACGAGGAGATGCGCGCCGTCGCCGAGGCGGCGGCGGCGGCGATCGGGACCGACTACTGCGGGGTCGATCTCCTCCTCGATCGCGAGGGTTATACCGTCCTCGAGGTGAACGGAACGCCGAACTGGCACTGTATGGCGGCACCCATCCCGAACCTGCTCGCTCGATACCTCATCGAGCGCGAGCGCGAGATGCGTGCCTGAAGGAGAGGGAGCCTTTGGTCCCGGCACCGTATCGGGGGTACGGTGCGCGGATACGGGATCACTGGAGATACTCTATCTCTTTCAAGGTCTTCTCGGCGAGTTCCTTCATCCGGGCGGAGATCCGGCCCGACGACGAGAACTCCACGTCCTTCATGGCGTTCGCAATCTCTGTCCCCAGGACGAATATTGCGTATTTATGTTCCATTTTGCTCTTATGCACCTGAGAAGGCTCTATCTTCAATGCGTAATATTGCGAAAATTTCAGGTCCGGGTTCTGCAACTCAAAAAAGTCTTTAATCTCGGTAAGAATCCCATGTAAGGCTATCAACTCTTCCTTGTGCATATTCTCTCCCAGATATAAAAATGGTGAATATAAATATATATAAATTTGCACCGGGGATAACCGTCACCCTATCTTAATGAGTCTGATGGAGAGCGGGCGCTTTATTATACCTTTAAAGTCCCGGGCAGCCACGAACTCGAAGTCTCTCCCCCCAAACTGATCGAGGAGTTTCTGGTCGATGATACGATCGACGACAACCCCCTCGATGTCGCCGTTCAGGTTCTGGAGTGCGCCCTCGACGTCGGTTGCGTTGGATTCCAGGAGGACGGTGTAGTCCGGTGAGAGGAACCGCGCAATCTTCTTGTCCCGGACGTCGGCCATATGCTCCCCGAGCGTCGAGGGGGGCTTCTGACCCCATTCCCGGAGCGACGGCTGCTCGTCCTCTTCCACATCGGCCGGAGCCCGAATCCCGGTGCGGGCCGCCTGCCCGGGCCGCTCGATCTTCTCCTCGGCGGGGGGCTGGTCGATGACCCCCACCGCAGGCACTTTGTTCCGGAGTGCCTTGACGATCTCCTTGCGGCTCATCTCCTCGACGCTCTTCCCCCGGGGACTGTAGGCCACGAAGTCGATCTCGGCGACCTGGAGGAGTTCGCGAAGGATCAGTTCTCCGCCCCGGTCGCCGTCGAGCAGGGTCGTCGCGGTCTTCTCCTTACAGAGTTCGATGATGATGCGCGGGATGTTGGTTCCTTCGACCGCAACGGCGTTCTTGATCCCGTAGCGGAGCAGGTTGATGACGTCTGCCCGCCCTTCGACGAGGATGATGGCGTCGGAGTCCATGGCGTTCGGCCCCGCGTGCACCCTCTCTTCGCCGAGGTACTCGAGTTTCTCGATCCGGATCGTCTCCCTGACCTCGTCGAGGATATCGTCGCTGTTGATGGAGCCTTCGTCGAAGTCCTCAAGGAGGAGTTCTTTGGCGCGCTCGATGATCCTGCGCCGCTTGGTCACCCTGATGTCCTCGATGCGGTCGACCTTCACGTGCGCCGTGCACGGGCCGACCCGATCGATCGTCTCGAGTGACGAGGCGAGGAGCGCGGTCTCCGCCCGGTCAAGTGAAGACGAGATGAGTATCTCGCCTTTAGTCTCTCCTCGTTTCGTGGTGATCTGAACATCGATCCGGCCGACGCGGCCGGTTCTCTGTAAATCGCGCAGGTCGAGGTCTTCGCCGAGCAGCCCTTCGGTCTGGCCGAAGATGGCGCCCACTACGTCGGGTTTATCTACCACCCCCTCGATCTGCAGGATAAGATGAATAAGATACTTTGTGGTATCCGGTGAATACATGGAGTCTGGCCTCCTTCAGTATGGGTAAGTCTGATGCCGTATCCGCACGGATTCTGGCCTGCGCGGACGTACGGTTAATCATATATCTAGAGTGCAATTACTTAAATAAGATGGCGGGTTCGGCGCAAGATTTTTGTAAAGATGAACCTAAACCCATGGCCCCAAAAGAGAGCATTCGGGCATACCCTGCTCTATCGCCTGTTCACGACAAAGACCGCCCTGCCATGGGTATCCCGCTTTTCCCGTCCGCATCTGCTCAGGTCCCGGAGGCGTTCAGGCGCGTAAGCGCATGAGAGCGCGATATCCCGGCGATTGCCACGGTCTTTGAGGAAGATGTGTGTCCGGTGATGATCTCCACGTCGGCGCGGGGCACGCCGAACGTCGCCGCGAGGAGGTCGGTGATCGCGCGGTTCGCTTTTCCGCCGACCGCAGGGGCCGCTATCTGGCACTTGATGCTCCGCCGCCACTCGTTGTAGCCGGCAGGAAACGTGGAGCGTTTTGCACCCGCCGTGACGTCGAGCGTGACAGTCACCCCGTGCGGGGTCTCGGCGACGGCGTCGGCGTAGAGTTCCATGAGAAAAGTCCTCGTGAAGGATGTCGCCCGACACTAACGATCGGTGTTCACAGGTGGCTTCTGCCGTTCCTCACCCGATCGAACCCATATGCCGGGCGTGCCTGTCGCGCACCTGGGTTGTCCCGCGGATCATGTCCGGGCGTCTCGCCAGATGATCACCCGGGGACCTATAAGGTGCGCTTTATCGGCCTTGTATTATTTATTTTTCGAGGGTAAATATCCTTGCCCGGGGTACCACGCTGCACGGGTTTCCAGGAGATCGCCGTGGACGTAGGCCCGCGTTCCCCCGACGATCACTACTTCCGGGAAGATCGCGTCGAGCCCCTCGAACGGCGACCAGCCGCACTTTGCGTGGAGGTGCGAGGCGTCGATCCGGGTGATCTCGTCCGGGTAGAGGGCGTAGTCCGCCCGGTCGCCCGGCTCGAATCCCGCGCGCGGGATGCCGAGGATGGCTGCGGGTCTCCACGACGTCTTCTCGATCACCGAGGCGAGGGTGATCCGTCCTCTCCGCACCGCCGCCATCAGGAGCGGCACCATCGTCTCGACCCCCGGGATGCCGGAGGGCGCGGTCTCGAAGGGCATCCTCTTCTCGTGGAGCGTGTGCGGGGCGTGATCGGAGGCGACGACGTCTATCCTCTCCCAGCACGACCAGAGTTCGCGCCGGGTCTCCTCGTCCCGGAGGGGAGGGTTCACCCGGGCTCCGGTCTCGTCCGGGTCGAAGGCCTCGCGCGAGAGGAAGAGGTGGTGCGGCGTCACCTCCACCGTGCCGCGCGCGGCCCTGACTGAGGCGGCGGTGCTGAGGTGGCAGAAGTGGAGCCGCAGCCCTGCCGGGGCGAGACCGGCAACCTTCTGCACGGCCCGTGCCTCCCCCTCACCGGACCGGGCGCGGTCGTGGTCGGCGAGCGTCGCCGGCTCCCCGCCGGAGACCTCCTCGGCATGGACGGTCGCGACCCCCCCGAGGGCGTGGATGCGGTCAAACAGCCCTTTAAGCGTCTCCGCATCGAGCCCCTCGCCGTAGCTCGACGGAGCGGCGAAAGTCTCCCCGAACGCCATCGCGCCGGCATCCCACATCCCCTCAAGATCCGCCCCCGGCACGACGCCCGCGTTCACCGCGAACCCGCATACGGCCTCTCCCGCCGCCTCGCGGACACGAGCCCGGAGGAGTTCGGGCGTGGTCAGGGGAGGGACGGTGTTCGGCTGGTCGACGACGACCGTCACCCCGCCGGAGACCGCGCTCGTCGTCCCCGTCCGCCAGTCTTCCTTTTCGGCCTGCACCCCTCCCCGCATGTGGACGTGCATGTCGACCGCACCGGGAAGGCAGGTATACCCGGTGCAGTCGATCGTCTCGCCGGCACGCGCCGGTGCGCCGACGTGCCGGACGATACCGTCGGCGACGACGATATCGGCGCGCCTCCCCGTCGGGAGCGTCACGTTTCGGAGCACCAGGTCGGCGGTCATCGGCAGCACGCTTCCAGGTCGGCCCGGGTCACGTAGTAGACTCCGACCATGTACGCAGGGTGGTAGCGCGTCTTCGATTCCCGGAGCCCGGCGACACCCATATCGCATTCCCGATTGACGTAGGGGTAGCGGTCCTGGAGCGCTGCCGCCGTCTCGGTCGTGATCACCTTGTAGATGTTTCTGTAGGTCTCGGGAAGGGCTTTCTCGAAGTGAACGACCGCCATCGACTCATTGACCGGCCCGACGATTGATATCGCCCCGATGGTGCCGCCGATCCTGATGATACATCCCTCGAGCCCGGTGGCGAAGAAGTTGTTCACGGCAAAGAGGATGGCTTCTTTTTCGTAAGCGAGAAGGGGTTCGGAGTCGCAGTCCCGCCACTCGCACCAGACGACGAGGAACTCCCAGACCTCCTCGATGTTCTCCTCCGTGATCCCCTCGACGGTATACGCGTATTCCCGCCCGAACCGGTTGACCTGGCGGCGGATGGTGGCATAGTTCTTTCCGGCGAGTTTGGCCAGATCTTCTGTCCGGTAGATGTAGTCGAAGAAGTCCCGATTCTCGTGGAGTGGGAGGCCCGGGTAGGCCTCCCGGAGCCATGCTTCGTTTGCCGGGTCGAGAACCCGCAACGGTATATCGCTCCCCTCCCGGAGCGCGAGGTCGACGACGTCCTCGAGGAGATCCGGGTTTCTCGGGCCGATCGGCATCCGGAACGCCGTCACGCCGTCGATGGTGCTCGAGAGGACGATCGAACCTTCGACCTCTGCGAAGCGGTAGTCCGCGTAGTGGTTCCAGCAGACCATGTTCGCGAACGTGTTGTCGCTGTGCACCTGGGGGTACTGCCGGTAGTGCCGCGAGAAGAGATCATGCTCGTCCAGGCTCACGGGTTTGAAGTCGGTAAATCTCAGCATCTCTCACCTGTCCTGTGGATTCCAGCGCATGGGTGTATGTTCTTCCATCTTCCGAAAACCGAGCGCGGTGTAGAACGGCTCCGTCCCGGGTTCGGCGACGAGGGCGATCCAGGCGACACCTTCAGCCGTACAGTAATCGAGCAGTGCAGATAAGATCATCGTTCCGATGCCCCGGCCGCGGTATCCGGGGAGGACAACCAGGTCCTGGACGTAGCCGTCCGAGACCCCGTCCGATATCACCCTGCCCATGCCGACCGCTCTGCCGGTCGCCCGGTCGATGGCGACGGCGAAGGCGAAACTCCCTGCGATGAGGGCGGCGAGATTGGCAGGGTCCCATCTCTCGTCCCACCAGCCGCCCGCCCGGTAGAGGTCGGCGATCGTCTCCACGTCCCAGACGTACACCAGGCGCACCTCGATCCCCGCCTCCTCCGTCATCGTTTCATGCCTCTCCATATCGCGCGTATATGGGCCCGGGTTAAAAATGGGTATGGTTGCCGGCTAGCAGACACGCGGGACCGGGTCGCCGACCGGCGGTTCGATGAACCGTTCCCCGCCGATGGCGGTGCGCATGACCACGTTCGAGCCTTCGACGACCTCGCCGACGATCGCCGCGTCGCGCCCGTAGGGATGCGAACGGAGCGCCGCGAGGACGGCCTTTGCATCAGTGGGCGCGACCCCCATCACGACCTTGCCCTCGTTCGCCACCTCGAGGGGGTCGAGGCCGAGCATCCCGGCGGCGCTGCGGACGCTCGCCCGGAAGGGGAGCGCCTCCTCCTCGATGACGACGCCGACGCCGCTTTTTCTCGCCATCTCGTTGATGGCGTTCGCGAACCCGCCCCGGGTCGGGTCTTTCATGGCGTGGATCTCCCCGGCGGCGAGCGCTCGCTCGACGAGTTTCCAGAGCGGAGCGACGTCGGAGTGGATCTGGCCGCCGAAGTCGAACCCTTCGCGGTGGGCCATGATGGCGATGCCGTGGTCGCCGATGGTGCCGCTGACGATGATCGTATCCCCGACCTCCAGGCCGTTGTCCCGCACCACCCGCTCGGCGACGCCGATGCCGGCGGTGTTGACGATGATGGTGTCGAGAGCGCTCCGCTCCAGCACCTTGGTGTCCCCCGTGACGAGGCTTGCCCCGCACTCGCCGAGCGCTGCGTCCATCGACGCCACGATCCGCTCGAGGTCAGCGACCTCGAACCCCTCGGGGATGACCATGCCGCACGAGAGTGCGATCGGCCGCCCGCCCATCATCGCGAGGTCGTTGATCGTTCCGCAGACGGCGATCCGCCCGATGTCCCCGCCGGGGAAGAAGATCGGCGAGACTACGTGGTTGTCGGTCGTAAAAACGATGTTCTGGCCGTTCAGGGGGATGACTGCGCCGTCGTCCAGCGATTCGAGCCCGATCCCGCCGGCGTTGTTGTGCTCGAGGTTGGTGATGACGCGCAGGAGCTCGCCCATCACCTCGCCGCCGGCACCGTGCATGAGGTTGACTTTCATTCTTCGTCCACTTCTATCTCGATGTTGGTGACTACAATTTCCATTCCTGTAACGATTTCGGGGAGTTTTCCGCATCCGGGGCAGACGAACCGCTCGTCCCCCTCGTAGCCGCAGGAGCAGCGGGTGCGGGCCTCGATGTTGCGACACGAGAGTTGTGCCCCCGAGAAGAGCGGGTCGTCCTCGATGATGACGTTGAAGAGGAACTCCACCTGTTCAGGGTTCACCATCGCCAGTTTGCCGACATCCACAGAGACGCATTTCACTTCTTTTGCGTTGTTCTCGATCGCCGCCCGGCGGGCGGTCGTGTAGATGTCGTAGGCGATGCTGTACTCGTGCATTACTCCTCCATCGCGGCGTAGACCTGCCTGAAGATCTCGCGGGTCTCAAGCCCCTCCTCTCTGCTGAGGCGCTGGATGGCGAACCCGACGTGGACGAGGACGAACTCCCCGACCTTCACGTCGACAAGGTCGAGCCTGACCTCCTGCTGCAGGTCGCCGAAGTCGACGACGCCGATGTTGCCCTCTTTTATCTCGAGTACCTCAGCGGGCATTGCAATACACATTGACCTCTCTTCCTCATCTGTTGTTGTGTCCGAATGTCAAAAAAGATTGACCATGCTGCACGGAGGAGCCCGGGAACAGCCGCATCGACCGGCGCGGTTCTTGCTTCCCCGTATTCAGGTACCTATAGGTCGGTCCGGGCGGGTAAAAAGGTATGTCTATCCCCGGTTCCGGCGGCCCGGGAGGGGCGGAGGGTGGGACTGGCCGTGGTGTGCCCTTCTGGTACTTGTGCCCGGGAGCGTAACGTTATGGGAGTACCGTATCTCTGCCCGCCTGTCCCTGTGCAGTGGACGGTGGTGGCCTACCGCCCGCCGGTGCTCGAGATCCTGAATCAAAACTTTTCGGTTTTCTCATCCAAACTTTCGGCATACCCTAATCGGAGAGCATAATCCCTAGAAATCTGCCATATGAGGCCTATCCTAGGCGTTGAGGGTGAAACGGTTTTCCATTGGGTATCGCCATTGGGGGAGGCGGCTCGCGGGGAGGGGGCGTGCCCCCCTCCCCTGTCTCTACCTTGTACTCGGACATCTGTAACCCCCACCACCCGCGCTTCGCGCTCCTCCCGCCCCTAAGGGGGCGGGCAGTGCGTGGCGATAGGCGATGGAAATCCGTGCATGGGGTTATGCGATATTCAGATGGGAACGACAGTCTGCAGGATGCGATGGCCCGGAGAGTGCGACGTTCCAACGGAACGGAGAATGGAGGGAGAAGGTGGTTCTTGTCAACCTCAAGTATACGTACCTTTCAGACCGGGACCCGGCCGCCCTGAGTGCAGAGCCCTCTTTACCCCTCCCGGCGAAACACTCCTTCCACCTCGGCCCGGGGGAGATCCTCTCCCCTGACCCGCATCCGCCAGCGGTGCGTCCTGACCGAGACCGCCACGAGCGGCGCGAAGAGTTCCGCCGTCTCGGCCTCGGTGAAGTAGTGGGTGATGATGCCCTCGCCCCGGAGGAACGTCCACGGCTCCGTCTCCGTCCCCTTCCCGGCGCGCATATCCTCGACGGAGAACCCCCGGAAGAAGAGCGTTCCGCTGGGCCTGAGAACCCGGACGGCCTCGGAGGCTATGGCCGTTCTGCCCCGCAGGGGCAGGTGGCCGGCGATGTGGACCAGGAAGACCGCGTCGAACGCCTCGTCCCGGAACGGCAGGTGCCGGGCGTCCGCGACGGCGAGGTCGGCCTCTGCCGTCCCCGGGCGGCGCCGGGCGAGGGCGACGGCCTCGGGAGATATATCGACCGCGGTCACGCGCGAGGACTGTCGGGCGAGGGCTTCGAAGGTCTTGCCGTTCCCGCAGCCGATCTCGAGGACGGCGGCATCGGTGGGAATATCGGGGAGTGGTGCCGGGGCTCCTCCCCAGAGACTTCCCCGCCTCCGGTAGTCCTCGTCCCAGGGGGATGGTTGGGCGGTCACTGATCAGTGGGTCGGCGCCGCTCCCGGATAATCATTCGGGCCGGCCGGAGAGATCCTTCTTCCGCACGAACCGGAGCGATGCCGAGTTCATGCAGTAGCGCTGGTAGGTCGGCGGCGGCCCGTCGTCGAAGACGTGGCCGAGGTGGGCGTCGCACCGCCGACAGAGCACCTCTGTTCGGTTCATGAAGAACCGGGTGTCGAGATCCGTCCTGATGTTCCGGTCACAGATCGGTTTTGTGAAACTCGGCCAGCCCGTCCCCGACTCAAACTTCGTCTTCGAGGAGAAGAGGTGGTTGCCGCAGCAGACGCAGACGTAGAGGCCGTCCTCCTTGCAGTCGTGGTACCTCCCGGTGAAGGCCGGTTCCGTCCCTGCCTTACGTGCAATGGAGAACTCTTCCGGCGTCAACTGGCGCCGCCACTCCTCGTCGGATTTGACGACTCTCTCGACCTCTTCCATCTCCCCGGTCACGGCGTTGCAGACCGTCACCTTCCCGGTGGTCTCTGCCTCCCTGATCATCGTCCCGGCCATTGCCCGGAGAGCAGATAAATCGTTCCCCGGCTCGGGATACATTTTCGCATCCGTTATATACCCGCCGGTCGATGAACCATCATGAAAGACCCTCTCCCGGGAAAGAGTTTTGTCATCCTTATCCTCCTCGGCTGCCTCTTCGGCGCTGCCGTCACGGCGGGCTGCATAGGGAATTCCGCAGAGCCGGAGCCGGAGGACCCGACCCCGGCGGCGACACCGGGCGCGTATACCACCTACTCCCCCGCCGGGCCGAGACCGTCGTTCTCAGCCGACGTCACCACGCCCGAGAAGCGTATGCGCACCGACGGGTCCTGTTACTGGACCGTGACGGGAAGGGTGACCAACGACGGTGATGGGCCCGCACGAAACGTCGTCGTCCGGTTCATGCTCGTCGACGACGAGAGCAATATGATCCGGGCGACCGAGACCGTTCTCGCCCCCCGGTTCCAGGCCGGCGAGATGAAGATATTCACCACCAACCCGCTCCCCGGCGACTGCGACCGGCAGTACCATGCCGAGATCGACGTCACGCACGATATTCCGTGAGGCTGCGGGTAAGGGTTATCCGGGATACGGGTTTACAGACCGGAGGAGATGAGATGAAGATACTTGGAATCAATGGAAGCCCCCGCGCTTCAAGGAGCCAGACGCTCCGGCTCGTTCAGGCCGTCCTCGACGGGGCAAAGAGCGCCGGAGCGGAGGTGGAACTCGTGGATGTCGCGAAGCTCCGGATCGAGTACTGCAACGGGTGCACGATCTGCTATGAGCGGGGGGAATGCGTCAGGAAAGACGATTTTGCCGAACTCTACCAAAAGATGCTCGATAGCGACGGGATTGTCCTCGGGTCGCCCAACTACATCAACTCGGTCACTGGCCAGATGAAGACGATGCTCGACCGGATGGCGGACGCCATTCACTGCCAGACGTTCATCGGGAAGTACGGGTGCGCCGTCTCCACGGCGGGCGGTTCCGGGGCGGACGAGGTTGTGGAGTACCTGAACGGGGTCATGCAGACCCTGGGTGCGAACACCGTGGGCGGCGTCGGCGTGGTTCTCGGCGGCGACCCGGAGACGATCGTGCCTGCGGAGGGGCGGGCCTACGAACTCGGCAGGAAGCTTGCCCGGGCCATCGAGAAGAAGGAGACCTATCCCGACCAGGAGGAGTTCCACGCCGAGATGCTGGACCGGATGCGGGCGCTGGTCACGGCAAACAGGGATCGCTGGCACCACGAGTACGACTACTGGAGAGAGGCCGGGCGGATACCCTAACTCCCCTCCTTTGCGCGGATCTCTCTCGCGATCCGCTGCAGCCCCTCCCGGATCCCCGGCTGCTCCTCCTCGCTCTCCGCCAGGTCGAGGGCCGGGAGCACCGCCTCGCCCATCTGGATCAGGGCCCATTCGGCCCGCTTTCTGACCGCGAGCGCATCGTCTTTGAGCGCCTGAATGAGCGGGACGACGGCGCCCTCTCCCCCGATCCGGTCGATGGCCCGGACGGCGTTCGTCCGCACCTCGATCAACGGATCGGAGAGCGCTTCCGCAAGTACCGGCAGCGCGTCGGCACCGACTCGTTCTACCTCGGCCCACCTCCCCTGTGCCATGAGGTGGAGCGTCCGTTCTTCGCCGGTCTCCGGTCTCCAGCCGCCTGCTTCCAGCGCCTCGGCGACCCCCGCCCGGAACGTCCCGTCCCCTGAGCGGAGAGCGCCGATCAGGTGCCGGCGCATCGTCTCGCCGGGATCTTTCAGGGCTTCGAGTGCGGCGTACCTGACCCGGTCGTCCACGTCGTGGAGCGCCAGGACCAGCGGTTCTAAGGCGCTCAGATCCCCGATGTAGCCGAGCGAGCGGGCGGCGGCAACCTTGACTCCCTCGTCCCGGTCCTGCAGCGCCAGGGCCAGCGGCTCAATCGCCTGCTGGCTTCCCACGTACCCGAGAGCCTCCGTCACGGCCGTCCGGACCACGCTGTCGCGCTCGCTCTTCAGGGATCCGCTCAAGGCCTCGATGGCCCGTGTGTCTCCGATATTGCCCAGGTTTTGGGCAGCAACGAGCCTGACGAACCGGTCGCTGTCGCGCAGGGCATCCATGAGCGGTTCGAGTGCCGCCTCCCGCATCTCCCCGAGAACACCCGCAGCGGCGACCTGTATCTCCCGGTCTTCTTCCTTGAGCGCCATGAGCAGCCCTTCGGCGGCAGGACGCCCCATCCTGATCAGCCGGGTGGCGGCGGACGCCTGCACCTCCAGGGACTCGTCCTTGAGGGCGGCGATGAGCACACCGATCTCCTGCTGCTCTTCCTGTCCGGCGGCGACCCCGCCCCGGTTGCCGGGGGCGTCTCTAGCACGCCTCCTGAGGAGAACGGCTGCCGCTTTTTCCCTGATCTCTCTGTCTCTATCGCGCAGGGCGTACTCCAGGGCTCCGTTTGCACTCTCCGCCTCGATCCTTTCGAGCGCATCGATTGCTGCAAGGCGTCCGCCTATCCCTCCTTCGCACAGCATCCTCGCGAGCGGTTCGACCGCGGAGTGCCCGAACTCTCCGAGAACCCGGGCGACAACTGCGACGACCCCCCGATCGGGATCCTCGAGGTGCCCGACGAGGGATGGTATCGACCGGGGGTTTCCGACGATCCCGATGCTTTTCGCCGCCGTTGATCGGACTGTCGGCACCGGGCTTTCAAGTGCCGCTTCCAGCGGTTCGAGCGCATCGGAGCCGGACGCTGCAACGGCCCCGGCCGCAACGGACCTGACTTCGGGGTAGTCGTCACAGAAGAGGCGTATGAGCGGGCCGACCGCACGCGCATCCACTATTCGTCCGAGCGCGGCGGCAGCGGCACCCCGGATATCCGGTCCGGCATCACCGGTGAGGAGGACCAGCGCGTCGACGCCGTCCGGATCCCCGATCTCGCCGAGTCCTTCCGCGGCGGCGATCCTGACCGCATCATGCGGATCGGAGAGCGCGGCGATGAGGTACCCGACCGCCGGCGTCCCAAGGCTGCGTAGCGCTGCAACCGCCGCGGCCCGGATCTCTGCGTCGTCGCTCTGCAAGGCGTTGAGGTACCGTTCAAACGACGCCTTCCCCGATGCCTGCTCCGGTGGTGCGGTTGAGGTCTCCGGCTCCGGCAGGTCCGTCCTCTTCGGCTTCGCGGGAGCAGTACTCTTCTGCTCCGTGTGCTCCTTGTCATCGGTCTCCTGCTCAGCACCCATGTCCGGGACGAGCTCGTCCAGTGAGACCGGTCTCCTCGGTCCCGGCCGGATATTCTCTCCGGCCCATGCCTCTTCGGTCTCCGGTCTCTCTTCCAGGAGCTTCTCGACATCCTCGTCATCTTCCGGTTGTTGGGCGACGGGTTCGGGTGCGAGGTTTATCTCTTTCCCGCTGGTGGCCGGTTGCACCGCTTCCAGCCGTGCCGGCGGTGACGCGCCTCGATGAGCCGGCCGGCTCTGTGGGCTGGAGGCCGACTCGATACGGTCTTCGATTCGCTTCCTGGCGGCAAGCCCCTCTCTGAGTTCCCGGTCGTAATTGGAAGACGCCGTCTGTACTGGCCTTGCCGTGGAGTTCTCCTCGTTGCGCGACCTGATGTAATCCAGCGCAACAGTTGCCTGCTCGCGAATTTCGGGACTGTCCGATCTCATCGCCGCATACAAGGCATCGAGCGCGGGTTGTCCCAGTTGCCGCAACGCTTCGCTCGCGCCGGTGCGGACACCCGAGTAATCGACCTCCAGCGCCCGGATGAGCGGCGGGATGGCCGCCTTCCCCATCCGGACAAGGTCGTTCCACTGCTCCTTCGCGATAAGGTATCCTGCTCGTTCGAGATCGCTCTCCGGAATCCAGTCCAGCCGGTCCAGCGCCCAGGCCGCCTCCATCCGCACCGGATGGTGGAGATCGTCCAGGGCTTTGACCAGGGCAGGCTTCCCGCGGTCGTTGCCGGACTCTCCCAGCGCTTCGGCAGCACGTACCCGGACGTCCGCCTGTGGGTCTCCCATCGCCCTGACAAGCGCCGGAATGACCCGGGAGTCGCGGATCTTCCCGAGCGCTCGGGCCGATTCGCTCCGTATCCGGTGATCCTTGCTGCCGAGGCCCTTGAAGAGGACCGGGACGGCTGCTGCCTGGAGTTTTACGAGTTCCGCCCAGTCTTCCAGGAGGAAGTAATACCACACCTTCTCCGGGAGTTCGTCGGGCACCCACTGCAATGCGGCAAGCGCGCCGGCAGCCTCTTTCCGGACCGAATAGCTCTCATCGCGGAACGCTTCAGCAAGCGGCGGGACCGCCTTTTTGCCCATTCCCCGGATACCTAACACGCCGGCACGCCGGACCGCCGGTTGCTTGTGGCGCAGCGCGAGCAGCAGCGCTTCAAACATCGAGTCGCCCGTCTCCGCGATCGCGCGGGTGATGGATGCCTGCAGGGGAGGGCTTGCCCGGAGAATCAGGGCAAGGAGCAGGGGGAGAGAAGGAGCGCCGCCCGAAGAGAGCGCCTTGAGCATCCGGGCCCGTGAGACGCGGTTGGCGTTCTCGAGACCCTTGAGGAGGTCGGGGACGACGGAAACCCCGAGGGCAGAGAGAGCCCGCGCTGCAGCGGCACGGCTACCGGGGTCTTCACCGTCCAGGGCTACAATCAGGCTGGGACGATCCGCTGTCTGCCGTAACCCTCCGATATTCATCCGGAATTTATCAAAGAATGCCATTTCTGCAGAGGTAGAGTGGGTTATCAGAGGTGGTGTTCAGCCGGATCTCTGTCTATTCAAATCTTATTTGTTATCCGTTGCCAATAAATCTTGCATTTCGTGATTCGCGGCATACCCGGGTTGCGGGGTGGGCTGATCGTATCTTCCGGCGTTCCTCCTGCTCCGATCGACGCGAATTTCAATCGGTAAAAGGTTGTTATCGGGCCGGAGGATCGCCGGCACCACGAGTATGGGAGAGAGGCCGGGCGGATACCCTAACTCCCCTCCTTCGCGCGGATCTCTCTCGCGATCCGCTGCAGCCTCTCCCGGATCCCCGGCTGCTCCTCCTCGCTCTCCGCCAGGTCGAGGGCCGGGAGCGCCACCTTGCCCATCTGGATCAGGGCCCATTCGGCCCGCTTTCTGACCGCGAGCGCATCGTCTTTGAGCGCCTGAATGAGCGGGACGACGGCGCCCTCTCCCCCGATCCGGTCGATGGCCCGGACGGCGTTCGTCCGCACCTCGATCAACGGATCGGAGAGCGCTTCTGCAAGTACCGGCAGCGCGTCGGCGCCGACCCGTTCTACCTCGGCCCACCTCCCCTGTGCCATGAGGTGGAGCGTCCGTTCTTCGCCGGTCTCCGGTCTCCAGCCGCCCGCTTCCAGCGCCTCGGCGACCCCCGCCCGGAACGTCTCGTCTCCCGAGCGGAGAGCGCCGATCAGGTGCCGGCGCATCGTCTCACCGGGGTCCTTCAGGGCTTCGAGTGCGGCGTACCTGACCCGGTCGTCCACGTCGTGGAGCGCCAGGACCAGCGGTTCTAAGGCGTTCAGGTCGCCGATGTAGCCGAGCGACCGTGCGGCGGCGATCTTGACTCCCTCATCCCTGTCCCGCAACGCCAGGGCCAGCGGCTCGATCGCCTCCTTGCTTCCTATGTAGCCGAGGGCTTCCGCCACGGTCGTCCGGACCTCGATGTCGTGGTCCTGGTGCAGGGAGCCGAGCAGGGCTTCGATAGCTCGTTTGTTCCCGATCTGGCCCAGGTTGCGGGCGGCAACGATCCTGACGTACCGGTCGCTGTCGCGCAGGGCATCCATGAGTGGCGTGACCGCGGCCTCGCGCATGTCGCCGAGGATACTGGCGGCAGCAGACCGGATCTCTGAATCTTCGCCCCTGAGTGCATGGATGAGGGCGTCCACGGCGGGGCGTCCCATCATGATGAGACGTGTAGCGGCACTGAGTTGCGCTTGCCAGTCCTTGTCCTTGAGCGCGCCGATCAGGGTGTCGATATTCTCCTGGCCCGACTGCTCGAACGCCTTCTTATCCTCCACCCGGACCTTCCTCGTCTTCTTCGAGGTGCGCTCCTCCTCCTCGACCTGGCTGCCGAGCGTCCTCCGCCAGACGTCGATCACCTGCCGTTTTCTGAGGGCGGCCGCGGCCCTTGTCCTCACTTCCTCGTCTCTGTCATCGAGAGCGTAGCGCAGGACATCGCCTGCACCCTCGTCCGGTATCTCCCAGAGGGCGTCGATTGCGGCAAGCCTCATCTCCTTGTTGCCCGTTCTCAGCACAAGGAAGAGCGGCTCGATCGCCATGGCGTCGAAGGTGCTCAGGGCCCGGGCAACGCTCCACCGGACGTCCGGCGCACTGTCCCCGAGATGCGTGATGAGGACGGGGACCGACTCGGTTGCGCCGATGAGCCCTATCGCTTTCGCCGCCGTCACCCGGACGACCGGTAAGGGGTCGTCCAGTGCCTCTTCGAGTTCCCTGAGTGCGCCACGGCCGAATTCCGCGACGGCATCCGCCGCAGCGACCCGGACGCCGTGGTACCTGTCGCGGAAGAGGTGAATGAGCGGGTCAACCGCACGGCGGTCGCCGATACGGCCGAGCGCCGAGATGACGGCGATTCGCACGTCTTCTCTCGCGTCACCGAGTGCCTGGATCAGCGCCTCGACGGCATCTGCCTCCCCGATCTCGCCGAGCGCTTCCGCGGCGGCGATGCGGACGCCATAGTGGGGGTCGGTTAACGTTTCGATGATGTATCCGACCGCCTCCTTCCCCATGCCCTGGAGCGCGGCGACCGCCGCAGCCCGGATGCTGGCGTCGCTGCTCCTGAGCGCTTCAAGGCACTTTTCGAGCGGCGTCTTTTCGGGGAGCGGCTCGGGGGGTTCCGGCGGTTCAACCGTATCTTTCGCGATGATCGGGATATCCAGCTCCTGCGGCTCCCGGTCCTCCTCCTCGGGCCGGTAGGCAAACTGCTCCTCCTCTCCGGCCTCGCCGGTCTCGACGATCTCCTGCTCAAACTCAATCGGGATGAGCTGGTCCAGCTGGATCGCACCACCGGAAGCCGCCGGGATATCGACCTTCCAGCGTGCCTTGACCTGTGCCCACGCAGCCTCCGCCTGCCGGCTCTCCTGGATGAGATCGCTGAGGCTCACGGGCGCCTTGGGTTCTTCCTGCGTCTGCTCTACGGGTATCTCCGGCGTCTCTTCCCGGGCCGGCGCCGGGGGTTTTTTGGCCGGTTCGTTCGGGGCGTAGTTCGGGCGCCCGAACTGCTTCTCGAACCGTTTCTGGATAGCAAGTCCTTCTTTGAGTTCCTCACTGTACCGGGACTTATCCTCCAGTGCGGGCTGGGTCAGGGTCGCTTCTTTCTGGCGCTGCCGGATGTACTCGAGGGCGGCCAGGGCCTGCCGTTTCCGTGCGGGGTCTTTCGACGAGGCTTCCATATTCAGGGCGTTGAGTGCAGGCTGCCCCAGTTGCCGCAACGCTTCGCTCGCACCGGTGCGAACGCCCGAGTAGCCGATCCCCAGCGCACGGATGAGCGGCGGGATGGCCGGTCTTCCCATCCGGATCAGGTCTTTCCACCGTTCGCCTGCGATCAGGTACTCCGCTCTCTGCAGGTCGCTCTGCGGCACCCAGCCCAGTTTGCCGAGGGCCCATGCCGCTTCCATCCGGACCTGGTGGTGGGGATCGCTCAGGGCGTCGGCCAGCGGGGGTTTCGCCCGGTCGTCGCCGACCTCGCCGAGCGCCTCGATGACACGTATGCGGACTTCCGGCTGGGGGTCTTTCACGGCTTTGATGAGCGGCGGGACAACCCGGGCGTCGCGGATCTTTCCCAGAGTTCGCGCCGACTCGCTCCGTATCCGGGGGTTCTCGCTCCCCAGGGCCTTGAGGAGAACCGGGACGGCCGCTCCCTGGAGTTTGGCAAGTTCCTTCCAGTCTTCCCTGATGTAGTAGAACCGCACCTTCTCCGGGACGTCTTCGGGCGACCATTGCATCGAGGCAAGCACGTTTGCGGCCTCTCTCCGCACCGAGAGGTTGGCGTCACCAAGCGCTTTCGTGAGGGGCGGGATCATCCTCCTGCCCACCCCCTGGAGCGCGATCACCGTAGCGCGCCGGATTGCCGGCTGTTCGTGGTGCAGCGCGGGCATCAGCATCTCGGCCATCGAGTTCTCCGCCTCCGCGATGGTGCGGGAGATGGATGCCTGCAGGTCGGGGCTGGCCTGGAGGACCAGGGCGAGGAGCAGCGGGATAGACGGTGCGCCGACTGAGACGAGCGACTCGATCATCCGGGTTCGCGACGCGGGACGGGCACGCTCGAGCGCCCTGAGTATATCCGGGATGGCGGGAACCCCGAGGACGGCGAGAGCCCGGGCTGCATCGGCACGGTTGCCGGGATCTTCGCCGTTCAAAACCGCAACCAGGCCGGGGTAGTCCTTCGCCTGCTGTAACCCGTCGATCTTCGTCCGGAACTTATCAAAGAATGCCATTTCTGCTGCCGGTAAAATACGTTATCGGAGGTGCTGTCTGAAATCCCGTTTATTTAGATTATATTCGGTATCCGTTACCAATAAATCTTCCATCGTGCGTCCCGCGGTACACCGGGGCCGCGACCGGGTCAGCCCGGGCGATGCGAATCTTTATCGGTGGAAGGCCGGTATACCGGGAGCCTATGATACGCCTTGATATAACCCGGCTGCCGGGGATCGTGAAGGAACTCGCGCCGGAGATGGAGGAACTCGTCTCGCGGATATACTCCTGGTACGTCGAGCCCGGACACCTCGTCCTCACCGACGCGATGCTTGAATGGGTGCGGGAGAAGTACGGCGATATCGAGACGCAACAGATCGTGAGGGTGACCAACAACCAGACCGGCGAGAGCACGCTGTTTAACTCCGTTCGGGCACGCCGGCCTATTCTGACCCCCCGCGCAGAGGAGACGCGGGATCTTTCGGCGCTCTCTGCGGAGGGGCCGTTCGCAGACCCTCTGGAGAAGACGCCGGCCGATACGTTCGGGCGGATCGACGGCGACCACTGGGTCACGGCAAGCAACATCGCCAGGTACGATTACCTCCACGCCGTCATCATCGCAAAGGAAAACGACCCTTTCGTCACCAGCGAACCGCAGGTCGCCGATATGATCAGCGTGGCTATCCGGTGGTGCCAGGACGCGAACCGCACCAACCCCCGGGCGGTCTACCCCTTCGTCATCTGGAACTTTCTCTGGCGTGCGGGGGCGAGCATCGTGCACAACCATGCCCAGGTGCTGCTCACGCACCTCCCCTACGCCGCTCCGGCACGGCTGGAGCGGGTTCGCGATGAGTACCGGTGCCGCTACGGGAGCGAGTACTACGACGACCTCTTCGCCGCCCACACCGCTATCGGCCTCGGGCTCGTCTACAGAGGCGCCCGGGTCATGGCGCACCTCACCCCGAGAAAGGAGCACGAGGTCGCGATCGTCACGGAGTCGCCGCACGATATCGCCCCGGCTCTCGCGAAGGTGCTCGAGTGTTACCGCAACATCGGGGTGCAGAGTTACAACGCGGCGATCTACATGCCCCCGCTCGGGGAGGCGGGGTATTACGTCACATGGGTGGTCGACCGGGGCGACCTCCATTCCCGGACGTCGGATATCGGGGGGATGGAGTTCTATGCCGGGACGCCGATCGTCTCGTCCGACCCGTTCCGCCTGATGGAGCACCTTATGGCTGCCATGCTGCCGTGACGTCAGCAGGGGATCGTCTCGGAGTTCGCGAGTTTTTTATAGACGCCTTCGATCCGCTCGCCGACCCGGCCCCACAGGAACTCTTTCTTCACTTTGTCGAGCCCTTCCCGGCCCATGGCGAGCGCTTTCTCAGGCGAATCGGCCACCCGGGAGAGCCCCCGGGCGATCGAGTCGGGGTGCGGGCGCACCTTGACCCCGTCGGTTCCGTGCTCGATGTTCTCCGAGAGCCCGCCGACATCGGAGGCGACGACGCACCGGCCGGCGCTCCATGCTTCGAGGAGCACAAGCCCGAACGGCTCGTTTCTGCTCGGGATGGCGACGATGTCGCTTGCGTTGAGGAGCGAGACGTACTCCGCGTCGGAGAGCCGCCCGAGGAACCGGACGGGGAGCGACCGGGCCCGGGTCTCGAGCCCCCGGCGCATCTGTCCCTCGCCGACGAAGACGAACTGGCCGTCGGCGTGCTCCCGGAGGTGGCCGGGAGCTGCGTCCACCAGCATGTCGGGCCCTTTCTGCCACGCAAGCCGCCCGATGAAGAGTATCAGCGGGGAGTCGGGGTCAAGGCCGTGGCGCCGCTTTACCGCTTCCGGATCGACGTCCGCCTGGTAGTGGTCGGGCACGATGCCGTTATGGACGACGTCGATCTTCCAGTCCGGGATCTCGTAGAGGGTCATGGCCTCCCGCCGGAGGGCCGTGGAGACCGCGGTTATGTGTTTTGCAATCGATGCACCGTAGCGCTCGATCCTGAATATCTCCGTAAAAGGCCACTCGTTGCTGAAATTGTTCCCGTTTCTTCCAAACTCGGTCGAGTGGTAGGTGAAGATCGTCTCCCTGTTCCGGAGCCGCTGGAGCGCGTCGACCACGTGCCAGTCGTGGAAGTGCAGGAGGTCGAACGGCTGCGTGTCGAACTCGCCGAACCGCTCAAGCATCTTCCGGCTCATGTCGGCACAGTACCGGACGATGTTCTCCCCTGAGGGCCGGCAGTAGTGGTACTGCACCCCGTTGATCTCGGCGTCTCTCTCCTCTCCCCGGGTGAAGAAATGCACCTCATGGTCCCGCGCCAGCGTCTCGGCGAGGTTTGTCGCAGCGTTTGCGAGCCCGCCGACCCGCTCCGCATACAGCGACTCCCAGCAGAAGAATGCTATTTTTTGACTCTCCATTGTCCTCTCCCTGAAATGCTATCCCGGCCCCGTTGCAGGCGTTCCGGCCGATGAGTGATCGGCCCATGCCGTCGCGCCTCATTCTCCCTGAACGTTGATATACCTTTGGATTCTCAAGAAATGGCCTGAAAGGCGAGGGTTCCGCAATCCTGCCGGGGGTGCTGCAGGCGCCCGGTCAGGGAGAGAAGGTTTCTCTCAGGCGCTGCTCGAGCCGGTGGCCGTGCGAGCCCATCCAGTAGAGTTTCCGGCACGTGGGGCACCATGAAAACTCTTTTCCCCGGGTCGACCGCGGGGCGTAGCGTGCCTCGTGGATCTCGCGCAGGGTTGCCGGCCGGAGGCGCGTGTTGCAGAGCGAACAGCGGCTCAGCCGGATCTCGGGCTCGATCAGCCCGAGGCCGGCAACCTGCCGGATCTGGGCCATGATCGCTTCGGACTCGATGTAGACCGCCTGCTCGGCGCCCCGCCGTGCGAGTTCGCGGTCGCGGGTGAGGAGGATCCGGCCGTCCTGGAGGGCGATCTCAAGGAGGAGGGTGTCTTCCCGGGTGCTCCCGGGAGAGAGGGTGTTTGCGCTCATGGTGTCGTAACCCATGAACCGGAGGTAACGGGTGAGGGTTCCGAGCATCCGGTCGGTCAGGAACCTCCGGCGTTCACCGGATCTCTGAGACATACTCGATCCGCCCGCCGCATTCGGTGCAGGTGTGGTCGTCAAGCCCGGTTATCCGGACGGCGTAGCCCGACCGCTCGATGACAGGGCTACCGCAGGCGGGACAGTAGGTGTTCTCGTAGGGGTGGCCGCCGACGTTGCCGAGATACGGGTAGTGGAGCCCGAGTTCTTTTGCCCGCTCGTAGATCTTCTCAAGGACTCTGATATCGGTCGGCCGTGCGTCGAGCATCCTGTAGTCGGGATGGAACCGGGTGAAGTGCATCGGGGTATCGGGGCCGAGGTTCTCGAGCACCCACCGAATAAGTGTCTCCATCTCGTCCATCGAGTCGTTCTGCCCCGGGATGACCAGGGTGACCGTCTCGATGTGCATCCCGAGTTCTTTTGCAAGTGCCGTCGCGTCGAGGACCGGTTGCAGCCGCCCCCCGCAGACCTTCCGGTAGAAGGTATCGGAGAACGATTTGATGTCGACGCGAAACGCGTTGAGCGTCCCTGCGAGCTCGCGGAGCCCCTCTTCGGTGATGTAGCCGTTCGTGACGTAGACCGTCCCGATCCCCTTCTGCCGTGCAAGCGTCCCCATCGCGAGGGGATACTCGTGCCAGATGGTGGGCTCGTTGTAAGTCCATGCGATGCTTGCAGAGCCCGACCGGCCTGCCCGTTCCACGCCCTGCTCCGGGCTGATATCCCTGAGCCCCTCCATCTCCAGCGTCTGCTGGGATATGTGCCAGTTCTGGCAGTGCTCGCAGCGGAAGTTGCACCCGATGCTGCCGAGCGAGTAGCATCGGGTTCCGGGCAGGAAGTGGTAGAGCGGCTTCTTCTCGATGGGGTCGACTGCCTCGGCGATGACCTTACCAAACGTGGCGGCATAGAGCGTGCCGCCGCGGTTGATGCGGACGCCGCAGACTCCGTGTCTGCCCTCCTTGATGGTGCACCGGTGTGCGCAGAGGGAGCAGTGGACGGTGCCCTCCTCCAGTTTCCGGTAGAGTCGCGCCTCGTGCATATGATCACCGCGTGTGGGGAACCATGATAGTTATTGCGGGCTACCGGTCGTCCGGCTCTCTGTCATCATATTCGACGACCAGCGCCCCGGAGTAGCCGCAACGCTTGCAGCGATAGATACAGCCCGCATAACCGCCGGTGACCGGCCAGATGTCCGTAGAGTTGCATACCGGACAGTACAGCCTCTTCACAACAGGTATATGAGTAAATCAGGGATAATAATAGGGTAGGATGAAGAAGATCGTAATTTCTCTGGGCGGGTCGGTTCTGGTTCCTTCGCTTGAATCGAACAATATCGATCGATATGTGTCTGTTCTGAAAAAGATGGCTGGAAAATGCCGGATTTTCATCGTTGTCGGCGGCGGCGGGGAGGCGCGCCGGTACATCGGGGTCGCCCGCGGTCTCGGCGCCGGGGAGGCGGCGGCGGACGAGCTCGGCATCATGGTGACCCGGCTGAACGCGCGTCTTCTCATCGCCGGGCTGGGGGATGCGGCCTACCCGCGCGTCGCGGAGAACTACACGGAGGCGCTGGAGTTCGCAGAGACCGGCAAGATCGTCGTCATGGGCGGCATCACCCCCGCGCAGACGACCGACGCGGTCTCCGCGGTTCTCGCCGAGAGCGTCGGCGCCGATCTCCTGATCAACGCGACGTCGGTCGACGGGATCTACAGCGCCGACCCGAAGAAGGATCCCGGGGCGGTGAGGTACGAGCGCCTTACGCCGCAGGAACTCCTTGATATCATCACCGGGAGCCGGATGGATGCGGGCGCGAACATCGTGCTCGATATCGTGGCTGGAAAGGTGATCGAGCGCTCAGGCATCCCGCTCCTGGTGCTCGACGGCCGCGACCCGGAGAACCTCTGCCGGGCGGTCGTGGAGGGCGCGTTCGTCGGCACCGTCGTCTGCGAAGAGGGGTCGAACCCCCTGCTCTCCTGAACCCTCTCCTTCATCGGCAACTATTTTTGTCCGGCTCTCCAACATATGGAGGTACAGGGGCAGTAGGGTAGCCTGGTCCATCCTAGAGCGTTTGGGACGCTTTGACGGCAGTTCGAATCTGCCCTGCCCCATCAGTCATGAACCGCACGACCGCCTGCGAGGTCCATCGCCGTCTTCTCAAGGAGTATCCGATCGTCGACGGCCAGCGCCATTTTCTCGAATTTTATAACCCCTACGAGACGCTCATCCTTACGATCCTCTCCGCGCAGACGACCGACCGCGCCGTCAACGCCGTCCGCGACGATCTCTTTGCCCGCTACCCGACGCCGGAGGCTCTGGCCCGCGCGGAGCCCGAAGATGTGGAGCCGCTCATCAGGACGATCGGGTTTCACCGCACGAAGGCGCGCCACATCGTCGGGGCGGCGAGGAAGGTCGTCGACGAGTTCGGCGGCGAGGTCCCGCGGACGATGGAGGAACTCCTGACGCTCCCCGGGGTCGGGAGGAAGACCGCGAACATCATCCTCTCCCAGGCGTTCGAGATCAACGTCGGGATCGCGGTCGATACCCACGTCGCCCGGCTCTCAAAAAGGCTCGGGTTCACGGACAGCACGAACCCCGACATCATCGAGCGCGATCTCGTCGCCCTCTTCCCCGAGGAGGCCTGGCGGGACATCAACTACCTCCTGATCCGCCACGGCCGGGCCGTCTGCACGGCGCAGAACCCGAAGCACGCGGAGTGTGTCGTCGCGGACCTCTGCCGGTATTACCGGGAACTGGGGGGCGGGGAGGAGTAGTTCCGCTCATCAGGGGCGCCTGCTATTGCCCTGTATCAACGCACGGCGTAGCCGGCGGTGAATGAGAATCTTTATCCGCCTATCTGTAGTTCCTCCTTTGAGAGGACGATGTATTGTCAGAGGAACCTGTGCAGGGCCGATGATCCGGTGCGGCCCGATAAGGAGGCATACCTGTTCTTCGATACGGAGACCGCCGGCCTCCCCCGTTACCGGAATGCTCCACTGCACGATACGCGAGCCTGGCCGCGATTGGTGCAGATCGCGTGGCTTCTCTGCGACAGTGAAGGACATGCCGGCCGGCAGGCCTGTTTCACCATCCGTCCGGAAGGGTTTACGATCCCACCGGGCGCTGTGAGCGTTCACGGCATCACAACCGATACGGCGATTCGCACAGGTGTTTCGCTCAAGACGGCACTCGACGCGCTCTGCCGGGAGGTGGCACGGTGCGGCACCGTCGTGGCCCATAACGCAGCATTCGACAGTGCAGTGGTCGCCGCTGAGTGCGCGAGAACTGGGTTGGCAAATCCGCTCTGAAGGTACGGGTTCGTGAAGCCCAGGTTCGGGCTACCCTCTCGGTGAACCGGGAACTGATCCTGCTCTACTGGCAGATCGGGCGGGATATTATACAGCGGCAGCAGGAGGAGGGCTGGGGAGCGAAGGTGATCGACCGGCTTTCGGCGGACCTTCGGAGAGAATTTCCGGATATAAAAGGCTTTTTCTTCGCGAAACCTCAAGTACATGAGCGCGTTTGCACGAGCATATCCGGACGAGGCAATTGTGCAGGAGGTGCTTGCACAAATTACCTGGTATCACACGGTCACGCTGCTTGACAAGGTGAAGGACCCGGCGGCCCGGGAGTGGTACATCCGCAAAACCATCGCGAACGGCTGGTCGCGGAACGTGCTCGTGCACCAGATCGAGAGCGGTCTCTGTGAACGCGAAGGACGGGCGGTCACCAACTTTTCGGCGACCCTGCCGGGTGCGGATAACGTGTGGATACATGGGTGTGGTATGGTAGCGCACTGGACGATACCTCTCGCACGAGAGGGAGCCGCGATCGTCGTCCGGGGCGAGGGCGACGATCCCCACGCGCCCGACAGGATCGACTACGAGGTTCGCGGCGGCCCCGGCGGGGTTGAAATTGTGCCACCGCCTGTGGCACAAACGACGGGGAGTCGCCTGCGCCGGAAAGCGGCGACGTTCCGTTCTCGGGAATCAGAAGGCACCGGCACTCCAAGCATGAACGAACCCCGCTACCGAGATCAGGAAACAGTTCAGTGCGGTCATCGGCGACTGCAGGGTGCTCCCTGACGTCCAATCGTCACGGCGATCGACGGCATGGTGCCTCTACACCGGGTCTACGCGGGACTACGCAACATTCTTGATCTTTGCCTTCAGCCCGGACGCGAACGCCTCCATCGAGTCCAGGTCTTTGAACCCGGCGAAGATCACCTTCCCCGACGAGAAGATGAGAGCGGTCCCTGCGTCGCCCCGGTAGATCAGACCCGGGAACTGTTCGGGCTCGTACTCGACCTGCTCCATCCTGAGCGCGACGACGAGTTGCAGGAGCGGGATCTCGATCTGGAAGTCTTCCATGCCGACGATGTTCCTGACCTCCGGTGGCGACGCGAGTGAAGGGTCGATGAGGGGCGAGATACGGGTGAGGAATTCCCGATAGGAGGTATCGACCTCGTCGAGGGACGCAAGGCCGTAGATGATGTATTTCCCGCTCCTGTAGATGGTGGCCTTCCCTCGGGAGAGGAGGATGTAGGCCCCGTGGTAGTTCTCAGGATTATATCGGTAGTTTGTATCGGGGAGCTCCGGCAACCGCTCAAACGAGACAGACTGGTGAAGGTCGCCGGAAGCGACGATGTTGATGATCTTCATTCCCGAAAAGATATGGGACTTACTCCCGGAGATACCTTCCCCCGACCGGGACAAACCGTTCGGGTTTCTTCACTGAATCGTATTTTCGGACATCCTCGAGTTCGAGGGCCATCCAGGGCCGCTTTCGGGGCACCTCCTTCCTGACCCTGGCCCCCTGCCACCGTTCCTGGTTCTTGACGTAGGCTTTTGCCTCCTCCCGGGTGAGGAAGATCGCATCGCCGAAGGTCTCGAAGAACGCGAGGGGGTCTTCGTTGATGACGATCCGCTTGATCGTCGCCTCCCCGGCGTAGCCGGTGTCCTCGTGGGACTGGTAGAAGACGAGCTTCATGCCGCTCCGGAGTTCCTTGAAGACGGTGGCGGGTTTGATGAAGACGGTCTTGCCTTCGGCAAAGAAGCGTTTCATGTACTGTTTCGGGACGGGGAAGGTGACGCCGGTGATCTCGGACATCGGTTATGCCTCCACTCCGGCCCGCTTGAGGATGAGCCGGTAGTCCTCCTCGGGGATCTCGCGCATGGCTATCCTGAGGTGGCCGCTCCACATCGTTTTGTTCGTGATGAATGTGAGATCCCCGATCAGCGGCTTGAACTCAAGGGGTTTTGCGAAGACTGCCACCGGCCTGACCTTCATGCGGTAGGGGAAGACCTCGTCGCCCATCTGCGGAGGGGTGATGAAGAGGCGGGCGTGGTCTTCGTAGGGCTCGGAGGCGACTTCGTAGGCGCCGGTTATCGCGGAGGGGAGGACCGTGTCGCCCTCTTTTTCCTGCCGGACGTATACGAGGATGGTGTCGCCGGGCTTCACCCGCTGCATGAGGGTTTTGTTCCGCTTTGGAACTCCCCAGATGTGCTTCTTATCGAGGATCTTGGCGTTGTCGCGGTTCGAGGAGGCGATCCAGTGGGTCATATGATAGAGTCATTGACCCCACATAATATGAGGTTTGTTTTTGGGATTGATCTTGAGAACCAATTTCCCACATAGATATCTCTCTTACAATGAGCATTTCGCTAAAACATTTCTGAAGTGACCGAAATTTATCAAAAACAATCCCTAACGTTTTTATCGGAGAACAAGGTTATTAAAACATGTGCAGTACCGTATCAGCGTTCAATCATATCTCAAAGATGCAGGCTTTTTAAACGGAGTCGGAGTGCACACCGCCCGAACAATAATGTTCAAAGAGATTTCAACCATTCTGGGCACAACTGATGTAGATACTTCGTTCGATGAAATCAAGGGTAAAGTAATCGATGAGAACCTACTCCAAAAGGCCAGCATCTCCGGGAGACGAAAGTCATTTGCTCATCTGAAGAAAGCATACGGGCTCGATCTCGACATCCCAATTTTCAGAGCGCTCCGCTGGGCATGGACCGTGAGCGAAGAAGGCGAACGTCCACTCCTGGCACTTCTCTGTGTTCTCTGTCGCGATGCATCTCTCCGTGTTTCAGCATCTTACATCCTTACCCTGCCTATTGGAACGTTCGTGGAGAAACAGGCGCTGTCCTCAGAACTGGAGCGCGCATTTCCAAACGTGTATAGCCCGGCAGTGGTCGAGTCGATGACCAAAAACCTGCTCTCATCATGGACTCAGTCCGGGCATCTCCAGGGGTTCCAGAATAAGAGTCGAGCGAAAGCCTCGTCTCACGCCGGGTCAACTGTGTTTGCGCTTTATATTGCGTCTTTGACCGGATTAAAGGGGCGGACACTCTTTGACTCACTCTGGGTTCGGGCGCTCGATGCAACCGATCGCGAACTTCAGGACTCAATTCACCTGGCATCGCGGCGTGGGTGGCTGAAATATCACGAAAGTGGTGGTATGATGGAGATTACTTTAATACCTGAGATATTCGCCGGGGCGAGAGGGCTATGAGTAAGATAGATGATCTGCTCGCGGCGTATCAAAAACAGATCTCGCTCCCCTGGAATGATCTACTATCGCCGCAGGAGAAGGTCTGGTTCTGCATTTACGATCCTTCACAGGAACGCCGGCTCAGGAAGCAGATGGAGGCGTTCGCCATCGTCACCCAGGAGACGGGGCATGACTGGATCCCGATCGACGTTACGTTCCTCTTTGAGCAGTTTCTCGCATCCAACGAGCATCACGAGAAATACTACCGGAATCCCAGGCTCATGAAATTCGAAGAGAAGAACTTCCTCGAGCATCTCTCAAACTACGTTGGGAGCCGGGCCAGTTCGAGCACTCCATCGTCTGTTGTTGCGATCAGCGGTATTGGGGCACTGTATGGCATCATACGTGTCAGCAAGATCGTCGAGGAGATTGTGAAGACCGTCCCGATTCCCGGTCGCCTTCTGGTTTTTTTCCCTGGAGAGCGGGATGGAAGAAACTACCGATTATTAAAGGCACGGGATGGGTGGAACTATCTCGCCACCCCTATTGAGGCAGAGGAGATGGAGTAATGACAGTAAATTCCCTTACAGTCTTAAATCGCGAGGTATTCTACAACGATCCTACGACCTACGCCCTACCAAACGACGGCGTGGCGAGGGTAGGGCCGCTTCCGGAGGACAGAGAGGACAAGCAATGGGCTGTTGCACGTTACGAACTCGAACACTTCGTCTGTGAAGGATCTTACCACGACGGGCTAAAGAGAATCCTTAAATCGTATATCGAGAACCTCGATCAGGGATCACAACCCGCCGTCTGGGTGAGTGGGTTCTTTGGGTCAGGTAAATCGCACCTCGTTCGCGTGCTCGAGTTTCTGTGGTCAGATCTCAGTTTTGTCGACGGGGCCACCGCCCGCGGGATCTGCAATCTTCCATCAGACATTGAAGAAGCCTTGAGAGAGTTAACGACAGAGGCTCGTCGGGCTGGGGGTATCTGGTCTGCGGCCGGGACACTCTCCAGCGGCGATTCAGATGATCCTCGTCTTGCGGTGCTCCAGGTGGTGCTCCGTTCCGCAGGCCTGCCTGATATCCTCGACATCGCACGCGTACATCTCTGGCTCGCGCACGAGGGTATCCTCGACGGCATGCGCGAGAAGTTACGGGCGATCGGGAAAGAGAAGGATATGGAACTGCCGTTCGTTTCGGAACATTTTGCGCAGGCCCTTCTTGAACTGAAACCAAGGTTCGCCGAGTCCGCCACACAGGCAACCGAGTTTCTCAGCAACCAGTTCATCACGGACCGCCAGATGACGAACGCCGAACTGATCGGCCTGATGAAGGACATCTTCCTCCTCAAGGGTTCGGCCAGAGGGCAGGTTCCTCTTGTTCTTCTCGTGCTCGATGAGGTGCAGCAGTACCTGACGATCGGAGAAGGGAGCAAGCAGCTGCTCGCATTTCAGGAGATCATCGAGGCCTGCTGTAAAAGTTTCGGGGGGAAGTTGCTCGTCGTCGCTACCGGGCAGGAAGCCCTCCAGGCGAACGTCCTGCTCCAGAGGCTTCAGGGGCGCTTTTCGGTCCCGGTTCAACTGGAGTCGAAGGATGTCGATGTCGTGCTTCACCAGACTGTGCTTCGCAAGAAGGAGTCGATGAAGAAGCCGTTGCAGTCGGTCTTCGACCAGGTGAACGGGGAGATATCAAGGCATCTCGGCGGGACGAAACTCGCTCACCAGATGGAGGACGACGCCGCCCTCCTCCTCGATTATCCGCTTCTTCCCACCCGAAAGCGGCTATGGGATAGGATTCTGCACGCTGTTGACACCGGCGGCATGAGTACGCAGCTACGCACGCAGCTGCGTCTGGCATACGAAGGTTCCCGGAGCACTGCGCTTGAACCCATCGGGAGCGTCATTCCGGCAGACTTCATCTTCAACCAGTTGAGCACCTACCTGATACGGAACGGGCTGCTTGCGGATGAGATCAACGAGATGATCCGGAAGGAGGATGACGGGACACCGGACGGGAACCTCAGGTCACGCATCTGTGCACTGATCTACCTCATCCAGTATGTCGACGAGTCGTTCGGGGTTTACGCGAACGCACAGACGTTATCCGATCTTCTGGTCACGGATCTCCCTGCAGGGAGCGAGATGCTGCGGAAGAAGGTTCCTGAGCTTCTTCTGGAACTCAATGACCGCGGCGTGATCAGCGATGTGGGGAACCGGGTCTACCATATCCAGACCAAGGAGGGAAAGGCCTGGGACTCGGATTATCGGACGAAGCTTGCGCAGTACAAGGCGGACGATTCGAGAGTCATGTTCAAGCGGGATGAACTGCTCGGCCGCGCGGTTGAAGAAAAGTTGCGTGGGCTCAGCCTGGTCCAGGGGAAGAGCAAGACCCCGCGCCAGACGGAATTTACTGTCTTCGGGTCGCAGAAACCGGAGATCGGCACGAAAGTTCCAGTCTGGATTCGCCACGGGTGGGAGGTGCCGGAGTCCCAGGTGAGATCCGAGGCACAGGAGGAGGGGACCGAGAGTCCCCTGCTCATGGTCTTCCTGCCCCGGATGCACCACAATGAGATCCGGAATGAGATCGCCGGAATGCTTGCCGCCACCGAGATACTTCAGAGCCGGCCGACACCGACGACGTCGGAAGGGCATCAGGCCAGAACCAATATCGAGGCAAAATGCAGGAACCACGAAACGAAACTCACGGAGTATATCACATCCATTCTTGCGAACACGAAGTTGTATCCCGGGGGCGGGAGCCCGGTTGACTGCCCGGATCTGGTCAAAGCAGTCCGCGACGCGGCGCAGAACTCGATCCTCCGGATGTTTCCGCGGTTCAGCGATGCGGATGCCGTCGGCTGGGACCGGGTGATCCCCCGGGTAAAAGCAGATGCAAAAGCTCCGCTTGAGACGATCGGCTTTGCCCGGGCGACTGAGGAGCATCCGGTCTGCAAAGAGATCCTGCACCGGCTGCACTCGGGTCCAAAGACCGGCAATGAGATCCGGAACGCGCTCGACGCTCCGCCGTTCGGGTGGCCGAGGGATGCGATAGACGGAGCGCTCATTGCCCTCTGTGCCTCGGAGCATCTGGTCGCCACACTGCAGCGGAAACCGGTTCCCGCGAAGGAGATCGACCGGAAGAGTCTTGGGAAGATGGAGTTCCGCACGGAGACGGTCGTACTCGAGACCAACGATAAGATCGCCCTGCGGGGTGTCTGCAGCGTCCTCGCGATCCCGACCGAGGGTGTTGCAGAGGTTGAGTCCGCACGCAGTGTGCTCGATGCGATACGTGCGCTCGCCGGGAAGACCGGAGGTAAAGCGCCGCTGCCGGAGCCGGAGGTGCCGGAGTATCTCTCTGAACTGCGGACACTCTCCGGGAATCAGCTCGTTAAAGCGATCGTGGCCCGTCAGTCGGAGATCCGGAGTGACGTCCGGAGATGGCAACAGACGGCCGGACGGATCGAAGAGCGCATGCCTGCGTGGACACAGCTGGCAACCCTGATCGATTATGCGGAGGGGCTCGACGTCCTCGACGAGGTCCGGGAACAGTATGACGCGATACTGGAGCGGCGGAGCCTGCTCAACGATCCCGATCCGGTGCCTCCTCTCCTGCAGAAGATCCGGAGCAGGTTGCGCGAAGCCCTGACCGAGGGGGCGAAGCAGGTGAAACATGCGCAGGAAACCGTGCTTGACGAGTTGCAGGACGACGCCCTCTGGATGCGGCTCCCAGAGTCTCAGAAGGGGGATCTCCTGAGCAGGCACCAACTTGTCGTCCAGTCCCTCCCCTCGCTGAAGGACGATGTGGCCATAATCGGGCAGCTCAAGAAGACGCCGCTTGCCTCGTTCGCGCAGACAGCCCGCCTGATCGAAGGGTCTCTGCCTGAGATCAGGGCGGAGATGGCGAAGCTGCTTGAGCCGAAGACGGTGACGGTGCGGCTCGCATCGGGGGTCGTCGTTAAGACGGAGGAGGATCTCGATGCTTACCTGGCCGACCTGAGGCTCCGGGCAATGAGCGAACTGGAGCAGGGCAACCCGGTGGTGTTGAAGTGACGGTGCTGGAGAAGTCCACCCGGAACCAACTGGACAAGGCGGTGCAGGCCGCCCGCCGGGCCGCGACCGCCGGCGCCGACCGAGCCCTGCGGGCGCTCGCCGTGGACCAGGAGAAGAAGCCGGCGCATCTGACCCCGGAGCAGAGCGAACTGCGCCGCCGGCTCCGTGTCCGGTGCCGGGGGCTCGGGTCATGGCAGGACCTCGTCCGGGCAGTCGCGTATGAGCAGTGGCACCGGATGCTGTTTGCCCGGTTCCTGGCCGAGAACGACCTCCTGATCCACCCGGAGTATCATGCGCCGGTGACGCTTGAGGAGTGTGCCGAGATCGCGCGGGACCGCGGGCTCGACCCGTGGGAGGTCGCGGCCGAGTATGCGGCCGGGATGCTGCCGGGCATCTTCCAGCAGGACGATCCCCTCCTGCTCCTGAAGTATGCCCCGGAGGACCGGGCCGCCCTGCAGGAGATCCTTACGGGGATTCCGGCGGAGACATTCCGCACGCAGGACGCGCTCGGCTGGACCTACCAGTTCTGGCAGACGGAGGAGAAGGCGACGGTCAACAAGTCCGGGAAGAAGATCGAGGGAGCAGACATCTGCGCCGTGACGCAGCTCTTCACCGAGCCGTACATGGTGCAGTTCCTGCTGCAGAACACGCTTGGCGCCTGGTGGCTCGACCGACACCCGGAGAGCCCGCTCCGTGCGGAGTGGGTCTACTATAAGGATCAGGTGCAGCACGACTTCTCAGCGTTCCCGGAGAAGGCCGGCGACCTGAAGATCCTCGATCCTGCCTGCGGCAGCGGACATTTCCTCGTCGAAGCGTTCCACATGCTGCTTGCGATGCGGCAGGAGGAGGGCGAACCCCTTGAAGCGGCGATCGCGGGCATCGTCCGGGACAACCTGCACGGGCTTGAGATCGATCCCCGCTGCATCCAGATCGCCGGGTTTGCCGTCGCGATGGAGGCGTGGAAGGCCGGTTTCCCCACCGACGAGTACCTGCCGCTCCCGAACCTCGCCTGCGTCGGCCTCCCCATCCGTGCGGAGAAGGAGGAGTGGCTGAAGCTTGCCGGCGGGGACGGGCTGCTCGAAGGCGAACTTGAGAAGTACTACGACCTCTTCAAGAACGCCGACAGCCTCGGCAGCCTGATCCAGATCGAGGAGGGCGGCACGCTCGTCCCCGGCGATGTGCTGACGCAGAAGCTGGAGAGGGCGCTAGCAAAGGAGAAGGCGACCGGCGATCCGGTGGCGGAGGCGTTCGGGGAGACGGCGAGCGGGGTGTTGAAAGCGGTCCATTACCTAAGAAAGAAGGACTTCCATATTGTGGTGACGAACCCGCCGTTTTTAGGATATAGAAAACAGATCAAGATATTGCAAGACTATTGTGAACAAAAATATCCCCATTCAAATGCCGATTTAGCAACGTCGTTTTTTGAAAGGTGCAACTCATTCGTGAGACCCTATGGGCAATATGGGCTTGTAACTCCCCAAAACTGGCTATATTTAACCACATATGAGATATTAAGAACCACTTATCTTCATAATCAAATGTTTGGCACGGTTGCTAGACTAGGAGCGAATGCATTTGAAACGATTGGTGGATCTGTTGTTCAAGTAGCATTGATTACATTAGCAAATACGCATCCAAAAGAGGAATCTATCTTTCTCTTTTCGGATCTATTAGCAACTAAATCGACGATTGAAAAGTCCACGGAACTAAAAGAAAATTTTAAAGAAATCCATCAAAAAGATCAATTGAAAAATCCAGATGCACGAATCGGATTGGATGCAGATTTGAGTTGTTCTAAGACGCTGGATAATTTTTGCTATTCAGCACAGGGCATAGGAACAACAGATAACCCTCATTTTGTAATAAAATTTTGGGAGATTGCTGAAATAAATGGAGATTGGGTTTACTTCCAGACTGCAAATAAAACAAATAGTCTAATTGGCGGATATCATTCTCTATTGAGATGGGGGTCGGAATATTTTGATTACATTAACCTACTCAAATCGCAAAACAGGATTGGGGGGGGATGGCAAGCCGGGCGTTTAGCATGGGGTCACAAGGGTTATGCAATTAATGTAACCGGTTCAAAATATGTTACGATTTACTCTGGATGTAAATTTGATACCACGATTGGAGTTGTCATACCCCGTGAAGAGAGATACCTTGCAGCGATTTACCGTTATATTACTTCAACAGAATATATCGATAATTTATTGAAAATCGATCCCACATTAAGCATAACTGAAGGGACGCTAATTAAGGTCCCCTTCGACCTCTCTTATTGGCAAAAAGTCGCTGATGAGATGGGCCCGCTCCCCGAACCCCACTCCGACGACCCCACCCAGTGGCTCTTCAAGGGCAACATCGCCGGCAGCGAACTGCCGCTCCACGTTGCCATCGCCCGGATGCTCGGCTACCGCTGGCCGGAGCAGCCGGCAGACGATCCCGCCGACGCCTTCGCCGACCAGGACGGTATCGTCTGCATCCCGCCGGTCTGGGGCGAGCGCCCGGCGGTCGAACTGCTCCGGAGCATCCTCGCCGCCGCGTACGGGAGCGAGTGGTCGCCGCGGAAGGAAGAAGAACTCCTGCGGCAGGCCGGATACATGAAGAACGGCGGCCTCGAAGGGTTCCTCCGCGACGAGTTCTTCGCGTCGCACTGCAAGCTCTTCCACCACCGGCCGTTCATCTGGCAGGTCTGGGACGGCACGAAAGACGGGTTCTCGGTGCTGCTCAACTACCACAAACTCAACCGGAGGACGCTTGAGAAACTGATCTACACCTACCTCGGCAACAACTGGATCTCGCAGCAGAAGGACGAGGTCCGGCAGGAGAAACCCGGCGCCGAGCGGAGGCTTGCCGCCGCCGAAGCGCTCCAGGCGAAGCTCGAGCAGATCCTCGAAGGCGAGCCGCCGTATGACATCTACGTCCGGTGGAAACCGCTCCACGAGCAGGCGGTGGGCTGGGAGCCGGATTTGAACGACGGTGTGCGGATGAACATCCGGCCGTTCATGGAGGCCGGCGTCCTGCGGTGGAAACCGAACGTCAAGTGGGGCAAGGACCGGGGCACCGATCCGGTCCCGAACTGCTCCGGGACGACGGAGCGGTTGAACGACCTGCACTTTACGCTCGCGGAGAAGCGGAAGGCGAGGGAGAATGCTGGAAGGATTGAGACAGAAAGTCAGTGATTGGATAAATGCTGATCCCTATAGGCGTGGGTTTGGTATTTATAGTGCCCTTTTTATATCGGCATTTGCTGCAGCTTTGTTGATTGTATTAACTTTTCCAGAATTCAGTATCACCGAAGAGAGCGCCCGATCTTTTATTAGCACTTCCAACCAGATCCAGGCAACAATTCTTGCTATTGTAATTTCTCTCACGCTCCTTGCAGTTGAAATGACTGCATCAAAGTATTCGCCGAGAGTCATTGAAATATTCAAGAAAAGTGCGACACTGTGGTTTTTCCTCTTTAGCTACATTCTCTCTATTATAATCGGCTCGATAATTCTCATACAAATCAATGGTTCTAATTCGCCGATACCTACTACACTCGGAACGCTTTTTGTTCTTGTATTAGGGATGTATCTGTCCTTAATGCTTATTCTCTACGTCTTCAATACCCTAGATCTCCTAAATATGGAGAGAATTGTTGAAAATCTCGTGGATTTGATCGATACAGAGACGATCAGTCCGCAAGTTGATCCGTTCCAATCAGTCTTTGATGTCATTTATGGCGCAATTAAGATTAATGATTTTACAACCATGAGCACGGGGTTGACCTACGTTGAAAGACGATTTAAACAGCTTATCGCTAATGGTCCGGCGAATTGGCAGGACGATTACATTTCGTTCCGGCTCTTTGATGATATCAAACGCTGTGGATTCTTGCTCATCGAAAAGAGGGAAGATAAATATGTGTTTGAGATTATCACTCGTTTGAAAACAATTAATGAATGGGCTTTCAAAGAGCAGCGGATACTTGTTCTTAATAGATCTTGCTCCGCGATAGAAGATGTTGCAGTTAAAGCGTGCGAATATAATCTGGTTTCTGTTGTTAATCATTCACTCACAACATTAAAAGAAACAGCCAAATCTATTGGAGGCATTGAGGGATTATCTCAAGATGATGGTATTACGAAAAAATGGAGGCACACATTATTCTCGTTCGTTGAATCGATAAGCAACATTGGTAAAGCTTCGGTTAGGCATGATCTGGACACTTCGTCACAGAAAGCAATTGAAATACTTGATAGCCTTGGAAGGTATGCAATAGAAAAGAACCTTATCTTCGAGGATGATTTTGTCTTTAAAAGAATCGGTGAGATAATACTCGAATATGTAAACCGGGATAAAACTACGTTAGTTAATTCATCGGTTCAGATGTTGCAATTCCTTGGCGAGTATGCCGTCGATCACAATCATAGCAAGGAAGCGCTTTGGATACTGGATGAATTAAGAAAAATTGGGAAAAACGCAGCGCATCAAAAGAAGGCGCAGGTTATCCAGAGGGTGGCAGGTGCAATTCAATCTATTGCCATTTGTGCTACAGCAAAAAAGAGGAGCGATATTGAAGCAAATACTATTGACTTAATTGTGAAGTTTAAATTGATATACCCTGCACTTTTTAAAAGTGGGAAGGGAGTTCAGTTATTTGATTATAACCCTCCCGATACAATCACAATTCCTAAAGAAGAGTATGATTTAGTATTCCAGTACGAGTCTTACCTAGTGGACGAATATCTTCGTCCACCAGACGATTGGGAAGGCGATTATGACGATGATGGAACAATTGTCATCTCGCTCTAACTTACATCAGACTACATGAGGAAATCCAGATGAAACAAACCTTCCTTGACCGGGTCCGCGAATCGCTTACCAGCGCCATGAACGATTACAACCGGGAAGACGTCGTCCGGCAGCAGGTGGTCGTCTTCCCGGACAAGAACGGCGAGTGGGCGCCCATCGTTGCCCGCCTCCGGGACAGCCTCCCCATCATCACCTTCGGCGCCTATGACCCGGAACACCTCACCGGCCCGGCCATCTACCTCCGCTGCCTCGTCGCCCATACCATCGACTCACCCCTCACAAAAGACCAGCCGGTCATCGTGTACCTCCCCGGATACTCACGCGAGCAGCTCCGGAACCTCGAAGACTGCCCCGATGAGATCAAACCGCTCGCCGGCCTCCAGTACCTCGGCAACGTCTGGTCGCAGCGGAACGGGCGCGACTGGACCGTGCTTGCGTTTCTGAAGACGAGCCAGGGCGGCCTCTCCATCCAGGTCCACGACGACGCCGAGACACGGGATGCCATCCGGAGCGCCGCGGCCGTCCTCGCCGACGAATCTGTCGAGTTCCTGAAAGCAAAGGAGCCGCTCAACGCGGCCTTCTTTGACGAACTCCACCACCCCGACCCGAACAAGCAGATCCTCCAGTGGATGAACGCCCCGGCCGGGGAAGAGCAGCGGATGAAGGTCAGCGGCGACTGGGGAGCGTTCTGTAAGATATGCGGGAAAGAGTACGACTTCGACCCGGAGAAGGACGGTGCGTCTACCGCCGCGGAGAAACTGGGCTCTCAGTCCGGCAGGTGGGCGGACGTATGGGAGCGGTTCACGGAGAAGCCCGGGGCCTACCCTGAGATCCCCCGGCTCCTCCGTAGCGTAAAATTGCCCGGCTGGATGCCCTATCCGGACTCATGGCCGCAGTACAACGACGCACGCGAGAAAGAACTCTACCTGGTCTTCATGGCCCTTGCCGAGGCCTCCCCGGAGGAAGCGCGCAGGCAGATCGCGGATCTGGAACGGGTACATGCCCCGCGGCGGGAGTGGGTCTGGGCCGGAATGGGGGAGAGCCCCCTCGCACGGGCTCTCGAACACCTCGCGCACCTCGCGATCATCACAAACGACATGATGTTCGGGGGAACCGTACTCGAGCAGGCAGAGCGCTACGCCAATACCACATGGCAGGCCGACGATGCCGTGGTCCGTGCACTTGAGCAGGCGACGGACAGGAAGAGCAGCGAGGCCGTTGCAGCCGTTGTCAACGTGCTCTACCGGAACTGGCTCGACGCGATGGCAGAGGCGTTCCAGAAGGAGTGGCTGCGGGAACCGGCACCGATGCGCAAAGAGAACCAGGAACCCGTTGCCGGCGAGGTCCTGCTCTTTGTCGACGGCCTCCGCATGGACCTCGGCCATCGCCTCTCTTCGAGTCTGAAGGATGCCGGATACTCCTGCAGCCTCTCCCACCGCTTCAGTGCTCTTCCAACGCAGACCTCGACGGCAAAACCGGCGGTCATGCCGATCGCCGGTGAACTCGTTGCCGGGGAAAAACTGACCCCCAGAACGAAGAGCGGGGCGCTCGCGACGATCACCGCATTACGCAGCATCCTTAACGACAAAGGGTTCAGCGTACTCAGCGACTCCGAGACCGGCGATCCTGCGCACTCCGCCTGGACAGACTGCGGAGACATCGATACGGAAGGGCATAACAAAGGGGCTGCCCTCCCTGCAGTCCTCGACCGGGAGCTCGAGAAGATCCGCGACCGGGCGATCGAACTCCTTGAGGCCGGCTGGCAGCAGGTGCGCATCGTCACCGACCACGGCTGGCTCCTCCTCCCGGGCAAACTCCGGAAGACCGAACTGAAACCCGGGCTCACCGAGGTGAAGAAGGGGCGCTGCGCCGAGCTGCGGGCCGACGCAGAGACCGACTACCCCGTGGTCCGGTGGTTCTGGGACCACAACATCCGGATCGCTCTGGCTCCCGGAGTCTCCTGTTTCGAGGAGGGGAAAGAATACGAGCACGGCGGCCTCAGCCCGCAGGAGACTGTCGTGCCGGAGATTGTCGTAAAAATCGGTGCGACCCGCAGCAAGGGTATCGAGATCGGCCAGATCCGGTGGGTCGGAATGATCTGCAGGGTTCATGTTGACGGTGCCGAAGGCTACACTGTCGACATCCGGTGGAGACCGGCCGATACAGAGAGCAGCGTCACGACCGGCAGCCGTACAGTCAGCATCGAGGGCAACGCCTCGCTCACCGTCGAAGATAGCAGCAACGAAGGGAAAGAGGCCTGGCTCGTCGTTCTGGACAGCCAGAACTCTCCCGTAGCACAGCGAGGTGTCCGAATAGGACTGGAGTGATAGAATGGTGGATCTTGACACGCTTGATGCAAAAGTAACAACGGCGTTTGAAGGCTACGTGGTCCGGAAGGACCTCGCCCAGAAGTTCCGTGGCGGCTACCCCGTTCCAACCTACGTCGCCGAGTTTCTGATCGGTAAGTACTGTGCGACCACCGACGAAGCAGAGATTCGCGAAGGCCTCGCCATCGTCCAGCGGCAACTCACCGAACGGATCGTCCGCGCCGGTGAGAACGAACTCTTCAAAGCCCGCGCCCGCGAGCAGGGCTCGGTCAAGGTGATCGACCTGATCACAGCCCGGCTCGACACGCGCTCAGACACGTTCGTGGCCACCATCCCTACCCTCCTCCTCAACGATGTCTACATCCCGGCCGAGATGGTCTACGAGAACGAGCGGATGCTGACCGGCGGGTTCTACGCCGAGGTCGAACTCGAGTATGGCTCCGGCCCCGGCGAGGGCAAGAGCGGCCGACCGTTCTCCATCACCAACCTCCGGCCGATCCAGCTCTCCAAGCGAAATGTCCTCAATGATCTGGCCCGTGGCCGCGAGGAAATGACCACCCGTGAGTGGAAAGACTTCCTGATCCGCAGTATCGGCCTTGAACCTTCTTCCTTTGACGAACGGGCGCAGAACGTCCTCTTCCTTCGGATGGTCCCGTTTGTCGAGAAGAACTACAACTGCATCGAACTCGGCCCGCGGGGCACGGGCAAGTCCTATCTCTACCAGCAGATCAGCCCCTACTCGCACCTCGTCTCCGGTGGCAAGGCGACCGTAGCCAAGATGTTCGTCAACAACGCCTCCGGGCAGCGTGGTCTCGTCTGCCAGTATGATGTCGTCTGCTTCGACGAAGTCTCCGGGATCAGGTTCGACCAGAAGGACGGCGTCAACATCATGAAAGGCTACATGGAGTCGGGCGAGTTCAGCCGCGGCCGCGAGAGCATCCGCGCCGAGGGCGGCATCATCATGCTCGGGAACTTCGATGTCGACGTCGAGCACCAGCAACGGATCGGCCACCTCTTCGGCCCGATGCCTCCCGAGATGCGAGACGACACGGCCTTCATGGACCGGATCCACAGTTACATCCCGGGATGGGATTACCCGAAGATCCATCCCTCCATGATGACCGAACACTACGGGCTCGTCAGCGACTTCCTCAGCGAGTCCTGGCGGCAGCTCCGGAACGGCAGCCGGCTCCACCTGATCACCGACCGGCTCCTTCTCGGTGACGCACTGTCGGGCCGCGACCGTCGTGCGGTCCTGAAGACGATCGACGGTCTTCTCAAACTTCTTTATCCGTCACCTGACTGCGAGATCTCAGATGACGATCTCGAATGGGCCACTCGTATTGCTCTCGAGTCACGGCGCCGGGTGAAGGAGCAACAGAAGCGTATCGGATCGGCTGAGTTCCGGAACACGATGTTCAGCTACCGGCTCGGGCCGGATGGGATTGAGCAGTATGTCACCACCCCGGAACTTCACAGGGAGAACGCGATCAGCCCCGAACCGCTGCCGCCTGGACAATGCTGGGCCGTAGGGCCTGGCGAGGAGGGAGGGGGTAGCGGCCTCTATAAGATCGAGGTGACGGTCACACCCGGCTCAAGCATCAGGTTGATCAACGTCAAGGCGCCGGCAGGGCTTCGTGAGAGCCTCCGGGCGGCCGAGCAGGTGCTCTACACTCAGGCTCGCCATCTGGTTGGCGATCACGATCCTGGAGATGCCGAGTATTCGGTCCAGGTGAGATCGATGACGCCGGTCGGCGCTGGCGCATCTCTCTCGGTCTCGATCCTCATGGCTCTCGCCTCGGCCACGCTCAACAGGAGTCTTAAGGGAGGCATGGCGATCGCAGGAGGTATGAGTGTCGGGGGCACTATCGAGCCTGTATACCATGCGCTCGACATGGCAGAGCTTGTGGTCGAAAAGGGAGCGACCATGCTCCTTCTCCCTGTTGCAAGCCGCCGGCAGATGAACGAGATGTCGGACGAGTTAGCAGCCCGGCTCACCGTGATCTACTATACCGATCCCCGCGATGCGTTCCTTAAGGCGATAGGAGAGTGAGTGGAACATGGTGGAGCCACAAATATCACTCTGGTTACCACCACAGTTCCTTCTACGTGCTTAACCAAGGATCCCTGCCTCTAGGAGAGCGAAAACAAAATGGAGCTAGATACCAATTAGATGCTTGAAAAAGTTGATAGGAGCGCTTGTAATCGGGCAAAATCCAAAAACCTAAATTAATCCTCACCCTATCCTCTTTTCCATGGGCTTTCTCGATAAACTAGCAAAGACGCTCGACCTCTGGCTGGCGGACGAAGAAGCGGAAGACGTCAACTACCAAAAAGGGACGGACTTCGAGAAATATGTCGCAGGCCTTTTCACCCGGAGATCCGACTACTTCGCCATCAGCGACTGGACGCGAGACAATCACGACAAGAGCAAGGGCATCTATGTGGAGTCCAACACCAACCCGGATCTCGTTATTCGCTACAAGCCGACGAACGAGAAGTTTGCCGTCGAATGCAAGTACCGCTCCGGATTTTACAGGAGCCAGAAGATCAATGGGCCCGTCGTCAAATGGGCGGCTCCCGACCAGATCAGGAGATATAACGCCTACTCCCGGTCGAACCGCATCCCTGTCTTCGTGGTGATCGGTGTCGGAGGCAGCCCGAAAAAGCCGGCCACGATGTTCTGTATCCCTCTCGGAGATGCGAAATATCCCGAAATCTTCCCGAGCGTCTTTGAAAAATACGAACGGGACCCCGGAAAGACCTTCTTCTGGCGGGACGGGATGCTGAAATAGTCCCCTCACCCGGCCGAGCCCCCCCCACAATCACCGCCACCACCCTCGCCGGGCCGATCGCGCCGCCCCCGCCCCGCAAACCGCGGCCCCGGCAGCCCCGCGGGCCCCGATCGTTGTGCGGCAGCGGTGTCGCACCACCTCTTTTGTGCGACACAAAACTTATTCTATGTCGCACAAGATCGGTTGTGGGTCATGGGTGTCGCACAAATTCCGTTGCGCGTCATGGTTGCCCTGCAACCGTCCCCGGGGCATGGAATACGCCGGTGCATACAACGTTGCATGGCGAATCGATCCACAGGACGGCTCGCAGGTACCGGGGTATTCACAACCGGTCTCCTTCGGTGATGGCGAGCAGGCGCGGGAAGGCATAGGTCGCGGCACGCCTTCCCCCGCCCTCCGCGAGGACGGCGATGATCCCGTGTTCCCGGAGTTGCTGGAGGATCCGCTCTGCCGCCCTCCGTGGTATCGCCGCCTGCTCGAAAAACTCAGCCGAACTGAAGATCGGCGTCTTAAAGAGCGCATCGAGCGCGGCGACCGCATACTGCGACCGGGTCACCTCCGGCACCGTCTGCTTCATCTCGTCGTAAAGGTCGAGGATTGCCGTTGCTTTCCGGCCGTTCGCCCCCGCCTGCTCCTCGATGGCGTGGAGGAAGAACGCGATCCAGCCGTTCCAGTCCCCGTCCCGCGAGACCGCGAGCAGCCGCTCGTAGTAGACCGGCCGGTTCCGCTCAAGGTAGGCGCTGATATAGAACATCGGGCTTCCTATCAGCCCCTTATCGTACAGGATCAACGGCACGAGCATCCGCCCGATACGCCCGTTGCCGTCGCAGAACGGGTGGATGAGTTCGAACTGGGCCTTCAGGACCGAGAGTTGGACGAGAACGTCCAACTCCCCGCCCTGCAGGTATGCCTCCCAGTCCCCGAGCGCCCCGGAAAGATCCTCCGGCGCCGGCGGGATATAGATCGCGTGCTCGATCTGGGCGTCCCGCCCGATGAAGTTCTGGATCGTGCGGACGCACCCCGGTTCCCGGTCCATGCCCCGGCTGCCGGAGAGAAGGACCCGGTGCAGGTCGCAGACGAGGGCTAGATCCAGCCGCCGGGTCTTGAGAGCTTCCACCGCGGTATTCAGCGCCTCCCGGTAGTTGATGATCTCCCGGATGTCGGCAAGCGCCGCATCGCCGATCGGCTCCTTCGGGTTCGCCTCAAAGCGCAGGACGTCTTCGAGCGATGCCTGGGTTCCCTCGATCCGTGACGAGAGCACCGCCTCCTGGGTCAGGAGCGGGGAGAGGAGGAGCCGCGGGTTCGGGATCGCCTGGAGGATGCCGTCGTACCGGGCGAGGGCGCGGTTCGCCGACGCAATCCGGGGGATATGGGCCTCCCAGTCGATGCCTGCCGGGGGCAGCGGCTCCGGGACGTAGGGTTGGACCGTCACGCCGTCTCTGCCTCCTGGTTATCCACTCCTGTCATTCTTCACCCTCCGCAAGGTCGTAGTTCGTCCGTACCACCCCGATATCGTGCTCGAGACTCACCATCTGCTTGCCGTTCATCAGGGCAATCGGCGTCCTGTCCGGCTGCTCCGCGTCCTGCCGTATAACTATTTGATGGCGAGAGAGTGTATTAAGAGTGCTTATTTACGATTGCGCGGGTTCCAAACCGACGGATCCGCCGGCCATCTCGCCCGGTATAAACGATTCAAACCCGGACCCCACTGGTCCTATACCAAAAAGATGGATCTCCCGCCCTCAAACAATCGCGCCAAACGCCGCCTGGCCGACAACGTAGCAGAGCCCGGCCACGATCGCCGCCGCCGGGATGGTCAGGACCCACGCGGCGACGATCTCGCGGACCACGCCCCACTTGACCGCCGAGTAGCCGCGTGTCGCGCCGACACCCATGATCGCGCCGGTCGTCGCATGGGTCGTCGAGACGGAGATACCGAAGATCGTCATCAGCGAGAGGACGCCCCCGGCAGTGGCCGATGCCGAAAACCCCTGGTAGGGCCGGATCTTCGTGATCCGGTTGGCCATCTTGTCGATGACCCGCCAGCCCCCTAAGAACGTCCCGACCGACATGGCGAGCGACGACGCCAGTATGACCCAGAGCGGGACCGAGAACTCGGCGATCAGCCCGCCGGCAAGGAGCATGGCGGTGATGATGCCCATCGCGTTCTGGGCATCGTTCGCGCCGTGGCCGATCGCCTGAAACGACCCCGAGAATATCTGGAGGTTCCGAAAAAGGCCCGATAGGCGCCGCGGATGATAGTTGCGGAAGACATTGACGACGAGGGTGCTGAGGGCGAACGCCACGATGAACCCGAGCATCGGGGAGACGACGATGAAGATCAGGATCCCGAGGATGCCGCTGATCTTCAAAAATCCGGTTGCCATGGCGAGCGGGATGACCGCCGTCACCCCGATGAGTCCGCCGAGGAGGAGGTTCCACGGCTTGAAGTCACCCCGATGATACGCAACCACACCCGTGACGACCGCACCGAGGACCGCGCCGGTGAGCCCGTAGAAGAAGACCTGCTCGACCATATCAAGCGACGGCCAGAGCACCGCCCCCGTCCCCGCCGCAGCGATTCCCGTGCCGAGGAGGCCCCCGATCAGGGCGTGGCTGCTCGATACCGGGATCCCGAGGAACGATGTCACGAGGACCCAGAGGACCGCACCGACCAGGGCCACCAGGATCAGCGTCGGCGTAAGGAAGGAGGGGTCGACGATCCCTCTTCCAATGGTTGCCGCAATTGCCGTAGTGAAGAGGAGAGGGCCGAGGAGGTTGAAGACCCCCGCGAGGAGGACCGCCTGCAGGGGGGTCAGGGCTTTTGTCGCGATGATGGTGGCGATCGAGTTGGCGGCATCGTTCAAGCCGTTTGCAAAATTAAAGAGGAGGGCTAGAAGAATGCCGAGGATGACGATCGGGTCCATAGCGCTCAGGAATGTCTGATGGCTATGTCGCTCAAGACGTTGGCGACGTCTTCACACTTATCGGTCGCCATCTCCAGGTTCTCGTAGATGTCCTTGAGCTTGATGATGGTGATCGCATCCTTCGTCTTGAAGAGGTCCATGATGGCATGGCCGAGGACGTTGTCTGCGATGTTCTCCAGGCGGTTCACCTCGATGCACCGTTCCTCGATCAGGCCCGGATCCTTGATCGACCGTATGCCGGTGACGGCCTTCTCGATCTCGACGACGCTCAACTGGATCAGCTTTGCAAGTTCGATCATCGAGTCGTCGGTCTCGGTGATGCCGTAACTGTACATCTGCTGTGCGGTGCCGTCGATGTAGTCGAGAATATCGTCCAGCGCTGAGGCGAGGCGGGAGATCTCTTCGGGCTCAAGCGGCGTGATGAACGTCCGGTTCAGCTGCTCGTAGATCTGGTGCGTGATGTCGTCTCCCCGGTGCTCGATCTGCTTCACCTGATAGCACTTTTCTTTCACGTTCTCGAAGTTCTCGACGAAATCAACGAGAAGATCGGCTGCGGAAACGACTGTTCCGGCCATCTCGTCAAAGAGGTCAAAAAAAACCTTATCCTGAGGGACTACCCACTCCTTAATGCCCACAATGATCGGTATAAGTTTCTCCCGCCAGGGGCTATATACCGATCGGTCATGCCGCCCTTCCGGGCGGCAGGAGACGGCGAAACGGGGACAGAGGAAGTTCAAGGCCGCCCGGTGAGCGCATCGACCGGCCGTCCGACGTTATGCCGGGCGAGCGGGACGCCGCCGGTCCCGCCCCTCACTCCGAGACTTTCACGAGGTTGTCGCGGATGAACTCGATATCCGCATCCTTTGCCGCGATCTCGAAGAGCATCGTCCCGTAACCGGGGCAGGGCTTCGTAAACGGCAGCAGAATCTTTCCCTTCCGGATCTGGAGGCCGACGAGCATAGGTTTTTTTAAGAGCATCCGGATATCCTTGAAGACGAATCCCGGTTCCATCTCGTAGTATTCTTTGCTGTGCTTTCGCACGTAGTCGTTCACCTGATCGGGTGTCACGTCCTTGAGAAGCACCAGTCCACCCAGGTTGTTTACGCAGCGCGATGCCATCTATAAATAATTCGCATTTAGGCGAATAAACTTTGCGTAACCTCCCGGCCCGCCGCACCAGGGCGTTGCGCCGTGTTGCTCCCGGTACCGGACGTCCTTTTTCCGGCGAGGGAAAGGTTATCGCATACCGGGCTGATACCCAGGTATGAAGCCGTATGGTATGCCGGCCCGCTCGCTCCGGGCCCGTCTCTTCCTCCTGGTGGCTTTCTCTGCCCTCCTCATCATGCCCTGCTCCGTCTCGGGCGCGACGCCCCCGCCGCTTCCGTCTCTCACGCTCTCGATATCGAACGACACCCTCTCCGGGGACGAAGACCTTGTTATCTCCGCCGCCTGGAGCCGGGACGCGAGTTTCTACCGTCCCCCGGGAAGCGTCGACGTGCTGATCTACAGCATCTCTTCCGGATCGCCCGTTGCAGGCTACACGATCCTCGAAGACGATCGGGTGGCCGCCGACGATACCACCCGGTATTTCCGCGGGACGGTGCCCTCCTCGGAGTTGCCGGAGGGGAAGCTCCTGCTCGTCGCCACCGACCCGGTCTCCGGCGCTGAAGCCCGCGCCCTGATCGACGTCATCGAGCCGGGTCCGGATTACCCCGGCGTTCAGGCGAAGCGGTATGCCGAGACCGCCTTCTTCGCGGTTGCGGCGATCCTGCTGGCCGTCCTCGTTGCCGGTCTCGGCCTGCTCTTGCGGCGGTCGTGAGGGGGAGGGGGTGCCGCTGCGTCCCGGCGCCCCCTCATCGGTTCCCTTAATGTCTGCAGAAAACCAACTGTTCTTTACGTGAATCGCGAACCGGCAGTAAAAAAAGTTCTCTACTGGTGCGACCAGTGCAACGTCCCCCTCATCGGGCGCACCTGCTCCTGCAAGGCGAGGGCCCGGGAGATAGAACTCCTGCAGCCGCACGACGTCCGCCCGGCCCTCGCGGCGGATACGGCCCTCATACGGCGCCTGCTCTCCGACCGGTTCGGCGATGTACCCCTGCCTCGCGTCGTGCTCCTGAACAAGACCGGCGGCGCCGACCGGGCGGACCTCGTGATCGTCCACGGCGACCGGCTCGGCTGGCTCACGTTCGACCCGATCGCGCGGAAGTTCAGCCTCGATATCGCTCCCGAAGCACTCCCGTACATTCTGCCGTATGCAACGAGAGGCATCGTCGATCTCGATGCCGAGCCCGCTGTGCGCGCGCATAAGGGCCGTATCGGCGGGAAACGGTTCGCCCTGGCGACCGGGGTGCCCGACGGGACGGTCATCGTCGCCTACAAGAACCGGTTCGGCACCGGCGTCGTCAAGGACGGACAGGTCCGGGTGAAGGAACTCGTCTCTGTTGCGCCCCGCACCCGGCCCGACCCGGGCTGGGACGAGGTGATCGAGAAGAATCGCTACCACTTAAAAAACCTTGAACGCAACGCCGTCCGGACCATCAAAAAGCACATGAACGACCGGCCGTGCGCGAACGTCTCGTTCTCCGGCGGCAAGGACAGCACCGCCGTCCTCCACCTCGCCCGCAAGGCAGGGGTGGAGAAGGCGTTCTTCATCGATACCGGGATCGAACTCCCCGAGACGGTGGAGTTCGCGGCGTCGCAGGACGTCGAGATCATCAGAAAAGGCGGCGACTTCTTCCAGGCGGTCGAGAAGGCCGGGCCGCCGGGGAAGGACCACCGCTGGTGCTGCAAACTCCTCAAACTCCACCCCTTGAAGATCTACCTCGCCGATACCGGCCCCTGCGTCACCATCCAGGGGAACCGCTGGTACGAGTCCTGGAACCGGGCCGACCTCGACGAGACGAGCCAGAACCCGGCAAACCCCCTGCAGCTGAACGTCTCGCCGATCCGGAACTGGCGGGCGCTCGAGGTCTTCCTCTACCTCTGGTGGCAGGAGGTTCCCATGAACCCGCTCTACGAGAAGGGTCTTGAGCGGATAGGCTGTTACCTCTGCCCGGCGGCGCTCGAGAGCGAGTACGAGGGGCTCCGGGAGATGCACCCCGACCTGACGGACCGCTGGGACGAATTCCTTGTCCGGTGGGCGGAGAAGAACGGGTTGCCGGATGCCTACCACCAGTGGGGGCTCTGGCGGTGGCGGGCGCTGCCCCCGAAGATGCGCGAGGTCTGCCGGGAGCGGGGGATCGCCGTGAACGAGGATTTCACCCTGAAGGAGGCCCCGGTGAAGAAGGAGGCCCGGGCGGCAATCATGAAAAGTATGGATACCCATGAGCCGGCACCGCCGGCAGAGATCGAGTCCGTCGCGGACGGGATCAGGAAGGACTTCCCGATCCTCGGCGACATCATCTATCTCGACAACGCAGCGACGAGTTTCTCGCCGGAGCCGGTGGTTGAGGCGGCGGTCGAGTTCGAGCACCGCTACCGGGCGAACGTCGGCCGGGGCGTCCACCGGCTGACCCGGATCGCGACGCAGCGCTACTGGCACGCCCACGAGAAGGTGGCCCGGTTCGTCGGCGGTGAGGCAGGGGTGACGGTCTTTACGAAGAACGCCACGGACGCGATCAACATGGTCGCGCAGGGCCTCTCCTGGAAGCCGGGCGACCGCGTGGTGACCACCATCCTCGAGCACCACTCGAACCTCCTCCCCTGGAGGGCGCTTGCGAAGCAGGGGGTTGCGCTCGACGTGGTCGGGATCGACGCCGACTACGCGCTCGATCTTGCCGCGCTCGAAGAGACCCTGGCCGGGGGCGGCGTCCGGCTCGTCGCCGTCACCCACGCCTCAAACGTCCTCGGCGTGACGACACCGGTCCCCGAGATAGCCCGGCTCTGCCGGGAGCACGGCGCCCTCCTCCTGGTGGACGGGGCACAGTCGCTGCCGCACATGCCGGTGAACGTCGCGGAACTCGGCTGCGACTTCCTCTGCTTTGCGGGGCACAAGATGTTCGGGCCGATGGGAACCGGGGTCCTCTGGATGCGCGAGGCGCTCATCGAGCCGCCGGTCCTCGGCGGGGGGATGGTCACGAGCGTGACGGCGGAGGGGCACGTGGCCGCGGAGGGCTACCAGCGCTACGAGGCCGGCACGCCGAACGTCGGCGGCGGGATCGCGCTCGGCGTCGCCGTGGACTACCTCTCGGCGATCGGGATGGAGCGGATCCACCAACATGAGGAACGCCTGACCGCCCGGCTGATCGCGGGGCTCTCCGGGATTGACGGGGTCACGGTCTATGCCGCCCCGAGACCGGGTGCCCGGATCGGGGTCGTCTCGTTCACCATCGACGGTGTCCACCCGCAGGAGGCAGCGCAGATGCTCGACGAGGATGCGGATATCCTGGTGCGGTCGGGGCACCACTGCTGCCAGCCGCTGATGGAGCACCTGAACCTCCCGGAAGGGACGGTACGGGCGAGCATGGCGGCCTTCACGACGGAGCAGGAGATCGATCTCCTGGTTGCGGCCGTCGACGAGATCAGCCGGGGACGGTGAGGGGTCTCCCTCCCAAAATTGACACTCTACCTCTTTTAGTCCCCCCACCGCCCGCGCTTCGCGCTCCTCCCGCCCCCGGGAGGGGGCGGGCAGTGCGTGGCGATAACCGGTGGAAAGCCGTGCACGGTCCTTCCTGAATCTCATCATAAAGTGGACTAAGGGGATATTACCCGGGGGGAACGACGCCTCCGCAGGACGGGAGTTCGACCACCGTCAGGTGCGGGAAGCATGGGTGTTGGCGGTCAAACCCTTCGTGGCCTCGCACGAGGAACTGGCACCGGAGTTGCGCGCCCCCTCACCCCTCCATCCCCGCTATCCTCTCCGGATGCGTATACACCGCCATCTCCGGCGTCCCCGCGAACCCGACGATACAGAGTTCGGTCTCCTCCGCGACCTTCACGGCGAGGGCGGTCGGGGCGCCGGTGGAGGCGAGCAACGGGATGTTTGCCATGAGGCACTTCCTGACCATCTCGGAGGTGACCGTGCCGGTGCCGACCGCAACCGTCCGGGAGAGGTCGAGACGGTCAAGGAGCCCCCTCCCGATCACGCGGTCAAGGGCGTTGTGCCGGTCGAGATCTTCCGCCCGGGCGACGACGCGGCCTTCTGATGCAAGAACAACCGAATCGAGCGGGCCGGTGAGGGCGGCAGCGGCGGCCTCGATCTCGGGCACGGCAACCACGATACCGGACTCGATCGCGGGCAGTTTCTGGGTGTCGATGTAGGAGACCGCCCCCCCGCAGCCGGAGAGGATGGTCTTTTTTACGCTGACCCGCTTGAAGATGTTCTTCGTGATGACGCTGATCCGGTTCTCCTCGACCCTGACCGATTCGATCTCGTCCGCGCTCCGGATGATCTCCTCGGTGTAGAGGTAGCCGGTGATGAAATCCTCAAAACCGCCGGGGCTCAGGATGACGGTCGTCAGGTGCCGGCCGTTGACGAAGATCGCAACCGGTTTCTCTTCGGCGGCGGCGTAGGTGACGCTCCCCCCACCGATACGGGTACAGGCAATTTTCTTGAACATGCTTCCTCACTTCAGGATACCTGCGGCATCCCGGATCATGCCGGGCGCTACCCGGCAGAACCGATCCTGGTACAAGAGATGCACGGGAGAGGACTATATCATACCGGTCTTACGGCAGTACGCATCTCCGGACGAACTCTTCCGGCATCGAGGTGCGCCGTGCCGTCTCTTCGACCGAGAGTCCGCTCTTGAGGAACCTCTTCACCACGCTCTCCATGGGTTCGCCGACCTCGACGATGTGCATATCGGGGTCGTAGAGCCTGACGGCCCGTTGCCCCCAGGGCTGCTCAATCACCCCGTGGACGTACCTCACCGAGTCCATCCTTTTGAGCCGTTCGAGAAAGGCGTCCAGATCGTCCTCTTCGAAGTAGAGTTCGGCGTTTTTCGATCCCCGGATGATATCGTCTTCGTCGACGCCGATCAGATCGGCAAAATGCGACCGGAGGTGGATCGCAAAACCGCCCTCGAACGATACGTTCTCACCGAGATCGTAGCCGACCTTCTGGCCGAGCACCTCTTCGTAGAACGCCCTGGAGATCCCGATGTCGCGAACGACAATAAGCGGGCATACGAATTGCATACAGGGTTTCGTAAGAATCCCCGACAGTTCAGTCTGCCGATCGGCGGTTCGTCCGCTACGGGAACGTTCTCCGGTGAAATGTTCCGGATACCTGGAGAAGAGAGGTTATTACGGCTGGCCCGGCGGCGCGAAGAGATGACAGGGGAATCCTTCCCCGCCACCGGGTATTGCCAGACACACCTTCTGCGCCCCGGCACGGGCGCAGTCAGGCTTTTATGGAACTCAAGACGGTCTACCACACACCCGACCGAACGGTCGGGCACCGGCAGGCTCAGGGGTGTTACCCCCTCACCGCCTGCCGTAATGCGCGATTATTTGAACACGTCGAATATCTGGTCGCTGCCGGTCGCGAAGAGCCGGTCGCGTTCCGCCCTCTCCTCGACGAGCGCGAGCACCGGGAGTTCCATGTCCACACCCGGGGTGTGACCGAACATCTTCTCCATGTCCGTCTGCAGGGCGTGCATGTAGAGCGAGTTCGCGATCTCCATCGGGCAGTTCTCCTCGCACTGGCCGCAGTTGACACATGAGTCGGCCACGTGAGCGTAGCGGATCAGGTGGAACATGAACGGCACGGGGAGCACGCCGGGCGCTACCAGGTAGGGCTTCTTCGTGCTGCACTCGACGCAGTAGCAGATCGGGCAGTTCTCGATACAGGCGTAGCACTTGGTACACCGGCTCGAGTCCTCCATGATCTTCTGGAGGCGCTCCTTCCCTTCCCCGAGGCTCTCGAAGTAGCGCGCCCGCCACTTGTCGCCGAGTTTCAGCATCGCGTTCTCGACCTTGCCGCGGATCTCGATGCCCTTCGGGTTCGCGGGCTCGGTGGCGATCGCTCCGGCCTTCACGGCCGCGTCGAGGAGGTTTGCCCCCTTCTCGGAGCAGACCTCGACGAAGGTGGCCTTGCCGGCCTTATCGCCGATGACGCCCCAGTTACCGCAGGCGAGGTCCGCCTGGCGGGGGATCTTCATCTTGCAGCGGCGGCAGTTCGACCGGCGGCCGAAGCCTGCCTCCTCGAGTTCGTCCATCGAGATGCCCTTGTGCTGGCCGTCCTTCGTGACGATGATGAACTGGCCCTTGTCAATCTCTTCCTTGACGACATCGTTCGGGTCGACCTCGAACTTCTCGCGGATCATCTTCCGGGCGGTCACCGGGCTGACCGAGCCGCCGCAGTTGACGCCGATCAGGAGGAGGTTGTCCAGGTTGACCTGGTTGCGCTTCGCGAGTTCATAGATGCCCATCGCGTCGCAGCCCTTCACCGTCACGGCAAGGCGCATATCCTCGGCGCCGTCCAGGTACTTCTTGATCAGTTTCGAGAGCAGGAGCGTTCCGCAGTGGAGCGAGCCTGCCGTCTGTCCGATCTCCGCGGGGTCGGTGATGATCGTGGGAACCGCATCGTAGAGGTCCACGCCCTTCTTCACCGCCAGCACGGCGTCGACGATCTTGTTCTCCAGGGCGTACTTGAGCAGTCCGGTCACCGCACCGCCGCACTCCGCCACTTTGGCGAGATCGGCGTTCGTTGTCCAGGCGTATATCATATCTCCCTTTGCTGCCATTTACTGCACCCCCGTGATCTTCTCGACGGCAACCGCACTGTGTTTCAACTCCGGCATCTTGGAGAGCGGGTCCAGCACATTGTTCGTAAGCAGGTTCACAGACCCCTTCCCGCCGAAGTGCATCGCCATCATCAGCACGCCGGGCGCGACCTCGTCGGTCACTCTGGCAAGGGCCTCCGCCTCACCGCGTCTGCTCCGAAGCCGGATCATCTCTCCGTTCTGGATCTTCAGCCGCGCGGCATCCTCTTCGTTGATCTGCACGTAGGCTTCCGGCACCTCCTGGTGGAGGATCTTCGCCCGACCGGTCTGGGTCCGGGTGTGGTAGTGGAAGATCAGACGTCCGGTCATCAGGGTGAACGGATACTCGGCGTCGGCGACCTCCGCGGGCGGCCGGTACTCGAGCCCGAAGAAGGTGCCGAGACCGTCGGCCGCGGAGAACTTCTCGCGGTGCAGGATCGGGGTTCCCGGGTGCTCCTCGGTGGGGCAGGGCCAGTGCACGGACTCCGGCTTCTCCATCCTCGCGTAGGAGATGCCGGCCATCGACGGGGTGACCCGCCGCATGTCGTCCCAGATATCCTCCGGAGAGTTGAAGTCGAATCCATTGAGGCCGAGCTTGTGGGCCAGGTCGACGAAGATCTGCCAGTCTTCCTTCGCGTCTCCGGGGGTATCGACGGCCTTCCTGATACGGTTGACACGCCGCTCGGCGCTGGTGAACGTCCCGTCCTTCTCGGCGAAGGATGCACCGGGGAGGATCACGTCTGCGTACTGGGCGGTCTCGGTCATGAAGAGGTCCTGCACGACCAGGAAGTCCAGTTTCTCAAGCGACTTCATTACGTGGTTCGCGTTGGGGTAGGAGACGACCGGGTTCAGCGCGAAGATGTACATCGCCTTGATTGGGTCGCCGCACTGGTTGATCTGCTCTGTCAGGGTCACGCCGTAATCGCTTGGAAGCCCGGTGACGCCCCAGAGTTCCTCCATCCGCTTCCGGGCGACGGGGTCTTCGCACTTCTGGTAGCCGGAGAAGACGTTCGGGTAGGCACCCATGTCGCAGGCGCCCTGGACGTTGTTCTGGCCACGGAGCGGGTTGACGCCGACACCGGGTCTCCCGATGTTGCCGGTGAGCATCGCGAGGTTTCCGAGCGACCGAACGTTGTCGGTACCGGTCGAGAGTTCCGTGATGCCGAGGCAGTAGATGATCACCGCGTTGTTCGCGCTGGCGTACATCCGGGCGATCTCCTTGACCCGCTCGGTGGGAACGCCGGTGATCGACTCGACATCCGCGTACTTCTCCACGACCTTCCTCATATCCTCGTATCCCTTCGTCCGCTTCTCGATGAACTCCTTGTCGTGGAGGTTCTCCTTGATGATCCAGTACATGATCGAGTTGATCAGGGCAATGTTCGTCGAGGGGTTGTAGCGGACGTAGTGGTCAGCCAGGCGCGCCGTGGGCGTGTAGCGCGGGTCGCAGACGATGAGCGTCTTGCCCGCCTTCTTTGCCTGGAGGATCCGGCGGCCGGCGAGCGGGTGTGCCTCGACACTGTTCGCGCCGATCATGAAGATGAGGTCCGTGTTCGCGAGGTCCTCGAAGGGGTTCGTCGCGGCACCGGAGCCGAACGAGAGCGAGAGCCCCGCGACGGACGGCCCGTGGCAGATACGTGCGCAGTTGTCGATGTTGTTGGTCTTGAAGGCCACCCGCGCGAGTTTCTGTATGATGTAGCACTCTTCGTTGGGCGTCCGGCACGAGACCTGGAAGCCGAGGGACTTCGGTCCGAACTTCTCGTAGGTCTCCTTGAACTTCGAGGCGATGAGGTCGTATGCCTCGTCCCAGGACGCTTCTTCGAACTTGCCGTTCTTCTTGATGAGGGGCTTCGTCAGCCGGTCGGGGCTCTGCACGAACTCCCAGCAGGTCATTCCCTTGGGGCAGAGTTTGCCCTCGTTGATCGGGGTCCTCTTGTAGGGTTCGACCCCCACGAGTTTACCGTCGTTCACCACAAGGTTGAGCCCGCACCCCACGCCGCAGTACGGGCAGGTTGTGGGAACGTAACGTAATTTACCATTAATGTCAGCCATGTGAATTCTCCCGATAGTTGCATTCAACGTCGGTTTTGCCATGCATGTCCGGCTAGAACGGACATGTTAACAGTGGCTTTACTCTACTAAGTAGTATATAAATTTAAACTTACTCTTTTAACCTTGGCCGGATTTTCATCCTATATAGTTGATCGCTTCCCCGACCCAATCTCCGGCACCGGGGGTACCGACTACGATATCATTTATTATGCGATTCGGTGACGCTTCCTCGGCGATACACCGCAACAACTCGTTTTGGGTAAATTAAACCCGATTTACCGATCCAAAATGTTTACAACCTACCTTGACCATATACATCTCCGTGCAACCGAGACTGAATCATACATGGGAAGATATCGAGGCCCGGCTCGAGTCCAAAGGCTCCCCTCCGGAATTAATCGATAATTTCCACAGATGCATCGATTTTCACACCTTCGCGGCCCCCGGGCTCCTGGTCGGGGTCTTTATGGTGGACTACGCCCTGGAACTCCTGGAATCTCCCCCGGGCAAGAAGATCTATGCCGTCTGTGAGACCACGAAGTGCCTGCCCGACGCCCTGCAGGTGATCGCTCACTGTACGACCGGGAATCACCGCCTCCGGGTGCTCCCGATCGGGAAGTTCGCTCTCACCGTGAACGGGCCGGCCGATGCCCCGTACGTGAACGGGATCCGGGTCTTCGTCGACGGCGATAAGATTGAGCGGTATCCGACGTTCGCTCTCTGGTACACCAAGGATCCGCTCTTCGACCCGAGAACCCGGGGTATCGATCTGATCGACGAGGTCATCGATGCGGGACGCGATATGCTCTCCTGTGAGCGTGTGCGGGTGAAAGTGCCCCAGAAATGGCCGTGGAAGTCCGCGATCTGTTCCATCTGCGGCGAGATGGTTCCCGACAACCTGCTCGTCGACGGTGCCTGTTCCGACTGCCGGTCACAGTCCTACTACGAGAAGGTAGCGTACTGAGGAGCCCCTCTTCCCCCCGCGGGGAGGCATTACATCCTATCGAGATAGAAGACACTGCATGGAACTCTCTCCGATCGGACTCGTGCATTCCAGTATCCGCTCAAGGAGCGATATGCCGGTCCAGGGCGTCGACGCCGAGATCGAGATCTATCCCCGGTACGCCGGGGGACTCTCCGGTATCGAGGAGAACTCGCACCTGATCCTCGTCTGCTGGCTGCACGAGGCCGGCCGGGACGTCCTGAGAGCGGTTCCCCGGAAGGTCTCGGGCGATCTGCCGGAGAAAGGTGTCTTCTCTCTCCGCTCTCCGGCGCGGCCGAACCCCCTCTCGGTCTCGGTGGTCCGGCTGCGCGGCATACGGGACGACCGGTTTCTTCTGCTCGCGAACGTCGACGTGATCGACGAAACACCGGTGATCGATATCAAACCCTACCAGACGGGATGGGACTGCGTCTTCTCCGCGACCGGCCACGACCGGACGGAGAAGATCCGGAAGATGGGGGCCGGCGAGTACCGGGCGGGTCTTATCCGTGAGGCGGTGAACTATCACGGGGAACTCTGCTCCGGCGTGGCGGTCGGGGTGCGGCTCGCGGAGGCGGCGATGCGCATCTTCGGGCGCGATCTCGCGTCCCCGCAGATCTCGGTCGCGCCCGGCCCCGACCCCTGCATCGCCGACGCGCTCATCGGGATCACCGGCGCGAGCCCCGGGAACCGCCGGCTGGGGCGTTCGGGAGGAGATCGGTACGTTCTCTCCTGCTCCGGGAAGGAGGCGGTCTTCCTCCTCCGGGACGTGCCGGAGAGCGTCGATGCGATCCTTGCGGCCGACGAGGCGTCGCTCTTCGACTGCACCGTTCGTTCCCGGCCGCAGAAGTAGAGAAACAATGATCCAGGAACCACGAATATGCCACGCAGATACCTGAACCTTACTCCGCTCTCCGAGGCGCTCGCGATGATGCGGCGGGAGTTTCTCTCACTGGGCCGCGCCGAGACCGTGCCGCTCGCAGAGGCTGTCGGCAGGGTGACGGCCGAACCCCTCTATGCGAGGTATTCCGTTCCCATGGCCGATATCGCGAAGTTCGACGGGTACGCGGTGAAGAGCGGCGAGACCCGTGGAGCGCAGGACCAGCGGCCGCTGCCGCTTGCCGGGTATGCCCGCGTCAACACCGGCGAGGTGCTCCCGCGACCGTTCGACGCCGTCGTCATGATCGAGGATACCTGGGACGAGGGCGGCATCCCCCGGATCCGGAAGTCCGCCGCACCCGGGCAGAACATCCGCCGTACCGGCGAGGATGTCCGGGCGGGGGAACTCGTCCTCCCGAAAGGCCACCGGGTCAGGCCGTTCGATATCGGTGCGCTCGCGACTTACGGGATAACCCGGCTCGCCGTCCGGTCGGTCCGGGTCGGGATCGTCCCGACGGGGAGCGACCTCGTGCCGCTCGGTACGGCGCCGGGGCCCGGCCAGACGATCGAGACGAACACCCTGATGGCGGAGGCCTACCTCACCGGGATCGGGGCGACCTGCCGCCGGTACGGGATCGTTCCCGACGAACCCGGCCTGATCCGGGAGGCGGTGGAGACGGCGGTCGCCGAGAACGATCTCGTCATCCTCTCGGCGGGTTCGTCGGCCGGCACCCGCGACTTCTCCCGTGACGTCGTCGAGGAGCTCGGGGAGATCGTCTTTCATGGGATCGCGGTCCGGCCGGGAAAACCGGTGCTGCTCGCGAACGTCGGCGGCAAGCCGGTTCTCGGGATGCCGGGGTATCCCGTCGCCGCCCAGACCGTTCTCCGCGAGGTTGCCGGGAACCTCCTCTCGTGGTGGGGGCTTGAGCCGCTCCCGGGCGAAGAACTGGATGTCCGGCTCTCGCGACGGCTGGCGTCCGATCTCGGGTTCGACGAGTTCGTCCCGGTCTCGATCGGGCGGGTCGACGGCACCTGCTGGGCGACACCCCATCCCCGGGGCGGCGGCATCCAGATGGCGGTCGTCCGGGCGAACGGCTACCTCCATATCCCGGCCGCACGGGAGGGTATCGAGGCGGGCGAGGAGGTGCGTGTCCGCCTCACCGTCCCGCCCGCTTCCCTCGCCCGGACGCTCGTCTGCGTCGGGAGGCGCGACCCCGTCCTCGGCGAACTCGGAAACCGTCTCGCGGAGGCCGGCTACCATCTCCACTGCTGCAATGCATCGACAGTTGGAGCGGTGCTTGCCCTGCGGGCGAAGACCTGCCACGCGGCAACGGTTGCTCTCCCCGAGACCACATCGGCATGGAGCGACCAGGTGCTCCGCTACCTGCCCGATGCGCGTCTCCTCCGGGTGCCGGTGGCCCGGACGGAGTTCGGGGTCGCGTCGGCCGATCCTCTTGACGCCGGGAGCCTTGCGTCGCTCCGGGTCGCGAACCGCCCGAAGAGCGCGGCGGCGCAGTTCCTCCTCGATGCGTGGCTTGACCGGGAGGGTATCGGTGCCGCCCCTTCCGGCGAACCCGGGGACGTCCGGGTCTGTTCGGCCCTTGAAGCGCGGGAGGCGGGGCTCCGGTTCACGTCGATCGGCTATGAGTCGTGCGACCTGGTGATACGAGAGGAACTTGCCGCGGACGAGGGCGTCTCCGCTCTCATCGAGGCCGCACGGTCGCCGGGGTTCCGCGCGTACCTCCGGACTATTGGGAGAGACCCGGGAGACGGAGACGCGCCCGACGTCTCTTCGGCCTGAACCGCCGCACCTGCTCGAAACGAATAACTCTTTTTGACATGACCACTCCTCATGCGAGTCAGCGAGCAGACACGGGAGCAGATCATGGCGGTGCTCCGGCGGATGACGGAGGCAATGGGCAGAAAAGATGTCGAGAGCCTGGTAGCGCTCGCAGATCCTGACTTCCGGGCTTTCGGCACGGGTGCCGACGAGAAGGCGATCGGGAGGGAGGCCTACCGCCGGCACCTCGAGCGCGGCTTTGCGCAGGCGGAGACGGTCGCGCTCGACCTCTCCGACGTTCTCATCGGCGCCGAGGGAACGGTCGCCTGGGTGATGGCGGAGATGACCTACAGTTCTGTCGCGGGCGGCGTCCCACGGACCATGAACGGGCGGATGACGGCGGTGCTCCGGGGAACCGGCCACGCGTGGGTCTTTGCCCAGATGCACTACTCTCTTCCGGCAGAGGGCTAGAAGGGCGGTCGTATCCGGCGTAACTCGTTTTGCTTTGTTGTGGTTCGTTCTGGTTCTTGGGCGCGGCAGGGTTAGCCTGGACCCGATGAGATCGTTTACTCAGCCATTCCGGTGCAGTGAGTTTGAGCACCAAAGGTGCAAGGTGCGAGGTGCGACGTTCCGATCGGAGGGTCCGAGATGATTGGGTTTCTTGGGTATAAGAGTCTGAACACTGCCGGATTTTATTTTAAGCACGCACAGTGATCGGAGCGAGGAAAAATCCCCATGCAGTGGACCGTGGGAGTATCGCCATGGGGGTGGGGCTGACGGGGAGGGGGGAGCATCCCCCCTCCCCTGTCTCCCCCCTCATAAGGCTATATCTGTAGCCCCCCACCGCCCGCGCTTCGCGCTCCTCCCGCCCCCCTTGGGGGGCGGGCAGTGCGTGGCGATATGCGACTGGCCGAAGGTGCGAAGTGTGCAGTTCTCACGAAATCCGTGCCGGGTGCCGCCAAAAAACGGATCAGGATATGGCTGGGAGCCCTTGAGCCGGGCAACGCGGTGGAAATGGCAGAGCAGGTTCTGCCGTTTGGTTCAGCCGCCACACACATGCTGCAAAAAGCGTTCGGGTTTTCCTCTCTCCACCTCATGCCTCGGATTCAAAGAAGAGAATCACCCTCCCCGTGCCGTCGATGACCGCGAGGGTGTCCCCGACGATCCGGTAGCCCGCCGCCGACCGGAGGAGGTCGAGGTAGGCCTTCTCCTGCTCCATGACGCCGGCGGGCTCGGTGCAGGAGGCTTTCGTCGCGATGACCCGCTCCACGCTAAGCCCCGTCTCGTTGACCCGGTAGGGGGCCGAGTAGGCGTTGCACCCGGCCGACCCCGAGAGGGTGCCGTCGCTGTCGAAGACCAGGATGATATCGGTGCCGGGAACCGGCGATGCGACGGTGCTGCCGCTGCCGTTGGTGTAGTGCGTGAGGTGCCATTCGGTCGCAAGCAGCGGCGCGCTCTCGGGCTGCTCTGCCCGCGCAAAGGCGAGCAGCTCTCGGCCGGACGGCCCGGTGATCGTCAGCCGGTCGTCCTCGACCCGGTAGGAGGCGGCCGCCACGAGGAGTTCCCGGTAGCGGTTCTCCTGCTGCACGAGTTCCTGCTCATTCGCGGGGTAGGCCGCGGTGGCGACGACCGGTTCCACCGCGATGGTGGAGCCGTTGATCCGGTAGGAGGCGGAGTAGAGGTTGCACCCGGCGGACCCCGTGAGCGTTCCGCTCTCGCCGAAGACGATGAGCGGCGCCTCCCCGTGCAGGGGCGCGACGACGGAGCCGTTATCGGCGCGGAACTCGACCAGGTTCCATGCCGTCCCGCTAAGCGGTTCGGCGATGCGGCCGCTCTCATCGGGGGACGTGTCCGCACCGCCGGTCCAGACGACCGAGACGATGCACGCCGCCACGACGATCAGGAATGCCGTCTTTGCGAGTATGTTCTGTCCCTCTCGTCCCATCTCTCTCGGGTAGGCATGGGAGGCGAGAGAAGAAATAATAACCCATTTCCATCAAAATCCTCTCGATTCTCCTCTTCCCCGGGATCGGATGCGTCCTGGACCGATCCGGACTCTCCATCCGGAGAGCGCTTAGAAGAGATAGACGGCCGTTCCGGAGGAGTAAAATAGGTAAAATCGGGCAGGGGACCGTTCGGCCCCTGTCCCGGAGACGGGGTAGGGATCAGGCCCGGCCCGCGCTGTATGAGAGGAGGGTCGCTCCTCCCTCATCGAGGAGATCGAGACGGTTCCCGTCGATCCGGTAGCCTGCAACCGACTCGAGGAGGTTGAGGTACCGGTTCTCCTGCTCCATGACGCCTTCCGGCTCGCCGCAGTACATCTTCGTGCTGATCGGCGGTTCAATGCTGAGTTCAGCGCCGTCGATCCGGTAGCCGGCTCCGTAGGAGTTGCACCCGGCGTTCCCGCCGACGTTCCCATCGGAGAAGACCGCCGTGATCGTGGTCCCGGCGATCACCGAGGAGACCGTTTCTCCACCGGGGCTGCTGAAGGACTCAAGCGTCCACTCCGTCCCGGCGAGCGGTGCCGGCTGGACCTCCTCGGCCTGCACGAAGAAGAGGAGGTCGTTTCCCTCCGCGTCCGTGAGGACCAGGCGGTCGCCTTCCGTCCGGTAGGAAGAGACGTTCGCGAGGTGGCTCATGAACGCTCCCTCCTGCTCCATGACCCCCGGCGTCTCGCAGTACATCAGGGTGCTGTAGAGCGAGGAGACCGAGAGGGTCGTGTCGTCGAGGGTGTACCGGCCGCCGTAGTGGTTGCACCCGGCGTTGCCGGTGACGTTCCCGTCGGCTGCGAAGTTCGCGGTGACCGTTGCCCCCGCAATCACCGAGGAGATTGCGTCCCCTCCGGTGCTGTAGGAATCAAGCACCCAGTCCGTCCCGACGAGCGGGAGGTCGGACTTCGGGACGGCCTTCTCGAAGACCAGGAGGTCGGCGCCCTCGCTGTCGGCGAGGATCAGCCGGTCGTTCTCAATCCGGTAGGAGGCGACGTCGGTCAGGAGCGCAAGGTATCGGTCCTCCTGCTCCATGAGGCCTTCCGGCTCGTTGCAGTACATCTCGGTCCTTATGGCCGGCTCGATGGTGAGGGTTGCGCCGTCCACGGTGTAGTCCGCGCTGTAGTGATTGCACCCGGCCGATCCGCCGAGGCTGCCCTCTGCGCTGAAGGTCACCGTCACGCTCGTGCCGTCAAGGACCGGCGTTTGGGTGCCGTTCTCCCCGGCGAGGCTCACAAGCGTCCACCAGGTGTTTCCCGCGAGCCCCGTGGGCGCGTCTTCCTCGACGAAGATGAGCGTCGTCGCTCCGGCAGCGTCGGTGATGATGAGCCGGTCGTTCTCGATCCGGCATCCTGCCGCCGAGCCGAGGAGGTCAGTGAACCGTGCTTCCTGCTCCATGATGCCTTCGGGCTCCGTGCAGAGTTTCAGCGTCTGGACGAGCGAGGAGATTGAGAGAGTTGTTCCGTCAATCTGGTAGTCGCCGCCGTAGTAGTTGCACCCGGCCGAGCCGGTGACCTTGCCGTCAGTGCTGAAGGCCGCCGTGACCTCCGTTCCCGGCAGAACCGGGACGAGCGTGCCGTTCTCGTCGAGGTACGAATCGAGCGTCCAGGAGGTTCCGGCAAGCCCGACGACCGCTCCCGGCGTCGACGTGCCCCCTGTGCACCCCGCGACGACGATGCACGCCACAAAGATGACGAAGAGCGATGCCGCCGTTAGGATGAAGTTCCTGTTCCTTTGTCTGTTCGGTGCCATACACCTGCATATGAGCGGGAATGAGTGATAAATGAATGGTAAGTTACGAAAAATTTCGGACTTATCCGTGGTCTGTTTTCTGATCCCGACGATTATAACGACTATCCGGATCCCATTGCACTATGGCGCCGGAAGGCGAGGGACGGGATCTCGCTCCGGTTTCGGGGCGTCGCGGCATCGTTCGCCGGGTATCTTGCGGCATATGCAAGGGTTTTATCCGGGGGCGTCCCATACCGGATGCGGGGAAAGAATGCTATGGCAACGTTGATCCTGCTAAGGCACGGCGAGAGCGCCTGGAACAGGGAGAACCGGTTCACGGGCTGGACCGATGTCGACCTCTCGCCACAGGGTATACAGGAGGCCCATAAGGCGGCGGAACTCCTCAGGGACGGCGGGTATACGTTCAGCGTCGCCTACACCTCCGTCCTGAAGCGGGCGATCCGGACGCTCTGGATCGTCATGGACGACCTTGACCTCATGTACATTCCCGTGCACCGGTCGTGGCGGCTGAACGAGAAGAGCTACGGCGCCCTGCAGGGTTTAAATAAAACGGAGACCGCGGAGAAGTATGGTGCGGATCAGGTGCATCTCTGGCGCCGGGCATACGACGTCCGGCCGCCGCCGCTCGCGTGGGACGATCGCCGGCACCCGCGGTTCGACCCTCGCTATGCGGATCTCGACCCGGAGACCCTCCCTGCAACCGAGTCCCTGCACGACACGCTCAAGCGGGTGCTCCCCTGCTGGGAGAACCATATCACCCGGGACCTTATGGCGGGCAAACCCGTCCTGGTCGCCGCCCACGGGAACAGCCTCCGGGCCCTGATCAAGCACCTGGATGGGGTTCCCGACGACGAGATCGCGGCCCTCAACATCCCCACCGGCTATCCCCTCGTCTACGAACTGGATAAGGGCCTGCAGGCCGTCCGGCGCTACTACCTTGGCGACCCGGAGGAGGTTGCGGCGGCCGCCCGGGGCGTGGCCCGGCAGGCCAGGCCGGGATAGCCGCCGGCAAAGATCATATATACCATCCCGCAGAGGGCCACCCATCTGACAGGGGGAAGTGTCATGAAGAAGGTTGCCATCAACGGGTTCGGGCGAATCGGGCGGAAGGTTCTCTACAACTACCTGACCGATCCGCCGGAGAAGATCGAGATCGTCGCGGTGAACGATCCAAACCCGACGGAAGAACTCGCCTACCTGATGAAGTACGACTCGGTCCACGGACGGGCGCCCTTCCCGGTCGAGGCCGGCCCGGACCATATCCGGTTTGGGCCGAAGGAGGTGCGGGTGCTGCACGAGAGGGACCCGACCCGCCTCCCGTGGAAGGACCTCGGTGTGGATATGGTGCTCGAGTGCACAGGGCACTTCACGGAGCGGGCGGGCGCCGCGAAGCACCTGGACGCCGGGGCATCACGGGTAGTCATCAGCGCACCCTCGTCCGACGCGGACCTGACGGTCGTGCTCGGCGTCAACGAGGGGTCGTACGACCCCGCAAAGCACACCGTCGTCTCGAACGCCTCCTGCACCACCAACGCGCTTGCGCCAGCGGCGAAGGTGCTCAACGACTCGTTCGGCGTCGAACGGCTGATGGCGACGGCGATCCATGCCTACACCGCCACCCAGGCGCTGGTCGACCGGGCAACAAAGAAACCGCGCCGGGGGCGTGCCGCAGCCGTCTCGCTGATCCCGACGACGACCGGGGCCGCCGTCGCCACCACCCGGGTTCTCCCCGAACTCACCGGGAAGATGGACGCGATAGCTATCCGGGCCCCGATCCCCGACGGGTCGGTCCTCGATATTGTTGCGGACCTCTCGCGGGAGACGTCGGCGGACCAGGTGAACGCCGCGATGAAGACGGCGGCGGAAGGAAGGATGAAGGGATACCTCGCATATACCGAGGACCCGCTCGTATCGGCCGACATCGTCGGCGACCCGCATTCCGGGGTTGTCGACGGTCTCTCCACGAGCGTCGCCGGCGGGCGGATGGCCCGGGTCCTGGTCTGGTACGACAATGAATTTGCGTATGCAAAGCGGATGGTCGATATCGCCTCTTACATGGCCTCCCGGGAGTGAAGGAGAACTATGACGAAACTGGTCTTCTTCGGCCTTGATGAGCACGAGCAGGATGTGATCCGGAGGGCGTTCGCCGGCGAAGGCGACTACGACGTCTCCCTCCATGCCGAACCCCTCACCATCGAGAACGTCTCGCTTGCCCATGGCGCCGAGGGCATCGGGGTCTTCGTTATGTCCCGCGTCACCCGGGAAGTCATCGACCGGCTGCCCGGCCTCAAGATGATCGCCGCCATGTCCACAGGGTTCGACCACATCGACTTCGTCGCCTGCCGGGAGCGGAACATCGCCGTCTCTAACGTGCCGCACTATGGTGAGTCCACGGTGGCGGAGTTCGCGTTCGGGCTCATCCTGGCCCTCGCCCGGCGGTTCAGGCCGGCGTTTGAGCGAACCGACCGGGGCGACTTCTCGCGGGCCGGACTGCAGGGCATCGACCTCGCCGGTAAGACCCTCGGCCTGGTCGGGACCGGGCGCATCGGGTCGCACCTCGCCCGTATCGCCCACGCGGCGGGGATGAACGTGATCGCTTACGACCTGAGGCCGAATCCGGCCCTCACAGAGGACTACGGCGTCCGCTACATGGACCTCGACGAACTCCTGCGGGAAGCGGATGTCATCAGCCTGCACGTCCCCTACACGAAGGCGACGCACCACCTGATCGATGCAGAACGGCTGCGGCTGGTCAAAGATACCGTGCTCCTCATCAACACCTCCCGGGGCGGCGTGGTGGATACGGGAGCGGTCGCGGACGCTCTACGCGAAGGCCGCCTCGGGGGAGTCGCGTTCGACACCTTCGAGGGGGAGCAGGTCTGGATCGAGGAGGAGTTTGCCGGGGCCGGCGAGGCGTCGGAGGACGAGCTCCGGGATGCGCTCGAGAGTTTCGGCCTGCTGCACTCCGATAAGGCGATCCTCACGCCCCATAACGCCTTCAACACGCGGGGTGCGGTCGACCGGATCCTCGATGCAAGCATCGAGAATATCTGGGCGTTCTTTGCCGGAAACCCGCAGAACGTCGTCGCCGGGACCTACCGGGTGCCGGCAGCGCCGCAGGCCGGGGGTGGGCGGACATGAAGCAGGATGCGGCCTACATCCGCTGGTTTGCCGATATTAGAAACGAAGACGTCGGCCTGGTCGGCGGGAAGAACGCATCGCTCGGCGAGATGTATAGCGAACTGACCCCGAAGGGCGTGAAGATCCCCGACGGATTCGCCGTGACCGCCGAAGGCTACCGGCACGTCCTTACATCCGCAGGGATCCTCGACGACCTCAAAGAGGCACTTGCCGGGCTCGACCGTAGCGACGTCACCGACATCGCAAAGCGGGGAAGGCGGGCCCGCGGTCTCATCCTTTCGGCCGGGATCCCCGACGACCTCTGGGGCGAGATCCGGACCGCCTACGATATGCTCTGCGACGAGTACGGGCCCGATGCCGACGTCGCCGTCCGGTCGAGCGCCACCGCCGAAGACCTCCCGACGGTCTCGTTCGCGGGGCAGCAGGAGACTTACCTGAACGTCCGGGGCTACCAGGCCCTGCGGGAAGCCTACACCCGGTGTCTTGCCTCCCTCTTCACCGACCGGGCGATCGCCTACCGGGTGGATAACGGCTTCGACCACTTCAAGGTCGCCCTCTCGGTCGGGGTGATGAAGATGGTTCGCTCCGACCTGGCCTCGAGCGGGGTCATCTTCACGCTCGACACAGACACGGGCTTTCGGGACGTCGTCCTTGTCACCGGCTCCTACGGCCTCGGCGAGATGGTCGTCCAGGGCGCCGTCAACCCCGACGAGTTCTACGTCTTCAAGCCGACCTTCCGGAAGGGCTACCGGGCGATCGTCAGGAAGAACCTCGGCGAGAAGAGAGTGAAACTGATCTACGGCCACGGGGGGACGAAGGAGGTCACCCGGAGGGTCGATGTCCCCCAGATCGACCGGATGAGGTTCTGCATCCCCGACGACGATATCCTGACGCTTGCGGGATACGCGCTCACGATCGAGGACCACTACTCGACGAAGGCCGGAAGACCGGTGCCGATGGATATCGAGTGGGCAAAGGACGGCGAGACCGGGGAACTCTTCGTCGTCCAGGCCCGGCCCGAGACGGTGCAGTCGCAGAAGGCGGGAGACGTCCTTGAGACCTACCGCCTCGACGAGCGCGGGACGGTGCTCGCCGCCGGAAAGAGCATCGGCGATAAGATCGCCGCCGGGAAGGCCCGGATCGTCACCGACGTCGGCCGCCTCCCTGAGTTCAGGCCGGGGGAGGTCCTGGTCTCTGATACCACGACCCCCGACTGGGAGCCCGTGATGAAGACGGCCGCCGCCATCGTGACGAACCGGGGCGGTCGGACATCCCACGCCGCGATCGTCAGCCGGGAACTCGGCATCCCCGCGGTCGTCGGGACGGGCGACGCGACCGAGAAGGTTCCGACAGGCCGCGAGGTGACGGTCAGCTGTGCCGAGGGGGAGGAGGGGTTCATCTACGATCGGGCCCTCCCGTTCCACGTCGAGAAGACCCGGCTCTCGGACCTGCGGCGGCCGAAGACCGAGGTGATGATGAACCTCGGGAACCCCGATATGGCCTTTGGGCTCGCAATGCTCCCGAACGACGGCATCGGACTCGCCCGGATGGAGTTCATCATCAGCAGTTACATCAAAGTCCACCCGATGGCGCTCGTCCACCCCGACCGGGTCACGGACGATTCCGTCCGGCAATCGATCGCGGACCTTACCTACGGCTACCCGGACGGGGAGGAGTACTTCGTCGAGAGGCTCGCGGAGGGCGTCGGGACGATCGCCGCGGCGTTCTACCCGAACCCGGTGGTCGTCCGGACGAGCGACTTCAAGACGAACGAGTACGCGAGCCTTCTCGGCGGTGCTTACTTCGAGCCTGCGGAGGCAAACCCGATGCTCGGGTTCCGCGGCGCTTCCCGCTACTACGACGAGCGCTACCGGGATGGGTTCGCGCTCGAATGCCGGGCGCTGAAGCGGGTGAGAGAAGAGATGGGCCTGACGAACCTGGTCGTCATGATCCCCTTCTGCCGCCGGGCGGAGGAGGCAAAGCGGGTCATCGAGGAACTCGAAAAGAACGATCTGCGCCGGGGCGAGAACGGTCTCCAGGTCTACCAGATGTGCGAGGTTCCGAGCAACGTCGTCGAACTCGATGCGTTCAGCGAGTACTTCGACGGGTTCTCGGTCGGCTCAAACGACCTGACCCAGCTCGTCCTCGGCATCGACCGCGACTCGGCGGTCGTGGGCGGGGCCTTCGACGAGCGCGACCCGGCCGTCAAGTGGATGGTCGCGATGGCCGTCGAGGGGTGCCGGCGGAACCATCGGCACAGCGGGCTCTGCGGCGAGGCGCCGAGCACCTACCCGGAGTTCGCCGACTTCCTGGTAGAGCAGGGGATCGACTCGATATCGGTCGAGCCCGATGCGCTCCTGGCGATCACCCTCCGGGTGGCCGAGGTCGAGGAACGCCTTCGGGGCGCGAAGAAGGCGGCCCCGGTGCCCCGGTGAGGGATTCCCTCACCGGACAAACGGTATGCTGCCGCGGTCGATGAGGCGGTAGGCGTAGACCTTCACCGGGTCCGTGATCACGAGCGCCCAGACGAGCGCGTAGACCCAGACGAAGATCGCAAGCGGCCAGCCGATGGGCGCTATAAATATTCCGTAGACGGTGATCAGGGTCGCGACGGTCTGTGTGGCGATCACCGCCCCGAGCAGGGCCGGGGCGGGCCGGACGGACCAGAACGGCCCCCGGGTGCGGGCGACGAAGACGGTGAGATGGCCGGCGACCGCGAGTTTGAGGAAGATGAGCGACCGGATGATGTCCAGGGGGAGGCCGAGCGGCCCCTGTGCGATGGCGAGCAGGATAAACGAGGATACGACGCCCACGAACCCGATGGTCGTCGCGAGCGTGAGGATCTCGCGCATCTTCCACCGTTCAGGGGACCGGGAGTAGAGGACGTTGTCCCAGGCGATGGTCATGATGGGGATGTCGTTTAAGAGGGCGAGGAGGACGATCATCAGGGCGGTTATCGGGAAGAACCCGAAGAGCAGGATCGAGAGGGTGATGAAGAAGAGGACGCGGATGGTCTCGGCGATCCGGTAGGTAACGTAGTGGCTCATGCGCTGAAAGATCATCCGGCTCTCTTTGATCGCGTCGATGATCACCGAGAGCCCGGTTTTGTAAGGACGATCGCGGCCGCCGACTTTGCGGCGTCCGTGGCCCCGGCTACCGCGATCCCGACATCAGCCTTCTTCAGGGCGGGGGCGTCGTTCACGCCGTCGCCGGTCATGCCGACGATGTGCCCCCGGGACTGGAGGAGAGAGACGATCCGGTATTTGTGCTCGGGGAAGACCTCGGCAAACCCGGCCGCCTTCTCGACGATCTCCGCGGCTCTCGGGTCGCTCTCCTTTACGAAGGCATCAGCGGTGGCGATCTCGGTCCTGAGGTTCACCTCCCGCGCGACCTCCCGTGCGATCGCGGTGTGGTCTCCGGTGACCATCTTGACGTCGAGCCCCATATCCGCCGCCGTCTTGATGGTTGCCGCGGAGTCGTCGCGGGGCGGGTCGTGGAGGCCGAGGACGCCGGCGTAGGCCCAGGCACCGGGGGTATCGCTCCTTGCGACGCCGAGCATCCGGTAGCCTTTCTTTGCGAAGGCCCCGGAGAGGCGGTCGACCGCTTCTGCGAGGTTCTCCCCCCCGCCGGCGAGGGCGAGGATCACCTGCGGCGCGCCCTTTGCGACCCGGAATTCCCGGCCGTCGGCGCTCCGGACTGTGGCCTCGGTGTGTTTCACCACAGGGTCGAAGGGCTTGAAGCCGGTGACGGTGAAGGAACGGAGCGGTTCTTTGAGAGCCTGCCCCTCCTTTGACTCGATGATCGCGACGTCGATGGGGTCCCGGTCCTCTTCCCGGGATGCGAGGAGGGCGGCGAACAGAACATCGCCCTTCTCAAACCCCCCGAACGGGACGACCTCGGCGAGGGTGAGCCGGTTCTCGGTGATCGTCCCGGTCTTGTCGGTGCAGAGGACGTCCACACCGGCCATCTCCTCGATGGCGACAAGTCTGCTGACGATGGCCTCCTTCCGGGCAAGCGCCGTCGCCCCCACGGCCATGGTGATCGAGAGGACGGCCGGCATCGCCGCGGGAATGGCCGCCACGATCAGGACAAGAGCGAACTGGAGGGTTTCAAGGATGCTCTCATGCCTGACCAGCGAGACGATGAAGACTATGGTGACGAGGGCGATCGCAAGCACGATCAGGTAGTCGCCGATCCTGACGACGGCCTTCTGGAAGTGGCTGACCGTCTCTGCCTCCCCGGCGAGCCGGGCGGTCCTGCCAAAGAAGGTCGCATCACCCGTTGCCGCCACGAGCGCGGTCATCTCACCCTGTTTGACGGTGGAGCCGGAGTAGGCTATATCCGATACGTGCTTCTCGACCGGCATCGACTCCCCGGTGAGCGCGGACTCGTCGGCCGAGAGAAAGTCCCCCTCGACGAGTTTGATATCGGCGGGCACGATGTCCCCGTTCCTGACCCGAACGATATCGCCGGGGACGAGGTCCCGTGCGGCGACCTCCTGCCACCGGCCGTCGCGGAGCACCCGCGCCTCGAGCGCGAGCCTCTTTTTCAGCATGGCAATAGCGTTGCCGGCCTGGCGCTCCTGCCAGAAGCCGACGATCGCGTTCGTGAGGAGGAGAACGAGGATGATCGCGAAGTCCTCCCAGCGCCCGATGACGGCCGAGATGACGAGCGCCGCCTCGATCATCCACGCTATGGGACCCCAGAAGTAGCGCAGAAACTTTTTGACCGCGTTCTCCTCCTTCTCCGGGAGCTCGTTGTAGCCGAACCTCTGGATACGGTCGTTCGCCTCGGATTGGGCGAGACCGTCCCGCCGGGAGGAGAGAACCCGGCAGAGGTCGTCGACGGCCATGCCCCGGGCCTCGTCGGTGCCGATCACCTGACGCTCCATGGCTCTTCCGCCCGCCCCTCTCTACCGGATTGTATATAGGTGCCGCTGTCCGGGCACAGGCAGGTTCATATGGAGCAGAGGAAATGCAGGGCCATGGCGGCGAGGGACCCTGTCTGCGGGATGCCGGTGGACCCGGCAACGGCAACGTATTCAGTGGATATTCGGGGCGGGACCTACTACTTCTCGAACAAACTCTGCAGGGATACGTTCGTCGAGGGGGCGAAGATCGCCTACTTCTCGATGGAGATCGGTCTCGAGAGCGATATACCGACCTACAGCGGCGGTCTTGGGGTGCTTGCCGGGGACGTCATCCGTTCGAGCGCCGACCTCCTCATCCCGATGGTCGCGGTGACGCTCGTCAACCGGAAAGGCTACGTGCGGCAGCGGCTGACCCCGGAGGGCGACCAGGTCGACCTTCCGGACGAGTGGGAGCCGCGGGGGCACATGCGGGAACTCCCCGAGCGGGTGACGGTGCGGATCGGGGATGCGAATGTCGCGATCAGGGCCTGGATCTACGACTACTGGAGCCCTGTTGGCGGCCTCGTGCCGGTCTTCTTCCTCGATACCGACCTCCCGGAGAATACGCCGGATGACCGGGGGATAACCGATTGCCTCTACGGCGGCGATCAGGAGTGCCGGTTCAAACAGGCGATCGTGCTCGGGATCGGCGGGGCCCGGATGCTCGCGGCACAGGAGATCAGGGTCGGCAAGTACCATATCAACGAGAGCCACTCGAGCCTCCTCACCCTCGAGCTCCTCAGGCGCCCGGGTATGGACGAAGAGAAGGTGCAGACACACTGCATCTTCACCACCCATACACCGGTGGCGACGGCGTTCGAGACGTTCCCCCGGGATACGGTAATTCGCCTGCTCAGCGCCGAGATCACGCCGACCCTGCTCGACGAGTACATCGGCGAAGACGGGCTTGCGCTCGCGACCCTCGCGTTCCGCCTGAGCAGGTACGTCAACGGCGTGACGACGGCGCACATGAACTTCTCGCAACGGCTCTTTCCGGCCTTTCACATCCGTGCGGTGACGAACGGCGTTCACCCGCACACGTGGACGTCGGGACCGTTCCGGGATCTCTATGATCGGTACATCACCGGCTGGGCGCAGGAGCCTGAGTTGCTCGTCAGGGTCGACGAGATCCCGCACGAGGATATCCGACACGCCCACCGGCAGGCGAAACAGGCCCTGGTGGACTACGTCAGGGAGAAGAACGGGGTCGACCTGGATCCTCATGCCCTCACGATCGGGTTTGCCCGGCGGGCGACCGCCTACAAGCGGGCAGCCCTGCTCTTCTCGGACCTCGACAAACTGCGGGAGGCCGGCAGGCGGGGGGCGATCCAGCTCGTCTTCGCCGGGAAGGCCCATCCGGCGGATGCGGCTGGCAGGCAGGAGATCCGCCGGATCCACGATGCCATGCGCGACCTCGAGGGCGAGGTGACGGGCGTCTACCTCGAGAACTACTCGATGGATATTGCGGGTCTGATGACCGCGGGGATGGACGTCTGGCTGAACACGCCCCTCCCACCCTACGAAGCGAGCGGCACGAGCGGCATGAAGGCCGCCTTGAACGGCGTGGTCAACTTCAGTGTTCTCGACGGGTGGTGGATCGAGGGCTGGATCGAGGGGACGACGGGGTGGGCGATCGGCCCCGGACCCGATGCGCCGGTGAGCGAGGCCGAACGGCGGGCCCGGGAACTCCAGGACCTTTACAGCAAACTGGAGTACCTGATCATCCCTACCTACTACCACCGGAAGGACGAGTGGGCGACGATCATGCGGAGCTCGATCGCGAAGATAGCCTATTACTTCAACACGCACCGGATGATGCGGCGCTACGCGACGGAGGCGTATCTGTAGAGGGGCCGAAGAACGAGGCGATTCTCCCGGCAATCTCTACCTGATCGTGTCGTGTAACGCAATCGTTACGGGTTCCTCGTTGCTGTAACAGAACCGTAACATCATCGTCAGTTCCGTAACAAAACTGTAACAAATAAATCCCCGGCCGCAAAACCTCCCTCCATGTCGAGAGTCGTCCGGGTCGACGAAGAGGCGCTGGCGATCGCCCTGAAGTACGGGAAGAACCTCTCAGCCGGGATCATGAAGATGGAAGAGATGCTTGCGGCGCAGGAGAAGGCGAAGCGCGACTACACCAGGATCGAGGAGATGGTCCGCCGGACGATCCGGGAAGAACTCGATGTCCTGACCTCCCGGTACTGATAGGCTCCTCAAACTATCGGGACATCACTTTGTGGAGTTGGGTAAACAAAACCGGGCTGTTTCCTGAAGCACCTGATACACTGGATCGTGGTGGATATCGCGCCTGGGGGGTGAGGACAGGGGAGGGGGGAGACCCCCTCCCCTGCAACCCCTCCCCTGCAACCCCTCCCCTAATGGCGATACCAAATGGGAATCCGTGTCAGGAATGCTGTGCAGAGAACTTTCCATCAGATATCTTCCTTCTCTTAGCCGATTGTATCATTGCATGCAAGTTACTATCCAACATGATCGAATCAGGCATTTCGAAGTGAACTCTGGGTAAATTCGCGCCACTGCAAATTACCCCCGCCCGGTGAGTTCCGCGAGTCCCCGGAGCCACGCAAACGGCGCATCGTCGAACTCCGCGGGGGTCATTCGCCACTCCCAGTTCCCCGTGACGGTCGAGGGGTAGTTCATCCGCGCCGCGGCACCGAGGCCGAGGACGTCCTGCATCGGGACGATGCACGCCCGCGCGACCGAGGTCATCCCGAGCCGGACGAGCTCCCGGTGAACCTCGTCCGCCCCCACCTGCCGCCCGATGTAGGTGAAGAACCGCTCCTTATCCTCCTCCGTCGCCTCCTCCTCAAACCACCCCCTCGCCGTGTTGTTGTCGTGCGTCCCCGTGTAGCAGATGAGGTTATGGACGTAGTTGTGCGGGATGTGCGGGGTCTCCTCGATCCCCTCGCCGAACGCGAAGAGGAGGATCTTCATCCCCGGAAAGGCGAACCGGTCGAGGAGGGCCTGGACGGCGGGGGTGTTCGCCCCCAGGTCTTCGGCGACGATGGCAAAGCAGGGGAACCGCCGGGCGAGCGTCTCGAAGAACTCAGCCCCCGGCCCGTCGACCCAGGTCCCGTGCTCCGCCGTCGCATCTCCCGCCGGAACCTCGTAGTAATCGGCGAACGCCCGGAAGTGGTCGATCCGGAAGAGGTCGTAGAGTTCGCCGGACCGGGCGATCCGGCCCGCCCACCAGTCGTATCCCCGTCCCCGGAGTGCGGCCCAGTCGTAGACCGGGTTCCCCCAGAGCTGCCCGGTCCTGCTGAAGATATCGGGCGGCACCCCCGCCACCACGGTCGGGCGGAGGTCTTCGTCCAGTTTGAAGATCCCGGGGTTCGCCCAGACGTCGACGCTGTCGTAGGCGACGTAGATCGGGATGTCGCCGATGACCTGGATGCCGCGGTCGGTGCAGTACCGGCGGAGGGCCGACCACTGCCGGGCGGCGATGTACTGGAGGAACTTCTCCTTTCGTATCCGGTCGTCGAGCAGTTCGCGCATCTCTTTGAGGGCTTCCGGTTCCCGGGCCCGGATCTCCTCCGGCCACCGGGTCCACGCCTGCCCGCGGAAATGGTCCTTGAGCGCGACGAAGAGCGCGTGGTCGTCGAGCCACCATCCCGCCCCGTCGCAGAACGCCTCGAACCTGCGATCCGGCCCGGAATAGCGAAACCGTTCGTAGGCAACCGCAAACAGCCGTTCCCGGTACCACGCGGCCGCCTCGTATGCCGCCCGCCCGTCCGGAAAACCGGGCACCGGCTCCAGTTCGCTCTTCCTGAGATAGCCTTCCCGGACGAGCATCTCCGGGCTGATGAGGAGGGTATTTGCGGCGAACGCCGACGGGCTCGAGTAGGGGGAATGGGCGTACGCGCTCTCTGTCGGGTTGAGCGGCAGGATCTGCCAGTAGTGCTGCCGCGCCCGCTCAAGCGCCTCGACGAACCGGTATGCCGCCGGGCCGAAGTCCCCGATGCCGTACGGCGACGGCAGGGACGTGATATGCAGGAGTATGCCGCTTCCCCGTGTCTGAATCATACATCTTCTCCCGATATCTCGCCCTTCTGGGGCGGCCTCAACGTATAGTCTTATCCTGCACCGGTGAGGGGTACGGTCAAATAGTTCCCGCTCCATAGGGGTCGGAAAGGAGGTGATTGAGACGGCGTTACCAACCGCCATGACCATGTCCCGCGTTCACGAGTACCTCCGCGACGCCCCTTACCCGGCGACCCGACGGGATCTGGTCGTCTACGCCCGCGAGGCAGGTGCACCGGGCGACATCCTGCGGGCGCTCGCACGGTTGCCGGAGAGGCGGTATACGAGCCCGGACGTCGTGACCGGGACCATCGGGATGCTGATGTGAGGGTCCGGGATATCACCGTGCCGCTGCGATCGCCGTCGCCTCCTCCCGGACGGTGAAGAGGTCGCGGAGAGTCTCCTTGATGCAGGCCTCGAAGATGTCGCGCACGTGGGTGTGGGCGATCTCGAGCCAGTCGGCAACCCCGTCCGGCGGGATGTTCTGGCCTTCCGTCAGGTAGTAGTCGATGTTTAAGAGGAACGCGTTGTGCTCCGTCGATTCGGGGACGGCGTCGGTGAGTTCCACCCGGCAGTTGTCGCGGTTGTCGTGGAACGAGAACTCGCACCCGGTGATGAACCCCGCCGGCACCCGCGGGAGTTCCGGCGGGAGGGCGGGGTAGAAGGCGAAGTAGTCCGAGAGCGTCACCTCCCGCTCCGGGATCTCGATGAAGTTGACGTAGCGCAGGTTCATGGTGCCGATGGCGTCGGTGCCGATGACCTCCCGGAACCGGTCGAACGCGCCGTGAATCCGCTCCGAGAAGGCCTCCCAGTGGACGTAGGGTTTCTGGCAGCTCACCGAGAGCAGGCGGGGCCCGACCTGGACGGCGCAGCCTTCGTCCTCGGCAAGGAAGATCGAGCGTTCGCCGACCAGGAGTTCTTCGCGGAGCCCCTCCGGGCCGAGGAGCATCACCACCTCGCGGACGTAGCGCTGGTCGCGTTTCGGGTAGGCGTCTTTTAAGTGACCATACAGCATGCCGGGGTAGGTCAGGTCCCAGGGGGTGTCTTCGGGGAACCGGAACTCGCATATCACTTCGGCGGCGGGCGGGTTGACATACTTCCGTACTTCTGCCATATTCTTCTCCCTCAGGGGGTGTTGGATGGAAGGAGACTATTTTAAAGTGACTGCTGCCGGGCATTTGCCGGAACCCGCACGATGGTTTATCTCCCGCGACCGCTATCCGGGTGTGATGGGCGAAACATTCCGCCAGACTGTCCACCTGCTCATGGGAGTCCTCGGCGCGGCGGTGATCCTCCGCCTGGGCGACCGGGGAGCATTCATCTTTGTGAGCGCCGCTCTCGTCGTCCAGTTCCTCCTCTGCGACGCCTTCACCCGCGGCTACGACGTCCCGGTCCTCTCGCGGGTGATGGACGAGTCGGAGCGTACCGGGAAGGTGCCGCTCAAGGGCGGGATCGCCTACGCCGCCGGGGCGCTCTTCTGCCTCGCGGTCTTCGGGAGGGGGTACACTGCGGTCGGCCTCGTCACGGTCGGGGTGCTCGACAGCGTCGCGACCCTTGTCGGGCTGCGCTTTGGGCGGCATACCCTCGTCGGCAAGAAGTCGTTCGAGGGGACGGTTGCCGGGGCGGCGGCGGCCGCGCTCGCGCTCTCCTTCCTGATCCCCTGGTGGGCTGCCGCGGCCGTCGCGGCCATTGCGGGCATCATCGAGGCCTGCTTCCCGCTCGACGACAACGTGGCGGTCCAGGTGGGGGTTTGTGTGATGCTGGCGGGGATGGGGTTTATCGCGGCGGGGTTGTGACAGAAGAGTCTCAAGTGCTGGGTTTGCGGAGTGCAGGGTGTTCGACTGAGGATGGCAGAACAAGTTGGTGTGATGCAAAAGCCCCGTGCTCTGGACCGTGGTGGCTATCCCCGAGAGGGGGGTGGGGACAGGGGAGGGGGGAATACTCCCCC
>NZ_FMID01000005.1 GCF_900095385.1 Methanoculleus chikugoensis
CCGATGGCGGCGGGAACTGGACGCGGTTACCCGATGCCGGGTGGACGCCCCGGTGGAGCCACGCGGCGGTCGCGCTGCCGGACGGAAGCATCGTACTCATGGGCGGGTATGGCGGTGCCTGGCTGAACGACGTATGGCGGTTGCCCTACGGCGAGACAACATGGTTGTGCGTGAACGCGAGCTCCGTGTGGTCGGCAAGATACGGTCACACTGCCGTCGCGATGCCGGACGGAAGCATCGTACTCATGGGTGGTGCTAGTACCGTGCTGAATAATGACGCCTGGCGGTCGACCGATGGCGGCGGGAACTGGACATGCGTGAACGCAAGCTCCGGATGGTCGAGAAGATACGGTCACACTGCCGTCGCGATATGCCGGACGGGAGCATCGTACTCATGGGCGGGTTTGACCCTGCCGGGAACATGAAGAACGACGTCTGGCAGCTCCAGCCCGCCGGATCAAACGCTCAGAGTCCATCGCACACCTATACCGCCCCGGGCACCTACCCGGTAGCGTTGCAGGCGTTCAACCCCGACGGCTACAACGCCACGCGAAAGATTAACTACATCACGGTCTCCCCCGCGCCGACTCCAACCGCAACCGCAACTCCGACCAGCCAGCCGGTCTACAGCGGCGGCGGCGGCGGCACGACGGCCGGGCCGGACGGCAGTTATAACGTCGGCGGCGACTCCGCCGTGAGCAAGGTCAACGTCACCGGCACCGGGCTCAAGACGTTCATCGTCACCGGGCGGGTACAGTCTTCCCCGGGGACCGGCATCCCCCCGGTACCGGGAGTCCCGTACCAGTACGTCGAACTGACGCCGGCCCGGTTCGAGGCGATCACCGGGGCGAACATCACCTTCACCGTCCCGGCCGCGTGGCTCGCGGAGCACGGATTCATCCCGGGCGAGGTCGTGCTCTACCGCTACAACGGCACGGCGTGGGAGACCCTCCCGACGTGGATCGTGGACAACAGCGGGTCGACGATCACCTTCAGGGCGACGACCCCCGGGTTCTCGCTCTTCGCGATCACCGGGATCGAAAAGGCCGGTGAGGCCATAACGACCCCGACCGCGGCGCAGACGCCGCCGCAGGCGACGACACAACCCACCGCAACAGAGACCGCGGCCGTGCCGGCCGGCGATGCGGCGCCTGAGTTCCCGCTCGGGACGGTCGCCCTTGCCGGAGGGGGCCTCCTGGTGCTGATCGGGGCCGGCTACCTGATCCGCCGGTGGTGGATCATACGGCAGAACCCCGCCCTCTTCAAGAAATACGATTGACTCCGCGATCGATGAACCGGGGCAGATTGCCCCCATATTTTTGTAAGGGGATTCCCAGGAGTCTCTATCAATATACTCATTTAAGGAAAAAACCGGCTTTGTTGAAATCCTTCCCCAGAGGACGAATCACCTCCTAATTATGCATCACCCCTGCATAGTTGCCTCACGCGAAGGCGCGAAGCCGCGAACTCCTGCATCTAGTTTGTGGCGACCCTTCGCGTTCTTCGCGGCTTCGCGTGCGCCGTGGGGATATAGCCTCACCCCGGGTGTGATGGTTTGTGAGTGCGACTACCGTCCAGGCAGGAACTCGAACATTATCAGGCGCGAAGATGCCACTAGCCTTATGGGTTCCGCGCAAAGCAACGGTGCAACTGGACGGCCGGGACAAACGCTACGGGTTCTAAAAAAGGGTTACTTCTGCCTCGCCCGCAACCGTGCAATCTCCGCACCGCCGGGGACCTTCACCACGAACGTCCCATGACAGGGCTTGGTGTAGGGGAAGATGAGGCGCTCGCCGTCGACGCCGACATACAGCGGCGGCACACCGATGATGTGGACATCGAAGATCTTGTAGCCCGGCTCGACCTCATGGTACTCCCGGACGTTCTTCTTGATGTACTCCCGCGCATCCTTGAATGTCGTCTGCGAGAGGAGGATCTCGGGTTTCATCGCTTCGAGACAGCCGCCCACTGCATCACCTCCTCGAGTCTCCGCTTCAGCGGCATCGGGTTGTGGGTCGCTTTCGCCGCCACGATCTCGCAGGGGAACTCGATCTCCCCCGCGAGCTCTTCCGCGTGCTCCCCGAAGATGAGTGCGTAGACCCGCGCCTTCGATATGTAGGCCATCGTCCCGGCATACGCGATCCCGGAATCGTTGTGGATGAAGACGAAGCAGAGGTCGAAGTCCCGCTTCTTCTCCGTGATCTCGTCGATCATCTCGTCGAGATCGTTCATCTCACCGAGGTAGTGCCGGCCCGGGTCGGCCACCTCCATCAATCTTCGTGCCGCCGTCGTCCCGGCGATCACCGGCCGGATTCCCCGCTGCGAGAGGCCGTGCGCTAGGTAGAGCACCATGCTCGTCTGGACGGGCACCTGCGGGCACCCGAGCAGGAGCAGTGCGGTCTGTTCGTTCTTCTCCGTCATTTCTTGGTCTTCTCCAGTTCTTCGAGGACTTCCGGCACCCGCTCGGGGTGCGTGTAGATCGTGAACCGCTCCCCCCGCGAAAACCCGACCAGGGTGAGCCCTGCGTTCTCCGCCGTCAGGATGCCGCGGTCGGTCGTGGCCGCGCGGGAGACGACGATCGGGATACCCGCGTTCGCCGCCTTCGCAACCATCCCCGCCGGCTGCCTGCCCGTGCAGCCGAGGATGCAGGTCGACCGGTCGAGCCCCCGGAGGACCGCGTAGCCCACGACCTTGTCGACGGTGTTGTGCCTCCCCACATCACACGCACGGGTGACGAGTTCGCCGCCGCAGAAGAGCACCGAGCAGTGGACGCCGCCGGTCTTCCGCCAGGTCTCGGACTCGATCGATGCCGTGACCGCACGGATGCCGTCCGCCGTGATGGTGATCGACGACTCGACCGTCCTCGGCTCGCCGAGCGCGCAGGAGCCCCCGGACGACTCCGTCGCGAGTTCGAGGTCTCGCCGGGCCGGGGCGGTGATATAGACGTCGCATCCCGAGACGCTCACCGAGTCGACCTCATCGACGATCCCTTCGCTGATGACGAACCCCGCCCCGAGGTCGTCAAGACGGTCGTGGCTCGCCACCAGGGTCGTCAGGAGGTCGCCGTTCAGGAAGAGCCGGACGCGGCCCTCGACGATGATCGAGTCGCTCACCTCCTGCGCGCCCTCGCCCGTCACCCGGATGCCGGTGCGGCGAACGATCTCCATCAGGCCGTCTCCTCCCGTATCCAGTCGAGGTACGGGGCGGAGCCGCCGACGATGGGCATGGCGATGATCTCGGGGAGGTCGTAACTGTGCAGTTCTTGTATCCGCTCGATGAGCGGATCGAGCAGGCGGTGCTCTGTCTTCACGACGAGGAGCCGCTCGCTCTCGTCCTGGACCGCGCCCTCCCACCGGTAGAAGGACTGCACGCCGGTGACGTTCACGCATGCGGCGAGGCGTGCGTCGACCAGCGCTCTTGCGAGGTCTTCCGCCTCCCCGGCGGGGGCGGTGCAGAAGACCACGACGAATTCCGGGAGAACCATGATTTACCTTCGTAACATCCGTATTTAACCCTTCTTGGGGCAGGAACCGCAGTCGCCCCCACCAGAGCAGGACTTCCTCTCCCAGGGCTCGAGCCCCCGGCGGACGCGGTAATCGTTGATCGCAACCCGGATGGCGTCGGGGGCGAGGAGCGAGCAGTGCACCTTCGGCTCCGGAAGGCCGCCGAGGGCGTCCAGCACCTCGGCGTTCGAGAGGCTCCACGCCTCGGCGAGCGTCATCCCCAGGATCATCCGGGTGGCCACCGAACTCGAGGCAATCGCCGCCGCGCACCCGAACGTCCGGAACCGGGCGTCGGCGATCCGGTCGCCCTCGACCTTGAGGTAGATCTTCATGGTATCCCCGCAGGTCGGGCTTCCCGCCTCGCCGACACCGTCGGCGTCAGCCAGTTCGCCCACGTTCTGCGGGTTCGTGAACTCTTCGATCACTTTTTCGGTATACATCATTCGGCCTCCGGCACCCGGGGCGAGGGCGGCGTCAACGGCGATATCTCCCGCAGCCGCCCGATCACCTCCGGCAGCACTTCGAGGACGTAGTCGACGTCGTCTTCCGTGTTCGCATCGCCGAGGGTGAGCCGGAGCGAACCGTGCGCCTCCTCGTGGGGGAGCCCGATCGCGAGCAGGACGTGCGAGGGTTCAAGCGACCCCGAGGAGCAGGCGCTCCCCGTGGATGCGCAGATCCCGCGGGCATTGAGGAGCAGCAGGATCGATTCCCCCTCGACGTAGCGGAAACTGAAGTTCGCGTTGTTCGCAAGGCGCTCGGTCGGGTGGCCGTTCAACCGCGAGTCCGGGATCGCATCGAGGATGCCGCGGACCAACCTATCCCGCATCGAGGCAATCCGGCGGTTGTGTCCCGCGATATCGGCGGTCGCAAGTTCGATCGCCCGCCCGAGCCCGACAATCCCGGGGACGTTCTCGGTCCCGGCACGCCGTCGCCGCTCCTGCCCGCCGCCGTGGATCAGGGTCTCGACCCGGGTCCCCCGCCGGATATAGAGCGCCCCCGTCCCCTTCGGGCCGTAGAACTTGTGCCCGGAGAGGGAGAGGAGATCGATATTCATCGCATCGACGTCGATAGGCACCGCCCCGATCGCCTGGACGGCGTCGGTATGGAAGAGAACGCCGTGGTCGTGCGCGACGCGGCCGATCTCGGCGACCGGCTGGATCGTCCCGATCTCGTTGTTTGCGGTCATCGCCGAGACAAGGATCGTCCGATCGGTGATCGCCTCCTCGACGTCGCCCGGATCGACCCGCCCGAACTCGTCGACGGGGAGATAGGTGACCGAGAACCCCTGCCGCTCCAGCCACTCGCAGGTGTGGAGGACAGCGTGGTGCTCGATCGCGGAGGTGACGATATGGTCGCCATGCTTTCGGTTCGCAAGAGCGACCCCCTTGATCGCCCAGTTGTCGGCCTCCGTGCCCCCGGCGGTGAAGAAGATCTCCTCAGGGCCTGCGCCGATCGCCGCCGCAACCTGCCCCCGTGCTGCCTCCACACCGTTCCGGGGCTCGCCGGCAAACCGGTAGAGGGATGAGGGGTTGCCGAAGTGCTCCGAGAAGTACGGGGCCATCGCCGCGAGGACCTCGGGCTTCATGAATGTCGTCGCCGCGTGATCCATATAGAGGGTGCGCTCTTCCAGGTCGTTCATATCCGCTAAAGCGTTGGTTCCGGGAGCGTATCAGCGTTACCGGTCGCGGGGCGGCGGGGGCCGGAAACGTGAGTGAGAAAATACATAGGCTCCCGTGCGCAATATCTGGTAATGTACGCAAGACGCATGGATCACCTTCCCCCTTACCTCTTTGCACGCATTGACGAGATGAAAGAGGAGAAACGACGTCAGGGTGTCGATGTCATCGACCTCGGGGTCGGCGACCCCGACCTCCCCACCCCGCCGCACATCGTGGAGGCGCTCTGCACCGCGGCACGTGACCCGAAGAACCACCACTATCCCTCCTACACCGGCATGCTCGCCTACCGCGAGGCGGTGGCGGAGTGGTACCGGGCCCGGTTCGGGGTCGACCTCGACGCGAAGAAGGAGACCCTCGCGCTCATCGGGTCGAAAGAAGGCATCGCGCACATCGCCGAGGCCTTCGTCAACCCGGGCGAAGTCGTCCTTGCCGCCGACCCGGGCTACCCGGTCTACAAGACCTCCACGCTCTTTGCCGAAGGGAAGGTCCACGAACTGCCCATCCGTGCGGAGAACGACTTCCTCCCGGTGCTCGAGGATATCCCCGCCGACGTCGTGAAGCAGGCGAAGTTGATCTTTATCAACTACCCGAACAACCCCACCGCCGCAATCGCGCCCCTCTCGTTCTTCGAGGAGGTCGTCGAGTTTGCGCGGGAGCACAAGATCGTCGTCGTCCACGACAACGCCTACTCCGAGATCACCTTCGACGGCTATAAGGCGCCCTCGTTCCTCGAGGCCGACGGCGCGATGGAGGTCGGGATCGAGATGCACTCGCTCTCGAAGACCTACAACATGACCGGGTGGCGGATCGGGATGGCCTGCGGCAACCCCGATATCGTCGCAGGGCTCGGCCGGGTCAAGACCAACGTCGACTCGGGCGCGTTCGACGCCATCCAGCACGCCGCGATCGCGGCGCTGACCGGCCCCCAGGACTGTGTCGCGAAGGCCTGCTCGATCTACCAGGAGCGCCGGGACGTACTCGTGAAGGGACTCACCGAACTCGGGCTCGACGTCAAGGCGCCGAAGGCCACTTTCTACGTCTGGGCGCCGGTCGACGACTGCATGGCGTTCTCCGCACAACTCCTCGATCAGGCCGGGATCGTCGCGACCCCGGGCGTCGGGTTCGGGAAGAACGGCGAAGGGTTCGTCCGGTTCGCGATCACCCGGTCGATCGACCGGATCAACGAGGCGGTCGACCGGATGCGGGGGATCGACCTGTGATCCTCCCCTCGCACCTCACGGTCAGGGACGGCCGCCTCCGGATCGGCGAGCACGACACGGTCGACCTCGCCGAACGGTTCGGCACCCCGCTCTACGTCACGAGCGAGGACCGGATCCGCGAGAACTTCGGACGGCTCTCCGGCGCACTCACCGCCCATTATCCCAAAATCCGCATCCTCTATGCCGCAAAGGCAAACGGCAACCTCGCGGTCTTTAAGATCCTCGCATCCATGGGCGCCGGAGCCGACGTCTTCTCCGCCGGTGAGGTCGCGCTCGCCCTCGGTGCCGGGATGCGCCCGGAATCCCTCCTCTTCAACGGGAGCTCGAAGACCCCCGCCGACCTCGCCCTCGCGGTCGAGAAGGGGATCCGCGTCTCCGTGGACTCGCCCGACGAACTCCGGCAGCTCGACCGCGCGGCCGGCGAAGAGGGAAGAACCGTCGATATCGCGTTCCGGGTCAACCCGGCGATCGAGGTGCCCACCCACCCGAAGATCGCGACGGGGCTTGCGACGAGCAAGTTCGGCATCCCGGCGGGAGCGATCCTCGATGCCTACAAGGAAGCGCTCGCGCTCGAACACGTAAACCCGGTCGGGATCCATTGCCACATCGGCTCGCAGATCCTCGCCGTGGAGCCGTTCGCCCGCGAGGTCGAGGTGCTGATCGACGTCGCCCGGGACCTCATCGATATCGGCGTTGAGCCCTCGTTCATCGATATCGGGGGCGGCCTCGGCATCCCCTACCGCCGGGAGACCGACCGGGCGCCGACGCCCGAAGAATACGCGGGAGCAATCATGCCGGTCTTCCTCCGGGGCATCAAGGACCTCGGGATCGAGCCCGAACTCTGGGTCGAGCCCGGCCGGTGGCTCGTCGGCGACTCGACGATCCTCTTGACACGGGTCAACTCCGTCAAGACCGCTCACAAGACATTTGCGAACGTCGACGCCGGGTTCAACCTCCTCGTCCGGCCGACGATGTACGACTCCTACCACGAGGTCGTCGCGGCGAACAAGGCCGACGCTCCCGCGGTGCGCGAGTACTCCGTCACGGGGCCGATCTGCGAGACCGGCGACATCCTCGCGAAAGACCGGATGCTCCCCGAACTTGCCGCCGGCGACCTCATCGCGGTCCTCGACGCCGGGGCCTACGGGTTTGCGATGTCGTCGCAGTACAACAGCCGCCCCCGGTGCGCCGAAGTGCTCCTCGCGGGGAAGGAGGCCGCCCTGATGCGCCGGGCCGAGACGATCGACGACATGACCGCCCCCATGGTGACGGTGCCCTGGCAGGAGTAGGACGGAGCCGCAGCCGTGAAGTTCCACTACCTCCTGGTCGACGACCTCCTCGGAAAGGAAGAGTTCGAACGGCGGGTGGAGGAGAAGGTGGCTGAGTCGGGCGACCTCCTCGACGAACGGACGGCGGCGATGCTGGTCGTCAGGGATCTCGGACGGGCGCACATCCGTATACGCGACCTCGCGGCGGCCCCGAGCCTCGCGTGCTTCTTTGCAAAGGTGCTCTCCGTCGGGGAGCCGCGGGAGTTCGAGCGGCCCGACGGCGCCCCCGGGATCGTCGCGAACGTGACGGTGGGCGACGAGACCGGAAGGGCCAGGCTGACCCTCTGGGACGAGAAGGCCGCCGCGGTCGCGGAGATAGAGGCGGGCGACATCCTCGAGATCCTCGGCCGGCCGAAAGGCGGCGGGAAGATCCCCGACATCACCGCCGTCGCCGTCCAGGAGGCGGCGTGCGAGATCACCTGCGAGGAGACCACGGCTCCCGGGGGGCCCGGACCGGCGGGGGATCTCGAGGTCCGGCTGATCGCGATCGAGAACCCGCGGACGTTCACCCGCCGCGACGGAACGCCCGGCGAGATGGTCGAAGCGGTGATCGGAAACGAGGACGGCGTCTTCCGGCTCGTCGCCTGGGCGCCGGACGTCCTCCTCGGGGTGGAGCCGGGAGAGAACGTCGTCATCCGGGGGGCGGTCGCCCGCGAGAGCGACCGGGGGATCGAGTACAGCCTCGGCGAGTCCGCGTCCGTCACGCCCTCCGACCGGAAGATCGATCTCCCCATGAACAGCATCGCCGACATCGAGGAAGGCGGGACCTACTCGCTTGCCGGGACGGTGGTGTCCGTCCAGCCCCCTCACTCGTTCGTCACGCGGAACGGGCGGCAGTCCTCGGTCAGGAACCTGGTCATCGCCGACCCGGCCGGCGAGATCCCGGTCGTCGTCTGGGGCGAGAAGGCGGACGAGCACCTGATGCCCGGCGACCGGCTCTTAGCCTACAACGCAACCGCACGGCGGGGGCGGTACGGCGATCTCGAGGTGCACCTCTCGTGGGGGAGCGCGCTCGTCGTCCTCAGCGAGGAGGAGGAGATCGAGGTGACGGGGACGGTCATCGCCACCCGGCAGGGAACCGCTCTCGACGCCGGCGACGCCTGCTACCTCCTCCGTGAACCGCTTCCCGTCGGATACACCGTCCGCGCGAGAGGCACGGTGCACAGGGGCGTGATCAGCCCGAGCAGTCTCGAGGCCGTACAACCCGATCCCGACGACCTGCAACGCCGCCTGGATCGGATCTCCGGGCAACCCCGATCCTGATCTTCACTTTCACCCCGCACGGCAAGCGACCTTTATGTCTCCGGCTAGAGATTCTAGTGTAGCAAACAGACCTAGAGATCAAGTGAGGAATGAGATGTCAGAGATTGATCTTGAAGATTTACCCGGCGTCGGAACGACCACTGCCGAGAAGCTCCGCGAAGCCGGATACGGGACCGTCGAGAGCGTTGCGACGGCCACCACGGCGGACCTCGCCGAAGCAGCGGAGATCGGCGAGGCCACCGCAAAGAAAGTAATCCTTGCCGCACGGAAGATGGCGGATATCGGGGGGTTCAAGACCGGCCGGGATATCCTCGATAAGAGGAAGGATATCAAGAAACTCCAGACGCTGGTGCCCGAGTTCGACGAACTGGTCGGCGGCGGCCTCGAGACGCAGGCGATAACGGAAGTCTACGGCGAGTTTGGGTCGGGGAAGAGCCAACTCGTCCACCAGATGGCCGTCAACGCCCAGCTCCCCGAAGAGCTCGGCGGGCTCCACGGCGGGGTCATCTACGTCGACACCGAGAACACCTTTCGGCCGGAGCGTATCGAGCAGATGCTCGCCGGCATCCCCGAAGAAGCGGATCTCGGTGATATCGAGGAAGTACTCGAGCGGATTCACGTCGCGCGGGCGCACAGCTCCGATCACCAGATGCTGCTCCTCGAGACCGCACGGGAACTCGCAAACGACCTGCGGAACTCCGACTACCCGGTAAGGCTCTTCGTCATCGATTCGTTGACGTCGCTCTTCCGGTCGGAGTACGCGGGACGGGGCACCCTCGCTCCCCGGCAGCAGAAACTGAACCGCCACATGCACGACCTCCTGAAACTGATCGACGACCACAACGCCGTCGGCCTCGTGACCAACCAGGTGATGTCGAACCCCGGCATCCTCTTCGGCGACCCCACGAAACCGATCGGCGGCAACATCGTCGGGCACACCGCAACCTTCCGGATCTACCTGCGCAAAAGCAAGGGCGGCAAAAGGGTCGCCCGCCTGGTGGACAGCCCCAACCTCCCCGAGGGCGAGGCGGCGTTCATAGTCGAGCAGGCAGGGCTCAGGCAGTGTTGAAGGCGCTTGTAACGGATGTCGACGGCACCATCACCGACCGGCGGCGGCGGATCAACACCGCCGCCGTCGAGACCGTCCGGACCCTCGTCGACGCCGGGATTGAGGTGGTGCTCGCAAGCGGCAACACCGTCTGCTTCATGGACGGCCTCTGCAAGATGGTCGGGACGGACGGGACGATCATCGGCGAGAACGGCGGCGTCTACCGGAGGGGGTATTCAGGCACCCTCCGCGTCCCGGGCGACAAGAAGGCCTGCCTCGCTGCGTTCGACGTCCTTAAAGACTATTTTGCCGGGAAGGGCGTGGAACTCGAACTCTACAGCGCGCAGTACCGGTTCGCCGACGTTGCCTTCGCCCGGAACATCGACCCCGACGAGGCAAGAGCGGTCATCCGCGACCACGGCCTCCCCGTCCGGGTGCTCGATACCGGGTTTGCAATCCACCTCCAGACCCCCGGCGTGAGCAAAGGAACGGCGCTCGCGGAACTTGCCCGTGAGATGGGGCTATCCCCCTCCGAGATGATGGCCATCGGCGACTCCGAGAACGACATCGAGCTGCTCGAAGCCGCCGGCTTCGGCGTCGCGGTGCGAAACGCCCCTGCCGCGGTCCGATCGGCAGCGGACTGGGTCACCGAAGGGGCCTACGGGGACGGATTCGTGGAAGCGGTAAAAAAGTATTATCCCTATCTCTTCAGCAGGTAGCGGTCGACGACGACATAATCTTTTATGTCCTTCACCGCCTCGAACGGCACGAGCATCTTGTCCCCGTCCGTCCTGTAGCCGTCGGTCTTGAACGTCTCGTCCGGTTTGACGAGCAGGTCGGCAACCTGCCCCGTGTTGAGGTCGACGATGATATTCTTGATAGTCCCGATGAGCATGCCATCGTTACTCATCACTCTCTTCTTGGCAAGGGAACGGCAGAAGGTTTTACTCATATAAAACCGTGGGGCGTTTGTACTATTTAAATCTTTTAAAGTCCATAAAATCACGGAAACGAGCGTTGCAGATTATTGCCGGAGTGCATGCGCTACCGTCTCCGCAGTGGAAGAGAGCAGGGTATAGAGACCATCATTAACCGGAGCCAGGCATGCCGGCCCGGTAAGGTTACAAAAAAGATTTTTAGGGTTACTTCACGGTTTCGGCCGCCATCCGGACATCGGTTGCCTTGACCGTCTTCCTGCCCGCGTGACCCGCCAGCTTGATCGCCTCTTTCGCGATCCTTGAGGCGTACTGCTCCATCAGCTTTGCGAGTTCTTCATTGGCATCGGAACTCACCCGCTCCGCGCCGGATTTCTTTACGATTCTGCCAACAGGTGCCAGAGGTATATCAGTCATGATCCATTTTCCCCCTTTTCATTGAGTTCTGTGGAATGCACTCACCCACAGAACTCGTTTGACAGAAGCACCATAGGTATTCTTATATAAATACTTATCTGTCGCCAGAGGGGTTGGACCACCAAATTTCGAACGGGGAGGGGATCAAAGTGAGGGAAAGACCCGAATTATATCGGTCTGGGTAACGATCCCAACGGGCTTGCCGTCCTCGACCACAATCAGCCTCCCAATCTCCCGTTCCTTGAACCGGCCCACGAGCTCGTAGAGCCGGATCGACGACGGCGCTTCCACCACATCGGCCGTCATGACCTCTGAGACGGGCGTATCCAGCGTCAGACCCTCATCCAGGGCGCGCGCGACATCGCTCAGCGTTACGATACCCGCGAGGTCGCCGCCGTCCTTCATCACCGGCGCGCCGTGGATATGATGGGTATTGAAGAGGTGAACGGCGTCGCGGAGGGTGGCGGTGAGCGGCAGGGTCAGGAGCGGGGCGCTCATATAGTGCTTAATGGGCTGTTTGGGGAGGGATATCATCTCGGAGACGCTGATGAGAAGCGCCTGCAGGTTCTCATCCATCCCGAAGATTTCGCCGCGGACGAGGAGCTTATTCACCGGCGTGGGCCCGATCGAGACCATATCCCCGATGCGGAAGAGTTTCACGCTCCCGATGATCCGGACCATCGCCTGGCAGAGGTCCGGGTGGCAGAGGGTGGTGAACCCGAGCTCGGCGACACGGACGCCCTTCACCTTCTCGCCGTCGCGGAAGATCGGCACCTCGAACTGGTGCTCGAGATCCCCGAGATTCAGTTCGCGGTAAGCTCCTGCGGTCGGGCTGTATCCTCCTTTCGGGCCGGGAACCCCGTCGACCAGCCCGAGGGCTTTCAAGGCCTGCATCTGGTTGCGGACGGTACCGGGGTTGCGCTTCAGCACCTCCGCGATCTCCTCACCTTTTATAGAGTGGGAAGACTGATGGTATAGGGTAATCAGCGTTATCAAGATGTCCTTCTGAATCGGAGAGAGCTCCATAATTATCAGTGATTATACGTTGTTTAAATACATTAGGTTGTGCGTAACGTGGAATTCGAAACCATCCCGACCGTTCCGACGGCGGACGAAGTGCTCGACCGCAGTCTCCGGAGAGCGGCAGCCAAAAAGAAGTTAAAGACCAACATCGATACCGCGAACGAGGAGTTCGTGCGGGCGGTCGGGAGCGCCATCCATGACAAACTAAAGAGCGTGGTCACCTCGTTCCCGAGTTTCGAACGGCTCTCCCCCTTCTACCAGGAGGCGGCCGATATCCTGGTCTCGCTTGATAGGCTGAAGAAGTCCCTCGGCGCCGTCACCTGGGCGGCCGACCAGGTCAGGGTCATCGGTTCCGGCTACGCCCGCAGCATGCGCAAAGCGGAAGAGACCGACCGAAAACGGCGGCAGGCCGTCGCCCGCATGGCCTCGATCGTTCACCAGGTGGGTGACGACCTCCTCTACCTCAACGAAGCGAGGAACATCCTGCGGAAACTCCCGCACGTCAGCGAGGACGAGTTCACCGTGGTGGTGGCGGGATTCCCGAACGTTGGGAAGTCCTCGTTCATCAGGCTCGTCTCGACGGCGGAACCCGAGATCGCCGCCTACCCCTTCACCACCAAAGGGATCATCGTCGGCCACCGGGAGATCGGGAAGCGCGACCGGATCCAGTTCATCGATACGCCCGGCGTCCTCGAACGTCCGGCAGAGGAGAGGAACCTCATCGAGCGGCAGGCGGTCAGCGCCATCACCAACACGGCCGACGTCGTCCTCTTCATCCTGGACGCAAGCGAACACTGCGGCTACTCGCTCGACGACCAGAACAGGCTCCTCGAGGAACTACAACGACTCCTCGACGTGCCGGTGGTGACGGCCGCAAACAAGGCGGATATCCGGGGGCTCGAGGGTTACCCGGCGATGTCCACGCTCACGGGAGAGGGAGTGGAGGAAGTGCTCGATCTCCTGCTCGCATTCAGAAAGGAAGCCACAAAAACGAGCCTGCGAGAGCCGCCCCAACCAGAAACCCGGCAATAGCCCCACCGTTCAGGGGCGGGAGCCCCGCCTGGGGATTGCCCTTGTTGACGAAGTAGAGAAGCACCGCGAGCCCTGCAAGCGATCCCAACATCGCGCCGAGTGTCGGGGCGGAGAGGGTCCAGAGGACCGCAGGCGCGTCCACGAAGACGTGCGACGACGCCACGAGGATAGAGGGCATGATGAGGTCGCCCATGCCCATGACGAATGCGCCGCGCTCCTCCCCGCCGCCGATGTTGAGCCCCTCTTTTCTAAACGAGTAGTCCGCTCTCTTCGGGACCACGACCATGATGGGCGCCTTTGTATCGAGGACGCCTTCGGCGAGGGTGATCATGTGCTTTGTCCGGTAGACCGATATGGCATCGTAGACCGCGAGCAGTACGAGCAGCACGAGCACCGGCAGGACGGCAAGCGATATCCCGAAGATGGACGCAACCCCGGCGGAGATCAGCACGCCGAGGGTATCGATGACGTACCACTCCGGGTAGAGGTAGAGGAGCGCCGTCGCCGCTACGGCGCCGATGAGCGTCCCTGCCGCGGCGGCGGCGGTCGCCCCGAACAGAAGGAGGGAGAGCGCGCCGAATATGTAGAGGAACGTCATGAAGAGGGCGAACCCGATAAAGAGGGCGATGAACCGCCGCCCGCCCGTCCGGAGCAGGAAGAGCAGGACCAGCGTAAAGGCGAGCAGCATCCCTATGAATATCAGGGGATTCGCCACCGATTCGGGATCTTCAAACGCAACAAGCCCCGCCGCCTGCATGGGCATGACGAGGATGATGGCGATGATCTGGACGAACAAAAGCATCAGAGCCATTCCGAGAAGAGGCAGCCAGTCGCGTATCTCCATCACAAAACTCCACCCATGATAGGTAGGTTAATTAATGCATCCTCATCATTTTAAATTATGGAGATTCGCGAACTCATCGGCGATATCGTTCTCACCATCGTGATGGTAGTCTCCACCGTCGTGCTGGTGATGCGATTCTGGCAGGACCTGATCATAGCGGTTGCTGCGACGTTCATGATGCTCTCCCTCGGGGGGCTGCTCATCTCTCTCGGCATGAAGATCGTGAGCCTCGAGCAGAGCGTCGTGCAGCGGGAGCGCACCATGCGCGTGAACATGGAGGAGATGGGGAAGACGATGACCGCCAGATACGACAACACCGTCAGCCACATCGAGGAGATCGTCGACGGCCTCTCCCGGCGGATGTACCGGTGAACCGGATCGCCATCTTAATGGCATCTCCCTCTCTCATGACTAGGTAAGCATGGGCGTTGCTATCCGAGATATCCTGGCAGACAGTAAAGAGGCGTTGACGTGGGACGATCTATCGGGCATCGCCGCATTGGACGCCCATAACGCGCTCTATCAGTTCCTCTCCATCATCCGGCAGCCGGACGGCACTCCGCTTATGAACGGTGCGGGCCGGGTCACCTCGCACCTCTCCGGCATCCTCTTTCGGACGGTGAACTTCCTCGAAAAGGGGATCCGCCCCGTCTTTGTCTTCGACGGGAAGCCCCCGGAGTTCAAGCAGGAGACGATCGACGAGCGGCGCGAACTCCGCGCCAGGGCCGACGATGCCTGGAAGACGGCGCTCAGGGAGGGCGACATGGAGGAGGCCTACAAGCAGGCGAGCGCGTCCGCCCGCATCGACAGCCACACCATCGCGTCGTCCCGCGAACTCCTCGACCTGCTCGGCATCCCCTGGGTGCAGGCGCCGAGCGAGGGCGAAGCGCAGGCGGCCCATATGGCGCGGCAGGGGAAAGTCACCTACGCGGTTTCCCAGGACTACGACTCGCTTCTCTTCGGCTCCCCGGTGCTGGTGCGAAACCTCACCGTCAGCGGCCGACGAAAGATGCGGGGGCGGACGATCGCCGTGAACCCCGAGCGGATTGTCCTCTCCTCCCTCCTCGACCGCCTCGGCGTCACGAGAGAGCAACTGGTCGAGATCGGTATCCTGGTGGGCACCGACTTCAACCCCGGAATCCGGGGCGTCGGCGGCAAGACCGCCCTGAAGATCGTTCAAAAAGGCGGGTTCGAGGAGGCGATCGCCGAGAAGCAGCCCGAGTTCGATCCCGCTCCCGTCCGGGACTTCTTCCTCGACCCGCCGGTCACCGACGACTATACCCTCGAATGGAGGTCGCCGGACGTCGACGGGGTTATCGAGATGCTCTCCGGCCGCTACGACTTCTCCGAGGAACGGGTCAGCGCCGCTCTCGCCAAGGTCTCGGTGAAAGCGACGCAGAAGACGCTCGATGCCTGGTTCTGACAGGCCTGATGCATTACCCTCCCGGATAATGTCTCAAAACGGCGCCGAATCCCGGAAAGCGACCTCCTCCATTCTATAATGGTGCATCGGGAGACGACACAACAGATATATGCCAGAACGATCAAGTAAGCCAATTGATAAAGAACTCCCAGGCCTTCAAGACAGGATGGGGAGTGCAGGGACCGAAAGCGGACAGGCACAATCTCTGATTACCGTTCAGTCTCCCAGACTATTATCGACCTTTCGTTCTCCCGGTTCATCCGGGTTCTTCCCGGAACCGACTCCCTTCCGTCACCCAGCGTCGCCCTATAACCACGGTGGCCCTGCCGGACCGCCGTTAAACGTTACCCTGACAGGTGATTGATATGAAAGAACTCTACGAGAAGATGATAAACGAGGCCATGACCGCCCAGCGGGCGGACGTGGATACGTTAAAGGTGAAACGCGGCCAGAAGTTCGTGATCGAGGACACAAAACCCTACGTCGACGCGGTGAAGACGATGACGGCGATCGGCAACCAGAGCCAGGCGGTCATCGACCTCCACAAAAACTCGGTGGTCTCGCATTACGAGATTCTGAAAGGCCTTACAACGACTGTCCGCCCCGAAGACGACCCGTTCGTCGAGCACTACCAGACCCCCGTGGTGCTCGAGATCCTGAAGGAACAGGACGAAGCGTTCGCAAAGAGCGTCGATGCCTTTGTGCAGGCTATCGCGGACTCGGAATCCCTGATCAGCCTTGAGGCGGTGCGGCACTACGGCGGGTTCTACGGCCCTACCTGCGTCGTCGACTTTGCGCTGATCCCGGGGAGCACTAGCAACGTCGTGAACCGGGTGCTCCTGAAGACCGATATCCCGGTCGAGCACAAACGGGCGATCCTCGCCGCCAAATCATGGGGCATGAACACCTCCTATGGATTTGGCGAGCACTTCTCCCATGCCCTCGAGGCAGGAGCCACCAACGCCGAGGCGACGGCAAAAGAGATCGCGACCATGCAGAAACTCTACCTCGAGCCGGTCAACGCCCAGGCGGAGCTGATGGATGATGCCGGGATGACCTCCTTTGACCAGCGGAAGTACATGAGCGAGTATCGGCGGCGGATGGAGGCGACCATCAAGGCGGCGATGGATGACGGCGTCCACTACGGCAACATCCTGACCGTCCCGGCCTACAGCGTCGGAGACGTCTCCCACCACATCGCGCAGTCGACCTTCAACATGTGCAAGGACGACGTCGTCATGGCGACGATCGAGGCGGTCACCGACGTGATGGAGTCGTCGCTGCGGAAATCGCTCGACTCCTACAAGAGTTACTGGGACATCCTCTCGGTCGCGACCGGGTCGTCTGCCGCCGCGACCGAGTACCTCCTCCAGCTCGATGGGTTCAACGCTCCCATGGTCGTCGACCTGCTCACGAGGCGGTTCCACAACTACGTCCAGCTCTACCCGTCCCGGGGCGCGGCGGCGGAACTCCACAACTGCGACTTCATGGACATGATCTACCGCGGGTGGAAGATCCTCGACAAGGCACAGCGGATGCGGAACGGATCCGGTGAGGAACTGGTCCCCATGGTCGGCAAGTACCCCGTCGACCTTTCGCCCATCGGCAAGAACGAGGTGCTGATGAACCCGCAGCGGTACGTCTACGCAGCCTGTGCCATAACCGTCCGGTTCGCCGCCCTGATGAGTCTTGCCGACTACCCGTGCCTCCTGACGAGCGAGCCGGTGACCGCGACGATGATGACGAACATCATCGCTCTCGAGAAGGAGACGGCGGCCGCCCCGGTGCGAGCCTGCAAGAACTGTGCCTCTGCGTGCCTGGTCGACATGCGGCACCAGTACTGCCAGTGGAAAGAGGCGGTATAGAGGGAGCGACCATGAAGTGCTACTACTGCGCCCTCGAGGGGAAGGATAGCGAGGCGGTGGCGATCTGCATCGTCTGCGGTATGGGGCTCTGCATGGAGCATGCCATCCGGAAGGATGTCGACGTCTGGGAGGGCGGCTACCCGCTCCCCAGCAAACGGGTGAAGACTCCGCTGCCGCGGATCCTCTGCCCCGCGTGCTACAATGCCCTGTATGCGAAGTAAGAGCACTCTCAAGCCCTTTTTTTGGGCTGATGTCCATTAGAAAGGAGTACCTTGTGTATCTGGTGTAATCATGACCACATCTCTTGGAAAACGATGCGTCGCCGAAGCCGTCGGGACGTTCATCCTGGTCTTCTTCGGTGCCGGCGCCGCGGTCGTCACGCTGATGCTCGCCGCGGGAACGACCCCGGCAACCCCGTTCAACATAGGGATCGGGGCGCTCGGGGGGCTCGGCGATTGGCTCGCCATAGGACTCGCCTTCGGTATCGCCATCGCCGGGTCGATCTACGCGTTCGGGAGGATATCGGGCTGCCACATCAACCCGGCGGTGACGATAGCCCTCTTTGCGACCCGCCGGCTCCCCGGCCGCGACGTCGCCCCCTACATCGCCGCACAGCTCGTCGGCGCGGCCGCCGCGAGCCTGCTCTTTGCCTGGGCGGTCGGCCCGGACGCCGTCACGATCGGGGGACTCGGGGCAACAACGCCCTTCCCCGGCATCGGCTACCTGCAGGCGATCGTCATCGAGGCGGTCGGGACGTTTCTTTTGATGCTCGTCATCATGGGCGTCGCCGTCGACGAACGGGCCACGCCGGGCTTTGCCGGGCTTCTGGTGGGTCTCGCGGTCGCGGGGATCATCACGACGATCGGGAACCTGACCGGCGCGTCGCTGAACCCCGCCCGTACGTTCGGGCCTTACCTCGGGGACTGGCTGCTTGCCGGCCAGAGCCTCTGGGAGTTCTTCCCGATCTACATCATCGGGCCCATCATCGGTGCGCTGCTCGCCGCGTTCCTCTACGACTATCTCTGCTGCGAATGATGCAACCCCACCTCTCTTTTTGAAGCGGCAAAAGATCCGGCCGACCGGCGACCATAAGAAGAACGGTGAACCGGAGCGGATCCGGTTCGCCGCAAGTTTACCCCGAACGCCCGTTCGATGAACAGGCTCCCGGGAACCCTCAGCGTGGAGCGAAGAACGGCATACCGATGCTCCCACCCGGATCGACATCCGGAGATCCGCGCTTACCCGGCATGGGCCTCGCAGGCTGCGCAGCCGTGGCCGGGGTGTTCACATCTACCCTCGGCCCTTCATTCCCCTGCACGATACTTATAGATTTCGGATGAACGGCGTGCCGCATACGGCCGGGGGTACCGGGAATCGAGGGGCGCCTGACTACCCGAACCGCACCGGATCGGTCTCGATATCGATGACGACGGGCCTGTTCATCCGCACCGCCCGGAGGACGGCATCTGCGAGATCCTGCGGCCGGGCCACCCGTATCCCGACGCCGCCGCAGGCCTCCGCATACGCCGCGAAGTCGGGATTGGTGAGTTCGACGCCGTAGGGCGGGTAGTTCGCCTCCCGCTGCTCCTCCCGGATCATCGCAAGCTGGTGGTTGTTCATGATCACGACGACAATGGGGAGATCGTACTTGACCGCCGTGACAAAGTCGGCCATGACCATCGAGAACCCTCCGTCCCCGGTGATGCAGACGACGGTCGCATTGGGGTAGGCCAGTTTCGCCGCAATCGCCCCGGGGAGCCCGAACCCCATCGTCCCGAGGTAGCCGGACATCGCGAACCGCTGCCGCTTCATCCGGAAGTTCCTCCCGAACCACCACTGGTTCTCCCCGACGTCGAGGGAGATGACCGCGTCCTCCGGAAGGGTCTCAGAGAGGATTTTCATGATATAGGGCGGGCGGATCGGGACCGCCTCCGGGTCGGCCTCCCGGTCGAGGTGGCGAAACCACTCCCGTTTTTGCTCCGCGAGCCACTCCCGGGCCCCCGTATCCTCCCGCGGCCTGACCCGCTCCCGGATCATCGGTACGGCAACGGCGCAATCGCCGAAGACCCCTGCCGCGAGCGGATGCTTGCCGAGCTGGAGCGGGTCGATATCGATGTGGACGGCCCGTATCTCCCGGGGAATCCCGGTGAAGTCGGAGAAACTCGCCCCGCAGGCGATCACCAGGTCGGACTCCTCGACGATCCTTTGGGCGTGCGGCGTCCCGAGCGGGCCGTGCACCCCGGCAACCCACTCGTTCTCGTCGGGGAGGATGCCCTTCGCCCTGAAGGTGGTGACGACAGGCGCCCGGATCGTCTCCGCGAGCTCGAGGACTGCTCCCGCCGCACGCATGGCGCCGAAGCCCGCGAGGATGACCGGCCGGGCGGCGCCGTCGATCGCCTCCGCCGCCGCACGGACGGCCTCGTCGGCCGGGGCCGCCGTGACCGACGCAAGACAGGTCTCGCGTTCGCAGTAGGCGGGTTCGAGCGGCTCCTTCTGGATATCGTTCGGGAGAGAGAGCTGGGCGACGCCGCGGCCGACGATGGCGTACCGGAGCGCCCGGGTCAGGAGTTTGACCGCCGTCGACGGGTCGGCGACGGTGTTGTTGAAGACCGCAATCGGCCGGAAGAACGCGTCCTGGTCGATCTCCTGGACGCCGCCGGGGCCGGCATACTGCGCCTGCACCTGCCCGTTCAGGGAGAGCACGCTCGCCCGATCCTCCTTTGCGTCGTAGAGGCCGGTGGCGAGGTTCGTCGCCCCCGGGCCGGCGATGGTCAGGCAGACAGCGACCTTCCCTGTGAACTTGTTGTAGGCCGAGGCGCCGAGGGCCGCGGTCTGCTCGTGCCGGACGACGATATACCGTGCATCCGGGTTCCTCCTGACCGCGTCCACGAGCGGGAGCGACGATGAACCGGGGATACCGAAGTAGAGGGTGATCCCCCAGGCCGCGAGTTCCGAGACCAGCACGTCGGCAACGGTCATGGCGGCTCCTTCAGAGGTAGTCTTCGTCATTCGTCCCCACCTCTTCCTCGCCGGCCCGCACGAACGCCTCCTTTCCCACGCTGCAGCGGGGGCACCGCCAGTCCCCGGGAAGATCCTCGAAGGGCGTTCCCGGCGGTATCCCGGTAGCCGGGTCTCCCGCCTCCTCAACATACTCGTAATCACAGACACTGCAGACCCATCGTGCCATATCATCCACGCTCCTGAGAAGACTCTGGCCGTACCCAATCTTCACGTATAAAAATGCCTCGCCGGTCGGTGAACTCCGGGCTCTCCCCACGCCGGCCGCGGTTCCCCGGCGATCCCCGTTGCCTTCCGTCACGTCTCTCGCAAGCGCCGGGAGACCGGGGGCCGTCCCGGGAATCATCGTGGCGATCACCGCAGAGAGGCCGGGAATCGCGAGAGCAGTTGCATGGCAAAGCGGATCACCGCAGCTCGTGGGACGTTACCCGCGGAGGGTCGCGCCTCCCAAGCATATAAAGCAGGGATACGACATTACCTACATCCGTGCAACGGGAGACGGCCATGGAGATCAGAGAGACTCACCCCTTCGACCTGACCCCGGCGGAGGCGATCCGCCTCCAGGCGAGACTCCGGGAGCAGGTCAGGCCTTCCGGCGATGCCGGGGAGGTCTCCCTCGTGGCCGGCGCCGACGCCTCCTACGCGAGGGGCTCAGGCGTCATCCACGCGGTCGTCGTCGCCCTCAGGTACCCCGATCTCACCGTCGTCGAACGGGTCTTTGCCGCCGCCGTGACGACGTTCCCCTACATCCCCGGTCTTCTGACCTTCCGGGAAGGCCCCGCCCTCATCGAAGCGTTCCGGCGACTGCGTTCCGATCCGGACGTGATCTTCTTCGACGGGCAGGGGATCGCCCACCCCCGGGGACTCGGCATCGCGAGCCACATGGGCGTCCTCCTGGACCGCCCCACCGTCGGGGTCGCAAAGAGTCTCCTCGTCGGCACGGCGGCCGAGCCCGCGGCGGAGAGGGGTTCGACCGCCCCGATGCTCCGCGACGGCGAGACGATCGGGATGGCGGTACGGACGAAAGAGCGGGTGAAACCCGTCTACGTCTCGGTGGGCCACCGGATCGATCTTTCGCAGGCGGTCGACCTCGTCCTCTCGGCCGCACGGGGCTACCGGCTCCCGGAACCGACCCGGCAGGCCCACCTCTATGCAAACACCGTCCGGAGGGAGGGGGGCCGGGGCGAACGACAGACCGGCCTCCCCACCCGGTAAGGAAGACGAAACCGTTATCTGCGTTCGGGCTGAATAGGCGTTTACCGACCGGCACGGTGGAAAACCGCGACCGGTTGCAGTCAATGGAGCGTGAAAAATGTCAGGAAGCCACTCACATACACGGTATTACTGCCCGAGTGCCTCCGCGGGAGGCAGCGCATGACCCCGCGTGAGATTGTGCCGGGCGTCTTCTCCGTCGGGGCCATCGACTGGGACCTCCGGCTCTTCGATGAGTTGATCCCGACCCCCGATGGTACCTCCTACAACAGCTACCTCGTACGGGGCAGCGAGAAGACGGCACTGATCGACACCGTCAACCCGCCGAAGTTCACGGACCTCACGACAAACCTGGACCGGCTCGGCGTCGAGAAGATCGACTACATCATCGCCAACCACGCCGAACAGGATCACTCCGGCTCGATACCGGCGATGCTTGACCGGTTCCGGGGGGCGAAGGTGGTGACGAACGCAAAGTGCCGGGATTTCCTGGTCGACCTCCTCCACATCTCCGCCGATCAGGTCATCGTCATCGATGGCGGCGATACGCTCGCCCTCGGAGATAAGACGCTTGAGTTCATCATCGCTCCCTGGGTCCACTGGCCGGAGACGATGCTGACCTACCTCCAGGAAGACCGGATCCTCTTCTCCTGCGACTTATTCGGCTCGCACTACGCGACGAGTTCCCTCTACGTCCCCGATGAGGCGACGATCTACGAGTCCGCAAAGCGCTACTACGCGGAGATCATGATGCCCTTCAGGTCAAGTATCAAAGGGCACCTTGCGAACCTGGAATCACGCGATATCGCCACGATCGCCCCGAGCCACGGCCCCGTTTATGACAGGCCGGCGTTCATCATGGATGCCTACCGCGACTGGACGGGCGACGACGTCAAGAACACGGTTGTGCTGCCGTACGTCTCCATGCACGGGAGCACCCAGGCGATGGTCGACCACTTCGTCGGCGCCCTGATGGAACGGGGTGTCGAGGTCCAGCCGTTCAACCTCCCGAAGACCGACATCGGCGAACTTGCAAAGGCCCTGGTAGACGCTGCGACGGTCGTGATCGGGACCCCGACACTCATCTTCGGCCCCCACCCGCAGGCGGTCTACGCTGCGTACCTCGCGAACCTCCTTCGCCCGAAGACCCGGTATGTCTCGGTGATCGGGTCCTACGGCTGGGGCGGGAAGACAGTCGATACCCTGGCGGGCATGCTCGGCCGGCTCAAGGTCGAGGTGCTCGAACCGGTCTATATCAAGGGCCGCCCGAAGGAGGAGGACTTCGCGGCGCTCGACCGGCTCGCCGACGAGATCCAGAAGATGCACCAGGAGGCGGGGGTCCTCCCCTCCTAGGCATCCTATCCTTTTTCACGGTTGCCGCCCCGTTCCCGAACCGGTTGGCCTGCACCGAAATCTTAACACGCTCCGGTGCCGACCAACCTTCGAGCTGCACCATGCCTCCATCCGACTTCAAGAGAGTGATTGCCGAGTCGCCCTACGTCTTCGTCATCGGCGTCGCGGGGGACAGCGGATCCGGAAAGACCACCTTCACCCGGGCGATCCGGGAGATCTTCGGGGACGACCTGGTCTCCACCATCACCATCGACGACTACCACCGGTACGACCGCCGGGAGCGCAAGGCTCTCGGGATAACTCCGCTCGTCCCCGAGGCGAACCGGTTCGACCTCTTAGAGGAGCATCTCGCCGAACTGAAGGCGGGAAGGGCTATCGAGAAACCGGTCTACAACCACGACAACGGGCAGTTCGATCCCCCGGTGCCCTTCAGCCCCACGAAGATCCTGATCCTTGAAGGGCTGCACCCGTTCATCAGCAGGACGCTCCGGGACCTGATCGACTTCAAACTCTACGTCGACCCGGACCCCGACGTCAAACGCGCCTGGAAGATCAAACGCGATGTGGAGCGGCGAGGCTACTCGGTCGAGGCCGTCCTCCGGGAGATGGAGGAGCGCAAACCCGACTACGAGCGGTACGTCGCGCCGCAGTGCCTGTTTGCGGATGCGGTCATCCGGATCGCCTTCTCGAAGTACGGCAGGGACGTGAGCGAGGAGCGTAACGTCTACCGCGTCACCCTCTGCCAGAGCAGGCTTGAACAGAGCATCGGCGACGTCGACCTCTCCATCGATCTCTTCGGGCTCCTCTCGCTCTCCGAGCGCGACTTCATGGTCGAGTTCACCATCGAGGACGTCGGCGGGAAGGCGATGGGGGCGCTCACGTTCGACGGAGAGTTGAACGACACCGTCGCGCGAAGACTGGAGCGCAACATCGAGATTCAGACGCAGGTGGAGCCCATCGATCTCAGCCAGGGCAGCGACTACCTGACGGCCGGGGATATGGCCCAGCTCATCCTCGCCTGGCGGATCATCAACCGACGCATCTTCGTCGAGACCGCGCCGGGAGCGGTCGAGAGCGGGGAGACGGGGGCTGAAAAAAACGGGTGCAAATGCGGCCGGGGTTGATTTTGCCTCCACGAAGACGTCTAAAAATGGAATTCCGTGCAGGATAAATTAGATAAGAGCGCCCGGCGGATGTGTAACGATGGATAGGATCGAGCAGTTCTCGATCATCGCACAGGACATCGGCAGCATCTTCAGGTACATGAGCGTCGCCACGGTGCTGCCGCTTGCCGTGGCGGTGATCTACGGGGAGTGGGAGATGATCCTGCCCATGGCCTCCGTCCCGGTCGTCCTCGCTATCCTCGGTACGGTTCTTCTCCGGGTGCCCCGCGAGGACCGTGAGGCGCCTCTATCCACCGCGCTCATGGCGGTCGCTCTGATCTGGCTCGCCATCGCGCTGGTGAGCGCACTCCCGTTCTGCCTCGGGCTCGGCGTCCCGTACCTCGACGCCGTCTTCGAGGCGATGTCCGGGTGGACGGATACGGGCCTGACGATGATGCGGTCGGTCGACGACCTGCCGCGGACACTCCTCTTCTGGCGGTCGCTGATGCAGTGGCTCGGCGGTATCGGGATCGTCGCCTTCACCGTCGCGATGGCCTCAAGGACCGGGCTGACCCAGTTCCGCCTCTACCGATCGGAAGGCCGCTCGGAAGCGCTGATGCCGAGCGTCGTCGCGACGGGGTTCGAGATGTGGAAGATCTACCTGGTGCTGACCGCGGCGTCGATCGGCCTCATCTTGCTCTCGGGGGTGCCGGTCTGGGACGCGGTGAACATCGCCCTCGTCGCCATCGCCACCGGCGGATTCTCCGTCCACTCGGGGGGGATCCCCTTCTACAACAACCCGCTGCTCGAGGTTCTCATCGTCCCGGTGATGATCGCAGGCGCCCTCCCGTTCAAACTCTACTACCTCCTCTACCGCCGGAAAGGCGTGCAGTTCTTCGGTGACCAGCAGGCACGCCTCCTCTTCATGCTCGTCGCGCTCGGGATCGTCGTGATAACATGGGACCTCGTCACGCTCACCGCGACCGACCTCCCGACGGCCATCCGCCATGCACTCTTCATGTCGGCCGCTGCAGCCACCAGCACCGGGTTTCAGGTCGCCTCCCCGAACGAGTGGGCGAGCGTGACCATCCTCTTCCTCGCGATGCTGATGGTGATCGGCGGAGCATCCGGGAGCACCGCCGGCGGTATCAAACTCTCCCGGGTTGTCCTCGGGTTCCAGAGCCTGGTCTGGTGGTTCCGGCGGATGTTCGTCTCCGGGAAGGTGCTCGTGCCCTTCAAGTACGATGGCAGGGTGATCCCGAAGAACATCGCCGACCTCGAGGTCTCCCGGAACATGCTGACGATCATGCTCTACTTCTTGATCATCTTCGTCGCCACGATACTGGTGATGCACCTGCAGCCGACGTCGTTCGATTCGAGCAACGTGATCTTCGAGGTCGTCTCCGCGATGTGCAACAACGGCATATCCACAGGATTCGTCTCGCCCGAGATGGCCGGTTCGGGAAAACTCCTCTTCATCCTGATCATGTGGATCGGGCGTCTTGAGGTCATTCCGGTGATCATGCTCGTCATGGGTCTCTTCAAGCGGTCCGATTGAGGGGGTTGATTGGGTGGTTGGAGGCTCAGGGGTTGCCTCGTTTTCCATCGCTAACACTGATAAGTGTGAGTGGTGAAAATCCCGTACGCTGGACCGTGGGAGTATCGCCATGGGGGGTGGGGACAGGGGAGGCGGGTCTCCCCCCTCCCCTGCAACCCCTCCCCCAGACGCGATATCCCCTCGAAAGCCGTACACGGGTCCACGATGCCCTGAACGGTGATAAGTTGAACATGCAGGCACTAGT
>NZ_FMID01000031.1 GCF_900095385.1 Methanoculleus chikugoensis
GACGGTGCTTGAGACCTTCCTCCGCCAGTTCACGAGCCCGCTCATCTACGTGCTCCTTGCAGCGGGGATCATCTCGCTCCTCTTCGCCGACTTCACCGACGCGGTCTTCATCTTCATCGTCATCCTGGTGAACGCCGTCGTCGGGGCGTTCCAGGAGGTGAAGGCGGAGCGGAGCGCAACGGCGTTGCAGCAGATGCTCAAGATCCATACGCGGTTGGAGCGGGACGGTCGCGAGGAGACCGTCCCGGCAGAAGACCTTGTCCCCGGCGACCGGGTCGTTCTGGAGTCGGGCGACCGTGTCCCTGCCGATATCCGTATCGTCAGGGCGCAGTCACTCGCCGTCGACGAGTCGCTCCTGACCGGCGAGTCGCATGCGATTCAAAAGCGTCCGGATGCCCTCGACGCCTCGCTACCCCTGGCCGACCGTCTGAATATGCTCTATGCCGGCAGCACTATCATGAGCGGCCGGACTACAGGAGTCGTGGTCGCGACCGGCCAGAACACCGAGATCGGGCAGATCGCCGAGACGGTCACGACGTCGGAGGCGGGCAAACCTCCGCTCGTCATCCGCATGGAAGACTTCTCGAAAAAGATCAGCATCGCCGTCCTTGCCGCCACCGGGGTGCTTGCGTTCATCGTCCTCGGCCAGGGGGTGCCCCCGCTTGAGGTCTTCTTCCTCGCCGTCGCGCTCGCCGTCTCGGCGATCCCCGAAGGCCTGCCGATCGCCCTGACCGTCGCGCTCTCGATCGCGACGTCACGGATGGCCGGACGAAACGTCATCGTCCGGTTCCTCGCGGCCGTGGAGAGCCTCGGGAGTTGCACGCTGATCGCGAGCGACAAGACCGGCACCCTCACGGTAAACCAGCAGACCGCCCGGGTCGTCGCTCTGCCCACAGGCGAAGTGTTCTCGGTCACTGGAGCCGGGTACGCGGGTGAGGGGGAGGTTGTCAGCGAGGAAGGGAACCCCGTATCCGGTTCCGCCCGCAACCGACTGGAACACCTGGCCCGGGCGGCGACGATCAGCAACGAGGCCGCCCTGGAGCGAACCGATGAGGGGGAGTGGGCGCACCGGGGCGACGCGATCGACGTGGCGTTCCTCGCGCTCACCTACAAACTTGGGCTCGACCCTGCCGGTATCCGTGAGGGCGTTCCCATCGTCGCCGAGATTCCCTTCGAGTCCGAGCGGCGGTACGCCGCCGTCTGGTACCGGGATGGGGAGGAAACCCTGGTGGCGGTCAAGGGGGCCGTCGAGACCGTTCTCCCGTTCTGCCGCACCATGGCCGGCGGGCCGGACGGCAGCGTGCCGCTCGACCAGAATCGGGTGCAGGAGGAGCTCGATACTCTCACCTCCCATGGCTACCGGGTGCTCGCCGTGGCAGAGGGTCGTGCGGAGGGAGAAGTCCCCGCAGAGAACCCCACGCTCCCTCCCCTCGAGCTCCTCGGCCTGGTCGGGTTCATCGACCCGATCCGGCCCGACGTGCCCGACGCCGTCCGGCGGTGCCGTGACGCCGGGGTCGACGTGGTGATGGTGACGGGGGATCACCCCGCCACGGCTCTTGCCATCGCACGGGACCTCGAGATCGCGGATTCTCCGGGTCAGGTGATCACCGGCTCGGAACTGGGCGATGACGAGATCCCGACGTTCTCGGAGTTCGTCGACCGGGTGCAGGGTGCCCGGGTCTTTGCCCGGGTGACGCCGCTGCAGAAACTCCGGATCGTCGAGGCCTACCGGGAGAGCGGGGTCTACGTCGCGGTCACCGGGGACGGGGTCAACGACGCGCCGGCGCTCCGGAGCGCGAACATCGGGGTCGCGATGGGCTCCGGGACCGACGTCGCTAAAGATACGGCGTCGCTGATCGTCACCGACGACGACTTCGCCTCGATCGTTGCCGGGATCGAGGAAGGGCGGTATGCCTACGAGAACGTCCGTAAAGTCGTCTACCTCCTGGTCTCGACCGGGTTTGCGGAGGTGCTCCTCTTCATGCTCGCCCTCCTGATCGGTCTCCCGCTGCCTCTCCTCGCGGTCCAGCTCCTCTGGCTGAACCTGGTGACGAACGGTATCCAGGACGTGGCGCTGGCGTTCGAGGGCGGTGAGCCCGGAGTCATGAAACGGCCGCCGCGTAGATCGGAGGAGGGGATCTTCAATCGGCTGATGATAGAGGAGGTGCTCATCTCCGGGACGACCATCGCGCTCGTCGCGCTCGGAACCTGGCACTGGCTTATCTCAAACGGGTGGGACGTGTTCGCGGCCCGGAATCTGCTCGTCCTGCTGATGGTGCTCTTCGAGAACTTCCATGTCTTCAACTGCCGGTCGGAGTGCCTCTCCGCGTTCCGCGTCCCCATCAGCCGCAACTACTTCCTGGTCGCCGGCGTCATCGCCGCGCAGGGTATCCACATCCTCGCGCTCTACGTCCCCTTCCTCCAGGACGTCCTCCAGCTGCAACCCGTCTCCCCGGTCGAGTGGCTCGTACTGCTCGCCCTCGCCTCCTCGGTCGTGGTCGTGATGGAGATCTTCAAGGCGGTCAGGAGCCACCGGCCTCCGGTTCACCAGACCGGAACCGGGGTCGGGGAGATCCCCCACCGGTAGGGGAGGAAGACCTCGTTGATCCGGCTGCCGTCGGCGAGATCGGTCATGACGATGCTTCTATGCGAGACGGTGTAGAGGGTGTCGTCCATGAAGAGCGACCGCCGCACCGCGTCGGCCGAGTCCCAGGTGTAGGGGGATCCCTTCTCCGCGTGGGCGACCGTGCCCCGGAGAGTGAACCCGTCTTCCGGTTTTACCGAGTAGACGTAAGCCCCCTGCCAGGTCGTGGTGCCGTAGGAGCCGGGATACCTCGATTCGGGGTTCTCCACCCGTTTTATCTCGCTCACCGGGATGACGAGGAGGTTCTTCTCCTTCACAAAGAGGAAGGCCTTGTGGTCGCGAAGGGCCTCCGAGTCGGTCCCGGGCTCCCCGATCACGACCGTATCGACCTGTATCGGGTTGTTCACGTCCGAGACGTCGAAGAGCGCGATCTTGAGCCCTTCCACCGAGACGCCGCCCCAGGTGTTCTCGCTCGTCTCTTTGCCGATCCCGATGATGTGGTCGGCGTCATAGGGGTGGAGGTAGTCGGAGTAGCCGGGGATCTTGAGTTTCCCGAGGATGCCGGGGTGTTTCGGATCCGAGAGATCGATGACGAAGAGCGGATCGACCCGCTTGAACGTCACGAGGTAGAGCCGGTCACCGACGAACCGGGCGGCGTAGATCCGCTCGTCCGGCGCGAGGTGTTCAAGCGTCCCGATGGTCTCCATCGCGGGGTTGAGGACGTAGACGTTGTTGTACTGGAAAGACCTCTCACGTGTCCAGCCCTCGACGGTCGTCGCCACCCGGAGATTCTCCCCGTACTCGTCGAGCGAGAACTGGTTCAGGAGGTGCCCGGGAACCCTGCCCATGGCCTGATAGTCGATCCTTCCGTCATCGATAGCGAACCGGTGGATGATCGTCTCCTCCCGGCTGCCGGCGTAGTCGGGCATCGTTGCGGCGACCGGGCCGGAGTAGGCGGCCCCCATGTAGCGGTAGCCGATGTAGAGGTTCTTCTGCGACACAAAGAGAGTGGTGTCGTAGCCGAGGAGGAACGTCTCGGCGTCGGGGGTGCTCCTGTCGTTTCTAACGGAGAAGGCGCTTGCGGTGTAGAAGACATAGTTCTGCAGAGGTGTCCCGGGGCGGTAGACGTCGGGCATGATGGGCTCGCCGCCGTCCGTCCGCACCTCGGGAAGGGCGATCTCGTCCCGGATCCAGAGGGGTGCTTCCTGCGTGAGGACGTAGACGTCGTCGCCGATCATCCGGGCGTTGTAGTAACTGCCGGTGAAGGTCTGCGTCCGGACCAGGTCGGGATTGCTCCGGTCGCCGATATCATAGATGTATGCGTGCGTCACCATCCGCTGGACGGGGATGGGTGCTACACTCCCTTTCACGGTGGTCATGCTCTCTTCCCTTCCGGCAGCAAAGACCACCAGGCGGTCGCCGGCAAGGAAGAGCGCCGTCGGGGTTCCTTCGATCCGGGTCTCGGATACGATCTTCGCATCCTCTGCCGGGAATGCTTCGAGGATCGCAAGCGACTCGCCCGATATGACGTAGATGTATCTTCCGTCGTTCTTCAGGAAGTCGGCCTCGTCAACCCCCTCTACCTGCACGTTCGTGGTTGAGTAGTCGCGGGCGGCCGTCTGGCCGGGCGGTGCGCTCGTCGGTGCAGGCGCGTCCATGGCGGTCTCCCGTCCGCCGGCCCCCGGCAGCCAGGAGTAGCCGTTACTGTGCTCCACCCCCCGCGCGTGTTCCTTCAGGAACGCCTCGATCTCTTCTTTCGACGAAAACTTCTGCAAATCTCCCAGGGTCTCGTTCCCGGCGTCCTCTGATGCGAGGGCGGTCCCGATGATCGCGGCGATCACCAGACTCCCGAGAACGACGACCAGCACCGGACTCCACTTCTCCATATCCGTTCACCTTCCGATAGAGGGAGATGCACGTGCCGATGCATCAGGTTTGCGTAACCTACGAATATTTTCGAAGTCTTCCGGGTGAGATGGTGGTGGGTTTGGGGAGACGGAGTCCGGTGTATTTTCCAAGTAACTCGGTACAGTGGACCGTGGGAGTATCGCCATGGGGGTGGGGACAGGGGAGGGGGTATCCCCCCTGCAACCCCTCCCCCAGTTGCGATATCCGGTGGAAAGCCGTGGACGGGTTTAGGACCCTCAGTACAACTGGCCTAAGGTGTGATTGACATAACTTTCAGGGTTTGAGATGCCCGAAGGTTTTCGAGGTGCAAACGTACTGAGCGACAATGAGCCATGGGAAACTTGGAGAGTTTCAAGGAAAGACGAATGAAACGCCGATTTGAGCATCGAGAGTGCAGAGCGTGAGACGACTGACGTTCTTCTCTTTCTGCCGAACGGAACCCTATGCACTTGAGAAGACCCGGGATTTTCAGTTACGCGAACCGGGCACGGATCCGGGAGTGGATCGCGTATACGTCCGGTCAACCATTTTTCCCAAAGAAGCTCTCACCTGATCGGCCCCGCCCCGAAGCTCCAGGCGATGTAGGCGGCGTAGCCGAGGAGCAGGAGGGCCGACCAGCCCCGGACGACGGAAGGGCGGGCAAAGAGCAGGGGGAGGATCGCGATCGAGAAGAGGACGACGACGGCGATGTCGACAAGCGACCCGACGGTGACCGGTGCGAGGAGGAGGCTTACCCCGAGAACCAGGAGAAGGTTGAAGATGTTGCTCCCGAGGATATTGCCGATGGAGATGGCGCCCTCGTCTCTCACGGCCGCGACGAGCGAGGTCGCAAGTTCCGGGAGCGACGTGCCGACGGCGACGATTGATACGCCGATGACGAAGGCCGGGATTCCGAACGCCTCCGCGAGCGTAACGGCCCCGTCGACGACGAGCTGCGCCCCGATGATGACGGCCGCAAGACCGAGGCCGATGTAGAGGATGTCGGTCCACCCGTGGGACTTGATATCGACGTCCCCCTCCTCGCGCCCCTCCCGTATGAGGAGGTAAAGGATGACCACGAAGAGGATGAGGAGCAGCGCTCCGGCGAGGGCGTCGAGCGTGCCCCTTGCGGCGAGCAGGGCGAACGCCACCGTCGCAACGAGCATCAGCACGGTGTTCCGGACGAGCGAGGAGCGGGACGCCCCCGACATGGCGACCATATCGGGCCGGATGAGGGTGCAGAGGGCGAGGATGAGTGCGATATTTGCGATGTTGCTTCCGATGACGTTTCCGAGTGCAATACCGGTGTTCCCCGTGGCTGCGGCGTTCGTGCTGACGACGAGTTCCGGAAGCGACGTGCCGAACGCGATGATCGTTGACCCGATCAGGGCCGGTGAGATACGATGACGGAGGGCGAGGCCGCTCCCCCCGCCCACAAAGAGATCGGCTCCTTTGACGAGGAGAGCCAGGCCGACGATGAACATAATGGCGGTCACGATCATGAGAATGCCCCGGATATGGTGGTTATAGTTGGGTGGAGTTCTCCTAATACGTTTCCGAACCTTTACCCGGGGCATCCGGCCGCCCGATGGGGCGTGCAGGGTTGAAGGTCGGCTGTACGCGTGGTGTTCGGGGTCTGTGCGGTCGCCGCCTTCGACGACGCGGCGATGAACCGGCTCCAGATCTCCGTTGCTACCTTTGGGAAAAAGCCGTAAGAAGGCGGGTGCCAAAGGGCATATCCCTCCCCGCATCCAACACCTGAGGGAAGAAGTCCCGGCATTCGTGCCGGGCGGACAATGGAGGCTGCCGGTTACGTTCACGTTCGACGAACAGATTGCTGCCCTTGAAGCGGAACGGGAGAGGCTTCTCCGGTTCCCGGAAGAGGAATTCATCGCGATCATCCGGGAGGTGGGGTTCTCCTGCGACTGCTGCGGCCGGTGCTGCACGCGGGAGTTCAACGGCCACGTCTTTCTGCTGGAGGAGGATACCGACACCGTCCGCTCGCTCTTGCCGGACGCCGTCATCCCGGCGCCCGCGTTCGACGCCTGCGATCAGGAGGGGCGGTTCTATGTGTCGGGCTACGCTCTCCGGACAAAACCGGACGGTTCCTGCATTTTCCTCGAGGACGGCAGGTGTAGCATCTACGATCGGCGGTTCGCCATCTGCCGGGTCTACCCTTACATGCTCCACCGGGAGGCCGACGAGAAGGGCGTCGTCGACTGGCGGCAGATCGGCGGTCTGAACAAGCACGGGTCCTACAACAACCCAATCGACGATGCCGAATGCATCCGGATTGCGCGGGAGACCCGGGCTTACGAGGCGGCGTTTCTCGAGCAGGAGATCCGGTTCCGGCAGGCTCTCCGCGACCTCTTCGACCGGGAAGGGCTGCGCTACGTCCGGCGGACGTACGACCTCCTGATGCGGGACTTCAGGAAGGGTGCGGAGGTCGAGGTCCGGGTCTTCCACCGCGGGCGGTTTGAGCCGCACCGGGTCACCCGCGACGTGTACGGGCAGTAACGCTCCGGCCGGTTTCGAGACCGCCGGCCCGCACCTTTTTTCTGCTCCGCTCACCCCCGGGTGCCCGATGGAGACCGAGATCCTCCTCACCCTGCTGGTGGTGGCCGCCGCCGCCGTCCTCTTCATCTCCGGCGCCGTCAGGGTCGACGTCGCCGCCGTGTTCGTGACCCTCGCGCTCGCGTGGCTCGGGCTCGTCACGCCGGCGCAGGCCCTCTCCGGGTTTTCGAGCAGCGCGGTCATCGCGATGCTCTCCGTGATGGTGCTCGGCCGCGGGCTCGACCGGACGGGGGTGACGATCCGCATCGCCCGCGCGATCGTCGGGTTTGCCGGGATCGGCGAGCGTCGGCTCATTGCCGCCGCATCCATCGTCGCCGGTTCACTCTCGGCGTTCATGCAGAGCGTCGGGGCGACCGCCGTCTTCCTCCCCTCGCTCCTGCGGGTATCGTCGCTCTCCGGGGTTCCGGCATCGCGGCTTCTCCTGCCCGTCGGCTACGCCGCGACCCTCGGGGGTACCATCAGCATGGTGGGGGCGGGCACCCTCATCATCCTCAACGATCTCCTCTCCCAGCAGGGGTATGCTCCCTTCGGGCTCTTTGCCGTCACGCCCGTCGGCGTGCCGCTCCTGATTGCCGGTATCGCCTTCTTCTGCTTCTTCGGCGACCGGGTTCTGCCCCGGCGCGAGAAGGTGCGGCTGAGCCCGCAGGAGGAACTCATCCGGACCTGGTGCCCCCCCTGCGTGATATTCTACCTGCGGGTTCCGGCGGGAAGCCCGCTCGTCGGGATGACACGGGAGGCGGCGCACATGATCTCGCGCTACAACCTTCACCTCATCTCCCTTGCCGAGCGGGGCGAGGTCGTCTACACCCCGTGGCGCTACACCCGGTTCGCCGCCGGGCAGGAGCTCGGCATCCTCGGGCACGACCCTGACGTCGAACGGTTCATGGACGATTTCGGGCTCGAGTGGGTTCGGGCGGGAGAGAGCACCGCGAACGTCATGGCCGACCCGAACGTGGGATTTGCGGAGGTGATCGTCCGCCCGTATGGAGAGATCGTCGGCAAGACGCTTCGCGACCTCGAGTTCCGGGTAACCTACGGCGTCGAGGTGCTGATCCTCCTCTCCGGCACCGAGGAGCAGCGGCAGAACCTGGCCGACCGCCCCCTGCAGGCGGGGGACGCGATGGTCGTTTTAGGGCGGTGGGAACGGCTCCGGGCGCTCGCCACGAACCGGAACTTCGTCCTGGCAACCCCCGTCGAGGGGCGGGCGGGGGTTCGCGAACGCGGTGCGCCCGCCGCCGTCCTCTGCTTTGTTGCCGCCGTCCTCTGCTTTGTTGCCGCCGTCGGCCTCACCTACACGGGCCTTTCGATAGCGACAAGCCTTCTCTCGGGGGTGCTCGCGATGATTCTCCTCGGGGTCGTCCCGGTCGGCGAGGTCTACCGGGCTATCGACTGGCGGACGCTCACGCTGATTGCCGGCCTCCTCCCTCTGGGCATCGCCATGGAGACGAGCGGGGCCGCCCGGTTCATCGCGGACCAGACGGCCGATCTGGTCGCCGGGTACCCGACGCTCCTCATCCTCGTCGCGGTTGCGCTTCTCGCGACCGCCTTCTCGCTTGTGATCTCGAATATCGCCGCAACCGTCATCCTGGTCCCGCTCGCGCTCGTGATGGCGGGTTCGTTCGGGCTCGATCCCCGCGGTCTCGCGCTCCTCGTCGGGATATGCACCTCCAACTCATTCCTCCTCCCGACGCACCCGGTGAACGCCCTCCTGATGGGCCCGGGGAACTACCGGCCCCGGGACTATATCGTTCCCGGGAGCGTCATGACGGTCGTCTTCATCCTCATCGCCGTCGGCATCGTCTCGCTCCTCTACTTCTGATCTCCCGGCCCCCGTCCCGGGGTAAACCTTTATGGCGCCCTGCAGCAACCGCAGCCTCATTATGGAGCGGGAGTACGATCTCGTCGTTATCGGGACGGGGGTCGCCGGTTCCGACGTCGCCTGGCACTGCAGGAAGGCCGGGATGCGGGTAGCGATCGTTGATTCCGGGGAGTACGGCGGGACGTGCGGCCTGCGGGGCTGTGTCCCCAAAAAAGTGCTCGCCGGTGCCGCCGAGGTGGTTTCCCGTGTCCGTGACCAGCAGGGGAACGGCATCCGGGGAGCGGTCTCGATCGATTGGCCTCAATTGGTTGCCTTCGAACGGACCTTCACCGATCCCATTCCCCGGCGAAAGGAGGAGGGGTTCCGGGGGGCAGGGATCGATACCTATCATGGGCTTGCCCGTTTTGCCGGGCCGGATCGGGTGACGGTCGGCGACGACACCCTCATCGCCCGGTACATCGTGGTCGCCGCCGGTGCGCGTGCCCGGCCGCTCGGCGTCCCGGGCGAGGACCTGATGACGTCGAGCGACGACTTCTTCTACCTTGAAGCGCTCCCCGAACGGATCGTCTTCGTCGGCGGGGGCTACATCTCGTTTGAGTTCGCCCACGTCGCCGCCGCTGCCGGGTCGGCGGTGACCATCCTGCAGCGAAGCGGCCGGGTCCTCTCGGGGTTTGACCCCGATATCGTCGACCGCCTGCTGCTGGCCTCGGTTGAGGCCGGGATCGACGTGCAGACGAATATGCCGCTCGTCTCGATCGAGAGGAGCGGCGCCGGCCTTCGCGTGCGGGCCGGAAAGGAGGGGGAGGAGAAGACCTTCGGTGCCGATATGGTCGTCCACGGCGCCGGCAGGGTCTCTGCGGTCGAGGAACTCGACCCTGTCGCGGGGAACGTCGGGACCGACCGCCGGGGGATCGTGGTCGACGACCGTCTCCGGAGCGTCTCGAATCCCAGGGTCTACGTTGCCGGGGACGCGAACCCGCGGAGCCCGCAGCTGACCCCGGTGGCGGTGATGGACGCCCACATCGTCGTCGACAACATCCTGGGCGGCGACGCCCGCGCCGCGGACTACTCCGTCGTCCCGAGCGCCGTCTTCACGAATCCGCCCATCGCATCCGTCGGGCTCACGGAAGAGAAGGCGAAGGAGAAGGGAATCCCCTACGTCGCCAACGCCGGCGATCTCTCCGGGCGGTTCACCAACCGGAGCATCGGCCAGAAGCACGCCGGCTACAAGATCCTGGTCGACGAGGACTCCCGCCGGGTCCTCGGTGCCCACCTCATCGGGCCGCACGTCGAGGAGGTGATCAACATCTTCGCCCTCGCGATCAAGCACGGTCTGACGGTGGACGACCTCACGCTCGACGCGATCCCCTGGGCTTACCCGAGCAACACCTACGATATCATCCACATGGTGCATCCGCTGGCGAGGAAGTGAGCGATGGGGGCAAAGGGGTGGTATGGCTCTTACATATCGAAGGTCGCACCCCATTCCTTGCGCCCGATGGTGATCGAATTCATGTCGATCACGTATGCCCATCCACGGCTTTCCACCGGTTATCGCCGTGACTGCCCCCGCAGGAAGGGGGAGGAGGCCGGAGGCCGGGCGGGGTGGGGTCACATGCTCCCATAAGTGGCGGAGACAGGGGAGGGGGGATGCTCCCCCCTCCCCGTCAGCCCCTTCCCCCTGTGGCGATATTCTCACGGTCCAGTGTACGGGATTTTCTTATAGTTCCGGCTGTTTCAGTAGTTGCGATTGCATGTGCTAACCTTTTGACCCCCTACCGTTCGATAGTTGCCAGTCAAAAAATTGCAAAAAAAAAGATCGCGGCGGGGTTTCCTCGCCCCGGCCCCCCCTCACTTCACGCGCCCGCGCTCTCATCAACCGGTTTCTTCGCCGGCTTCTCGGGTTTTACGTAGGTGATAGTGTAGCGCTCCACCACGTGCTCCACCACCGGCGCGAAGTACTCCGGTTCCATCGTGAGGCTCCCGAACGGGCACCCTTCGACGCAGTCGCCGCAGGCGATGCACCGCATCCGGTCGATCTCCCAGACCTTCGCCTCCTTGTCGAGACGGATCGCCTCGCACGGGCATCGTTTCGAGCAGAGGCTGCAGGAGCGGCAGGTGGCCGGGTCGAAGACGACGTGCCCCCGGGTGAGGGGGCCTGTTCGCGCCGGGACCGCCGGGTACTGCCGGGTTGCGGGCCCGCCGGCAAGGTTCCGGAGAACCGTCTTTGTCATCTGAAATATCCCCATGCTCTCTTCACCTCTCCGTACAGCTGATGCAGGGGTCGATCGAGAGGACGACGACCGGGACGTCGGCGAGCTGGGCTCCCGGGAGCATCTTCACGAGCGGCGGGATGTTCGCGAGCGTCGACGTCCTGATCCGGGCCCGGGCAAGGTGCTTCGTGCCGTTGCCCCGCAGGTAGTGGACGACCTCGCCCCGCGGCTGCTCCACGCGGGAGAAGTACTCGCCGTCGGGCGCTCCCTTGACCTTCACGTCGAGGGGTCCTTCGGGCATCTCGCTGATCGCCCGGCGGATCAGGTCGATGGAGGCGTAGACCTCCTTGACCCGGACGGCGCACCGGGCGTAGCAGTCCCCGGCGGTCTCCACGACCGGCTTGAAGCCGAGATCCCCGTAGGCGGCGTAGCCGGTCTCGCGGTGATCTATCGCGACCCCGCTCCCCCTGGCGGTCGGTCCGGCCGCCCCGAGGGCGTAGGCCTCGTCCTTTGAGATGACCCCGAGGTCCTGGAGGCGGTACTTCACCGTCTCGTCGTTCAGGAAGACGTCGCCGAGGTTCCGGCACTGCTCCTCGAAGGGGTCGAGCGCGCGGTGCATCTCCGCGAGTTTCTCCGCACCTATGTCGCGCCGGACCCCGCCGATTTTGCAGGTACCCTGGATGACCCGGCCGCCCGTGGTGTCCTCGAGCACGTCGAGCACGCTCTCCCGGAGCTGCCAGGACCGCATGAAGAGGTTCTCAAAGCCCATCCCATCCGCAAAGAGGCCGAGCCAGAGGAGGTGGGAGTGGAGACGCGAACACTCCGACCAGATCGTCCGGAGGTAGCGTGCCCGGTCGGGGACCTCGATCTTCATGATCTCCTCGATACCCTGACTGTAGCAGAGCGCGTGCATGAAACTGCAGATCCCGCAGATCCTCTCCGCCACGTAGACATACTCCGTGAACTCGCGCTTCTCGATCAGTCGCTCAAGCCCCCGGTGGATGTAGCCGATCGAGGGGATCGCCTCTACCACCGTCTCGTCCTCGAGGACGAGGTCGAGGTGGATCGGTTCCGGCAGCACCGGGTGCTGCGGCCCGAACGGGACGACTATGCGTTCCGGCATCGGTCACCCCCCCTTCTCGTGACGCTGAACGGATACTTCTCCGCCGTCTTGATGAACGTCCCTTTGAAATCGATGTTGATCCCGGCGACCGGGATCCCGAAGAGGTCGTGCATCTCGTTCTCGTAGACGAACGCTCCCCAGTAGATCCCGGAGATGCTCGGGACTTCCGTCTCCGGCCCCACCGTCAGGCGGAGGTTTCTGAACTGGTAGCCCTTGTCGAACGAGTAGTTGACCTCGTAAGCCCCGCCGATGTCCGTGCACCCGATCTGGACCAGGCGGTATCCGCCGGTCTGGAGCCCTTCGACCTCACGCATGAGGTCCTCCAGCGCGACGCCGATAGTAGTCTGCTCTTCGTTAACCGTCATGTGCTCTCACCTGCCGCATGCCGCGCATCATCTTTTATCTGCGCCGCCCCGGTCATCTTCGCCCGTTTCTCCTCGAGAATCGAGAGCGCCGCAACGACGCCGTCGATGATCATCTCCGGCCGCGCCGCGCATCCCGGGACATAGACATCGACGGGGATAACCTTGTCGACGCCGCCTGCGATGTTGTAACACTCCCGGAATATGCCGCCGGTCGCGGCGCAGATGCCTATCGCGACGACAACCTTCGGCTCCGGCATCTGCTCGTAGAGGTTCCTGACCACCGCCCGGTTCAACTCGTTGATCCCGCCGGTGATCATCAGGATATCCGCGTGCTTCGGGTTTCCGGTGTTGATGATGCCGAACCGTTCCACGTCGTAGAGCGGGGTCAGGCACGCGAGCACCTCGATGTCGCACCCGTTGCAGCTGGATGCATCATAGTGAAGGATCCAGGGCGATCGCTTCAGAAATGCCATGGTACTCATGCACCCCCAAGCATCATATAGGAGAGGATCGCCAGGTTCGCGATCCCGAGGAGCGTTGCAAGCCACCCGCTCTTCAGCGCCGCCTGCCACCGCGCCCGTGCGGTGACGTTATCGACGAAGATCTCGGCGAGGTAGGTGATTGCGACTGCAACGACCCCGATCACGGGGTTCCAGGCGAAGAAGAGGAAGACGAACCCGAGGAGGAAGACGTTCTCGTACCAGTGGGCGATCTCGACCTGGGCGAGCGTCGATCCCGAGAACTCCGTCGTGATTCCCTTGACGATCTCCTGGTGCGCGTGGTGCGACGTCGATATGTCGAAGGGCGACTTCCTGAGTTTGATCGTGAGAATGACGGCAAAGCCCAGGAAGACGCCGGGGAGGTAGAGGATCGCCGGTACGGTCGTGGCGGCGATCTCCGTGACGTAGAAACTCCCGCTGACCATGTAGAACCCGACGGCCGCGAGGATGATCATCGGTTCGTAGGCCATCACCTGGATCAGTTCCCGCTCCGCCCCGATGTGGCTGTAGGGCGAGTGGACCGCGTAGGCCCCGAGCACCAGGAAGACGTGGGCGAGCGTGAAGGCGAAGACGATCAGTAAGAGGTCCCCTCCCGCGAAGAAGAGCGCGCCGGAGAGGGCTATGAAGATCAGGTACGCGAGGACGTAGAAGTTCTGCGCCGTGGTGACGACCGCCCGCTCCTTCTCGAAGAGTTTGCCGACGTCGTAGAAGGGCTGCAGGAGCGGCGGCCCAACTCTCCCCTGCATCCGTGCGGTGATCTTTCTATCGATGCCGGCGATGAGGCCGCCGGCTATGGGCGCGAGGATGAGGAAGAGGACTGCGCCGATGAGCCAGTTCATAACGCCACCCCCGCGAGGATCCAGGAGACCAGGATCAGGACGATACAGACCGCCGCCCCCGGCCGGAAGAGCTTTGCCTCACCGAAGTACTCGGTGAGGTAGTAGTTCCGCGTCTGGGCCTCCCGGGTCAGGCCGAGGGAGCCTGCGAAGTGCAGGTCCGGCGTCGCGGGCCTCCCCCCCATGTAGGCAGGGAGGTGCCGTGCGGTCCTCTTGAAGAGGAGGAACGAGACGGGGAGGATCAGCAAGAGGGCCATCATCAGGAGCATGATGGCGACGTTCGCATCTGCAAGGTGTGCCGTAACCCCATAGATCGCGAGGACGTAGGGCTCAATCAGCATCGAGGAGATGACCGGGAAGAGGAAGACGGCCGCTATCACGAGGCCGGTGATGATGTAGAGGGGGGCCCAGGATTCCTCGAAGAACCCTTTCTCGACCCGCTCCGTATTCTGCGTGACCGTGACGAGTTTGCCCATCCACTTCGCCCAGAAGAAGACTGTGACGGCGCTCCCGTAGGCAAGGATGGCGATGAAGATCAGGCCGAAGGGGACCTGGACGAACGCCTCGATCGCCGCCCACTTCGAGATCAGCATACCGAACGGCGCAAGGAACATACCGGCGATCCCGATAAACATCATCACCGCCATCTTCGGCATCCGGACGATCAGGCCCTCCATGTCCTCGATGTTACGGCTCCCGGTCCGCTGCTCGATCACCCCGGTCCCGAGGAAGAGGAGCGCCTTCGCGACGGCGTGGAAGACGATCAGGAGGATCGCTGCCCAGACGAGCATGTAGGTCCCGACACCCGCACAGGCGGCTATCAGCCCGAGGTTTGCTATCGTCGAGTAGGCGAGGACCGACTTCGCGTCGCTCCGTGATATCGCTATCGCGGACGCAACCAGGAAGGTCACTCCGCCGACGAGACCGATGGAGAACCCGGCGAACGTCCCGGCGAAGACCGGCGAGAACCTGACCAGGATGTAGACGCCGGCCTTGACCATGGTGCTCGAGTGGAGCAGGGCCGAGACCGGGGTCGGGGCCACCATCGCCCCGAGGAGCCAGGAGGAGAAGGGCATCAGCGCGGCCTTCGTGATACCGGCGAACCCGATCAGGACGACCGGTATCAGGACGACGGCCGCATCAGGGGACGCGAGCACCCGGGCGAGATCGATACCCCCGCTCGTCGGTTCGGTTGCGGCGAGGAGGACGATTGCCACGACGAAGGCGACGCCGCCGAGGAGGTTCATCACCAGGGCGCGGAAGGCGTTCTTCGTTGCTTCCTCGGTCTCCGAGTAACCGATCAGCAAGAACGAGCTGATAGTGGTGATCTCCCAGAAGAAGAAGAGCCACATGAGGTTGTTCGAGAAGACCAGGCCGAACATAGCGGCGAGGAAGACGAAGGTGACGAAGAAGAAGAACGTCTGCCGGTCGCGCACCTCCGGGTGGTGGTGGTGATAGGTCTCCATGTACCTGACCGCGTATACGGCTATGAGACTCCCGATCAGCCCGATGATCAGGGCCATGATGATGGAGAACTGGTCGATGAAGAGGTTGTTCGCCGCATGAAGGCTCCCCGAGAACGTCATCTCGAGGTAGACCACCAGCGCCGCCTGGATGACGGCCAGCAGGATTGCCAGGTAGTTCCTGAACTTCGCTCCCATGTAGATGATGAAGAGCGCAAGACCCATCTCGATGGCCACCATAGCGAGGTCGATCGCACCCGACGGCGCGGCGAAGTAGACCGCGCCCTCGAAGGCATACCGCATGAGCAGGTATATCGAAGCCCCGCCGATGGCAAGAGCCGAGAGGGCGACCACCGCGTAGCGAATTGTCGTTCGCTTCACGAACAATAAAAGGCACGCAACGAGGATGGGGAATACTATTAGGAAGAGCAGCGTCTGCACTATTGTCCCTCGTAGGGTACCTATGCCTTACCTTCATAATTAATCATTCCAAATGAGCACCCGGGGGATCGACTGGTGCATGCCTGCTGCCGCTCTGCCGGGCGCGGCGGCACGGTGAGAAACCCGGGAATTGTGCTCAAAGATCAACGTTCACCGTTATTCCGGTTCGCACGGGAACACGCCCCGAACACCTCCTCCGTGTTCTCCGGCACCTCCCCGGTAGCGCGGGATGAAGTGGATGTGGACGTGCATGACGTTCTGCCCCGCGGCCTCCCCGACGTTGACGCCGATGTTGTAGCCGTCGGGGTGGCGGTCGTGGTCGGTGAGCGCCCTGCAGTCGTCGATGAGCCGGGCGAGGGCCGCCCTCTCTTCATCGGTCGTATCGAAGTAACTCTCGACGTGCCGGAACGGGATCACCAGCAGGTGGCCGGGGCTGACCGGGTGGATGTCGTAGCGGGCGTAGCAGAGATCGTTTGCGGCAACGATGTCTTCGGGGGCCGGGTTGCAGAACGGACATGGCATGGCCCCTGCACCTGACCGGATCACTCATGAGCCTTTTGGCTCAATACCTCGCGAAATCTGGTGTCCGGCAACGCGGTTCCGCGTGATCCGGTCAGGTTGAGCACCGAAACGGCTTCGCGCGAGCTAACAGTATATGTGACAATACGCTCTCACGCGAGAGCGCGAAGCCGCGAAAAGAAGCCGGTGTCCGGGGGTGTTGCCCGGTGTATTCTCACCCGAGCAGGCGGGCGAGGAGCCGTCCGGTGAGGCTCCGCGAGAGGCCGATGGCATGCTCGGCGCAGATCTCGTGGCAGCAGTAACACCTGATGCAGCGCGCAAGATCGATCGTTGCTCTGCCTTCGGCGACGGTGATCGCGTGCACGGGGCAGATCCGCTCGCACTTCCCACAGCCTATGCACGAAGAAGCGATCACGCCGGGCCGGGGGGCGTAGGTCCTCCCGAACCGCTGGACGACGGCCTGGACGACCCGCCGCCAGATGCCCGTCCGGCCGCCGGCGTAGGTCGAGGGTTTCCGGAAGTCCGGGACCGCGAACTCCGCCGGGTCGTCGCCGACCGTCCGGACGTCCTCCGGATCGAACAGCCCGCGCTCGGCCGCGCTTCTCGTGCTTCCGATCTCGAGCGGGTCCATGCCGATGAGCCGCGCGAGGACGGTGTCGACGGCCGCGTAGTCGCTCCCGGCAAGGACGACCCCGATCTTCCGCGGGCTCCCCGCCTGGGGGCCGTCCCCCTCCATCCCGACGACCGCGTCCACGATCTGGAGCCGGGGCTTCATGCACTCGTTGAGATCGACGAGCATCCTGCCGAAGGTGTACTCGTCCTGGAATCGGAAGTGGTGGACCGGTTTTTCCAGTCCCGGAATCAGTCCGAAGAGGTTCTTTGCGGCGCCGGTCATCCGCGTCCACATGTGGGTCTTCACCTTCGAGACAACCACGATCGCGTCGGCCTCTACGGCGGGAGTGATGATGGAGAACTGTTTCATCACCTTGCCTTCCGGGAACGAGACGATCTGCGAGCCGGTATTGTAGTTCAGGGTGGTGCCGGTCTCCCCGGCCGCCGCGGCAAACCCGCTCCGCGAATACGCCCGCCGCAGGTTCGCCTCGCTGTAGACGATCCCGGCGCCGGGGCTGTCGCCGATGACGACCCGGCACCCGTGCTCCACGAGGAGCCGGGCGACGGCAGCGACGACCGCCGGGTGGGTGGTGACGCACCGCTCCGGTTCCTGCCCCTGCAGGAGGTTCGGTTTGAGGAGGACACGCTCTCCCGGCGCGACGAACCTCCCGATGCCGCCGACGAGTTCGACTGCGCGGCGGACGGCCGCATCGACCTTCTCCGGCACGTAATCGTCGCACCGGGCGACCGCGACGGTCGCGTCCCGGCTGTCCGTCCGCACCTCACCCCTCCCCGAAACGTCCGAGCGCCTCTTTTGCCGCGAGCATCGCCGCGCCCTGTTTGGTCTTTGCTCTCCCCTCTCCGGACGGAACACCTCCGACAGTCACCCGTGCGGCCCAGACCGGGCAGTTCCCGGGCCCGGTCTGGCGAAAGGCGTACTCGAGTTCGCCGAGGTTCTCCCGGGCGACGTACTCCTGGAGCCTCCCACGGTAGTTCCTGTGGGTATCGCACCCCGCGATCTCTTCCTCGAATATCGCGAGCACCACATCCCGCGCCACGCTGAGGCCGCGATCGAGGTAGATCGCGCCGATCAGGGCCTCGAAGGCGTCGGCGACGATCGAGTCGGTCGGCGCCTGCCCGTGCCCCCTGACGGCGGCGTCGATGCCGAGGCCCTGCCGCCGCACGATCTCGGCGAGTTTCGTGTTCCTGGTCACCTGGAGCCTCCGGTTCATCTCACCCGGCGGGAGGTCGTACTCGCCGTAAAGGTGGTCGGCTATGACGAAGTCGAGGACGTAGTTCCCCAGGAACTCGAGCCGTTCGTTGTCCTCGAACGTCACCGCCGGGTACTCCCCGCCGTTTGCGTACGACCGGTGGGTCAGCGCCCGGTCGTAGAGGGGGAGGGCGGAGTCGGCGACGTCGGTGATCCCGAACGGGGGGCGGGCGAGGAGCGCACGCACTTCCGTTTCCCGGTCGAGAGCGATGGGCTCCGGACGGCGCCGAGAGAGCCTCTTCCCGAAAAGGCCGGCGATATTTATTCTGGTCCAGATGGTGGAGAATTTCATGTCCGTCGGATGCAGGGCGCCCTGCCGCTCTTCTCTATAAGATGGCATATGTCCTGCTGGATAAACCTTTGCCGGATACGGAGCATCCGCGAAACCTTTTCGTTGCCGCCGAAGAGATACTTACTCGTGGTGCAGCCGGAAGCGGACGAGGCGGGCAGGCGGGTCTACCTGGACATCGAGTTCGGTTACGTCTACGGCACCTGCCGGGCGGTCATGATGCCGATCGAGATCGGCGCGGTTGTCCATCGGCCACAGGACGACAGCGTCCGCTACCTGGGCGAGCAGTTCCGCTACGACGTCGATGTCGAGATATGGAAGAAGGTGACCGACGAGTGCGGCAGAACCGCCGGCGTCGCGACGACCGTGGCGAACATGGGGCGCGGCGAGTACGGGATGCACTACGATCACTCCTACCGGATCCCGGGTGGCGGGATGCCCGCGGCAAGGGCGACGGCCCGGAATGCGTTTGCCGATCTCCGCCTCTTCATGGAGTCGATCGTCTCGGCCGGGGATGTCCCGGCAATCGTCGTCTTTGCTGCCAGCATGGAGAAGCGGGCCTTCCGTGCCGCGGGCTTCTCGCTCGACGGGTGCATGCTCGTCGACCTCCAGAGGGAGATCCGGCGGCACTTCAGGATGAAACAGGTTCTCTCCCTCGATCGCCTCGCCCGGCTCATCGATTTCTCCGCCGACGATTCAACCGTCACCTCGACGCACTTCAGGTATCCCGTCCCGCAGGAGTGCCGGCATCTCCTCGCCGCCCATCGCGGGATGGGCGACGCCGTCCGGACGTTCCTGCTCGCACGCGAGTTCCGGGAGAGACTCCCGCATCTTGAGGCGCGCATCCGCCCCCTGATGGAGACCTGTGAGAGCGACGGCGAGGAGGGAGGCTGCCGGACGGGTTCGGCCGGGAGTGCGGCCGACGGTACGGCGGGAACCTGAGCGCGGAAATCCCGTCAGGTGCCGTCCTTCACGGAAAACGTCTCTTTTCGATCCTGCACCGGCTGTTCCGGCGTGGGTTTGCAGATTTCGTCCTGCTCCCGGCACTGCCCGGTCGGCAGGATCTCGACCTCGGTGCCTTCGCCGATGCCCCCGGTGCCTGCGGGGACGTGCAGGTAGGCGTTTGCATGGACCAGCGCCATCTGCGGCCCGGCCCCCCGCGGCAGGGGGATCGCGGCATATCCGTCGCCTGTCCGCGAGACGGTGAGGAGGACGAACTCGTCGTAGCCGGGGTTCGCCGTGACCGTCCCGGAGAGCCGGGCGCGGAGGCGCTCCGCCGGCGGGGGAGAGAATCCCCATGCCGCGAGCAGCGGGAGGGCAAGTTCCCGTGCGGCCGTCAGGGCGGCGATCGGGTAACCCGGGACCCCGATGACCGGTTTGCCGTCTATCCGGCCGACGATCGCCGGTGCACCCGGTTTCATCGCGATGCCGTGGACAAGCACCTTGCCGAGGTCGCCGATGACGGCGGCGGTGAAGTCGCGCGTGCCTGCCGATGAGCCGGCGGAGATCAGGAGAAGGTCGTTTTCGCGGATGCCGTCCGTGATGGCCTGCCGGAGCAGCACGGGTTCGTCGCGGACGATCCCGTAGCGGGTGCAGGTGGCGCCGGCCTCGCCGAGCAGTGCCGCGGCAACGGCGGTGTTGCTCTCGACAGCCCCTCCCGGCCCCGGGAGGTTGCCTGCCGGAACAAGTTCGCTCCCCGTCGGGATGAGGCCGACCTTCACCTCCCGGACGTCCACCGTGACGATCCCGCAGGAGAGGAGCGCCCCGATATCGCAGGGGCGTATCCGGTGCCCGGCCGGGAGGATCAGGTCGCCCCGGCGGATCTCGGAGCCGGCCGGATGGATATGTTCTCCGGGGAGCACCGGTTTTTTGGTATACCAGGCGCCGTCTCTTCCGATGACGTCCTCGATCATGACGACCCCATCGTAGCCGGGAGGGATCGCATTCCCCGTGTTCACCCGGCTGGGGTTCCTGAGCGGGACGGGGCTCGCGTCACCCGCCCGGAGGGTCTCGCCGCTCACGACGGCAAATCCGTCTCGTGCAGCGATCTCCGTTGCCGGGATCGTCAGGGACGAGTATACGGGCCCTGCCGTCACCCTTCCGGCCGCCCCGGCAACCGGAAGGGTGACGATCCGGTCGGGGCACGGGAAGGCTGAGCGCATCATCGCCCGGACTTCCGCGAGCGGTTTCGCATCGAAGCGCGCCCTCACCATAACGTCATGCCCATATCATCGCCTGTTCCCGGCGGCCCTGCCGCTTTCGCATAAAAAAGTTAGATTCGGGTATAGAGGTTCGCATACACCGGTTTGCCCTTGGAGACCGGGTGGCGCTCGCCGAGGTCGCCGATGTAGTGGGCGAAGCGGCCCTTCTCACCGTCGACCTCCTGCTCGACCTCGCCGACCATCTGGAATCCCGGGAGCGGGTTCTCGATCTCCCCGAAGACGTAGATGTCGCCTTTCACCATCTGTCCGCCGACACGGCCCTTGGCGTTGCCCTTGACGATGACGGTGCCGCCTTCGCCGTGGGTGGAGATGTGGATGTCCGCGTCGCCGCCGATGACGATCGTCCCGCCGTTGATGAACGTGGCGGTATCGTTGCCGGCGTTTCCGGCGACCCGGATCACTCCGCCCTGCATGCCGCGCCACTCCCCGCGGGGGGACGATCCCAGGTGATGTCCGGCGTCTCCGTCGACGACGAGCTCGCCGCCTTCCATCCCGATGCCGCAGAACGAATCGACGTTTCCTTTGACGTGGATCTTTCCGCCCTTCATCCAGCCGCCGATGTACATATCGGCGTTGCCTTCGATGACGATCTCGCCGGCGGTCATCTGCTGTCCGATCCTCTTGACACGGGTGCAGTCGCCGCGGAGGACGATCTTCGTCTCTTCCGCCGTCGCTCCGCCGTCGCCTTCAACGGTGAAGTATTTCCCGAGCGGGCTCTTCTGTTTGCCTTCCCAGACGTCGAGAGTGGCTATCTCGGCGGCTTTCTTGCCTGCGAAGTTGTCCGGAGTGATGTTCTGCCCCTCGAGCATGAGCTCGGGGGGATTGGTCAGGGTGAGGGTTACTGTCTTCATGTTCATCGCCTCATTCTGTCGTATCGACCTCGATCACCCGCGGGTTGTGGAGGTGCTCCTCAAAGAGCGAGTAGTTGTCAAGTTTCACACTGTAGTGCCGGAGGAAGTGCTCGTAGATGTCTCTCTGCACCTGTGCGTTCTCCGGGACCTTCACGTCGACCCAGACCGTCCGCTTCGCGGGTTCCGCGACGATCTCACCGTCACGGACGGTCACGATGCCGTCTTTGACGAGCCAGGCGCACCGGGCGAAGGCCTTCTCGATCTCCGCCGGGTTCGAGGGCATGTTCTCCGGGTTGAGGGCGTAGACGGCGATATCCGCATCCATGCCGGGGGCAAGCCCGCCGTAGGTGTTGCAGACGCCGAGCGCCTTTGCCGGCCCTGCACGGGTCATCTGTGCGATCTCATAGAGCGTGAGCTCGCGGTCGATACCGTCGATGGAGGTGGCGTCGATCGTCCGCTCGAGCCACTTGAACGTCTTCATCGTCTCGTCACGTGCGGCCCTGCTCATCAGCCAGGCGATGACCTGCGGGTAGCGGGTGAACGGCCCCGCGTTCGGGTGGTCGGTGGTGATGAACGTCCGCATCATGTCCTTCGAGTAGAGGGCCAGCTCCAGGCCGACGGCCCACTGGATGGTGCAGACCTTGACGTTCGGGCTGTAGATGTAGGGGACGACGCCCGCAGCGGTCTCAAGTTCGACGTCTGTGTTCGCCCACTTCAGGTGGTTGAGGGAACAGAGGTGGTGCTCGAACGGCCCGTCGGCGGTCATTGTGGTGGTCTCGTCGAGGGTCACCTGGCCCATATCGACGGTGAGGTTGTCGTGAGCGTTCACGTAGTCCATCACGTCTTTTGCCCGGGACTCGAAGTTCCCCCAGGAGTCGCCGCCGTAGGAGTGGAACTGGAGGTGCGTGAGGTGCAGCACCTGCTCGCGGCCGAACTCGTTCTTCGGGGTGTAGCCCTCGGCAAGTTTGAGCGACTCGAGCGTATCGGTGTAGTTGCCCGGGTTCCCGAGGTTGTTGCAGTGCAGGTGCACCGAGTGCGGGAGGCCGAGGTATTCGTTCGTCTCGATGAGGCCCTTCACGATCTCCGCCGGCGTGATGTCGAAGTAGGGAACCGGGTCGTGGATGTTGACACAGTTCAGCCCCCATCCCCATGCCTCGGAGCCGCCGGGGTTGACGACCTTGATGCCGAACCCGCGGGTTGCCCGGAGAAGCCAGGCGGTATACGCGGCGTTGTTCTCGATCTCGTTGTTCTTCAGGTATTCGAGGGTGAACCAGTTGTTCCCGAAGACCGGCATCGCGGCGTTGTCGATGATCGGGGTGTCGCGGATCTCCTCGTGGACGTGCGGGGAGTGGAGCGGGGGCATCGCCGCCTCGTTGACGAAGACGTAGCCCATCCGCGCGTAGTCGTAGCCGGTCTTGAACGTCGAGGGGACGGAGCAGCCCATCTCCATACGGCTGCACGTAGGAGATTTGTGGGGGCTCTTGAAGAGCTTGTCCTCAGGCCGGAAGAGCCGGCCGACGTTCACCTTCGGCCCGACGACGTGGGAGTGGACATCCACGCCGCCCGCCATCACGGTCATGCCGGCGGCGTCGATCGTCTTCGGGCTCGAGAGAGTGCCCGGTTCGACGATCTTGCCGTCCTTGACTCCGATATCCATGCGGTCGCCCTTGATCCCCCGCAGGGGGTCGAAGACGAACCCGTTCTTGATCAGTAGTTCGCTCATGCTTCACTCCTCCGCGCGGACGCTGACCGGGGCGACCTTCGCAGGCCCCTTCGCAGCCTCTTCCGCTTCCAGTTCGCCGAGCCGCTTGAAGATCCGCTCGAAGAGTTCCTCGTCGCTGATGACACCTTCGGGCGGGTCGATGACCTTGCGGTACTGGATCGGGACGTTGTCCATCCGATAGACGATGCCCGGAACCTCGACCCCGACGATCCCTACCGGGATATGGAGGTCGGAGATCTCGCTCGCCATGCATATGTTCGGGTCGATGGTGATCCAGGGGTGCTTCCGGAGATGCTTGACCGCCTCGATCGGGAAGTGGGCGCCCGCATCCGTCCCTATGTTGACGAAGGCATCCACCTCGTCCCGCATCGCAAGGTCGACGGAACTCGTCTCGCCGGGGTTCATGTGGGCGATGTCCTTCTTCGTCAGGTCGAGACAGTAGGGGAACCCGTACTGCCATGACCAGACCGCGCCCGGTCCGGTGATGTTGTAGTGGCCCCGCATCGCCATGATCGTCCACTTGGTGAAGTCGTTCAGGTCGCGGGTCAGGCTGATGGCGATGTCCACGTTGTGGTTCCGGCCGTCGGAGTGGCAGAGGCCCATGCCGTAGAAGATGGTGCCGAACCGGGCCTTCTTCATGATCTCGATGACCTCGAGGATCTTCTCGCGCTTGATCCCGGCAACCTCGGCGGGAATCTCGTGGCCCCGGGCGGCGGTGCGGAACGCGTCGAAGAGATCGTAGTCGTGCCCCTGCTTCACCTGGAGGTAGATGTCCGCCACCTGGGCGGTGTCGGTGTGGCGGGGGTCGATGACGATGATCTTGCGGCTCTTGTGGCCCTTGCCGGTGAAGAACCCGCGGGGGAAGATCGAGTAGCGGGACATGTGCCGCGGGTGGGCGTGGGCCGGGTTTGCGCCCCAGTAGACGATGACGTCCGCCCGGTTCTTCGTCTCGCCGAGGGTGCAGCTCGGGTAGCCGTTGTCGAATATCGCGAGGAACGAACTTCCGTGGCAGATGGACGCGCAGTTGTCGAGCACGGCCCCTGCCCTCTCGGCGACCTTGGCCGCGGCGGCCATGCCCTCGCAGTTGGTCGACCCGAATCCGTAGATCAGGGGTTTCTTCGCATTGTAGAGGACTTTCGCCGCGTAGTCGACCGCCTCGTCGTAGGAGATATCCTTGTAGGTGCCGTCCGGCTGGCGGAGACGGGGCAGCTTGACTCTCTCGCTGCCGGTCGCGTGGTGGAAGATCTGGTTGCCGATAGCGCAGGCGTTCTCCACCTCGAGGATCTTCTTTCCGTCGTCCGATACGGTCACGACAAGGTCGTCGCAGCAGACGCCGCAGTATGGGCATCCGACGTTCTCAATCTTCTTTGGCATTATTGATCACCTCTCCACATCCCGACGGCCCCCTGAACGAGTTCGAGCGCGCTCTTGCGCCGCTCACCGTTCGCCGGTTCGACCGTCACGGGAAAACCACTGTACTGTGGTTCCCCGGTCGCCTGGGTCCGGGGGGGCACCACCTGGTTTGCCCAGACGCCCTGCGGGATGAATGCAAGGCCGGGGTAGAGCGACTGACGCCCCTTGACGACCTTGACGACCACGCTTCCGCATTCACTCGTCACCCGTACCAGCTGGTTCGGAACCAGACCGAGCGCTTTGACGTCGTCGTCGTGCATCTCGATGATCGAGCAGGCCTCGAAGTATTCCGGGGTCGTTTTGCCCTTTTCCATCGCAACGCCTTCTTCGATGGAGCGCTGGGTGATCATGTTCAATGTAATCCTGTTCGCCATGGTTTTGCCTCGATGTAGTTGGTATGGCCGGTCTCCCGAACACCGGGAGGCCGGCCGGATGGGGTGCGGTAACCCCGGCAACGCCCATTATCAGGTACTCCGTTCTGGGAGGATCTGCCGGGATTCTCCGTACCCGGCAAGCAGAACCTTCCGGCATGGGGGGCCTGCTCACCCGGGGAAACGAAACATCCGGGCGGAGCACCGGGCGGATCGTTTTGTCATAACTTGTAATGTTTTGTATTTAACCATTCCGGATTTGTAATCAACTAAAGGTTACGGGATTTATTTCCGGGTGTTTGAAACCGGTTATTTTTTACCTGGTGGAATGATCCGTGATGTATTGCAGGATAGCCGCAGGATGGGAGCCGCGGAGTGGCGGCAGAACGATATGTCGCGCTCGTCGCCCGGTATAGATCGGATCGTAGAGGTGTTATATAATTACATTCTTTTTACTTCCAGCTTTTGTCAGGGGTATTTGAAAAAGGGGGTCTGGATATCAGGTTATCGGGAAAATCCTCCCTCAGGGGGGTAGGATTATATATCTTTATGACCAACCTGGATACTCAAGTACATTTGGGTACTTTTCTGGTGAAACAATTTTAATTATTATTATTAGTATTGTCCCACGTAATATTTAATATGTCTCCTTTGCCTGCCTTCTCTCCCGGGCGATAACGCCTGATAGGCAGCGTTGAGAAACCCTTTTTAGGGAGCAAGTTCAACCATTCGATCAATCGCATCCCGATTTTAAAATATCCGATTAGGAATATATTCGATATTAATATTATTTTTTGCAAAAAAAACCCATCTTATTTCGCAAATTTTATTAACAACTCTCCTTCTACTCTTATAGTCCCTTTTGGGACGTGCAGTAGCGGCCTTCAGGGATCTAGAACAGATGACTGTCATGATCCCTTGCATGAACGGAACGTATTGAACAAGGGTAAAAGGATGAAATACTATGGCTAAATACACGGAAACAATCGATCTCTATTCTGATGATGGGAAGCTGCTCAAGAGCGGCGTCACCCTCGACAGAATCAGCCCGCTGGTTAACCCGGCCACAGGTAAGATCATCGACCTGACCAAGAGAACGATCAGCGTAAACCTTGGCGGCATCCAGGACGCGCTCAAGACCGGGAAACTTGGAAAGGGCAAGATCAAGGGAAGAGAACTCGACCTCCCCATCATGGAGAACAAGGACGCGATCGTCGCCAAGATCAAGGAGATGATCCAGGTCGAGGATGGCGACGACACCGAGATCATGGAGTTCAACGGCGGCAAGCTCCTGCTTGTCCAGGTCCCGTCGAAGCGCCTGATCAACGCGGCAACCTACGACGCCGCGATCACCTCGGTCGCAGCCGCGGCCACCTTCTCGATCGTCGACCAGTTCAACGTCGACGCCTTCAATGCATCCACCGTCAAGGCGGCCTGCTGGGGCGGCTACCCGCACACGCAGGACATGCAGGGTGCACTCGTCACGTCGATCCTGAACATCCCCCAGAACAACGAGGGTATCGGCTACGCTCTCCGGAACATCCCGGTCAACCACACCGTCATGATGACCGGCAGGAACGCCCTGCAGGGTGCAGCACTCGCATCCACCCTCGAGACCGCCGGTATCTTTGAGATGGGATCCGCCGTCGGGCCGTTCGAGCGCGCCCAGCTGCTCGCCTACGCCTACCAGGGCCTGAACGCGAACAACATGGTCTACGACCTCGTCAAGGCGAACGGCCAGACCGGAACCGTCGGTACCGTCGTCCAGAGCCTGGTCGAGCGCGCCATCGAGGACAAGGTCATCGTCCCCGGCAAGAAGGGCGGGTACTTCCAGTTCTACGACACGAAGGACCCCATGCTCTGGAACGCCTACGCCGCCGCAGGAACCATGGCAGCCACCATCGTCAACTGTGGTGCCGGACGGTTTGCCCAGGCAGTCTCCGCGACGCTCCTATACTTCAACGACCTGCTTGAGCACGAGACCGGTCTCCCGAGCACCGACTACGGCCGTGTCATGGGTACCGCCGTCGGGTTCTCGTTCTTCAGCCACTCGATCTACGGTGGTGGCGGCCCCGGTATCTTCAACGGCAACCACGTCGTGACCAGGCACGCAAACGGTGTGGCTATCCCGTGCGTGGTCGCCGCAGCGGCACTCGACGCCGGAACGCAGATGTTCTCGCCCGAGAGCACCTCCAAGCTCTTCGCCGACACCTACGGTAAGATCGACGTCTTCAACAAGCCGATCGACCAGATCGCCAACGGAGCCTGAGCGAGCAGAGATTCGAATGACGAACGCCGAATTTCCGCAGGTCCGGATTGTGCCCATACGGATGCTCAAGCCCGCGACCGCAGAACGCCTGCTCAATATGCTTGCCGGCACTGCCGGCATCCGCCGGATGATGATCCACGGGCCCGGCCTGCCGAAGACAGTCCCGTACGGGCCGGCACGGGGAAGCCCGAACCCTCACTCCGACCGCAAAGCAATTCGCGTCGCCGACGCCGAGATTGCGTTGCGCGTCCAGGTGGGCACGGTCATCCTGGAGGTCGAGGACGCTTCCGTTATCGAGGAGATCCGGTCGCTCTGCGACGATTTCTTTGTGGAGTTCCCCTATCTGCTCCAGGAAGGCAAGTTCATGAAGACCTCCCCGACGCTCGTGGACTACGCGAAGTATGGGCCGGACGCCGATACATCGCTCGTCGGTCTCACGGACCCCCGGAACAGGGAGAGCCCGGTGATTCTTCGGACGGAACAGTGACATGAGGCGCATAAATTCCGGAAATATGGCTGAAACTCATTCAAGACAGGAAATGGATAAGATATCAATCACTTTGAGGTGAATGGAAAAATGGCATACAAGCCCCAGTACGGTCCCGGGACATCGGTTGTCGCCGAGAACCGGCGCAAACAGATGAACCCAGGCCAGAAGCTTGAGAAGGTTCGTTCCGTAACGGATGAGGACATCGTGCTGATCCTCGGCCACCGTGCTCCTGGATCGGCATACCCGACGGCTCACCCGCCGCTCGCCGAGCAGCAGGAGCCCAACTGCCCCATGCGCAAGCTCGTCAAGCCCACCGACGGTGCGAAGGCAGGCGACCGAGTCCGCTACATCCAGTTTGCAGACTCGATGTTTAACGCCCCCTCGCAGCCCTACCAGCGGACTTACACCGAGATGTACCGCTTCCGCGGCATCGACCCCGGTACGCTCTCCGGCCGTCAGATCGTCGAGTGCCGTGAGCGCGACCTCGAAAAGTACGCAAAGGATCTCATCGAGACCGAGATGTTCGACCCCGCCCTCGTCGGCATCCGTGGTGCGACCGTGCACGGCCACTCGCTCCGTCTCGCTGAAGACGGCATGATGTTCGACATGCTCCAGAGGAACGTCCTCGGTGAGGACGGCATCGTCAAGTACGTCAAGAACCAGATCGGCGAGCCTCTCGACCGTGCGGTTGCCGTCGGCAAGCCAATGGACGAGAAGTGGCTCAAGGCCCACACGACGATCTTCCACTCGCTCGTAGGAACCGCCTACCGTGACGACACCGAGTACATCGAGTATATCCAGCGCATCCACTCGCTGCGGACGAAATATGGCTTCATGCCGAAAGAGGAGTGATTACAATGGCAAAGATTGAAAGATCCCAGAAGCTGTTCCTGAAGGCCCTCAAGGAGAAATTCCAGGGTCAGGACGTCGAATCTGAGACCGCTGAGTTCTACAAGTTCAACGGTGTCCGCCAGTCTCCCCGTAAGATGGAGTTCATGAAGGCGAGCCGCGCCGTCGAGATGGACCGCGGCATCTCCATGTACGACCCCGAGCGCTGCCACCTTGGCGGTATCCCGATGGGCCAGCGCCAGCTGATGACCTACGAGGTCTCCGGCACCGGCGTCTTCGTCGAGGGTGACGACCTGCACTTCGTCAACAACTCTGCGATGCAGCAGATGTGGGACGACATCCGCCGGACCGTTATCGTCGGGATGGACCTCGCCCACCAGACCCTGCAGAAGCGTCTGGGGAAGGAAGTTACCCCTGAGACGATCAACGAGTACCTCCACATCCTGAACCACGCGATGCCCGGCGGCGCCGTCGTCCAGGAGCACATGGTCGAGACCCACCCCGGCCTCGTCGACGACTGTTACGTCAAGGTCTTCACCGGCGACCAGGAACTCGCCGACGACATCGAGCCTCAGTTCCTGCTGAACATCGAGAAGCTCTTCCCCGCCAAGCAGGCCGAGGAACTCAAGGCCGAGGTCGGCAAGAGCATGTATCAGGCGATCCACATCCCGACCGCGGTCTCCAGGACCTGCGACGGTGGAACGACCTCCCGGTGGTCTGCGATGCAGATCGGTATGTCCTTCATCGCTGCGTACCGGATGTGCGCCGGTGAAGCGGCCGTTGCCGACCTCTCCTACGCTGCAAAGCACGCAGGCGTCGTCCAGATGGGATCCCTGCTGCCCGCCCGGCGTGCCCGTGGCCCGAACGAGCCCGGTGGTATCAAGTTCGGTCTCTTCAGCGATATCGTCCAGGCGAACCGGAAGTACCCGAACGACCCCGCGAAGGCTGCCCTCGAGGTCGTCGGCGCCGGAACGATGCTCTACGACCAGATCTGGCTCGGCTCCTACATGTCCGGCGGTGTCGGATTCACCCAGTACGCGACCGCGGCCTACACCGACAACATCCTCGACGAGTTCACCTACTACGGTATGGACTACGTCAAGGACAAGTACAAAGTCGACTGGAAGAACCCGAGCCCGAAGGACAAGGTCAAGCCGACCCAGGAGATCGTCAACGACATGGCGACCGAGGTCACCCTCAACGCCATGGAGCAGTACGAGATGTTCCCGACCATGATGGAGGACCACTTCGGCGGTTCCCAGCGTGCCGGTGTCATCGCCGCTGCGTCCGGTCTGACGACCTCTATCGCGACCGGCAACTCGAACGCCGGCCTGAACGCCTGGTACCTCTCCATGCTCCTGCACAAGGACGGATGGTCGCGTCTCGGCTTCTTCGGCTACGACCTCCAGGACCAGTGCGGTTCCGCGAACTCCCTCTCCATGGAGTCCGACCGCGGTCTGATGGGCGAACTGCGTGGCCCGAACTACCCGAACTACGCGATGAACGTCGGTCACCAGGGCGAGTACGCCGCTATCGTCGGTGGTTCCCACTACGGGCGCGGCGACGCGTTCTGCTACAGCCCCCTCGTGAAGGTCTGCTTCGCCGACCCGGCCCTGAAGTTCGACTTCGCCGAGCCCCGCCGCGAGTTCGCGAAGGGTGCCATCCGCGAGTTCATGCCCGCCGGCGAGCGCTCCCTCATCATCCCGGCGCGGTAAACAACTCCATAACCCCTTTTTATTTGCACGTCCTCATAATCCGCGATCGCAAGCATTCCTGCCGATCAGCTGGAGAAGGTGGAGCGAGTGGTTCTCACTCGCCCACGTATTATGAGGTTAAACGTTTGTACCACAATATATGCTGTTTTTACAGCGAAGCGTCGCATCTCCTGGTTTCTCCGTCCGTAAAGAGCCCGCCCCGGTCACCGTGAGGCGCGCGGGGGTTGGGTTGGAGTGCGTGGTGGTGGGCGAAACCCCTGTTGCAAAGATGCTCCACACCCTGGGTGCCTGGAGGTTCAGGCAAGTGTAAGGCTCGAGGGAAGCCCGAAAACGGCTTTGTACAACAGATGGATATGTTAGACTCATGGAAAGTGTCCCGTACAGTGGACCGTGGGGATATCGCCACGCACTGCCCCCGCCCCGAGGGGCGGGGGAGGAGGCCGGAGGCCGGGCGGGGTGGGGGTCACATGCTCCCATAAGTGGCGGAGACAGGGGAGGGGGGATGCTCCCCCCTCCCCGTCAGCCCCACCCCCAATGGCGATATCCCCTCGAAATCTGTTTTCGGGCTTTCACAGATCATCGCCGGTATGATCAGGGGAAGCCGCTTCCGGCTCATATCCGGCACCCGTGGAACCCTCTTTCACCCCTGCACTTTCGCCCCACGCCACCAAACCCCCTATATCGCCGGACCTCCAACACTCCCGTAAGAAACCGGGAGGAGGAGTTCATAGAGTGACAGCCGGCGGCAGGATCGTCCTGCACGTGGACATGGACAGTTTCTTCGCCTCCGTCGAGGTCCGCCGCAATCCGTCCCTTGCCGGGAAGCCGGTGATCGTGGGTGCCGACCCGAAGGGTGGGGCGGGCCGCGGGGTCGTGAGCACCTGCTCGTACGAGGCCCGCCGCTACGGGGTGCACTCCGGCATGCCGATCTCCCGGGCATTCGACCTCTGCCCGCACGGCGTCTATCTTCCGGTGGATCACACCTTCTATGCCGGAGTCTCGGAAGAGATCATGGCGATCCTCTCCCGGCACACCGGGCGCATCGAGCAGGTGAGCATCGACGAGGCCTACCTCGACGTCAGCGGTACCGGGAGTTTCGCGGCGGCGGGAGCGCTTGCCGCCGCGATCAAGCGGGAGGTCCGGGAAGAGACGGGGCTCACCTGCTCGGTGGGAGTCGCTCCGGGCAAGGCCGTGGCGAAGATCGCCTCCGACTACCAGAAGCCCGACGGGCTGACGGTCGTTCGCCCGGACGAGGTCGCCGGATTCCTCGCCCCCCTGCCGGTAGAAAAGATCCCCGGGATCGGGAAGAAGACCGGCGAGGATCTCCGGCAGATGGGCATCCTGACCATCGGCGACCTTGCACGCCGCGACGTCCAGGAGATCGTCGCCCGTCTGGGGAGATCCGGCGTCCGGGTGCACCGCCTCGCCCGGGGCATCGACGACGGGGAGGTTCAGGGCAGGGAGGGATGCAAATCCATCTCCCGGGAGACGACGTTCGAAGCGGATACCGCCGACCCGTCGCTCCTCGCAGGAACCCTCGCCGAACTTGCGGACGACGTCGCCGGGACGCTCCGTGCCGAGAACCTCCGGTGCCGCACCGTCACGGTCAAGGTCAGGTACCGCGGGTTTCAGACGCATACCCGGTCCCGGACGCTCCCGCGGTTCACCGCCGACCCCGCGGCGATCCGGCAGGCCGCGTCCGGGCTGCTCGACCCGTTCCTCAACGGCGAGCCGGTTCGCCTGATCGGGGTCCGGCTCTCGGCGCTCGAGGGCGGGCGCACCCGGCAGACGTCGATCGACGAGTTTTTCTCCCCCTGACAGGTCACGCAGGGCGGTTTCTGCACGGATAGTGTCCTGCTGATCATGGAAAACTGCTTCATTCAGCCCTGGACGGTAATCTGTTAATGGGGAGAAGAAGATTTTTACAGTGCCGTGGGGCGAACCTTCTTTACGTGCGGTGCCCACCATGGTGCCGGCATGGCCGACCTCTGGACGGTGCTCCTCACCGGCGTCATCCTCCTCCTCTTCGCGGTGCCGGTCGTCCAGCAGCAGGTGATCCGGGCCCGGCGCCTGCGGGCGATCCGGGATCTCGAAGCCGAGCGGCACACCCGGGTCATCGCCCTCATCCACCGGCAGGAGCGGATCGGTTTTCTCGGCATCCCGCTCTTCCGCTACATCGACATCAACGACTCCGAAGAGGTTCTCCGGGCGATACGGCTCACCGCCCCGGAGATGCCGATTGACCCCGTCGTCCACACCCCCGGCGGCCTGGTCCTCTCGTCGGAACAGATCGCGATGGCGCTCCGGCGCTAAGGGGAAAGTGACGATCTTCGTTCCCCATTACGCCATGTCGGGCGGGACGCTCCTCTGCCTCGCCGCCGACGAGGTGGCGATGGACGAGAACGCCGTGCTCGGCCCGGTCGACCCCCGGATCGGGGAGTACCCGGCGGCATCGCTCCTGCGGGTTCCGCGCCTGAAGCCCCCGGAGGAGATCGACGACGAGACGTTCGTCCTGGTCGACATCGCGGCGAAGGCCCAGACCCAGATGCGGGAGTTCGTGACCGTTCTCCTCCGGGAGCGGATGGACGCCGGGCGGGCCGACCGTCTCGCACGCCTGCTCTCCGAAGGGACGTGGACGCACGACTACCCGATCACCTTCGAACAGGCCCGGGAACTCGGGCTCCCCGTCACCCCGGGCATGCCTGCCGGGATCTACCGGCTGATGGATCTCTTCCCTCAGGCGATGCCCCGGCGACCGTCGGTCGCCTACGTCCCGGTGCCCTACCGGGAAGAGAAGAAGGGGTGATGTTCTGCCGCATCCCTCGCAAAAGCAATTTCTATCTTCCGATGCCAACACTTCTCTGTCCGTACCGGACAGGGAGGCAGTAATGACGACTACGACGACAATGCGCCTGGTTCTCGCGTGCCTGTGTATCGCGGCGTCGCTCCTCTCCGCCGGGTGCACCGGCGAAGAAGGGCCTTTTACGGGGCAGGCGGCCACGGAGTTCCGGAGCGAGACCGCCGGTTACGACGACCGTGTGGAGTTCCGGTTCGTCCCGGACTCCGATGAATCGGGAACCTACAGCGCAACCTGTACGATTGAGCGTGACGTCTCTTGGGGCACCACTATCGAGACCCGGGAGAACGTGCGATACGAGGGTATCTCCCGTGCCAGCCCCATTGAGTTCGTCGTCCCACGCGAGGATCCCCTGGGCCGCGTAGCGCTTGAAATCGAGATCCGGAACGCCGCAGGCGACGTCCTGCACCGGAGCCGGACTTCCGTAGCCCCCGCGACGCCCGTCCCGACACCACCGTGATCCGCGGGATGGGGGGCAAACCCACCACTTATCCCGTCCTGGAACCCACTTTCTTTAGATCGTGAGCACTGATATTCAACTCTGCCTGGATGCGTTTGATCGTTCGCGCCCCTCTCTTTGCGGGGACGATCCCGCCCGGAACGGGTTTCGCCGGCTCTGCTGCCGCTGCCCGTTTGCCGTGAGGGGCAGGGGCCTCATCTACTGCGAACGGTTCGAGACCCCCATCCGTGCGCGGGAGAAGTACGGCCTTTCTGGGTGGAAGGAGGTTCGCAACGCTGTGCTTGAACGCGACGGGCAGCAATGCTCTGTCTGCGGCGGGGAAGAGGACCTCCACATCCACCATCTCGACCGCGACCCCACGAACGACGACCTGGAGAACCTCATCACGCTCTGCGGCATCTGCCATGCTCGGGTGCACACCGAGCTCCGCCGCGAGGGAGGGGCAAAGAGGGTGGCCCGGGTGCTTCCGGCAGCACGGCGTCGTTTGAGGTGACGCACCCGGCAGGACTCCCCTGAAAGCCGGCAGGCCCACCTGCCGGGTCCGGCCCCCGGGGCAACGGTTATATGATATGCGCGCTACCAGTTGCCTGACCATGGGGGGAATGTCCGGCGTGAGCATCACCGAGAGACTCTTCGGCAGGAGTGAACCCGAGGACCGGGAAGGCGCCTGCACCGATTCCACAGTGAGCAGGAAAGCCGTCTCCCTTGCGCAGCAAGGGCGGTTCGGCGAGGCAATCGATTGTTTCGACCGGGTGCTCAAGGATGATCCGGCAAACGTGAAGATGTGGAACAACAAAGGGGTCTTTCTCGATCTCCTGGGACGGGACCAGGATGCACTGGACTGCTGGGGAAAGGCGCTCTCGATCGACCCGGATTTTGCCCCCGCCTGGGTCTCCCGGGGGATGCTCTACCGCCGCCGCAACCGGCTCGAGGAGGCGCTCGCCTGCTACGACCGGGCAGTGGAACTGAGCCCGGACTCTGCAGTCGCCTGGTACAACCGGAGCGGCGTCTTCGTCGCGATGCACCGCCTGGACGACGCGATCGCCTGCTACGAGCGCGTTCTCGCGATCGACCCCCACTTCGTGGCGGCCTGGGCGGATCTCGGCTACGCCCACTTCCTCCAGCACCGGCACGAGGAGGCGATCGGCTGTTACGACCGCGCCATCGCCGACGATCCCGGGAGCGTCCGGGTCTGGAGCCTGAAGGGCGGCGCCCTGTACGCGCTCGGCGAGTACCGCAAAGCGCTCGAGTGCTTTGATAAGGTGCTCTCAATCGACCCGAAGTACGCCGCCGGGTGGAGCATGAAGTGCAGCGTCCTCTACCACCTCGGGATGTACCGGCACGCGCTTGCGTGCGCTGACAAGGCGCTCGAGATAAACCCTTCCTGCGAGCTGACCGCACAGGTCAGAAAGATGCTCCTCTCTCTTATCCAGAAGTGGTGAGGGCCCCCGGACCCTTTCGGAAGGTTGACGCCTCCGGCCGTTCAACCGCGAACCACTGCGCCGGAGGTCGGGAACTCTTCCCCGGGGGAGACTCCGACCGTCTATTACCCGGCGACCCCAACGGGTTGATGTAATCCATGCCGGCCGATCAGATCCCCATAGGCACGTTCTCGCGGATCACACACCTCTCGCAGAAAGCGCTCCGCCTCTACGATGAGCGGGGGCTCCTCGTCCCCGCGGCAAGAGACATCTGCACGGGGTACCGCTACTACACATTCGTCCAGGTCGAGCGGGGCATCCGTATCCGGCACCTGCTCTGGCTCGGGTTCGGCCTCTCCGAGGTGGAATCCATCCTCGAGGCGCGGGAGCGCGGCGATGCCGGGACGATCCGGGAACACTTCGCACGGCGTCTCGCTGAGACCGAACGGGAGGCCGGCCGGCTGCATGCGATTGCAGAGGCCCTGCGCAAACAGAAGCAGGACCCATTCAACGGAGGATTCAGTATGGCAATCACCGAACCTGTTATCAAGGATATCCCTGCCACGCGGGCGCTTTCCCGCCGGGAACGGGGTGTTTACCAGGAGGCGATCCCGAGAATGATCGGGGAACTCTGCGCTTATGTCTCTCCTGCCGACGGGCGGCAGCCCGCTGCAAAGGTGACCGGGCCGATCATGTTCATCTGCCACGACGAGGAGTACCGGGAGACGGACGCAGATATCGAGGTCGCGCTCCCGATCGTCGGGTCCGTCAACCTCGACGGATCCGCCGCCGGGGTCGTGACCCTTCCGGGCGGCCGGTTCGTCTCGGTGCTCCACACGGGCCCCTACCCCGGGGTGGGGAAGGCCTACGAGCGGCTCTTCGCCTATATGAACGAGCACCGCCTCGTGCCGGCCGGCCCCTCGCGGGAACTCTACCTCAACGACCCTGCCGAGGTGCCGGAGGAGGAACTCCTGACCGAGGTCCAGTTCCCGGTGCAGGACCTTCCCCCGTCCCCCTGAACGGGAGCGGTCACTCTCCCGCGACCTCGAAGATGTGGCGGCCCCACCCGGGGATGTCGAGGTAGAGCCCGGGGGAGAGGAGCCCCTCACCGTCCCGGTCGTACGCCGCCTCCCCGATAAGATCCCGGAGCCGGATCGCCTTCCCCGCGAGATCGCCCCAGGGGAGCGGGACGTAACACTGGCCCCGGTCGGGGGCGTAGTTGACGGCGACGATGTAGCGCCCTCCCTCACGCTCCCGGGCGAAGGCGACATACCCGTCGTGGGAGGGGTTCCCTTCCCATGCGGGGGTGCAGTCGAGGAGCTGCCACTCGCCGTCCCGGAACGCCGGCAGGCGCAGGCAGGCAGCGAGCTGCCGGTAGAACTCTTCTATGGATGGGTCGGCCGGCTCCTCCGGTTCCCGGCAGAGGTGGACGGGGGTCTTCTTCTGCCGCCCGGAGAACTGCCCCCGGTGAAAGAACCGGAGCCCGGGGGAGAGGAAGGCGAGGACGGCGGCGGCCCGGTGCTGTTCCGGCGGAAAGACCGCCGCCGCCCGATCTTCGTCGTGGTTCTCGAGGAACCGGACGGACTTATCCCGGTATTCGGAATCCGCCCGGAGATGGTCCCGCACCGGTCCCGCCGCTCCGTTCCTGAGCCGGTCGTAGAACCGTTTGTCGTAGGTGTAGTCGAACCCCTGCTGCTGGAGTGTCCACTCGAGATCCCAGTAGACCTCCGCCATGAAGGTAAACGCCGGGCGCTCGTCCCGGACACTGTCGATTGCACGGGGCCAGAAGGGCTCCATCTCCCGCCCCCAGGTCCGGTAAAAGACCTCCGGGAGGACGAGCATCGCCATATCGCACCGCAGGCCGTCGCACTGCCCTGCAATCTTCTGCAGTTCGACGATCATCGCGTCCTGCAAAGCAGGACTACCGTAATCGAGCTGCAGGGTGTCGGGCCAACCGCCGGAGTAGGGGTCGCGGCCGTGGGCGAGGTTCCCGTCGGTGTCGCGGACGTAGTAGTCCGGGTGGTTCAGCACCCAGGGGTGGTCGGGTGCGGTATGGTTCGGGACGAAGTCGAGCATGAGGAGGAGCCCCTCTCCGTGCAGGCGTTCGCGGAACCTCACGAGTGCCTCCGGATCCCCGAGGCCGGGGTGGAGCGAATAGCCGGAGACGGCAAAGGGCGAGCCGCAGATGTCTTCCTCCCGGAGGTCGGGGAGCACGTCCCGGTAGCCGCGGAGCCACTGCTCGTTCGAGCCCGAGACCCGCCGCCCGGCCTCCCCGGTCTCCCAGGCCCCCATCAGGTAGACCCACGAGATGCCGCATTCGGCGAGCCCCGCAAGCCATGAGTCGGGGATGTCGTCGAGCGTGAGGCGGTGCCCGGTCCCCCTCGCGAGGCGGCGGAGCAGGACGCGGGCGTTGACCTCGTAGAGAGAAGGGTGGCGTGGGGTGTAGGTGTTCATGGTATCTCCCCGGATCCCGGGGCGGATAGAGGTATCCCCGGACTCGACCCCTGTTCCTGCGGGGAGTCGCACCGTTCGCGGAGGTCGTTACTCGAAAACGCTTTGCGTTTTCTCGAACTCCTCCCCCTTCGGGGGAGTCGTTTTCACCACACGGAGGAATGTAACTCGTCGTCCCGCTGGAACCCCCGGAATGACCGGTGTCCCTGGATTGCATCGATGACCCGGCCGTTCGTCGCCCGCATCATGGCTTCGAGAGGCAGGTGTATCCCGGCATCCAGGCAGTTGTAGAGAAAGTTCCGCAACGTCTTCTCCGCTCGCAGTTCGGGGATGAGGCGGCGGTTGAGGAGGGCGGTATAGGTCTCGCCGAGCGGCGCCCCGGACGTGAGGTGGCGGTCGACGGCGTAGGCGGCGAGTTCTGCGGTCCGGTGGGCATAGAAGATCCCTTCGCCGAGGATGGGGCTTGCAAACCCGCCCGCATCGCCGACGAGGACCGTCCCCTCGTGAGCCGGGGAGGGGATATAATTGCCAAACGGCAGCGGGTATGCCGCTGGTTTCCGGTCGGCGAACGCAGCAAGGCCGATGTCGTTCAGGAACTCCCTGAAGCGCTCGGGGAGGGCTTTCCGGTTCTTCTGCAGCAGTCCCCCAAGCCCGACGACGATCGCTTCCCGGTTCGGGAAGACCCACCCGTAGCCCCACCGGCAGGCGTCAAGGACAAGGTGCGGTGTCGCGAGTTCGGCATCCAGTCGGATCGCCCCGTCCCCGTTCCTGAGCGCCTGAGCCTCCTTGCGGGGGATTGCAAGTTCCATGGCCCATCCGAGGTTCTCACGCCACCGGTCATGCTCGAAGACACTCTCCGGGAGGGAGCGACGGACTCCGCTGTGAATCCCGTCGGCCCCGATGATGACCCGGCCGGTGTACCGGTCCCCATCCGAAGTCGTGACGGTCCGGCCGGCATGGTCGACTGCGGTGACTTCCACGCCCTCACGGACCTCCACCCCGGCATCCGCCGCCCTCCGGGCAAGGCAGGCGTCGTAACGCTCCCGTCGGGTGAAATAGAACGGTTCGGTGAGGTCCCCGGCGAGAACGCGGTTGCTCCCGACATAGAGTGCGTAGTCGATCCCGGCAGAGTCGAGCAGCCCTTCCTCCCTGAGGGCGGGGACGGGCAGGTCAAAGACCCGGTCGAGGAACCGGATGGACTTCTGGCTGAGGCAGCCGGCGCAGACTTTGTCCCGTGGATACCTCTCCCTCTCCAGGAGTGTCACCCGGTATCCGAACCCCGCGAGCAGGTAGGCGGCGGTGCTCCCGGCGGGTCCGCCCCCGACAACAACCGCGTCATAAGCCGGTAAATTATCCGTGTCCATATTTGGGTGGTAGTATGGATCCGGGACTTTGCTTATTCTTTTCCCCGGGCGTCTCCGGCCGGCCCGGAGATGCCCCGTGGGGGTGCTGCCATTCTATCGTCGAGCAGTCTGTACCAGACGTTCATATCCTCAAGGGAGCCGCATATGTTGACGCAGCCGGGAACCGTCCCCGCGTGGGTGTAGCCGGCCCGGGCAAAGATGATGTTTGCCGGGTATGAACGGGCCCGGACGATGGCGAATGCGGTCTTTATCCCGATTGAGCGCATCTTCGCCTCCATCCACCGCAGGAGGTGACTTGAAAACCCGCGGCCCCGGTACTCGGGTAACGTCGCGAACCCGGTCATCTCCGCAAATTGCCCCTCCGGGTCAACTGCAGCAGAGGCGATCGCGGCGATCTTTTTGCCGTCGCGGATGCAGAAGCAGTGCAGGTTGTGGTGCATCTCCCGCACGAGGTAGGCGGGGTCATGGACGGGGACCGGATAGGTCACGAACACCTTCCGGTAGATGGCCGCGAGCGCCGGGGCGTCCGCCGGCGTGGCGGGGGTACAGGTGAGGCCGGGCTCAAGTGCCGGGCTCGCGGCGCTCCTCCGACCCTTCTCTTCTGCAACCGCAAGGACGTCATCGATCCCGTCCTGCCAGCCGCTCTGGAGGGGGTCACGGTAGGCTGCCATGTAGTAGCCGTCCACCTCTCCCCGGTAAAGCCCGGGAATCCGTGCCCTGGGCCGGTAACCGGACGATATGAAGTGGCCGCATGCCGGGGCAGGGATCCGTGCGAAGATCCGTGAGTAGCCCCGTCCGCGTGCAAGCGCGAGGAGCCGGTCGGTGATCCCCGGGAAGTCCGTCGGATCCAGACGGAAAAGGTAGGCCCGGTCGTTGAACGGGCCGTGGTGGACCAGGCTCCCTCCGAGCATCGCGACGGTGTCGGCATAGGCACCCTGGTATGGGCGAGTTCCTGTCTGCCCCCGGCGTTGAGGCGAACTGTTCTTTGCCGGATGCCGGGTTGTGGTGTTCCCGGCACCGGTGTGTGATCGTTGGACATTCTGATTTTTCTGATCTTGTAAAAAACGAACCATTGTTTCCAGGGATACTATAGTTTTCACAATACATAATAGATTCCAATATTGCGTTTTGCGGTTTGCACAATAGCCCTTCAGTACACTTTCGCCCCGCGCCCGGCGTCGTTTCTTCTTCCCGCGGGCCGAGCTTCCGGTATGTCGACGCGAGAGCAGAAACTCACCTACCTCACCGCTGCCGGGCGGTTCGACATCTGCAGCCCGGGCGAGTGCCTTCAACTCCTCCCGGTCACGGTCGAGACCCGAAGGAGCTCTCAAGCGTCGGAGATCCTGCCCGTCCCGCTCGATACCCTTCGTGCATCTCAAGAAGCCCTCGGCGGTCTCGAAGACCCAAATGGGCGAACCGTGATCGCTCCCTACATCTCCTACAACCGCCGGACCGGCGGGTGCGGGCGGATGCTCAAGATGCTCCTCAACGGCACCTGCTCCTACGACTGCGCCTACTGTCCCGTCCGTACCCGGCGAGAGCCGGTGAGTTTCTCCCCCGGGGAGTTCGCCGATACCTTCCTTCGCCTCTGGCGGGACGGACTCGTCGAAGGACTCTTCCTCAGTTCCGGCATCCCCCGGGACGTCGATTATGTGATGCACGACCTCGTGGAGACGGGGGAGATCCTGCGCCGCCGGGGCTACGACGGCTACCTTCACCTGAAGATTCTTCCCGGCGCAACCCGGGCGGATATCCACGACGCCGCCCGCGTGGCCGACCGGATCAGCATCAACCTGGAGACGACGTCGCCCGACCGTCTCGGGGGCATCGCCGGGGTGAAGGACTACCGGCAGGATATCCTGAAGCGCCAGTCCTGGGTGGCGGAGGAGAAGCCCGGCGGTCACACCACACAGTTCGTCGTCGGGGCCGCGGACGAGACCGATGCGGAGATCCTCTCCTGCCTCGCCGACCAGTACCGGCGGGTCCGGCCGTCACGGGTCTACTTCTCGGCGTTCCACGCCCTTCCGGGGACTCCCCTCGCGCCGCACCCCGACACCCCGGCATGGCGGGCACGGCGGTGGTACCAGGCCGACTACCTGCTCCGGGACTACGGCATCACGGCCGACGAACTCCGGGCTGCTCTCGACGAGGAGGGGTTCTTTGCAGACCGCGACCCGAAAGCGGTTCTTGCCGCCGGGAACGCGCCGGTGAACGTCAACCTCGCCCCGCGCCGCGACCTCCTCCGCGTCCCCGGGATCGGGCCGAAGGCAGCGGACCGGATCCTCAGCCTGCGGAGGGTGCGGCCGTTCACCGGTCCGGCCGACCTTGCGCGTGCCGGTATCCGGGGGAAGGGCGGCGGGCGCCATCTCGTATTCGGCGGCCGGGATACCATCCAGACGAAACTCTTCCCGTAACTGTAGTTCCTTCTGGAAAAAGTAGGGTCATCTGACCTTTCCGAACTCCGTGCTCACGTCTGCGGCCGAGCGGTAATCCCTCTCCTCGAACCGTTCGAGCACCGCGATCACGTCCTGCGGTGCAGCGTTCCCCCGGGCTCGGGTTATGAGATCCTGCCTGCCCGCCGGGTAGTCCATTCCCTTGAGGTAGGCCTGCAGGTCGGCGGCCGAGAGGTGGGCACGGGGCGGTACCGTCCCGGTCTCGCGAACCTCCCCGGCAGACGTCTCGGTTCCGGTCGGCTGCCGGGTTCGGGCCTCCCCGCCGAACTCCGCGCTCACGTCGGCAGCCGACCGGTAGGTCCGGTCGGGGAACCCTTCGAGCGTCGTGAGCACACTCTGCGGCGCGTCGTGCTGCCGGGCGTGGGTTATGAGATCCTGCCTCCCTGCCGGGTAGTTCATGCCCGCAAGATAGACCTGCAGGCCGGCGGCCGAGAGACGCCCGGGAGCGGGTCCCGTCGTCGTGGGCCGTTCGGGCTCCATTGTCGGCCGGGTCTCCGGGGGCGCAGTCCCGGTAACGGGCACCGTCGTCGTGACCCTGCCCTCCTCCACGTCCTCGGCCTTCATCATGGACTCGAGCGTCGGCGCATGAGCCTCCGTCACCGGCCGGGTCTCCGCCTCCTCGACGACGGTCTCGCGGGGCGGGGCCTCCGTCACGGGCACCGCCGTCCGGACCCGGGTCTCTTCCACCTCCTCGGCTCGTATCGGCATCTCCTCCCGGGGTGCCCGCTCCCGCACCTCCACCCGCTCCGTCGTGACGACCTCGCGGGGCGGCGGCTCCGTCCGGGTCACGGCCCGTGCCTCCTCCTGGCTCGGGGGCCCCATGGGGCGTCTCGACTCGATCAGGCTCCAGTTCGCTTCCCTCGGCCAATCCCCCTCCGAGAACCCGGGTTCGTTGTCGAGCCGGTACTTGCTGATGTTCGCCACGAAGACATCGTCCCCCGGCCGGTAGACCATGGCCTCGATGGGGATGGCAAAATGCTTCGCTCCGAGGCCGAACATGCCGCCGGTCCTGAGCACCGCGTACGCCACCCTTCCCGTGGGCAGGCCGACCCGCAGGCTCGAGATCTCGCCGAGATCATAGCCCTCCGGGTTCTTCACCCGCTTCCCCACGACATCTTCGGATGAGAAGAACTCCTGCCCCTCCGTCCTCCTCACCTGCTGCTCCAGAATCGTCTCAGCCATTGCAACCACCATACCCTGTTCGAAGGCGATCATCACCTTCGCGCAGAGCGGGCGATGCGTGTTGCGACTATTTAACAGTTCCCCGGTTCCGGTACCGGGCTACCGGCGAAGAGTTCTCCGCCATAGAATCGGCGTGCCGGGGAGGTTGGGAGGGATGTTTCCCGGCTGCCGCCCGTGGCGGCGGGCCCTCCCCGTCACCGGACCTTTCCGAACTCCGTGCTCACGTCTGCGGCCGACCGGTATGTCCGGTCGGAGAACCCCTCGATCGCCGTGATCACGTCCTGAGGAGCGTTGTTCTTCCTGGCCTGGACGACGATCTCCTGTTTGCCCGCGGGGTAGTCCATGCCCTTGAGGTAGACCTGCAGGTCCGCAGCGGAGAGGCGGGTGAGGGATGGTACTGTCCTTCGTGCCGCGGGGGCCTCCTCGACGTGGGTTTCAGATCGGACCGTCTCCTCTCTCCTGACCTCCTCCGCAGTGATCCCGGGCTCCCGCCGCGTTTCCATCGCGGCCGGCTGCTCCCCGCGGACCTCCCTCCCGAACTCCGTGCTCACGTCGGCTGCCGACCGGTATGTCCGGTCGGAGAACCCCTCGATCGACGAAATGACTTCCTGTGGGGCATTTTTCCCCCGGGCGTGGGTTACGAGATCCTGCCTCCCTGCCGGATAGTCCATGCCCTTGAGGTAGACCTGCAGGTCCGCAGCGGAGAGACGGGCGCGGGGTGGTACCGTCCTCCGGGTCGTGGGTGCTTCCTCGCGGACCTCCTCCACGGTTGTCTCGCGAACCTCCCGTGCAGGCATCTCGATTCCGGTCGGCTGCCGGGTTCGAGCCTCGCTGCCGAATTCCGCGCTCACGTCTGCGGCCGACCGGTATGTCCGGTCGTTGAAGTTCTCAAGTACCGAGACCGCGTTCTGCGGCATGTTGCTCTGCCGGGCATGGGTTATGAGATCCTGTTTGCTCGCCGGGTAGTTCATGCCCGCAAGGTAGGTCTGCAGCCCGGCGGCCGAGAGGCGACCGGCGGAAGGCCCCGGGGTCATCAGTGATCGTTCGGCCTCCGTTACCGGCCGGCCCTCCATCGCGCCTGCCGGCTCTCTCCTGACCTCCTCGACGACAGCCTCGCGGGGCGCGGTCTCGACGATGCGCTCCCTCCTGACCTCCCTGACGCCGGGTTCCCGGGTCTCCCTGGTTGGCGGGGCCTCCGTCGTCACCGGTCGCTCCTCGACGGGCTGCGTCGTCGGCTGCTCTCCCCAGCCGCGTGCGACCGTCTGGACGGGCGGCGGTGTCGGAACGATCCGCTCTCCGGCAGGGGTCGTTGTCTCCGCCGGCTTCGTTGCGCCTGCCACTGCTGCTCCGGTGGCCGCTGCTGCAGCCGTGCCCACCCCCCGTGAAGGCGGAACCTCCCTCTCCGTTACCGGGGCCGTGGGCACCGCTGCTGCGCGTGCCCGGGGCGGTGTCCGGACCAGACTCCAGTCGGCTTCACGAGGCATCCTGTCCCGGGAAAACCCCGAAGAGCTATCCAGCGTCCGCTTGTCCGCGTCCACGGTAGCACTCCTCTCCCCCGGGCGGGTGCGAACCGCCTCCCAGGGTATGGCGAAATGCTTCTCGCCGAACCCGAGGATCCCGCCGTAGGAGAGCACGGCGTATGCGATGCAGCCGCTGTCGCGGTCTATCGCGATATCGCTGATATCGCCGAGGTTCTCTCCTTCCGGGTTTCGCACCTTGACGTCCCGGATGTCGTGCGCACGCATCAGGTTCACCGTCTCTCCCCGCCCCGGCCGGGTCTCCAACATCGATCCTGCCTGTTGTTCAGCCATCGTATCTCCCTCCAGCTTGTTCTTCTCGAAGAGGTATCCCTTCAAGGCGGGGGAGTAGATGTTCGAGGATACTTAAGGGTTTCCGGCTCGGGCAAGCCGGGCTGTTTCAGCAGTGAGAACGAAGAATGGAAGCGGATGCCGGTCCGGACCTTACGGTCGGGCGTAGCGGAGGATGAGTTCGGTCGCCGCCCTGATATCCCGCCCCTGCTTCCGTGCTTCGGCGAGATAGGTGTTGTAGACCTCGTCGGTCACGAGCCGCAGTTGCGGGCGGAAGAGATCGGCGTGCATCATCAGGTCGAAGCACCGTGCCTCGCTCTCGGTCAGGTTGAGCGCCCGGTACTCCCCGGCATGCGGGATGAACGCCGGGTTTTTGTCGCGGGGCGTCCTGACCGCGAGGTCGGCGAGCGGCGTCGCCGGGATGGGTTCGGCGCTGCTCACGAAGACGTCGTCGAGGGAGAGTGCGGCGATGAGATCCTTCGTCGCTTCGTAGTCCCGTTCCGTCTCCCCGGGGTAGCCGACGATGAAACTCCCCGCAACCCGGAGACCGTGCTCCCGGCACCGCTCCACCGCCTCCTCGACCTGCCGGACGGTCGCGCCCTTGCCCATCATCCGGAGAACCCGGTCGCTCCCCGACTCGATCCCGAAGAAGACCCACCCGATGGTGTACCGCCGGACGGCGTCCAGGACCTCGTCGGTGATGCAGTCGACGCGGATGTCCGGGGAGGAGACGTTTCGCGCTCCCATCACCTCCGCCATCGAACGAAGGAGGGCGATGAAGGCTTCCGGGTTCATCTCCCCGTCGGTGGAGCCGTAGAGCGACCCGGTCCCCCCGGAGACCGAGAGCCTCGTCGCGCCGTGCGCCGCAAAGGCCTTCACCTCCTCGACGATGCTTCCGAGCGGCCGGCTCCGGATCGTCCTCCCGAAGAACCGGGGCACCTGGCAGAAGGTGCACGCCCCGATGCACCCCCGGTGGGTCTCGATGTAGGCGCTCGCTCCCCTGACGCTCTGGCTCCCGATGTCGTCCGGGATCAGGGGGAGCGGCCGGTCGATCGACGCCGGCGGAGCGGGCGGCGTCACGACCGGCCGGCCGGCGTCGAGGAACGCGATCCCCGAAAGATCGGGCGACACCCCCTCCTCGACGAGCCGGACCACCGTCTCCTCGCCCTCGCCGACGACCACCGCGTCGGGGGCGAGCTCCCCGAGCACCATCTCCGGTGCGGCCGAGACCGGCCCCCCGACGTAGACCACCCCTCCGCGCTCGCGGTGTGCCCGGATCAGGTCGCGGATCGCGGGATCGAGGAGGTGCTGGGTCGAGAAGAGGCTCATGAGCAGGACCGAATCGCCCGGGGCGGCGGGCGTCCGGGTGAGAGCCACCCGGTGTCCCGCGTCGCGGAGGACACCGCCGATCAGCATGGCGCCGTAGGTGTAGATGCCGGGGGAGAGGATCGTGATCTCCATGATACAGTATCGCCGGAACAGTATACAAAAGGTGGGGATCTGCCGGTCAGAGCGGTGCGGGCTGCGTCAACTACCCCCGACTGAAGTCGGGGGCATGATACCATAGGTGGCACCATGCTCTTTACAGGCTTGCGATTCCACCTCTCCTCCGGTGTCGGGGGAGCAGATCGCAATAGGCCGGTTGACGGCGGCCCTGGCAGCGATGTTCCTCGCTGCATTCAGATCAGCGTTCTCCGTATGCCCGCAGGCGAGGCAGCGGAACGCTGCCTGGGTCTGGCGGTTATCGGGGTGGATGGACCCGCAGGCACTGCACTGCTGGCTCGTATACGCTCCATCGATCACCTGCACCTGAACCCCGGCCCTGCGGGCCTTGTACTCGATGAAGGATCGAAGTTGGTGGAACGCCCACTTATGATGTCGCTCGCGCTGCCCCTTCGTAACCGTCGTCCGCAGGAGGATGCCTTTCAGGTCTTCGAGAGCAATCCCCCGCTTCGTGCCTTGTGCCGCGCAAACGATTCTCTTGCTGATGACGTGGTTGGTATTCGTCTTAAACCGGTGTTCTCTGCCGGAGATCTTTTGCAGTTTTCGTTTGGCCGACCTGGTGCCGACCTTCTGGAGAACCCCCTTGAGTCTACCGTACCGTTGCCGCACCTTCTCGGTGGCGTCGCTGGAGAAAGTTACTCCGTCGCTCGTGGTGGCGTTCTTCACCACCCCGAGATCGACCCCGAGGTACCCGGAGGGTTCGGCAGGCTCGATGTCGGGAGTCTCCACGGTCGCGTAGAGCCAGAACGCCCCATCCCGGTAGACGAGGTCCGTCTGCTTGACGGTCGCGACCGCCGGGAAATGATCGGGCTTGCGGTACCGGAGTTTGATCCTGCCGTCCAGCGTCCAGATGCTCACCCGGCTCCGGCCGAGGGAGAGCACCCGGGCATCGTAGCAGATGGCCCCGTGCTCCCGGAATGAGAGCTCGGTGAGGGACTTCAAGGGTTTGCCAAGAGCGGCAAGTACCTTGTTCTGCTCCTTGATCGCCTCTCTGGTGCTCCGGTAACTCCCGGCAACCTTGCGGATAGCAAGCTGGGCCATCTGCGCCGAGAGCCCGAAGGTCTCCCGAACGTGACGGTACAGCCGCTTCTGCAGACCGATGTTGGAGAACTGTCGAACAGAGGCGGCAATCGGTGACACTGTGTTGCAGGCGGCATTGTATCGCTCCATCGTGGCGAACAGCGTCTGCCGTTCGTCAGGAGACGCAACCAACCGCAATTTCGTCACCGATTGCATACATCGTTTCAGTGGGAACTTCCCCAGCATAAAGAATAGCCGCGCGGGACGGAAGTGCATTGTGATATACGGAGGGTCGATTCCGCCCCGGACTGAAGTCAGGGGGCTCCTCGACCCACGATCCTGAACCGCCGGGCCTCGGCGACGGTATGGACACCCCGATCCGATGCGGCGATCAACCGTGCCTGGAGCCGCATGATGTCGGCGATGATGGGTTGCGGGTGCTTCTCCAGCGCCTCCGCGACAACGGCGCGGGCCTCCCGGAACCTCCCCGCCCGGCGGAGCAGATCCGCGAGGACGGCCTCGTCCGCTCCCTCCAGGGCGGCCAGCCGTTCGCCCTTCTCCCACGCCCGCCGCAGGAGATCAGCGGCACGTTTCCGGCAGATCCGGGCGGGCACATCCTCCCCCTCGTCGTCGCAGACCCAGGCGGCATGGAGAGACGCCCACGCTGCCTGGGCCGGGAAACCGAGATCTTCCTGGATGATCGACCAGCAGAGGAAGGTGTTTGCTATTCCAGGGAACTTCCGGGCGTCGAGTTGCCAGCGATAACGCGGGAGTTTCACCACGTCGGCCGCTCCTTCCGGTGCCTTGCCCGGGTCGGGCGCACAGTAGCCGCAGGACGGGCACCGTTTCACCCATGCGTAGATGGTGGAGCGCAGGGGTTCCGCGGGGCGGGTGTCGAGGTCTCGCGACCCGACGCTGCCCGCGGCCTCGGGGATGGTGAACCGGCAGGCCTCGCCGCAGACTGCACAGGTGGTACTGAGGTGACGGAGGTGGGTCATCGATGGGCTGAATGGCATATCTGCCGATATATATTTTGCCCACGATGGAATGCCGCGAGATGACGGCTACGCTGTAACCCCTTCCCCGACCCGGCGGGCGTAGGCCGTTACGGCCCACCCGAGGAGGGCTGCTACTCCCGCGACCAGCGCGAGGATCGGCCAGTGGACGGGGCCGGCGGTATCCACCGCGAGCCGGACCATGAGGTTTAACGGATTGTAGGGAACGGCCATGACGAGGAGGAAGACCACGACGAGCGCGGTCGAGAAGATGAACTGGGCGCTCGTCCGTTCACGGTAGTGGAGCGCCACGAGCGCCCCGAGCAGGATGAGGAAGAGCCCGCCTGCCGAGGCGTGGAGGAGGATCGCGGCAGCGTTATCGACCGCGATGCCGTTGAACCCGAGGAGGAGGAGCCAGGCTCCGGCCTGCACCGGAACCAGAACCTCGCAGGCCACAACCTTCCCCCAGACCATCTCCGCGAACGTGACCGGCGTCGACATCAGCGTCTCGAGCGTCCGGCGCTGGTACTCCTCGGTGATGAGGTCGATGATCAGGGCGGCTGAGACGATCGCCGGGAGGAGGACGAGCAGCGGGATGAGGAGGCCGTAGACGAACTCGAAGAAGTTCTCGCCGCCACCGGACTCGGGGAAGTTCAGCGAAACCGGGAAGGTGGTCATCCGGTCGGCCCGAACCTCCCGCAGTTCCTTCTCGTAGCCCTGGAGCACCTCTTTTACCTTGACGTTGATGACGCTCGACTGCAGGTCGTTCTGGATGAGGTAGAGCGTGACCATGACCGCCCCCTCCGCATCGGGCGGGGTGTCCGGGACGTAGACCACCGCCGAGACCTGCCGTTCGCGGAGCGCCGCAAGCGCCTGGCCGAGATCCATCCGGTGGAGGATGAGGTCGTCTCTCTTCTCGAACTCGTCGATGAGCGGTGAGTCCGCTCCGGCGTAGCCGACACCGTAAGCGATCGTCGAGTAGCCCTCGATCGCCTCCGGGTCGTACATGGCGGTGAGCCCCACCATCAAGAATGACGAGAACATCGCGATGAAGACCTGCAGGAGGATCGCAAAGACGATCGTCTTCTCCGACG
>NZ_FMID01000032.1 GCF_900095385.1 Methanoculleus chikugoensis
GCCCGAGGAGTTCTTTCTTCGCGATAAGGCCGATATTTCGTCTCTTCACAGGAGCGCCCCCATCAGGAAGTGGAGGTTGTAGAGACTGTGCACCGTGCACGCCGCGATGAGCCCCGGGCCGTAACCCTGCCGCCCCCAGAGCAGGAGGAAGCCGCCGGTGATGAGCACGCCCGTGATGTGGAGGAGGAGCGGCATCCAGAGCACCTGGAGGGAGAGGAAGAGGACGCTCCCGAAGATCGACTCGGTGATCTGGGCGAGCGTGGCGAAGAGGAGGAGTTTTTCGCCGACGAGGAACCCGGACCCGATCGCGACCGCCGCGAGGAGCAGGTTCCTCGGTGTCAGGAACCCGGGCCGCTCCCGTGCCACCGCGTAAAGCCCGATCGACTTCGCGAACTCCTCGATGAACGCCGCGGAGACGGTCAGGAGGACGAGGGAGAGCGGCATTGGGATGTTGAAGAAGAGGACGAGCGTCAGCATCTGGGCCATGAAGACAAACGGTATCGTGAAACCGGCGAGCAGGAAGAGCGAGAGGTGCGGGTGGTCGCGGCTGACCCCGGCCGAGACGAAGTCCGCGAGCCTTGAAGTGAGCGGCTTCTCTGAGAAGAGGCGCTCCTCGCGGAAGTTCGTGATGCCGACGTAGAAGAGGATGATGCTCGTTGCAAAGAAGAGCACGGTCGAGTAGACGTACTCCATGGCGGTGAACCCGTCGCCCTGGATATCGAGGACGACCAGGGTGAGGGGCGAGATGATGCTGATGACGTGGGTGTTCGCAAAGACCGTCGGGAAGAAGAGGTACGACGTGGCGAGGGTCGAGAAGAAGATCGAGACGAACGAGAGTTCCTTGAAACTCCGGGAGGCCATCCCGATGATCAGGGCGTTTGCGAGGAAGAAGAGGATGACCGGGACGAGCGGGAGGAGGATGGTGAGCGGCGCCCCGGCAAAGAGGGTGATCGCGGCGGCGATGAGGATC
>NZ_FMID01000055.1 GCF_900095385.1 Methanoculleus chikugoensis
CCGCAATCACATCGGTCGCTATGTCGATTGCCGACTGAATGGATAGCAGCATGGCATGGTGGATCATATTCTGCGTATCCCGGTCCTGCAGGAACTGCTCCTTGGGGATGCGTTGATACCGCTCCCAGTCCCTCAGAGCCTCCTCCAGTTCCCGCATATGATGGAAAAGCCTCATTCTCCCACCCTGGCGAGGAGAGCTCTGTCAATCGTATCGTAGAGATATTTCAGATCGAGGAACTGCGCTATCACGTCGGCCTCAAAAGCGATGCGCGTCTCCTCATCCCGGGAGACAAGAAGACGGCCGGTCTTCACTACTTCATACTGGAACTCGACGGGCGCATCATTCAGGAGACGGAGATCGATCTCATACCTCGGCGTGATACACCGCTCAAGGTCGGATGCGATACCCATGGTATATTTGTAGAGTTCATAGGGATCTCTCTCCCCGGAGACAAACAACGCTATATCAATGTCATGGAACTCGCCGTGGCGGAGAAAAGAGCCGTAGAGATACCCGAGCAGTATATCCTCCCTGCCGTCAAGGCACCGGCGGAGCTGACCGATGATCCGCTCTCGGTCAACTTCATCCACTTCTCCTTTCACCTTCCGCATCGGCCGACCCCTCACAGCAGGTCAATTCCACGTACAATCGGACCTGCCCGCAAAAAGGGTTGCGTCACCCCTGCTCATTAACCCTTCCCTGCGGCAGAACCCGGTGTCCTGTAGCGGTCGCCTCCCGTCGAAGGACATATGGGAAAACCGTGTGCTGGCCCTGTAGATGTCTAACACCCGGAGATTGCCCGCGCATGAGGACTGCCGTTCACGCTCCCGGCCCGCACGCGGCCCCTGTCCCCGAAAGAATATCCCGGAGCCGCTCCCTCCCAACAGGCTCCGGAATTCTCCTGCCCTCTTCGATGGCGGCCTCAAGCCGAAGGGAGACGGCAACCTTCACCTCGCGGAGCGCTTCCTCCTCGGTCTCGCCGAATGCGGAGCACCCCGGAAGTTCCGGGACCACGGCGATGAACCCTTCGTCCTCATCGCTGTAGATTACCTCGATCGCGTATCTATATGGCATCCTCATCCTCCAGGAGACTGTAACTCTCGATCGTTTTAGATACTTCTCAGAGCGGGTTGGGCTTTGTCTTCCCACCCGCGTTCCAGCCCCAGACAGCAAAACTCGGAGTTGTCCCAGAACACCGTTACCGGGAGGGGGGCACCCGCTCGCACCTTGCGGTGCTCAAGCTCCCTCCGGTCGCACCTCCCCGGACCCTCGAAGAACTTCGTTCTTCTCATGCTCCTGACCCGAAACCCTTCGGTTTTCTCCAGCTCCGGCCCTTCGGCCCATCGCACCCTTCGGCCAGTCGCACTCCCCGAGTGGCGATATGCGATGGTTCGTAGAACCGGAGCAGGAGCACCGGAGGTGCGACATCCAATGGGAAGCCGTTTCACCCTCAATGTCCGGGATGAGGGTCAGATGGCAGATTCATAGGGAGTAAGCGCTCCGATTAGGGTATGCCGAAGGTTCGGAGATCTTTTTGGGACGACCTCCTCCATAGCCCGAAACGCTCCCACCTGAGCCCACAAAATCCAATTGTTTAAGAAAAGGAAGTGGATTCAGTTCCCCGGCACCATCCGTTCGAGGTCCTCCTCGACCGTCGCGATCCCCCTGATCCCGAAGTTCTCGACGAGCACTTTCAGGATTCCGGGCGAGACGAAGCCCGGGAGGCGGGGGCCGAGGGTGATATCCTTGACGCCGAGCGAGAGGAGGGCAAGAAGGACGAGCACCGCCTTCTGCTCGTACCAGGCGATGTTGTAGGAGATCGGGAGGTCGTTGATCCCGACGCCGAAGGCTTCGGCGAGGGCCTGGGCGATGACCACCAGGGAGTAACAGTCATTGCACTGGCCGGCGTCGAGGACGCGGGGGATGCCGCCGATATCACCGAGCCCGAGGCTGTTGTAGCGGTACTTCGCGCACCCGGCGGTGAGGATGATCGTGTCCGCGGGAAGGGCCTTCGCGAACTGAGTGTAGTAGTCCCGCCCGCTGTATCGGCCGTCGCAGCCTGCCATCACGAGGAACCGCTTGACGGCACCGGACTTCACCGCACCGACGACTGTATCGGCTATCGCGAGAACCGGGGTGTGGGCGCACCCCGTGACCAGGTCGCCACGGGAGAGGTCCGCCGGGGGTTCGCAGCGCTTCGCGTGCTCGATCAGGGCCGAGAAGTCCTTCTTCCCATCCGGCGACGCACCGATGTGCTTTACCCCCGCAAACCCGACGAGTCCGGTGGTGTAGACCCGGTCGCGGTAGGAGTCTTTCGGGGGGACCAGGCAGTTCGTCGTGACCAGGACCGGGCCGTTGAACCGCTCGAACTCCTCCCGCTGGAACGGCCAGGAACCGCCGTAGTTGCCGACCAGGTGGTCGTACTTCTTAAGGCCCGGGTAGCCGTGCGCCGGAAGCATCTCGCCGTGGGTGTAGACGTCGACGCCCGCCCCAAGGGTCTGTTCGAGGAGGTCGGCGAGGTCCTTGAGGTCGTGGCCGGTGACCAGGATGCCCGGCCGCGCGCCTGCGGCGGTGCCGACCGTCGTGATCGCCGGCGTCCCATAGGAGCCGGTGTTCGCCGTATCGAGGAGGGCGAGGACCTTCACGCCGACTTCGCCGCACGCGAGCACATACCCGACCATCTCGTCGACGGTGTGGTCCTGCAGCGTGGCGGCGAGGCCCTCCTGCATAAAGGTCATGACCTCCTCGTCCTCGTAGCCGAGGACGGCGGCGTGGTGCGAGTAGGCACCGACTCCTTTGAGCCCGTAGACAAGGAGGTCGCGGAGCGACTGGAGATCCGGATCAGCGTTCTCCCGTGCGGCGACGATCTCCTGCGCCTTCGCCGCGATGGCCTCAGGGCTTGCCGGGGCCCAGGTGCAGGCCGCAGGCTCCGCACTCCCGGCGGGGGGGAGAGCGTCGCGGATGCGGGCCGCCTCCTGGATCGCGCTCTCGAACCGCGCGGGGTCGAAGTTCACGTTGGTCAGGGTCGCAAAGAGGCTCTCCGCGACGAACCTCCCTGCCTCCGGGTTCCCGCCGCCCTTCTTCATCGCCGCGAGGTTCCGTACCGAGAGCCCTTTGAGGGTGTAGATCAGGACGTCCTGGAGCCCGGCGGTCTCTTCGTCTTTGCCGCAGACACCGCGCACGGTGCAGCCAAGGCCTTTTGCCGTCTCTTCACACTGGTTGCAGAACATTCATGTCACTCCTTGGTATCTTTTTGATACAAGATATCAATTTGATACTTGAGTATAAGTAGGAGAAGGTTTCTCTAACTATACCATGCAGGACGAGTGTACAGTCAATCAGACCGTCAGATACCTGGGGAAGAAGTGGACGCTCCTGATCATTCTCGAACTCTACAAGGGGGAGGGCTACACCCGGCGGTTCACCGAGGTGAAGGACTGCCTCCCGGGGATCACGGCGAAGGTTCTCTCGGCCCGCCTGAAGGAACTGGAGGAGGAGGGGCTCGTCGAGAAGCACATGGAGGCCGGAACCGTCCCCGTCAGGAGCGAGTACACCCTCACCGCAAGCGGGCTCGGACTCGTCGAGGTGATCAAGGATATCAAGCGGTGGGCGCTCGAGTGGAAGATCGAGAACCGGGCATGCGGAGCGCAGGACTGCCACGACTGCGTGCTTTAACTTGTGGGGTTGAAGGGGCGGGCCGGGAAGTCCGGTACGACTCTGGCGAGGCGACCACAGTCTGCATGAGATCAAGAAGTCGGGATCGGCTGATCTACGCGGAAGGGTCCACCTGACGCGTTTTCCGGAACGCGGGGATATCGTAGATCATAATCGACACTTTTATCGATTATCATCGAGTATGATCGATAGATGGACGAGAGGCTGCAGATCGCACTCGAGAGCCAGAACCCCTGGTGGTTTGGAAAAAAGTTTGAAATCGGCGTTGAACGACTTTCATCTTTCCTCTCCTGAAACAGTATCTTGATGCACCTGAGGTGCTCCTCCTTGTCGGTGCACGCAGGACAGGGAAGTCGACGCTGGTGTACCAGATCATCAGTTCCCTTCTCAGAAGGGGTGTGCCCGGCAGGGCCATCCTCTTCATCACCATGGACGAACCCCTCCTCCTCTCGATGGCGGACGATCCCTGGCTGATCCGTCGCATCGTCGAGGACCATCTCGCCCGCCACCCCGAACTTGAACGGCTCTATCTCTGTATCGACGAGGTTCAGCACTATCCCGCCTGGGTGCCCACCATCAAGACTCTCTATGACACAACGAGCGGGGTCAAATGTATCCTGACCGGCTCCACATCCTCGCTGCTCAGGCAGGAGAGTAGCCGCCTCCTATCGGGCAGGTGTTTTTCCTGCTATGTGTACCCACTCTCTTTCCCTGAGTTTCTTCGGTTTCAGGGTATTCTGAACCCGACAATCATCGAGAAGAGGCATCATTTTGAGACCTACCTGAAATACGGTGGTTTCCCCCGTGTGGTCCTCGAAAAGGACAGGGACCTGAAGATACAGATACTCAAAAACTACTATGAAACGATCTATCTCAAGGATATCATCTATCCGAACAGTTTGAGGAAGAACAGCGAGATTGTAGACCTGCTCTATTATCTTATATCAAATGCCGGGAACGCCACCTCGTACAACCAGATTGCCAGGACCCTCAACATCGCACCGGATACCGTGAGAGAGTACATCGAGTACGCCGGGAATGCGTTCCTCCTGTATCCCCTGATGAAATTTGATTATTCTGCAAAAAAACAGGTTGCAAACCCTAAAAAAATTTATTTCGTGGATCCCGGCCTTATAAATGCCGTTGCATTTGCATTCTCCGAAAATCGTTGGAGACTCCTGGAAAACATCGTCTTCATCGCCCTGATGAAGAAGTATGGCGATATCTTCTACCACCGGGACCGCTACGAGTGCGACTTCCTGGTAAGGTCTGGCCGGACGATCGTCCTGGCCATCCAGGTGACGCAGTCCCTGCAGGATGATGTTACGAGGCACCGGGAGATGCGTGGGCTTGTCGAGGCGATGGATGCACATGGCCTTGATGAGGGGACGGTCGTCACTGCGTCGGAGTCGGCGGAGACAACCGTCGACGGTCGGACAGTTCACATCGTCTCGATCGCTGAATGGCTGGATGAGTTGTGACCGCTCTCTGGAACCTATGTGTACGCCCCTGGTAGTATGAACTGCGGAGGATTGTCGGCCGCTCGGAGCGCCACTCCTCCCGCTTCGAGTACTGTATCGTCCCGGTGAACGCTGTGAGTTAAAATGATTTCTGGAGGGTTAGAAGTCCGGCAGGAAGTCCAGGTCGGGCTCAGTCGATACCAGCGTGATGCCGGTAATTCTGTGGTAGAACCTCTGAGGGTACTGGTAGGTTGTCTTCCCGCTCCGGCTCTTCTGCACGAAGGGTTTGAGGATGTCCTCCGTCTCATACTCAAATGCGTACACCGCCCCGGTTTTGAGGGCAGGCCCCCCCTTCACCCGGAACATGACCTTCCTGAAGCCTTCGTCGAATGGTCGCAATCCGAGTAGTCCGGGCATGCAGAGGGGCGTCCCGATCGCGTTCCCGAAGAAGACAGCAGACTGCGATCATTCATTATCTCATGGTGATCATACCTCGGATAAATGGTCTCAAAATCTCCACCCGGTACCTGCCTGCTCTGCAAGGCTCCCGTGACAAAGCGTAAAGTGCTTAAACACAGCATGGAATGCCTTCAAACGTCGGGATGGCCGGCTGGAAAACATCCCTCCTTCCTCATCATGATCCAGGGGCACTACAACAAGAGTTACTGGCTGGTGGTCCTTGCGCGACACGATGCCCGGCCCGGAGACCTCGATCAGTTGATCCGCGACGTGTGGGTGGAGTGTTGCGGGCACCTCAGTTCCTTTCTGATCGAAGAAGTCACCTACGAGTCGGACGCTGAGTGCTCCACAGATGCCATGGACATCCCTCTCTCCCATGTCCTTACCCGGGACAGCACGTTCTCCTATGACTACGACTTCGGCTCTACCACATCGCTGGACCTGAAGGTGATCGGGGAAACACCCGTTGCTCCACGGGATAGTCGGCTCTGCCTGATCGCGCGAAACGACCGGCCGGCCATCTCCTGTGACCGATGTGGGGATACAGCCGAGTTCACCCGGGACGATCTTGAAGAGGAGGACCCACGCTATTACTGCCGCAAGTGCCTCCAATCCGTCGATCCCGAACACGAATGGGTGGATATCATCGCCAACTCCCCGAGAAACGGCATCTGTGGCTATGCCGATGACCCAATTGCCGCACTTCGCTGGTATCCTCCGGGGTGGAGCGCGGGCGAGATCGCTCCTGAAGAACCGGATGAGACCGCGGTCGACGCCGAGGTGGAGTCGAGCGCCCTGGCTGCCGTCGTCCAGGATATCGGGCCCGGTATCAATGCGTTTGTTGAGGCAGAGGATGCGGCATACGGCGAAAGAGCTGCCTGTATGGCCGGAGAAAGTGTCGGGGCCTTTTGCATGTTTATGTATGACCATTACGGATTGAAGATAGAGGCATGGAATGTTCGATCCGTGCAGGAATGCCTGGTCGAGGATCTGGCGCAAAACCCGACCTTTCCAGACGACTGGCCGGAAAAAGCCGTTCCGATCCTCTCTCGATTCTTGATACACATGGAGGCATCAGGCCGCCTCGCAAATGCTCAAGAACTCATTACCGCCATGAAAGAGGTGGAACCGGCTTTCCAGGAAGTCGCCACCAGCCCGGAGAAGAGTCAGGCTCTCTTCAAGCAAATCCTGATGAGTGCAAGGGGGGCAGGCATTGACATAGATGATCTCAATGCATTCCTCAACTTCGCGATGAGAGAGATCATAAGGCTGACCGGAATAGACCCGGATAACGAAGAGATCTGGAAAGAGATCTCCAACCAGATCAGGAATGAACCGCTGGTGTTAGATGTCAACGAGCTGCGCACTACCACGATCTTCACCCTGTGCGAAGAATTCTGCGATAGGTTCGAGGATGGCGCCATCCTTGATCATTGCCGGGAGACCATCGAGAAACTCCACAACCACCCAGCAACACCGCTCGTACGGGGAGATGCGGCCCTCTGGGGGGCGGCGATCGTATACGCGGCCTGCCAGAATGCAAATCTGATCCGGCCGGGAAAGGGTGGATCTCCCATTACAAAGGAGATCAGTTTTTTCTTTGGCATTGAACGATCGTCGATCCGGAACAAGGTGACGACGCTGAAAAAATACCTCTCCGGCCGATAACTCTGCCGACAAAAGGTATCAACCAGGAGAACCGATACCTTAGTGAACAGAAACCGGATTTACCCATGATCGTCATTGGTATCGACCCAGGGCTCGCAAGGACCGGCTACGGTGTCCTCAGCACCGGCGGCAGATCTCCGGTGCCGCTGACCTACGGCTGCATCGAGACCGGCGGCGACCGCATCCACGAGGAGCGGTTGCTTGAGATCCACACGAGGATCTCCGATCTCTTCGACGAGTACGATCCCGGGTGGGTCGCCGTGGAGCGGCTCTTCTTCTCCAGGAACACCACCTCGGCGATGCAGGTCAGCGAGGCACGCGGCGTCCTCCTCCTCGCCGCGGCACAGCACGGGGTCCCGGTTGCCGAGTATACCCCCAACCAGGTCAAACAGGCGGTCACCGGGTCGGGGCGTGCCGATAAACATCAGATGCAGGAGATGATGCGCCGGCTCCTCAGGCTGGAGGAGGTGCCCCGGCCCGACGATGCCGCCGACGGCCTCGCCATCGCCCTCTGCCACATCAATATGGTGCAACTACGATGATAGCCCAACTCTCAGGAGACGTGATATCCACCGGCGACCGGTGGGTGGTGATCGATATCGGCGGCGTCGGCTACCAGGTGCAGGTGACCGGACCGGCGCTGGAGACCCTCAGGCAGGCGCAGGGCCGCGTCACGGTCCACACCCATATGGTGGTCCGCGACGACGACATCCGACTCTTCGGCTTTCTCCACCAGCGCGAACGGGAACTCTTCACGATCCTGATCGGGGTCTCCGGCATCGGCCCCCAGACCGCCATGAACATCCTCTCCGGGATAGCGTTCGAGGACTTTGCCGTTGCAATCCTCGACGGCGACGAGAAGACGCTCACCCGGATCCCGGGGATCGGGAAGAAGGGTGCAGGGCGCCTGATCCTTGAGTTGAAGGAGAAGATGAAGAAGCATGCGGATATCCTCGCCGCCGGCAGGCGCCCGACCGGGGCCAACGACGCCGCGAGCGCCCTCATATCGCTCGGGTTCTCACCCCAGGAAGCAGGGGAGGCGGTTGATGCCGTCCTCCCGGGTCTCCCTGATGCGAACGTGCAGAGCCTGATCCGCGCTGCTCTTGCATACCTCCGGGAGCGCCGATCATGAACGAACGCATCCCCTCGCCCTCGCCTCTCTGTGGCGAACCCGATGACGCGGCGATCAGGCCGGCGCGCCTCGACGAGTTCGTGGGCCAGCCGCAGATCAAGGAGGCTCTTGCCATCGCCATCGCCGCCGCAAAACAACGCGGCGAGTCCCTCGACCACGTCCTCTTCTCCGGCCCCCCGGGCCTCGGGAAGACGACGCTCGCCCAGATCATCGCGCGCGAGATGGGAGCCGGGATCAGGAGCACCACCGGGCCGGTGCTGGAGCGGCCCGGCGACCTCGCCGCCCAACTGACCGCCCTCGCCCACGGCGACGTCCTCTTCATCGACGAGATCCATCGCCTCAACCCGGTGGTCGAGGAGATCCTCTACCCGGCGATGGAGGACTCCTGCATCGACGTGATGATCGGCGAGGGGCCGGGTGCACGGTCGGTCCAGCTCCCGCTGGAGGAGTTCACCCTCATCGGCGCCACGACGAAGGTCGGGCTGCTCGGTTCCCCTCTCCGCGACCGGTTCGGGTTCATCTTTCGCCTCAACCTCTATGAAGTTCCCGATCTCGCGAAGATCGTGGAGCGGAGCGCCGGGATCATGCAGATCCCGATCACCCCCGATGGTGCGGATGAGATAGCAAAACGGAGCCGCGGGACGCCCAGGATCGCAAACCGGCTCCTCCGCCGGGTGCGGGACTTCGCCACGGTCAGGGGGGACGGGAGTATCGACGCCGAGACGGCCGATCGCGCCCTGACGATGCTCGGCATCGACCACCTGGGCCTCGACGACCTCGACCGGCGGATCCTCTCGGTCATCGCGGACGATTTCGGCGGCGGGCCGGTGGGCGTCAGGACGATCGCCATCTCGGTCGGCGAGGAGGTGCGGACCATCGAAGAGGTCTACGAGCCCTACCTGATCCAGATCGGGTTCATAAAGCGCACGCCCCAGGGCCGGGAGACGACCGGGGCGGCCCTGCGCCACCTCGGAAGCGGTCTCAGATAATCCCCATCTCCGAGAGCCGCTTCGGGAGGTACTCCTTCGTCACGAAGTCGAGCCCCCGGCTCGCGAACGCCTGCTGTTCCGACTTCACCTTCATCTCGAGCTGCAGGTTGATCTGGGTGCGCCAGTAGTCGGTCGCGAACCTCGGATCGGTCAGTTCCGCCTTTAAGGCGTTGACGTCCTGCTCCGTGAGGTGGTCGGCGGGGAGGTTGTAGTCGGAGATGTCGGAGGGCTGCACCCCGATGAACTGCGCCTGGGGGGTCGCCAGGATATCCGACATGTGGGCGCTCTTGATCGAGCCGTAGGCGACGCTCGCGTAGATCCGGTATGACCAGGGGTCGCCGTCGGTGAAGACGACCACGGGAAGGTTGAGCGAGTCGTTGAGACGCCGTAAGACCCGGCGCGTGGAGCGTGCCGGCTGCCCCTTGAGGTGGACCAGGATCGCCCCGTACTCCTCGTCGAACCCGTTCTCCATCAGACGGGCGTACATACCGCCGGTCTCGATGGCGATGACGAACTTCGCGTCGTGGTCGACGAACTCAAGGCTGTCGACGTTGTTCGGGATGGGGTAGCCCGCCTCCCCGACGTCATCCTGGCAGTGCATCTCTTTTGCGCCGCGGCGGGTGTTCTCCCGTATCCGCAGCGGCCCGAAGAGCGAGGCGCCGTCCTCCTCCGGCCGGAGGTGGAACGCCTCCCGCTGGACGTCGGTGATGATCTCGAGGTCCTCGATCAGGAGGTTGCTCTCGTCCTGGGCGGCGAACTTCGCCTTCTTCCACCCTTCGGAGATGTAATAGAGTTCTCTCAGGGTCGACGACCGGTTCTCCACGAGTTGCTGCTTCAAGAACCCGATGAGATAGGCCATCTTCAGAAGATGGACCGCCCCTTTCTCGTTCGTCGCCGCCCGGGTGCTCTCTTTCTCGCCGTACTTCCAGACCTCGCCCTCGTCGTCGTAGGTGAGATTTCGTTTCGTCCGCGTCGGGAGCCGGATATAGGGCACGACGCCGTCTCGCATCTGGTCGTACCATCCACGGGCGATACCGATAAGCCGCTCCTTTGCGAGCGCATCCATCTCTTCCCTAGACATCGAGATCCACCACCACTTTCACATTGTCCTCCACGCCGCGCAGGTCGAGCGACCCGTCGCCCGATCCCGTGTAGACGATCTGCCAGGCCTCACCGGCGCCGAGGGTGCGCCGCCAGACCTTGTTGTACTCCCCGTCCATATTGTCGACGAAGTCCGGCCGGGGCACCGCGTCCGCGGCCTCATCCCGGGAGAGGTTGTAGAGGACGAGAGGGACTTCCTTTGCCGTGTAGTTGTTCACGTTGATACTGACCTTCCCGTTGACCGTCCGCTTCTTCGCGACGACCTTGCGCATGATCTTGCCCTCGATCGGAGAGGTGTCGACGAGGGGGAGTTCCACGATCTCGCTCACCTTTGCGGCGATGTCGGGGATGATCGAGCATATCGCCCGGGCGCGGTTGTCCTGCTGCTTCGTTTTGTCCCGGCGGTAGAGGTAGGTCTTGAGTTCCCGGCCGAGTTCCTGGAGGACGAGGACGATCTCACGCTCGATCTCCGGGATGGACGCGACCGCGTCCTTGCTTTCGCTCGTGAAGGGGACGTTCGTGGACGCCACGTGGACCATGACGAGCATCGGCCCCATGGGAAGGCCCTGCTGCGAGAGGCCGTAACCCTTCCAGTTCACCTGCGAGACACAGTTCGTGATCGCGCAGGCGCCCTGCTGGTAGAGGAGGGGGACACGGTTTGCGAACCGGAAGAGCTGGGCGGTGCCTTCGGGCGGAACCTTGCCGCCGTAACCGATCGCCGCCTCGATGATGAACGAGTGCCCGCCGTAGACCGCGCTCGGCCGGGTGCGGGCCTTGACGAAGTCGAGCTGGATCTCCTTCTCAAGCCCCCGGCAGATCAGGTCCTCCCCGATGGGGGAGAGGCACTGCTGCGCCGGCGGGGCCGGGACCTTCACGGCCTGCATCGCTTCGAGGAGCCTCTTCAACTCGTCGGCATCGAGTTTGTTCACCTTCCGTGAGGGTTTGAGTTTTGCGAGCGCGATCATCTCGTCTGCGGTCTTCTTTCCGACACGGGAGAAACTGCCGACGAGGAACTCCTCGACGGTCCCGGTGCTCGCCGCCGCGATCCGCTTCAGCGCCCCGAACTCGATCCCGTGCGGATGGGGGAGGATGGGTTTCGGGCACGGTGGGACCTCGCCCGAAACCCGCTCGAACGTCGTCACCTCGCCGTCGATATCGGCCGTTATCCGGGCGTGCGGGTTGACGATCGCCGTCAGGCGGAGGTAGTCCGCCAGCCGCTTCTTCGCGGCGAGGGTGCTCTTGAACTGGATCTCGATCCGGGTCCCGTGCGTCCGGTCCCAGTCGATCTCCTCGTGGCTGACGATCTCCGGCTCGTTCGTCTCGGTCCGGATCATCAGCTCGAACCGGTGCGCGCTCGCCTTCGCCCCCGTCCGTGAGACGACCCGGGTCGGGATGCCGGTGGTGAGCTGCGCATACAGCACCGCCGCCGATATCCCGATACCCTGCTGCCCGCGGCTCTGCCGGATCTGGTGGAACCGGGAGCCGTAGAGGAGTTTCCCGAAGACCAGGGGGACGTTCTCCGGCACGATACCGGGGCCGTTGTCCTCGACCGTTATCCGGTAGACCTCGGCGTCGACCCTCTTGATGCCGACGAAGATGTCGGGGAGCACCTCCGACTCCTCGCAGGCGTCCAGCGCGTTGTCCACCGCTTCTTTGATGGTGGTGATGATCCCCCGCGTCGGGGAGTCGAAGCCGAGCAGGTGCTTGTTCTTCTCGAAGAACTCCGCGATGCTGATGCTCCGCTGCTGCTTCGCCAGGTCTTCAGCAAGCACCATGCCGTGCCACCTCGGCGATGGCCTCTTCGAGGCTCCTCTCCTGCTGCTCGCCGGAGTGGAGGTCCTTGAGGGTCACCGTCCCCGCCTCGACCTCGCGCTTCCCGAGAACCGCGGCGAAGTCTGCGGTCTTTGCGGCGTGGGCGAGCTGGGCGCCCATCCCCCGCCCCATCAGGTCGGCCTCGGCCCGGATCCCCGCCTCCCGGAAGGCCCGGGCGACCTCGAGCGCCCGCGCGCGGGCATCAGGCGTGAAGACGACGCCGACGACCGGCCCGTGCGCGAGTTCGAACTCCCCGATCGAGACCATGACCCGGTCAAACCCGATGGCGAACCCACAGGATGCGACGTCGTCGCCGCCGAAGAGGTGGGCGAGCCGGTAGGCGCCGCCGCCGACGATCTGGTTCTCCGCGCCGAGGTTCTTCGCGAACCCCTCAAAGACCATCCCGGTGTAGTAGTCGAGCCCCCGGGCGATCCCGAAGTCGGGCCGGTAGTCGATCTCCTGGGCGTCGAGGAGCGCGAACGTCTCCTCGATCCGCGCGCGCTCGGGGACATCGCCCGCGATCTCGAAGACCTCGGAGACGGTGCGGCACTCTCCGAGCGCCGCAAGAGGTTCGGCAAGGTGGGTGAGGTTCTTCTCGACCAGCGCCGCCTCGAGCCCTTTCGGGTCATGTTTGTCGAGATACGCCATGATCGCCCGCTGGTCGCCGGGCGCGAGGTCGGCGAGGAGATGCTTCATCGGCGCGAGGTGGCCGACGTGGAGGTCGAAGGTGACGCCGGTCGACCGGAGGGTATCGTCGGCGAGCATGATCACCTCGGCGTCGGCGGACGGGGTGTCCGCACCGATCAGTTCGACGCCGAACTGCCAGAACTGGCGGTAACGGCCTTTCTGGGGGCGCTCGTAGCGGAAACAGTCGGCGAAGTAGCACCAGCGGATCGGTTTCGGGAGGACTTTCCCCTCGTTGACGTACATCCGGAGCACCGCCGCGGTCACTTCCGGCCGGAGCGTCAACTGCCTGCCGCCCTTGTCCTCGAAGACGTACATCTCCCCGATGATCCCTTCGCCGGACTTCATCGTGAAGAGTTCAAGGTTCTCGAAGTCGGGCGTGCAGACCTCCCGGTATCCCCACCGGCGGGCCGCTTCCCGCATCCGCCGCTCGATCAGTCGCCGTCGTTCCATCTCGTCGGGTAAAAAGTCCCGTGTTCCCCGTGGTTTCTGAAGCATTCGATATTCTCCTGAATTAAAGTCTCTTGCGCGAACCCTTATCATTTATGCGCTCTGCGCTGCCGAAGAACCGCTCGCGGGCACCCTCGCCATGCAGCCAGACGTTCTCCCTCTCGACCCGGCCCTGGAGGTAGAGCGCAAGGAGGACCAGCCCGAGGCCGAGGTACTCCCACGCTTCGGCGTATGCGGTCACGAAAAAGCCCAACAGGGCGAGCGCCGTGTAGGGAACCCCGAGGTACCCCGCCTTCCGGTAGCCGGATAGGCCGGTGCGGTAGAATATCCGCAGGTCGCGGAGCCAGAGGAAGATGGTGACGGCAACGCCGAACCCTGCGACGTAGGCAAGATAGGACATGAGATGAAGTAATATTATACTTCCACCCCTATTTTTGTTATCGAACTATGCTGCCGAATGCCACCATCAGGGACATCCTCCGGATGTATCGTAACGGCGAGGTATCTGAGGACGAGGCGGCGGGCGCCCTCGAAGGGCTCCGCATCGAGATTATCGACGGCATGGCCCGGATCGATACCGGGAGGAGCGTCCGTTGCGGGATGCCCGAGGTGGTGCTCGCCGAGGGGAAGGAGCCGGAGATGTTCGCCGATATCATGCTCGCGCAGGTGAAGGCTGCCGGAAGGTGCGTCGGAACAAGGGTCTCGCCGGCGCACCTCGACGCTCTCCGCGCCCGGCTGCCGCCGGACGTCCGGATGGAGCACCGGGAGGCGGCACGGGGTGTCATCCTCTCGACGGAGGATCGGCCGGCTCCCCGGCGCGGAACCGTCGCCATCCTCACGGCGGGGACGTCTGATGTCCCCGTCGCCGAGGAAGCGAGGCTGATCGCCGAGGAGATGGGATGTGAGGTCAGGACGGCCTACGACGTCGGGGTGGCGGGGATCCACCGCCTCTTCTCGGCGCTGAAAGACCTGATCCCGGCCGACGTCTTCATCGTGGCCGCCGGGCGGGAGGGGACGCTCCCCGCGATCGTTGCGGGGCTCGTCGACCGCCCGGTGATCGGCGTTCCGGTGAGCACCGGCTACGGCTACATGGGCGGCGGCGAGGCTGCGCTTGCGAGCATGCTCCAGGCGTGCTCGGTGCTTGCGGTGGTGAACATCGACGCCGGGTTCACGGCGGGCGCGTTTGCCGCGCAGGTCGCGCACGGGGGTGACCGGGAATGAGCCGGGGGTTCTACATCGGGCGGTTCCAGCCCTACCACAACGGGCACCAGTCGGTGCTGGAGAGAATCGCCTGCACCGCTGACGAGATCGTCATCGGCGTGGGGAGCGCCCAGGTCTCCCATACCGTGGCGAACCCCTTCACGGCGGGGGAGCGGGTGCTGATGCTGACCCGGTCGCTCGCCGACCTCGACTGCCCGTTCTACGTCATCCCGATCGAGGACGTCCAGCGCAACGCCCTCTGGGTCGCCCACGTCCGCGCGATGACCCCGCCGTTTGATACGGTTTACTCATCAAACCCCCTCGTCATGCAACTCTTCGCCGAGGCCGGGGTCGACGTCCAGTCGCCCGATATGTACGAGCGGCTGACGCACTCCGGGACCGTTATCCGGCAACGGATGCTCGACGGCGAACCGTGGGAGCACCTGGTTCCCCCTGCCGTAGTGGACGTCATCCGCGAGATCCACGGCGTGGAGCGGCTGCAGCGGATCGCGGGGAGCGACTGACGGGCGGAACCCTGATGAGTACACCCGTCCAAATCGGATGAACCATGTTCAAGCAATTGCGAGACCTCTTCCGGCGAACCGAACCGGAGGAGGAGAGCCTGAAACTCTCGTTCGACGACCTCCCTGCGTGGCTTGACGCCCGCGATGAGGAGATCGGGCGCGAACTCTCCGGTGCAATAGCCCCGTCGCGCGAGGCGATCCGCGGCACCCTCGACCACCTCAGGGAGGCGATCGCCGGGATGGAGAGGGCGGAGGGGAACGAAGAGGTTCATCCCCGGCTTCGCGACATCTCGAAAAAGGCGCTACCGGGGTTCACGAAGTCTATGGGGCAGATCCTCTCCCACGAGCCTTCCGGCGACCCCGAAGCGTTCTACGCGACCGCCGCCGAGATCCTGAAGGGCTCGCTCAAGGCGCTGAAAGGGCAGGGGAAGTATCTCTCCTCTGTCTACCCGGAGGAGATGAAGGAGGTGCGCGCAGCCGTCAAAGACCTGGGGCGGGAGGTCAACACGATGAACGAGCCCCTCGCCCGGGCGCGTGACGGCCGCCATCAGGTGGAAGACGTGCGGGAGTCGCACGCGTCCCTTCTCCGGATCCGCGAGGAGTACGCCGCCGCCGAGGGTCAGGTGCGGGAATACGGGGCGGCGCTCGCGGAGGCGGAGAGTGCGATCCACAAGACGGAAGAGGAACTTTCCGCCCTCAACCAGCGCCCGGACTATGCCCGAAAGCAGGAGATCGAGGAGAGGCTCCGGGCACTCGACGCCACGGCCGAGGAGGCAGGTCGGGAGATGGCGACACTCCGGACCACCGTCGTCCACGTCTTCCGCAAGGCCGGGAAGGTGGCCGAAAAGGCGGGCGACAGCGCGGCTGCCGCGTCGATCGACCGGGCGCTCGACGCGTATACGGGTGACGGAGATGACCCGGTCGGCCCGACCGAAGAGGCGATGCCGGTCATTCTCGCCATGATCGGGCAGGGGGATCTCCCCCTCAAGAACCAGGACGAACTCCGCCTCTTCTCCGACGCCGAAACCCTGCCTGCCGCGATGAAGCGGGCGCTGGAGCAGCAGCACGACTGCAGGACGAAGCGGGCGGCAGAGCAGGAAGCCCGGGCCGCGCTCCCGGCGGTGGTCGAGGAGCAGCGCCTTGAGACCGCGCTCCCGGGACTGCGCCGGGAGGCCGAGGCAAAGGCTGCCGCGAAGGCCCGCGCGGAGAGCCAGCGGGAGACGCTACAGGCCTCGTATGCCGCAGAGCGCGAGAGTCTCCGGTCACGCACGGCTGCCCTCGCCGGTCGGGATACGGAGGTCGAGGTACCCGATCTTCCGTCCCCCTGATCGGCGAGACGCCGCTCCCACCGGGGGAAACCCTGTTTACCCTCTGCGCATAATTATGGTACAAGGACGGTCGATGACGAATACCATCACAACACCCGGAACAGAGCCACGCCTCTGGTTAGCAGTCCCCGCAGTCTCGTTTCTGGGAATCGGAATCGAACTGCTGCTCGCATCCGTCGCCTTTCCCTATGCCGTCTGGGCAGGTGTCGCAGGATGCGTGATAGCCTCGTGCATCCTCTGCTACCAGGCCTACCAAAAACCCCGGCGGGATCTCGTCTCGCTCTTCACGCCGCTCTTCGCGTTTCTCATCCTGGTCATACCCAATGAGATCAGTTCGGGCGGTGTAATCGTGCAGACGGTCTTCGCGGCAACGATCACCTTCCTTGCAGTTCGGGTAGAAAAAGTGTTTAATGCGCCGAAACTACAGGAGAAGACAATGAAGCAGATGTTAAATGAATATATCGGCAGGATTGAGCCGCTCCTCGCCGTTATCGACGAGGAGACCGGCCACCTGGTCGCACAGTCCCTGCTGACGTATAAGTTCGGGCTTTATGGAAACGCGATGGAGAAGAGCACGGAGGCGCTTGCCCGGCTCGATGCGATCACTCCGCGCCCCGGAACCCTGGAGCGCGCGCTCCTGATCCTCCGGGAGCGTGCCGGCGGCTTCGCCGAGTCCCGGGTGACGACGAATCCCGAGCATCTCTTCACGGAGGAGGACTACGACGATCTCGCCGTCCGTCTCGCAAAGGATCAGGTCGAAGACCCGACCGTTCTCGACCTCGACAACGCGCTGATCCTGCTCTACGCTGTCGGGATCGAGACCTCCCCCGACGACGAGCAGGCGCTGGAGGAGCACCAGCGCTTCATCATCCAGATCCTGGAAGGGTATAAAGAGAAGCTGGCCCGATGAGCGGGCTGACCGGGGGGAGTTCTCCTCCGCGGTCTCAGTACGGTAGCGGTGCCTGTCGTCGCGGGGCGGCAGAAGTTGGGGTCATATCCCGGGGCGAACCGGGGCTCCACTCCTTTTTGGTCTCTACTCTCTAAGGCTCTCCCGGTAGCCCCCACCCAATCCTCCGGAGCTAGCCAGAGTCCCACTCTTTTTTCCAGCACCTCCCCGTGCAGTGGACCGTGGGGACATCGCCATTGGGGGAGGCGGCCTGCGGGGAGGGGGCTTGCCCCTCCCCTGTCTCTACACCGTGTATGACCTCTCGGTAGCCCCCACCCCGCCCGCGCTTCGCGCTCCTCCCCCACCCCGAGGGGCGGGGGCAGTGCGTGGCGATAGCCGGTGGGAAGCCGCATCTCTGGGAGCGCCCCGGGACTCCGTTCTTCTCCTGAATCTCCCCGTACAGTGGACCGTGGGGATATCGCCATTGGGGGAGGGGCCGACGGGGAGGGGGGAGCAGCCCCCCTCCCCTGTCTCTACCGTGTAAGCCCTTTCGTCACCCCCACCCCGCCCGCGCTTCGCGCTCCTCCCCCACCCTCCGGGCGGGGGCAGTCATGGCGATACCCCCACGAAATCTGTAAAAGGGGGCACTCGCGCACTCTTCTCTGGCCCCCTGATAGAACGAAATGTGGCCTTCGCCCCTCCGCGCGAGGCACTGAATGAATTTGCCCCTAAGGACGGGATAGCCGGGGACAGATAAAGGAAGGAGCCAATATCGAGAGACCCCGGGGTAGCCGAATGGCTGCTCCCGAAAAAAAGTATCAGAGCGAGTCCAGGCTGATCCCGGTGAACTCGTCGGCGACCGTGTTGATATCCTTCACGCCGAACGCGGTCTGGACGGTGCCGAGTTCGAGGTCGCGCGCAACGTCGCACATGTAATCGATGATATCGACCGAGAGTTCCCGCTTCTGTTTGGACTTGCGGAGCTGGTCCACGAGGAACGTCATCCTCTCGGGGGACTCCATGCGGAGCTTGGCGAGGCTCATCACGCACATGTAGATCCGGGTCAGGTTCCTGTCCGTTCCGGTGATGGTGTCGAAGAAGTTCCGGAGGACCTGCGCCTGGTAGACCTCGCCGCTCATGATGATCGAATATTTCTCAAGGTCATATAAATGCCTGCCGATCTGCACCGGTTCGCGTGAGACGTCGGTTCGCTCCCCGGAGCGCGGAGGAGAGGCGTCCCGCCTCCCCGTGCCCCCGGTTCACTTCCGGACGCTGACGATCTTGATGATGTCGCCGTTCTTCAGTTCCTGGGTGTCCTTGATCCGCATCCCGGTCTTTGCGTCGATGGCATACAGGAACCCCTCGCCGATATCGGTGTGAACCTGGTAGGCGAGGTCGCGAGAGGTCGACCCGCGCTTCATGAGGAACGCGTCGGGGAGAACCCTGCCCTTGCCGTCGGTGAGTTTATGCTCGTCCTCGACCGGGAAGACGACGATCCGGTCGAGGAGGTTGAAGACCGCGGCGTCCAGCGCCTTCTGAACGCCGGTGCCGTCGAACTTCTGCATGAACTCCGCGACCTTCGCGAGCCCGGCACGCTGCGCGGCGCTGAGGTTCGCCCCGGGGTTCTCGGTGAAACTCCGGTCGCCGGGGAGGTAACTGACGAACTTCCCCTCCGCGGCCATCCGGAGCGCAAGCTCGCCTGCAGCGCTTGCAAAGATGACGTCGTGCTTCACGAGCCGCTCAAGGCACTCCTCCGGCGCCTGGTCGGCCTTGTTCCCAACGATCAGCATCGGCTTGCTGATCGCCATCAACTCCCGGCAGAACCGGATCAGGTCCTCCTCCCCCGCCGTCCGGAGTTCGATCCCGACCGCCCCGGTGGCGTCGCGGACGTGCTCGTAGGTGATCCCGAGGCCGGCAAAGACCTCGGCAATCGCCGCCTCGAGCGAGAAGTCCCTCGCCTGGGCCTGCCGCAGGAGTTTCGCCCAGTTACGCGAGAGGATACCGTACATCCACATCGACATCTCGTACTGGAGGAACTCGATATCCTTTATGGGGTCACGCGAACCGATATCGATCGGGTTCCCTTCGGCATCCGTCGCACCGCTGGCATCGACGACCTGGATGACGGCGTCCGCCTGCCGGAGGTTGTCGAGGAACTGGTTGCCGAGCCCCCGCCCGAGGTGCGCCTCGGGGACGAGACCCGCCACGTCGATCAGCCCGACCGGGATGAACCTGACCCCGTCCCGGCAGTTCTCGCACGGAACCTGCATCTCCCGGCACGGGCAGGCTGTCCGGACGTACGCGACGCCGTGGTTTGCATCGATGGTCGTGAACGGGTAATTGGCGATCTCAACCTGGGCAAGGGTCGCCGCCCTGAAAAACGTCGATTTTCCACAGTTTGGTTTTCCTGCAATGGCGAGTGTAATCATGAGAACTCCTGCCGCACCGTTAGGCTGAGAGTAGTGTTGGGCTATCCACCATTATATCACCTTCTTTCCCCGGCATAGCGGCCCTGGCCGTCCCGTTGCAGCCCCCACCACCGGTATGGGAGGTTCAATTAGGAGCAGCGACAACATGATTGCATGAGTTTCGTAACCCGGAATACCTACTACTTCGATGCGCCGGGCGTAGAGAACACCCGCGACGCCGCCAGGTTCGCCGTCGAGCGGGCGCGGGAACTCGGCCTCAAAAAGATCGTTGTCGCGAGCAGCAGCGGCCGGACGGCTCTTGCCTTCCGGGATGCAATGGCGGGAACCGACCTCGAACTGATCGTCGTCACCCACGCGGTCGGGTTCTCAAAGCCCGGCGAGTGGGAGTTCTCGCCGGAGGCGGCCGGGACCCTCCGGGCGGAGGGCGCGAAGATCGTCACCGGCACGCACGCGCTCTCCGGGCTCGAGCGCGCGATATCCCGCTCACCGAGACTCGGGGGGAGTTCCCGCACGGAAGCAATCGCCGAGACATTGCGGCGGACGGTCGCGGTCGGCCTGAAGGTCGCGGTGGAGTGTATCCTCATCGCGGCGGACCAGGGAGCGGTCGGCGTCGATGAAGAGGTGGTCGCGGTCGGAGGCACTGCGACCGGGGCCGATACCGTCTGCGTCATCCGTCCCGCGCATACCGCAACGTTCTTCGACCTGCAGGTGCGCGAGATCGTCGCCATGCCGAGGAACCGGTGAGCATGACGCTCGAATCGGTCACCGGTGCCGCCGGACTCCTCCGGCAGCACCCCGTCCTCTGGTCGGTCGGCCTCGTCATGGGCGCTCTCGCGGTTCTCAACCTCGTCATCCCCATCTACGGCGGGGCGTTCTACACGGAGCCTCTGGCGCTCCTGCAACTTCTCGTGACGCCGTTTTTAGCCGGCGGCGTCTACGGCACGATCCGTGCGGAGAACTTCTCCGTCGGCGAGTTCGTGCAGTCGGGGAAGACCTACTACTTCCGGATACTCCTCCCGGCGCTGGTCATCTTCTTCGCGGTCATCCTGACCATCATTCTGCTCGCGATACCGCTCGCGCTCATCGGTGCCGGAGCCGCCGCAACCATGGCCCCGCTCCTCCTCGGGGTCATCCTCTCGATCGCCTTCTTCACGTTCTTCTACGACACCGTGGCGGTCTTTGAAGAGACGGGCGTCTTCGAGTCGATTCGGAGGAGCATTGAGTTCGTCATGAACAACCTCGGCAGCGTTCTCGTCTTCTACCTGACAAACATCGTCGTCTTCGCGGTGCTCGGGTTTTTGGCCCTCTTTGCCTGGACGGCTCTCCTCCTGGAGAAACTCGAACCGCTCACCACCATGAGCCCCGACGAACTCCAGGCGGTGATGCCGGAGGATCTCCTCGCGCTCATCGGGACGGAAGGGATATGGATCACCGCGATCGTCTATGCCGTCGTGATCGTGCTCTTCTCGGTCTTTCTCTACGCCTACAAGGCGAGTTTCTTCAGAAACCACGCGGGCGTCTCCCAGATACAGCAGGGAGAGTACGACGAGAAGGGGCGGTGGTATAAGTACTGACGTGGCCGGAGAGGCGTTTTATTCTTTTTTCCTCGTACCCGCTTGATAGAGTGAACCGGGAGACGGGGACAGCTCGCACCTGACGGTGCTCAAACTCCGGTTCTACGAACCCTCGCACCCCCCACCACCGATCACTACCCATAAAACCCCTCGCGGCTAACGCCTCTGGATGAAAGTGATGGTCGGGGGGACGTTCGATCCCCTGCATGCCGGACACCGGAAACTCCTCTCCCGCTCCTTCGAGCTCGCCGGGCCCGACGGAGAGGTGATCATCGGGTTGACGACCGACGAGTTTGCCGGTGCAAAGGTGCACCCCGTCCACAACTACAAAAAACGGCTTGAGAACATCACGTTGTTTATCCGCGAACACGGTTACACCGCAACGTGGACGGTCGAGCCGCTTGCCGACCGCTACGGCAGCGCCATCGTTGCGGACTTCGACATCCTCGTCGTCTCCGAGGAGACCTTCCCGGTCGCCGTGGAGATCAACGAAATCCGGCGCGAGCGCGGGAAAAGAAAGGTGGACCTTCACGAGATCTCCTGCGTCCTCGCCGAGGACGGCCGGCGGATCTCGAGCACCCGTATCTGCCGGGGCGAGATCGACCGGCACGGACGCCTGATCAGATGATGTGGTTTGCGATATCGTCCTTGATCAGCCAGTCGCAGTAGAGGCAGTGCAGTCCCTTGTCGAGCACCTCAAACGTGCTCGCGACAGGCTCGTTCGTGTTCGTGATGCAGCCGGGGTTCGGGCACCTGACTACCCCCCGGAGAATCTCCGGAATCTCCACGCCTTTCTTCTCCACGACCTTGTAGTCGCGGATGATGTTGATCTTCGCATGCGGCGCAAGCAGGGCGATTCGGTCGACCTCCTCCGTCCGGAGCTCGCGGTTCTCGATCTTGACGATATCCTTCTTCCCCATCCGCTTGCTCTCGACGTTCGTCGCGATGCTCAGGCATTCCCGGGTCGACCCGGTGATACCGAGGATCCGGAGCACGTTCAGCGCCTCGCCGGCCGTGATATGGTCGATGACGGTGCCGTTCTTGATGGGGCTGACGAGCAGCCCTCGTGAGGGATCTTTCCGGCTCATCTCATCACCTCGTGGAGGAGCGCCATCCTGACGGGGACACCGTTCCTCGCCTGCTCGAAGTAGCGTGCGTACGGCGTGCGGTCGACCGCCGGGTCGATCTCTCCCGCGCGCGGGAGCGGGTGGAGGATCATCAGCCGCTCTTTCACGCCGTCGAGCAGGTCGGTCGTGATCCGGTAACTGGACGCGACGTTGTAATAGGATGCCGAGTCCGGGAACCGTTCGCGCTGGATCCTCGTCACGTAGAGGACGTCGAGTTCCCGGATCGCCTCCTCGACGTTCGGGTGCTCGACGACCTCCATGCCGCGCTCCCGCAGTTCGAGGGCGATGTTTGCCGGCATCTCGAGCCCCCCCGGTGCAATCGTGTGCAGCGTGACGCCGTAGAGGGAGAGGGCAAGTGCAAGTGAGTGCGCCGTCCTGCCGTAGCGGAGATCCCCTAAAAGCCCGACGTCGATCCCGTCGACCGGCATCGACTGCCTGATGGTGTAGAGGTCGAGCAGCGTCTGGCTCGGGTGCTGCCCCGCGCCGTCGCCGGCGTTGATGATCGGCACCGTGGCGAACTCGCTTGCGAGTCTGGCCGCTCCCTCCTTCGGATGCCTGAGCACGATGGCGTCCACGTAGCTGCTTATCACCCGGATGGTGTCTGCGAGCGTCTCTCCCTTGACGATTGAACTCGCCTCCACGGAATCGACGCTGATCGACTTTCCGCCGAGCCGGGCCATCGCCGTCGCAAACGACATCCTTGTCCTGGTGCTGGGCTCGAAGAAGAGAAGCGCCACGAGTTTGTCGTCAAGCATTCCGGGCCGATAATTGCCGGTGTCGAACTCCTGCGCCCGGTCGAGCAGGTAATCGAGATCGCTCCTTTCAAAATCGCGGATCGAGATAATGTGATACATCGTGCGGCTACCTTCCGGGGCATTTGATCCGGCACGGGAGCCCGGATTGTTCCGCCCCTCTTCTCTCCTGAATAGTGGTTCGCCGCGCACCCACTAAATACCTTTTTTTCGGGGGCGTGCCCTACCCCCATGACAACCTTTGTCACCTTCGCCCGCCTCATACTATTTTCAGGAGAAGAAGCGCATGTCCGAAGAGAATGTAGAGTACGCGCCTGAAGTCTGCTGCCACTGCGAGGGGCTCGGGTGCATGTACTGCAACAAAACAGGCACCGTGATGGTGCCGCAACCCTCGCAGAAGTGCAGGCACTGCGACGGGGAATGCTGCATTTATTGTGGCTACACCGGGTGGGAACACCCGCTGAAGGAACATTAACTCTCTATTTTCGCGCGACCGTGATGTAACCGCTGTGACCGACCCTGGTCGAGGGGCGGGTCCCCCGGGCGGAGCGCGTCAGTTCCCGTTCCATGCACTCGTAGCAGTGAACGTCGCGGAAGAGCGGCGTTGCGGCGTCGAGCGCGACGAACGTGTGTTCGAGGAACGGCGTGTAGCAGGAGAGATAGCCGCCGGGCGAGAGGAGCGAGAAGGCGTGCTCCACGTGTGCCGGCGTTATCGTGAGGTCAAGGTGCACGACGTCGAACTCGCCGGTCGCTTCGAGCATATCAGCGGCGACCACCTCGACGTTATCGAGTCGGGCGTTTCGGATGTTCTTCTCCGCGAGCCGGGCGAACTCCGGGCGCACCTCGTAGGTCTTCACGCTGCTGGCGATGCTCCCGAAGTAGATTGCGGCGACGCCGCTTCCGGTTCCGGCGTCGAGGACACAGTCGTCGCGGTTCATCCCCGTGTAGGCGATCACCATGCCGATGTCCTTCGGGAGCATGGGCGCGCCGCTCCGTTTTGCGTGGACGAAGAAGTCGGTCGGCCGGGGGCGCAGCACGGTGAACGGAACGTTGAGGTGAGTCCGGATCTCCTCTCCGGGGTTCATGCCCACGAGCGCCCCGAGATCGATCATCCCCCGGTCGGTGGAGAACTTTCCTTCGCCCGCCGTCACGAAGTACTCGCGGTCATTGCCGACGAGCAGAAGACGTTCGCCGGTCTCGATCATTGCTGCGCGAGTTTCAGGATCGCTTCGGCGATGTCGCCGCGGGTCTCGACGAGCGCCGCCCGTGCGGCCTCCTCGGTTGCCCCGGCCTGCGATGCAACGAGGGCGACGTCGTCGTCGGGGATCTCCGGGACGGCCTCTTCGAACCGGGCCTCCCCCGTGAGCTGGTAGGTGGTGACCCCCTGCATGGTGGTCGCGACGACCTGGGCATCGTCAAAGACGTAGTTTCCCGCGGGGGTGTAGATGACGACCTTCTCGACGCCCTCGATCTCCTCCATCTCCATGCCCATCTGCTTCATCATCTGCTTCATCTTTTTCGGGTTTATCTTTCCTGGAAACATTCGGAACCTCTCCCCTGCCGTACTTTTACCGCTACACCGTAATTAAATGCCAGTATCTCCCGCCCGGAGAGCAGGGCTGCCCCGGTGGCGAGGAGGACGTCGTCGCCGGTCACCACCAGCACCTCGTCCCCTGCGCGGATGCCCTCGTCGGCAGCGACGACGTGTTTCGCCATCGCGTTCTTCCCGTCCGCGATGAAGGGCGCCACGTCCTCCTGCACCGCCACCCGATAGGCCGGGGGGGCGAGATGGACGGCGAGCCGCTCCGCTGCGGCTATTCCGAGGGTCAGGCGGCCGTCCTGCGCGCGAACGGTCGCAAGCCTCTCCTTTCCGAGGCGCACCTGGCGGATGCGCCCGGTCGTCGAGAACTGGAAGGCGCACTCGTCGGGGAAGATCGCGGCTCCGGCTCCTGCGCCGAACTGGAAGTCAGCTATCGTCCGGATCCGCCGAAGCGAACTGTCGTTTGAGTATTCGGTTGACACCATCAACAAACTCCTCTTCTGTATCGTGGGGGATGAATGCTCCGGCGGCGATCCGGTGCCCGCCGCCTGCGCCGCCGACCTCTGCCGCCGCCTCGATGAGCGCCTCGCAGAGATCGACCCCGCGGCCGAGCGCCCACTCGTTCGTCCGCATCGAGACCTTCGTCACCTCCGGCTCGTCCACCATCGCGGCGAGCACCATCATGGGCTTCTTCCAGTTCAGTTTGGAGAGCGCCATGCCTGCCCCGATCCCGACGATGGTGTCGGGGAAGCGGTCGCCGGTGTGGACGTACTGGAGGTGCGAGAGTTCGGTGACTCCAGTATCAAGGATGTACTGGAGCAGGTCGCGGATGACCGTCCGGTGGTGGGCGAGCATATGCTCGGCGTCGCGATAGGCCTCCCCGCGCTCCCCGTGACAGATGCTGCTCCCTATCCGGGGTTTTGCCCACCGGCCGCAGGCGTTCAGGAGGGTGGCGTACTCGGAGGCGTTCCGGAGCGGCGTCCGCTCCGGTTCGTCGGGGAAGATGTAGGTCTCGGCGAGCAGGCGGTCGGTCTCCCTCCCGTGGGCAATGAGCTGCTGGGCGAGGGCGCTGATGATCGTGCGCCGGTCGTCGAACGGGAGTTCTTCCCAGACGAGCCACCCGCCTCGCGGGTTCTTCAGTTCGACGCCGAGCCGCTCGAGGAACCGGAGTGCGGCGTTCGTGTTGTTCGAGATTCCGTCGATATAGGGGTCGTCGCAGTAGCCGAGGCAGACATGGAGCGGGCGGGTGGACGTCCCGTAACAGTTCAGGTCGCGGCCCCGCACGAGGATGTTGCCGTACTCGACGCCGTCCTGGACGATCTCGCGTGCCGGACCGACCAGCCCGCAGTTCTCGCGGGCCATCATGTCCCCGACGTTCCCGATGACGGCGAGTTTGGCGAGGTCGATGTTTGTGGAATCGATCGCCTTTGCGACCAGGTAGGCGATCCCGGCGGCGCTCATCCGGGTGATGCCGTAGTCAAGGCTGTTCACCTGGGGGTAGGCCGTGCCGGAGGGCTGGCCGACGTGGTGGTCGAGGATCAGGACTTCGTCGGCGGAAAGGCCGTGTTCCTCAAGAAGGTTCTGCTGCCCGGCCCCGAGGTCGGCGAAGAGTTTCAGGGACCCGTCCCTCGGGACATGGCGCATCGCCATCGGTTCGAGCTGGCGGACGAAGACGGACGTGACGGGGATACCCTCGCGGGCAAGCGCCTGCGCAAGGATCGCCTCCGTGCTGATGCCGTCGGCGTCGATGTGGGAGACGATCGTCACCGACTCCGCATCACCGATGATATCCGCCGCTCTCCGCAGATCGTTCTCGAAGCCCATCTCCACAGTAGTGCGTCGTGAAGTGTCAATAATGCATGGGGGTGTGGAGGGTATCGGGGGGTTTGGGGCAGTCGGCGAAGTGGAGAACTGGAGCATGAGTGGCTTGAGTCTTCAAGCGACGGACTATGCAACCTGTTCCAGTGGTCGTCTGGGCGTGCCTAGTATGTCCCAACGTCGGAACAACCGCAACGATGAAGGCCCCGTACGCTGGCCTGCGTGGACTGCGCACCTGACGGTGCTCATGCTCCTGCCCTACGGCCAGTCGCCAGTCCAAGACCTTCGGTCTTCTCCAGCGATGTCCCCTGGGGACATCGCCTATCGCCACGCACTGCCCCCGCCCCTCGGGGCGGGGGAGGAGGTCGGAGGCCGGGCGGGGTGGGGGCACAGGTATAATCTTCAGAGGTAGAGACAGGGGAGGGGGGATGCTCCCCCTCCCCGTCAGCCTCTCCCCCAATGGCGATAGCCTGTGGAAATCCGTGTAAGGCACGTGCGGTCGAGAACAATCCCGACACCCGTGGGTGCACCGCGTATACGGCGTATGGTGCACGGTATGCGACCGAGCAATCCGGGCACCAGTGGGTGCACCGGTTGCACCCTGGCTGCTCGTCTGTCATCCCTCCCCTGAACCGGCAGTCTTCCCAGCATCTCTCCGGGCGGAAACTAAAACTATCTAAGAAAGAAACGCCATAGCACCGATCAGACAACGCTCCTGGAGGGACGGGACATGACGACAAACGATATGCGGGATTTTCTGGAGACCGGTGTCATCGACGCCGGGCGGATGAGAGCGGTCGAGGGGAACGCCGTTGCGCTCGGCTACCCGTCGCTTCTGATGATGGAGAGCGCCGGGAGGGCGGTCGCGGACGCCGTCCTCGCCCGTAACCCCTCCCGCGTCCTCGTCCTCTGCGGGAGGGGGAACAACGGCGGCGACGGGATGGTGGCGGCCCGCTACCTCCAGCACCTCGATGCGGTCGACGTCGTCTACCCCGACTGCGGCTCGACGACTGCCTCGGCCGCCGTTCAGGCATCGCTCCTCCGGCACTGCTCCGTCACCCTCCACCCCGTCCGGTGTGCCGCAGACGTCGAGGCTCTCTCCCGCCTCTTTGACGGCGCCGACGTCATCGTCGACGCGATGCTCGGCACCGGGGCTTCGGGCGCGGTGCGGGAGCCGCTCGCGTCCCTCGTCGCCCGGGTGAACGCGAGCGGCGCCCCGGTCGTCGCCGTCGACATCCCCACCCCCGGGATCCGTGCGAGCCGGATCGTATCCTTCCACCGGCCGAAGGTGGAGGGCGCGGACGTCGCGGATATCGGCATCCCGCTCGAGGCGGAGATATTCACCGGCCCGGGTGACCTCACGCTCATCCCGTCACGGAGATCGGAGGCCCACAAGGGCGCCGGCGGCGAGGTGCTCGTCGTCGGGGGCGGACCTTACCAGGGGGCGCCCTACATCGCGGCGATGGGGGCGCTCCGCGCCGGGGCCGACATCGTGCGGGTCGCCTCCCCCGCGTACGTCCCCATGCCCGACCTGATCTACGAGCGGCTGGAGGGGAAGGCGATCACCGTCGATCACCTGGAGACGATCCTCCCCCTCGTCGACCGCGCGGACGTCGTCGTCTGCGGCATGGGCCTCGGGAAGGAGAGCCACGACGTCGTCCTCGCCGTCGCGGAGGCGGCGGAGAAGGCGATCTTTGATGCCGATGCGCTCTCCCGCCCCCTCCCGGCGGCGAAAGAGACGATTTACACCCCGCACGCAGGCGAGTTCGCCCGGATGACCGGGGCGGAGCCCCCGGCGGGTCCTGTCGCGCGCGGCCGGTGCGTGAAGGCCGCCGCAACGACCGGGACCATCCTGCTCAAGGGCCCGGTCGATGTCATCTCGGACGGATCAAGGGTCAGGTTCAACCGGACCGGAACCCCCGCCATGACCGCCGGCGGGACGGGCGACCTCTTAGCCGGCATCGCGGGCGCGCTCTTCTGTCATCTCCCTGCGTTCGAGGCCGCCTGCATCGCCGCATACGTGAACGGCAGGGCCGGCATGCTTGCCGCGGAGGGGCGGGGAAGCGGCCTGCTCGCGACCGATATGCCCGACTATATTCCGGAGACCCTCTTCCGGCCCCCCGCGTCGGACTGACCTGCCGATAGCCGCCTTCTTTTATCCCCTGAAAAAGAGAAGATCTCCTGCGATACACATGAGCGAGTCCGGCGAACACGGCAAGACCCCGGTCTTCACCCACATCGAGAACGACCGCGCACAGATGGTGGACATCTCGGGAAAGACCGAGGTCGTCCGGGAAGCGGTTGCGAGCGGCAGGATCTACCTCCGGAGCGAGACGCTCCGCGCTATCCGGGAAGGAACCGCGGTCAAGGGCAACGTTTTAGCGACCGCGCGGGTGGCGGCAACCCTCGCGGTGAAGGATACGCCGCGCCTCATCCCCATGTGCCACCCCATACCGCTTGCAGGCATCACGATCGAGTTCGAGGAGGGCGACGGCTACATCGAGGCGATCGCCCGCGTGAAGTCCTACGGGAGGACGGGTGTCGAGATGGAAGCGCTCACCGGCGTCTCCACCGCCCTTCTCACCGTCTGGGACATGGTCAAGTCGGCGGAGAAAGACGAGAACGGGCAGTATCCCGTCACCCGGATGGACGCCATCCGTGTCGTGGAGAAACGCAAGGGCGTGCAGTGAACCGCGGGATCGATCTTCCCACATGCCCCTTTGTGTGAAGGATCCGGCATCCAATTCCGATATTTTGCTTCACGCGAAGAACGACGCTCCTGCGGAGCGGAGTTGGAGCCCCCGATGGGCGCGGGACCCCGGGGGAATCCTTTATTTGTGCTCCCGTCAACCTGTTAGGAACCACGGGATACGTCCCGGAAAGGAATGTGGCGGAAACGCTGAACCTGAGGTGATTCTAAACATGGCAAAATCGATGTATGCCTACGTACGCGAGGCATGGAAACGGCCCGACCGGTCGGAAGTGAAGGCCCTCCTCTGGGAGCGGCTCCAGACCTGGCGGCGCGAAGGGAGTATCGTGCGCGTGGAGCACCCGACCCGGATCGACCGGGCCCGGTCGCTCGGCTACAAGGCCAAGCAGGGGATCGTCGTCGTGCGGGTCAAAGTCCGCCGCGGCGGCCGAAGGAAGCCCCGGTACACCCGTGGACGCAGGACCGCCCGCATGGGCATGCGCCGGATGACCCCGGCAAAGAGCCTGCAGCGCATGGCCGAGGAGCGCGCATCCCGCAAGTTCCCGAACATGGAAGCCCTGAACTCCTACTGGGTCGGTGAGGACGGACGCTCCAAGTGGTTCGAGGTCATCATGGTCGACGGGCACCACCCGTCCATCAAGAGCGACCGCAACCTCGCATGGCTGGCGAACCCGGCTCACCGGGGCCGGGCGGAGCGCGGCAAGACCTCCGCCGGCATTAAGGGGCGCGGGATGCGGACGCGCGGACGTGGAACCGAGAAGACGCGCCCGAGCATCCGTTCTCACGCGAACCGGGGCAAATAACTACCTTTTTTTCATACGGCCTACCCACGATGAAGATCACAGATGCCGGTATACATCCCTATCCTGCCGGTGACTCGACGGTTGCGCGCATGGCGCTCGAAGCGGGAGGACTCGGGTTCGATAGCGTCGTCGTTATCGGAGATGCCGCGCATCGGTCTTCCGGCGTCGAGGTTCTCCGGGGAGCCGTGATCGGTGCCTCTTCCGTAAAAGAGGTCTTGAAGAGGGTGCGCGATCCCGCCGTCCGGCGGGCCGACATCGTCTACGTCGACGCCGGGGATATCTCCTTCAACCGGGCGATCGTCTCGATCAAAGAGGTCAATGTCGTCAGGAGCATCCATGCCACCCGGAGAAACGCCTTCGACCACGTCGCCGCACGGACGGCGTCGGAACATGGTGTGGCGGTGGACATCTCGATGGCTCCCATCATCCACCTCCGCGGGACGAAGCGCCAGAGAGCGCTGCAGCGGTATGCGGACGTCCTCTCGTTGCAGCGCCGATACGGCTTCCCGCTGACGATATCGTCGGACGCCCGCTCGATACTCGGGCAGCGATCGGTTCGCGAGATCCGCGGTCTCTGCGCACTCTTCGGCATGACCGGGGCGGAAGTGACCGAAGCGCTCTCGTCAATCGGCCGGATCGTCGAGCCGCACCGGCCCGTGAGGGTGGTCGAATGAGGCCGAGACCGCCGGCGATGCGGACGAAACGGCGCTACATCCTGGCGCGGATCCTCCCCTACGAGGTGCAGGTAGACCAGAAACAGGTCTACCTCGCGGTCATCGAGGCTGCGACCTCGCTCCTTGGCGATGCGGCCTCCGGCCTTGCGCAGCCCGCGGTGGTCTTCTGCGAAGGGGGGTACGTCGTCGTCCGGTGCCGGCGGGGAACCGAGAAAGATATCGCCGTCGCGCTTGCAACGGTCACCGCGGTCGGCGACGAGCGGATCGCGCTCCGGACGGTCGCCACCTCGGGGACGATCCACGCACTGCGGCGCCGGATGAGACCGATCCGGCATCTCTCCGGGGACGGGGAAGTGAAGATCGGGGAAACTTATTTCGCGGTCTATCGCTATCCGCGTCAAAAGGTTGATTTGGTTGAAAAAGGTATTAAGCATCAGAAGTCATTGTTTTTCACCGAAGGCGATTTGGAGGAACGATAATGCAACCACAATATCAGATGGGATATGACCGGGCGATCACGGTGTTCAGCCCGGACGGAAGGCTTTACCAGGTCGAGTACGCCAGAGAAGCGGTGAAACGAGGCACGACTGCCGTCGGAATCAAATGCAGCGAAGGCGTCGTGCTGATCGTCGATAAGAGGGTGACGTCCCGTCTCCTTGAACCAGTCTCCATCGAGAAGATCTTCAAGATTGACACGCATATCGGCGTTGCGTCCTCCGGCCTCGTCGGCGATGCGCGGTCTTTAGTGGACCGGGCCCGGGTCGAGGCACAGATCAACCGTGTCTCCTACAACGAGCCGATCAACGTCGAGACCCTCGCGAAAAAGCTCTGCGACCATATGCAGACCTACACCCAGTTCGGCGGTGCACGCCCCTACGGGACCGCTCTCCTGATCGCAGGAGTCAGCGACGGGGAGGCCCGTCTCTTCGAGACCGATCCGAGCGGCACGCTGCTCGAGTACAAGGCGACCGGCATCGGAACCGGCCGGCCTGCGGTCATGAAGGTATTCGAGGACGAGTACCAGGAGGATGCGGACTTCGCCGGCGCCATCGGGCTCGGGATCAAGGCCCTGCACGCCGCGACGGAGGGCAAACTCGACGTGAGCGCCATCGAGATCGGCGTCGTCTCCATCGAGACCCGGGAGTTCCGGAAACTGGAGAAAGACGAGGTAAAGGCATACGTCGACCAGTTCGAAGAGTGAGCGTCATCCGTATGATTCCTCTCGACCAGGCAGTAGTAGCGCGGCTTGAGAGCCACGGAGAACGGTTCGAGGTCCTCGTCGACCCCAACCAGGCCATGCGCATCCGGCAGGGCGAAGAGATCGACCTGGAGAATGTCGTCGCCGCCGACTCCATCTTCTCGAACGCCGCCCATGCCGAACGGGCCTCCGACGAGGCTCTCCTGAAGGTCTTCAAGACGACCGAGTTCGAGCAGGCAGCGCTCCGGATCATCCAGAAGGGCGAGATCCACCTCACGGCGGAACAGCGCCGTCACCTCATCGCGGAGAAGCGGAACAGGGTCGTCACGTTCATATCGAGGAACGCCGTCAACCCGCAGTCCGGGTTCCCTCACCCCCCGCAGCGGATCGAACTTGCGATGGAAGAGGCGAGGGTGAACATCGACCCCTTCAAGTCCGTCGAGGAGCAGGTCAAAGACGTGGTCAAGGCGCTCCGCCCGCTCCTCCCCATCCGGTTCGAGGAGATCCGGATTGCCGTGAAGATCCCGGCGGATTATACCGCGAGGGCATACGAGATCACGACCGCGGGGACACTCGAACGGGATGAGTGGCAGAAGGACGGATCCTGGATCGCGATCGTCAGAATTCCGGCGGGTATCCAGGAGGAGTTCTACGACCTGGTGAACAAGGTTTCCAAGGGGAATGCGGAGACCCGGATCGTCGAACGGGTGTCGTGAGTAACTATATTAATCGACAGCACAAAAATTAGAGGACATACAAGAGGTACGCGAAATGGCAAGTCGCAAACAGAGTGCAAAGGGCAGGGTAGTCGGAAGTTCCGGGCGTTTCGGCCCGAGGTATGGCCGGTTTATCCGGAAGAGAGTCAACCAGATCGAGGCGGTCTCCCGCGCGAGCCATGCGTGCCCCCGCTGCGACCAGGTAGCGGTCAAGCGTGAGGGAACGGGCATCTGGACGTGCCGCAAGTGCGGATTCAAGTTTGCAGGCGGCAGCTATGTCCCGGAGACGCCGGCGATGCGCGTCGCCGCGCGGAGCATCGAGCGGTCGTTGCAGAAGGAGGGGTAACCGGTCGTGGCTGCCTATAAGTGCGCTCGCTGTAAACAAAAAGTGGAGATCGACGTCAATATACGCTGCCCCTACTGTGGGCACCGCATCCTCTTCAAGGAACGCGGAGCTGGAATAAAAGATCTGAAGGCTCGATGACGGTCGTCACGACGTCGCGTAAACCGGCTCCTGAGGTGCGCACCCTTGCGCGGGATCTGGCGTTCTCGATCGGCGCCGAATACCTCACCCGCGGCAAAGCGGGCATGGGCGACCTCTTTTCCTTCGAGGGGCCGGTTCTGATCGTCTCGAAATCCGGCCCTTTTTTTCTGATTCAGATGTATGACGGCGGAGAGCCGGCGGCAGAGATCCGGGTTCGGTCGTTTGCCGTCGAGGAGCGGGCCGGTGCGATCGCCCGCGGACTCTTTGTCTCGGATCGCTCTGTGTACGAGGCGCTCAAGGATCACGTCGATGTCGCGTTTGCCGGGGAGTCCCTTACGGGAAACCGGATCGTCTTTGACGGGACGCAACGGAGACGCTACACCCTGAAGGTGACCCCGTGACGCATACTGCGGTCTTCCGGTTCGCGACCCCCGATGCCCGTGCCCTCTACCTCTCCGTCTGCCAGGAGATGGGCGACGTGGGCGGCCGGTCGTCCGTCCGGGTCGAACTCGCGGGCGACGATCTGCTCGTCCTCGATGTGAATGCCACCGATATACCTGCGCTCAGGGCGGCTCTGAACACCTGGCTGCGGCTGATAACCATAGCGGTCGAGATGCGGGAACTTGCCGTCCCGTCAGGATGATGGGGAACCCCCCTTCTCTGAACCCTCACCTTTAATGAGTTCCGCGCCCCTATCATGTAGAGAAAGGGCAGAGGGTCGGGAAGGCCGCTGCCCGCCACCTGAAATACTGTTACCGATCTTCGTCCATTCCAGGAGTAGATGAATATGGAAAACATCCCGCCAAAAGTGCAGAACCAGCTGGCGATGCTTCAGCAGATGCAGCAGCAGCTCCAGACCGTGGTATCGCAGAAAGCACAGTACGAACTGACGGTCCGCGAAGCCCGGCGCGCGGTCGAGGATCTGGCCGACGTCCCCGAGGATGCGGCGGTCTTCATGAACGTCGGCAGCGTCATGATGCAGAAGAGCAAGGAGCAGGTGCTTGCTTCCTTAAACGAGCGCATCGAGACGCTCGACCTCCGCGTCAAGTCGCTTGAGAAGCAGGAGAAGGCGCTGCAGGGCAGGTTCGAGCAGTTGTCCGCGCAGATCAGGGGGGCGCTGGAAGGAAAACAGCAGCCTCCCGGCCCCATCTGATCCGTCACCTTTTTTTGAAAAAGGGCTTTGTTTAAATTCTCTCTCTGACTCACGCGAAGGGGCGTTGCTCTCAGATAAACTAATCTTCGCGTTCTTCGCGGCTTCGCGTGAGACGGTCGGGTTGAGCACCGAAATGGCCTCACGCGAAGAACGCGAAGCCGCGAAGAAGGTTCTCGATGCCCACCCAGACTTCGCGTCTTCGCGCGAGGCCAGATTTTCGGCATAGATGATGCATGGATAATCCGGCGGCCTCTATGGGTAGCCGGGCTTATCCAGAGGTAGACCTGGAAAAAAGGAGTGAGATGTTCACTCTTCGCGGTCGAGTTTGTGCGTCCGGCAGACGAGGTTGATCGCGTTGATCACCGCCTCGACCGATGCGAGGATGATGTCGTCGCTCGATGCGCTGGCATCGAAGACCCGCCCCCGCTCGTCCTCGACGGCGATCGTGACGTGGCCGAGAGCATCGGTGCCCCCGGAGATCGCCTCGATGCTGAACTCTTTTAAGTGAACCGGGGCCGGGATGATCCCGAGGATCGCCCGCACGGCCGCGTCCACCGGGCCGTTGCCGACGCTCGAGAAGATGTGCTCGACCCCGTCGACGGTCGCCCTGACGCTTGCCGTCGGGATGGCATGGTTGCCGGTCATGATGGCGACGTCCCGGAGCTCCAGGGTCTTCTCGTCGGGTGCGATCTGCATGACGCTCTCCGCGATCTCGTAGAGGTCCGCGTCCGTCACGCGCTTGCCCTTGCCGGCAATCGCCTTCACCCGGAGGACGATCTCGTCGAGCTGTTCGTCGGCGGGCTCCATGTGCACCTCGGCGAGCATCTGCTTGACCGCATGCCTCCCGGCGTGTTTGCCGAGTTTCAGCCTGCGCCGGTGCCCGACCATCTCCGGCGTCATGATCCCCGGCTCGAACGTATCCGACCGGGTGATGACGCCGTGGGAGTGGATCCCGCTCTCGTGGGCGAAGGCGTTCTCGCCGACGATCGGCTGGATGGCCGGGACGCTCATCCCCGCGTAGCGGGAGACGAGCCTTGAAGTCTCGACGAGGCTCTGCGTCCGGATGCCGGTATCGATACCGTAGATGGACGAGAGCACCATCACCGTCTGCGCGAGGTCGGCGTTGCCTGCCCGCTCGCCGATGCCGTTCACCGTCACCTGCACCTGGGAGGCGCCGCCCTCGACCGCTGCGATGGTGTTTGCCACCGCAAGCCCGAAGTCGTTGTGGCAGTGGACGTCGATCGGGCAGTTCACCTCGCGGTCGATCCGCTCGATGAGGCGCTTCATCGCCGTCGGGGTGATCACGCCGACCGTGTCGGGCACGTTGATGATCGTCGCTCCGGCGTCCACCGCAACGCGGTATACCTCTATCAGGTAATCCCAGTCGGTCCTTGTCGCATCCATCGCGGAGAACATGCACCGGTCGACGTGATCGCGTGCATACGCGATGATATCGCCGGTGGTCTCGAGGACCTGTTCGCGGGTCTTTCTGATGGTGTACTCGCGCTGGACGTCGGAGGTCGGGATGAAGACGTGGACCATGTCGACGCCGCAGTCGATGCACGCATCCACGTCGGCCCGGAGCGACCGCGCAAGGCCGCAGACCTGTGCGGAGAGCCCGAGGTTCGTGATGGCCCGGACTATATCGCGTTCGGCATCCGAGGATGCGGGAAAGCCCGCTTCGATGGCGTGGACTCCTATTCCGGAGAGTTGTTCAGCAATACCGAGCTTCTCTTCGAGCGTGAACGAGATACCCGGTGTTTGTTCACCGTCGCGCAGCGTGGTGTCGAAAACAGTGACGTTTTTGTTCGCACGGCTATCGGTGAAGAAGACAGTACGCTTCAGCGTTCCTGCGTGCTTCAGCGTTTGTAGGGTTCATACATACTCCTTATCCGAGGTTGTATATAAAGAATAATGCCCGTATCCCGTTCTTCCCCGGGAGTTCTGCGAAATGTTTAATAACAACTCTATCTAACATTATTAGAGCAGTGACCCGCCTTAACTCAGACTGGTAGAGTGCGCGGCTGTAGTATGGTCTTCGCTCTCGGGCGAACTGCGCGGCTACCGCGATGTCCCCGGTTCGAATCCGGGAGGCGGGATCACCCCCAAACATTGAGTGCCCAGGTAGTGTAGTGGCCTATCATGACGGCCTGTCACGCCGTCGACACGGATTCGAATTCCGTCCTGGGCGTCACTTTCTTTCATCTTCAAGGTTTACAGCGGAGCGGTTCATCTCCCGGAGGTGGCACGCAGCATGCCCAGAGCATACCGGGAAACCGCGCTGAACCTTCAATAATCCTCAAACTCGTAGTCCGGCAGAAATCGCTATTGAAAATGATTATATAGGAGGATTTATTTTTATCTCCTGGGTAAAATATATATATCTTGATGCTGTATCCGGTGCCATGCACGCTCAAGGGAAATGGATCGAGAGTGATCCTTTATTCAATGCTCTGGGGACGCTCATCCTCGGGACAGGTCTTTTTGTTCTGGTGAGTCTGGCGATATATGCTTCTGGATTTCTGACCTGATGGGAGAGGGGGGCCGCGGGGATACAGCGCCTGCTGGTGGCCCGGCGGCCCCAAGCACTTATTACAAATCCGCCTCAACGTGTGATATACGCCCGGGCGTAGACCGCGGGAGTGACGGAACCATGACTCATAGCATATCCCCTGGACCTGGAGACGACCGTCTGGACCTGGAGACCCTGATCTCACGGCTCTTTGACCCGGAGAAGGCCGTGCGGGCGGAGGCGATGCACGGACTCGTCGCGGTTGGGAGACCCGCCGTGCCCGCCTGCATTGCCCTGCTGACGGACAGCGACTGGAGAGTGCGGTATCGCGCGGCGGAGGCCCTCGGGCTGCTCGGCGACGGCGAGGCGTATGCGCCCCTCGTCGCCGCCCTCGACGATGAGAAGGATCACGTCCGCTACATGGCGGCGAAGGGGCTCGGGCTGCTCGGCGACCCCCGGGCAGTCGGGCTGCTCGGGAGGATGCACGAAGACGAGAACGAGTTCGTGCGCCGGAGCGCCGCCCGCTCGCTCGGCACGATCGGCGGCGGGGAGGCGGTTCTGGCGCTCCGTAGGGCTCTTGATGGCGAGACGACGGAAGGCGTCCGGGCGACGATCCGTGAAGCACTCCGCGATGCCGGTGCGGCGGACGGGGGTTGACGGCCTCCGCAGTCCAGCCCCCCCACGCCGTCTGTGCCGGAAGGAGAATACCCGTGTGCCCTTCTTCGGCAACCCCCACCCCGCCCGCGCCTCCGGCGCCCTCCCCCGCCCCCTCCCGGGGGCAGGGGCAGTCATGGCGATACCTGGTGAGCAGCCGTGCATGGGGGTGCTCACATCGTTTTATCCAGCATCCTGTCTCCATCGCGTACGGCTCTCCTCCAGAGTCCCCCCCCCATACAGTGGACCGTGGGGACATCGCCATAAGGGGTAGGGCTGACGGGGAGGGGGAACTCGTTCCCCCTCCCCTGTCTCTACCGGGTAAGGTTCACCTTTTGTAGTCCCCACCCCGGCTTCCAGCACGAGGCTGCTACCAATGCAGATGATGTATTTTGTAAACGGCGAAATTGCAGAAGAATCGGTGAAAAGGTTTGCACGGGGAGCGTAATCGCGGCATCCGGGGCCGAAACGTGCTCCCGAAGAGCGTGCGCATCCAGATGCGCCGGAAAAGATTAAGGTGGTTCAGGACCGGGCGACCTCGCCCGGTGCGCTCTTCTTCCGACAGACAGCGTCGATGACGCCGTGCTGCACGTTGTAGAAACTGTGCAGTACATCGATCTCGCAGTCGAGATCGATGACCGTCTCCTCGTCACCCCCGGTGCAGAGGGTCACGGAGTCCTCCTGGAACGTGACGTATGGGGCGCCGTCCGCCCGGGCATCCGCCACCGCGGTGATGTAGATGCAGTCGTCCCCTTCGACCACCTCGACATCGGACTCCCCCTCCTCGTCCCCGGCAAAATCCGGGTAGGAAGCCCCTTCGGGCATTCCGCCGATGATGGTGAATCCGATGATCTTCGGGTCGGAAGGCGGCATCTCGCTCAAGATCCGCTCCATCAGCCGCGCGATGTCTCGAAACATTTCGTCGTATGGGTTATTCGCCATGTGTACCACGTATCCGGTATCGGTCGTTGATTCGCTCGACAACCCCCTTGCGTGCGAGGTTGCCCAATCTCTGTTTCAGCTCATCCGTGGACAGGCTGCTCACTTCCTCGAGTTCCACGAGGCGCAGGTCGGCATGGGAGAGGGCGAGGATGATCTCCAGATCCCCGTCGTCGGTGACGAAGTTCCCTCGCATGCGCATGACCTCGGCGAACCTCGATTCGATCTCCCGCTCCAGTTGTTCGAGGCTATCCAGAAGTTCGTCGTGAGCCCGAACCATCCTCCTGAATGCCCCGAGGTTTCTTGCAAATCGTGTTCTCTGGTTCTCTTCAACGGAGGGGAGCGTAACCCCGTCCTGCTTCTGCAGGTTTACGATGACATTGATGTCATGTGAGAGGTAGTAATACTTTCGCCTGCGTTCGTCCTGGTAAGAGACGAGGAGCTGCTCGCGCTCCATCAACTGCAGGTGTTCTATCACCGCTTTCGGACTGAGCACCAACCGCTCGGAGATCTCGGTCACAAAACACGGTTTCAGCCTCAGCAGTTCTATTATTCGCCGCCTGTTCCGGTTTCCCAGGATATCGAGGAGACGGGAAACCTCACTGCCCTCGAGCATATTTACTAAATGTTAGTGATTCAACCATAAAAAAGGATCATTCGAAGAGGCGGTAGTTCGGCGCCTCGTCGGTGATCATGATGTTGTGCGGGTGGCTCTCGCCGTACCCCGCAGGCGTGATCCTGAGGAATCTACCGTTTCTCTTCATATCGGCTATCGTCTTCGAACCCGTGTAGCCCATGGCGGACTTCAGGCCGCCGACAAGCTGGTAGATGACGTCCGCAACCCGGCCGACGTAGGGGGTGACCCCCTCGACGCCCTCGGGGACGAACTTGGTCCTCCCGATCTCCTTCTTCTGGAAGTAGCGGTCGCTCGACTCGCCGCTGCTCATGACGCCGAGCGATCCCATCCCGCGGTACTGCTTGTAGCGCCGGCCCTTGATCGTCGTGACCCTCCCCGGCGCCTCGTCGGTGCCGGCAAAGAGGCTGCCCGCCATGATGCAGTCCGCGCCGGCGGCGATCGCCTTTGCGATGTCCCCTGAGTAGCGGATGCCGCCGTCGGCGATCACCGGCACGTCGGCCTCGTGCGCCACCCCGGCAACGTTCGCGATCGCAGAGACCTGCGGCACGCCCACGCCCGCGACGATCCTCGTGGTACAGATGGAGCCCGGCCCGATACCGACCTTCAGCCCGTCCACCATCCCGGCAAGGGTCGAGGCCGCCTGCTTCGTCGCGATGTTCCCGGCCACCACGTCGACGGCGACGCTTGCCTTGATCTCGCCGACCGCCTTGACGACGTTCATGTTGTGGCCGTGAGCGCAGTCCACCACCAGGGCGTCGACCCCCGCCTCGACGAGCATCATCGCCCGGTTGAAGTCGAAGGGGCCCACCGCGGCGGCGACCCGGAGTTTCCCGTTGGCATCGCGGTTCGCACGGGGATACTGCCTCTTTTCGAGGATATCCCGCATCGTGATGATGCCGACCAGGCACCCTTCCGCGTCCACGACCGGGAGCCGCTCGACCTTGTTCGCATACATCGTCTCGAGCGCGTTCTCCGCCGTGATGTCCTCAGAAGCCGTAATCAGTTTCTTCGTCATGTAGCCGGTGATCTTCGCCTCGCCGCGTTTCGGGAGGATCGCCCTGATGTCCCTGCGGCTGACGATACCAATCACCTTGTCGTTCTCGATGACGGGCACGCCCCCGATACCGTACTGCCGCATGATCCGCTCCACGTCGGTGACCGTGGCCTCGGGATCGACCGCCACGACCTCGCGCTCGATCAGGTCTTCGGCCTGCTTGACGATCCTGACCTCGGCGACCTCGTTTTCAGCGGTCATGTTCCGGTGGATGACACCGATGCCGCCTTCGCGGGCCATGGTTATCGCCATCACCGACTCGGTCACGGTATCCATGGCGGCGCTCACGAGAGGTATATTCAGGGGGATGTTGCGCGAGAACCGCGACCTGACATCGGCCTCATCGGGCTCGACCCATGATTCGGCGGGCTCAAGAAGCACGTCGTCGAACGTAAATGTTGTTTCCATCTCCATCTTCTCGCTGTACATACGTCACCTGAGCATCATCATTGCTTTCTCCACCAGTTCCGCCCTGACCGCCGTTGAGCGGTCGCCTCCGCAGACCATCCCCCGGACACCAATGATCTCGGGGTCGATCCGCTTTAAGGCATCGAGGTCCTCGAACTTCAGCGAACCGGCAAGAGCCGTCTGCAACCCGAGTTCCCGGTTCCGCGCGGTGAACTGGTCCAGTGTCTCCTCGTCCATGAACTCAAAGAGACTCTTCCCATCCTTAATACCGGTGTCGATCATGGCGATGTCGGCCCCGGCGTCAGCGACCAGAGAACTGATCGCGAACGGCGAGATCGTGCCCATCCTCGCAAAATCGGCATAGGCGGCGATGACGACGTATTTTTCGGGAAACTCGCGTTTCACCGCCGTGGTCACCGCCTCGATGACCTCGCGGGCGCGGTCGTCCCCGTCGAACATCAGGCCGACTTTGATGTAATCGGCACCGGCATGCGCGGCGCCGTATGCAGAAAGAGCTGCTGTTCCCGGTTTATACTCATTGTCCCCGATTGCAGCGCTGACAGGCTTCTTGCCGGCGATCTCCTTGATTCCCCGGATGATCCAGGGGAAATTCGCGCCCAGCGACCCTTCCGAGGGTTTCTTTACGTCGATAATGTCAGCGGAAAGCGAGCTTCTTGCCTCCTCAATGCTGCTTGGACTGACGAGTAATTGCATAGAAATTAATGATCCTTCTCCCTAATAGTGATTACGTTGAGGACATGGAACTGATTCTTGCAGTCGATCTGGCAGGCGGTCTCGTGGTGCACGGGAAGTCCGGAGACCGCGCCGGCTACCGGCCGCTGACCTGGGGGCTTGCCCCTTCGGCCGAGCCGGAAGCCTACCTATCCGCGCTCGCGCCCCGGTATCTCTATATCGCCGACCTCGAGCGTCTCCAGGGCGGGGCGCCGCAGGACGACCTCGTCCGGCGCTGTGCCGCCATGGTCGAGCGATGCTACCTCGATCGAGGCTGCCGGACTCCCGCCGAATGCGCTGCGGTCGAGGGCGTGACGCCGGTCGTCGGCACCGAGACGGCCGCAACGGCGATCGAGGACCTCGCAGCCTACCGGGGCGGTTACCTGAGCATCGACGTCAAAGGCGGCCGGGTGCTCCCCTGGGGCATCTCCCCGGCGGAGATGCTGCGCCGTGCGGCGGCACTCTCGTTCGAGGGGTGCATCCTCCTGAACATCGGCGCCGTTGGGACGGAGCGCGGCCTCGACCGTGAGGAACTCGAAGAACTGCGGGCATGCTACTCCGGCCGCCTCCTCTACGGGGGCGGGGTCGCCGGTGCCGACGACATCCGCCTCCTCGCCGACGCCGGGTTCGACGGGGCGATCATAGCAACTGCCGTTCACCGCGGCACGGTGCCGCTCGAGTGGCTCCGGAGGGGGCACCCGTGCTGATCACCATCGAGGGGATCGACGGGAGCGGCAAGAGCACGCTTCTTGCCCGTCTCCACGAACTGCTCGCCGACCTCGACCCTCTCTTCACCCGCGAGCCCGGCGCCACCTGGGTCGGCGAGTCGGTGCGGCGGGCGATCGCCGAGCGGATGGATCCGATCACCGAGGCGCTGCTCTTCTGCGCCGACCACGCCGCGCATATCGATACGGTGATCCGGCCCGCGCTCGACGAGGGAAGGCTCGTCGTCTCCGACCGCTACGCCGACTCGCGGTTCGCCTACCAGCCGGTCGTCCTCGACGGCGTCCTCCCCGACCCGCTCTCCTGGCTGCGCCGGATTCACGAGGGGTGGTCGATCCGGCCCGATCGGACGTTCCTCCTGGTTCTGCCGGTAGAAAACGCCGTCTCAAGGCTTGGCCCTGAGAAAAAGAGAGAGTATTTCGAGAGCGCCGCTATCCTCTCGCGGGTGCAGGAGAACTACCTGGGCCTTGCGGCGGCCGACCCTTCAAGGTTCGTCATCGTCGATGCGCTGCTTCCAAAAGAAGAAGTTGCCCGGTTCATCGCCGACGAGATCAGGGCTGGTGCCCTATCGTCACGACGACGTCCCCGAGCGTGAGGACGTCCACCTCTTCTCCCGCCACCCGGTAGGCGACCTTCGGCGTGAAGGAATCGGCAGGCACCGGGATCTCCTCGCCGTCGGTCGTGACGGTTGCGGGCGGGTTCTTGAGCAGTTCCGGCGGGAGCGCCTCCACGGCCTGCATGAACCCCCGCGCCTGCTTCCTGAGCGTCGGCCCGATCACCGCCATGTTGAAGTCCACGCCGCTCACGACCTCTTCGAGTCTGGGCGCCCCGGCGGACCAGTGGGCGTCGGCATTGAGCGCCCGCCCGGCGTCGCCGGCGTCGTCGACCGGTTCAGGCGCGTAGATCATCACGTGGCCGAGCGGGGCGTTCAGCGCCATGCCCTTATCGTGCTTGTAGCGCCGGAGTTCCGCGATCGTCTTCACCAGGAGATCGCCGTGGCGCCGCGCTTCGTCGTCGGCGTATGAAAAGTCCGGCCAGGCCTCTTTGTGCACGCTCTCGCCGGTGAGGTTGTGGTAGCACTCCTCCGCGAAGTGCGGGATGATCGGGGCGAGGAGACGGCAGAGGACGTCCATCGTCGTCTGGAGCGCACTGCAGGCGCTGGCCCTGCTGCTGTCGTCCGTATAGAGGCGCCCCTTCGCGATCTCGATGTAGTCGTCGGCGAGCGTGTTCCAGGCGAACTCCCGGATCGCCCTGAGCGCCCGGTCGAACTGGTAGCCCTCCATCGCGACGGTGACCTCCGCGACCGTCTCGGAGAGCCGGACGAAGAGCCACCGGTCGGTGAGTTCCGTCACCGGCGCTTCGGGATCGGCACCTTTCTCCAGGTGCCCCATGACGAACCTGAAGATGTTCCAGAGTTTGGTCTGGAACCGGGACGCGGCGACGACGTCGTTCCAGCTGAACATGATGTCCGAGCCGGTCGCAGCGCCCCCGGCACCCCACTGCCGGAGCGCGTCCGCGCCATACTGCCCGACGATCTCCTCGGGAGCGATGATATTGTTCCTGCTCTTGCTCATCTTGAACCCGTCTTCCCCGAGCACCATCCCATTCACCAGGATCTCGTTCCAGGGGTGGCTCCCGACCAGCGCCTTCGCCCGGAGGATCGTGTAGAACGCCCACGTCCGTATGATGTCGTGGCCCTGGGGGCGGAGCTGCGCCGGGAAGTACGGCGGTTTACCGGTCCCGTCCCACCCGGTGACGTGGAGCGCCGATATCGAGGAGTCCATCCAGGTGTCGAGGACGTCCTTCTCGCCGGTGAACTCCGATCCGCCGCACTTCGGGCAGGGGGCCTTCGGCTTGTCGACGGTCGGGTCGATCGGGAGGTCTTCCTCGGCTGGGAGGACCATCTCGCCGCAGGCGGTGCAGAACCAGACCGGGATCGGGGTCGCGAAGATCCGCTGCCGGGAGACGCACCAGTCCCACTCCATGGATTCCGCCCAGTTCTCCATCCGGGTAAACATGTGCTCCGGCGTCCAGGAGACCCTCCGCGCCGCATCCATGATCTCGTCCCGGTGGACCCGGACGAACCACTGTCGCTCCGAGAGGATCTCGATCGGGGTCTTGCACCGCCAGCAGGTCCCCACCCGCTGTTCGAGTTCCTCCTGCCGCTTCAGGATCCCGGCCTTCTCCATATCCGCGAGGATCGCTTCCCTGCAGGCCTCCGACGTCATCCCTTCGTACGGGGCCGCGGTTGCGGTCATGACGCCCTGCCGGTCGATGGCTTTCCGGAGATCCAGGCCGTGCTGCTTCCACCAGTAGACGTCCGTCTTGTCGCCGAACGTACAGATCATCACCGCACCGCTGCCGAACTCCGGATCGACCGCGACGTCCTCGATGATCGGAACATCGTGACCGAAGATCGGGACGGTGAGCCTCTTTCCCTTCATCCCGCGGTACCGCTCATCGTCGGGGTGGACGGCCACGGCAACGCAGGCCGCGAGCAGTTCCGGCCGGGTGGTGGCGATCTCGACGCCGTCGAAGTCGAAGTAGTTGAGTTTGGTGGTGCGGGGCGCGTAGTTGACCTCGGCGAACGCGATGGCCGTCTCGCACCGGGTGCAGAAGTTCACCGGATGCTCGCTCTGGTAGATGTCGCCGGCTTTGAGCATCTGCAGGAACGACGCCTGGGTCTTTCTGTAGTAGTCCGGGAGCATGGTGATGTATTCGTGGCTCCAGTCGGTCGAGAACCCGAGCCGCCGCATGGTCGCCCGCATCTTCTCGATGTTTGAGAGCGTGAGGTCGCGGCACATCTCCCGGAACTTCTCCCGCGGTACATCGTTCTTGGTGATCCCGTAGGTCTCCTCGACCTTCACCTCGGTGGGGAGGCCGTGGCAGTCCCACCCCTGCGGGAACATGACGTTGTAACCGCGCATGCGTTTGTACCGCGCGATGAAGTCGATATAGCACCAGTTTAAAGCGTTCCCGATATGGAAGTTGCCGGTGGGGTAGGGAGGCGGCGTGTCGATGATGAACCGCGGTTTTGAAGAGACGGGGTCGAAATAGTTGTCTTCATCCCGCCAGGTACTCTGCCAGCGCGTCTCCACTTCTTCGATATCGTAGTTTTTGGGTAGTTTATGTGACGGCGACATTTTCAGCGTATAATCTCTCTCTTCCCAGTGAAATATATTGTTGGGCTTTCCCCGGCCGGGTATTCCCGGGAGCGCACGGGTTCGCCGCACCCGGCCCGGAATTCCTGCAACGTTCACCGCTAAAAACCGCGAGACGGCAGGTGTTCGACCCTAAAGGCTTTGTCCCTGCACTTCCAACCGTATACGAATGACAAAGCCTCTGGGGTTGGTTCTGGCATCGGTGCTCACCCTCGTCTTCATAGGCCTTGCTCCCCTGCTCCAGCCGGCGTGGCTGCTCACGCTCTTCCTCGTTCCGTTCTCGCTCGTCCTCTTCCTCATCAAGGATACCCGATATATATCGCTCTCGATCATCGCACTTGCCGTGCTCTACGGGCTCGGCTGGCTCTCGACGTTCGTCTTCACCTGCACGCTCGGCATCGTCGTGACCGGGGAGGCGGCGTTCCGCGTTACCGGAGGGAAGCACGCGTCGTATCTCCACCACCTGGTTGCCGCAATCGTCGTATCGATTGCGGTGATGCTCTACCTGCAGTACGCCGCGCCGCTCGTCGCCGTGATGGGGGTGGTCGTCGCGGTGCTCCTCCGGGCGGCTCTCCGGGGGCGGGACGATGCCCTGATGATCGAGGCGCTCGGCGTCGCGATGACGATGTTCCTCTTCGAGGAACTCAACTTCGAGGTCGAACTGACTCTTCTCATCGCCGCGGCGCTCATCGGGTTCGGGTTCGGCTACACCGCCTACCGGTTCCGGGTGGCCGACGTCAGCGGCCTCTTCTCAGGCGCCATGATCGGGATCATCCTGATCGTCTTCGCGGACGTCCGGTGGTTCCTGATCATGCTCACCTTCTTCATCATCGGTGCCGGGGCTACCCGGTACCGCTACCGCGACAAGGAGCAGCTCGGTGTCGCCCAGGAGCACGGGGGCGTACGCGGCTACTTCAACGTCTTCGCAAACGGCCTGGTGGCGACGGCCGCCGCCATCCTCTTTGGGTTGACGGGGCACCCGGCATTCGTGGCGCTCTTCATGGGCAGTGTCGCCTCCGCCGCCGCCGATACCGCCGCAAGCGAGATCGGGGTCACGGGGAAGATGCCGTACCTGATCACGACGCTCAAGCCGGTGCCGCGGGGGACGAACGGCGGGGTGACCGTGCGGGGCGAGGCGGCGGCCGTCATCGCATCCGCCGTCGTCGCCGTCGTCGCATGGGCGATGGGTGTCGCCGACCCCGGGATGGCCGTCGTCACGGTCGCCGCCGGGTTCATCGGCACCAATGTCGACAGCCTGGTGGGCGCGACGCTCGAGAACAGCGGCAGGATCGGGAACTCGGGCACGAACCTGATCGCCACGTTCTCGGGCGGGATCTCGGCGATGCTGATCTATATTCTGGTGTGAAGCGGCGCAGGCTCCCTCCCCGGCCCCCGCTTCGCACCGTTCGGGGCACCTATGGAGAACATTTTGTATCGCCGCAACCAATAGTAGACTCACTATGGAGAGCGGAACGGTTGTGGGGAACCGCGTCTTTGTCGCAGAGAACGCAACGGTCATCGGAGACGTGAGGCTTGCCGACGACGTGAGCGTCTGGTTCGGCGCTGTGGTCCGGGGCGACCGGGATACGATCACGGTCGGAGCGGGCTCGAACATCCAGGACAACGCCGTCGTCCACACCACGCCCGGATTTGGGGTCACCATCGGTGCGGAAGTCTCGGTCGGGCACGGCGCCATCCTGCACGGCTGCACCATTCGCGACCGGGTGCTCGTGGGGATGGGCGCCGTCGTCCTGAACGGCGCGGTGGTGGGGGAGGGCTCCATCATCGGCGCCGGCGCGGTGGTGACGGAGGGGAAAGAGATCCCGTCAAACTCGCTCGTCCTCGGCGTGCCCGGCAAAGTGATCAGGGAGACGACGCCCGAGCAGCAGGAGAGCATCCTCCACAACGCGCGTGAATACGTCAACCTCGCAGGGAGGTACCGCCATGGCTGAGGTCGTCGTCATCGGCGCCGGGGTCGCGGGCATCCAGGCGGCGCTCGACCTTGCCGACCACAACATCCACGTCCACCTCATCGAGCGCGAACCGACCATCGGCGGGCACATGGCCCAGCTCGACAAGACGTTCCCCACGAACGACTGCTCGATGTGCATCCTCTCTCCGAAGATGGTCGAGGTGGCCCGGCACCCAAACGTCACCATCCATACCTGCTCCGAGGTCGAGGGGATCGAGGGCGAGGTGGGGAGGTTCCGCGTCCGGGTCAAAAAGCACCCCCGCTACATCCTCGAGAACGAGTGCAACGGCTGCGGGGACTGCGTCGCGATCTGCCCGGTGGAGGTCTACAACCGGTTCGACGCGGGCATCGGCGTCCGGAAGGCGATCTACAAGCCGCACGCCCAGGCGGTCCCGGACATCGTCGTCAAAGACCAGGAGCACTGCATCGAGTGCGGGCTCTGCTACGATGCCTGCGGGAAGGAGGCGATCCTGCACGAGGACGAGGAGCGCCACCTCGAGATCGAGGCGGCAAGCATCGTCGTCGCGACCGGGTATGCGACGTTCGATGCCAAAAACAAGGCGCAACTCCGCTACCTTCTCATCCCCGACGTCATCACGAGCCTGGAGTTCGAGCGGATGATCAACGCAAGCGGCCCGACGGGCGGGAAACTCAAGCGGCTCTCGAACGGCAAGCCCCCCCGGAGCGTGGCGTTCGTCCAGTGCGTCGGCTCCCGCGACCTCTCCGTCGGCCGCCCCTACTGCTCCGGCGTCTGCTGCATGTACGCGATGAAGAACGCCACGCTCATCCGTGAGAAGAACCCCGATATCGAGGTCGTTGTCTTCTATAACGACATCCGGGCATACGGCAAGGGCTACGAGGAGTACTACGAGCGGGCGAGGAGCCTCGGGGTCAGGTTCGTCCGCGGGTTCCCGGGCGAGGTGCTCGAGGAGAACGACCACCTGACGATGGTCGCGGAGAATACCGAGACCGGCGAGGTGGAGACGTTCCACCCCGACCTGGTCGTCCTCTCCGTCGGGCTCGAACCGGCCCAGGGTGCGGATGCGGTGGCCCGGATGCTCGGCATCCCGCGGGACGAGTCCGGGTTCTTCGGGGTCGCCGACCAGAAACTCGGCCCCGTGCTCACGGTGAAGCCCGGGATCTACGTGGCAGGAACCGCCACCGCGCCGAGGGACATCCCCGACTCCGTCGCGATGGGCGAGGCGGCGGCCATGCGGGCGTTCCTCGATACAATCAGGGTGGGATGAACATGCTGGACGAGGGAGATCCCTACACCATCGCGTGGGATGCGGAGAACGAGTGTATCCTCTACATCGACCAGACCCTGCTCCCCGAACGCTACGAGCAGATGCGGTGCGTGACCGTCGACGACCTCGCCCGGGCGATCCGGAGGCTCGAGATCCGGGGAGCGCCGGCGCTCGGGATTGCCGGCGCGATGGGCGTGGCGCTCGCCGCCGTCCGGAGCAGGGAGACAGACCTTCAGCGGTTCTCGGGCGAGGTCGGCCGGGCGGGCGAACTCCTCAGGGGCACCCGTCCGACCGCGGTCAACCTCGCGTGGGGAATCGACAGCGTGCTCGGGAAGATGGCGCTGGCGGCATCGGTCGCGGAGGCGAAGGAGATAGCGGTTGCCGAGGCGAACGCCGTCGCCGAGGAGGACGAACTGACCTGCCGGAGGCTCGGCGGGTTCGGCGAAGAACTCTTCCCGGAGAGGTGCACGGTGCTCACCCACTGCAACGCGGGAGCGCTCGCCTGCCGCTGCTGGGGAACGGCGCTCGGGACGATCCGGTCGGCGGTTGAAGCCGGAAAGGACGTGCGGGTGATCGCCTGCGAGACCCGGCCGCTCAACCAGGGTTCGAGGCTCACCTGCTGGGAACTTGCCCGGGACGGGGTCGACGTGACCCTCATCCCCGACTCGTCGGCGGCGTACCTGATGCGGAAGGGGATGATCGACCTCGTCGTCGTCGGCGCCGACCGGATCACGAAGGATGCGGTCTTCAACAAGATCGGGACGTATATGCATGCCGTCGCCGCCCGCCACCACGGCATACCGTTCTACGTCGCGGCGCCCGTCTCAACGTTCGACCTCTCCCGCGAGGAGACGGATATCACCGTCGAGGAGCGGGACCGCTCCGAACTCGCGTACTGCGGCGATAAAAGACTCGCGCCCGAGAGTGTGAACGTGCTCAACTACGCCTTCGACGCCACCCCGCTCGACCTCGTCGATGCGATCGTCACCGAGATCGGGGTGCTCCGGCCGCCGTATACGGAGTCGTTCCGGCTGGTCCGAGATAAGGAGGTCCGGCCATGAGTTTCCTCGATTCCGAGATCTGGATCCAGTTGATGACCCTCATCGGGGAGGTCACGTTCTTCCTCATCCTCGGGATGCTCCTTGCCGCAGTAGCCCTCGCGATCATCGCCGCCGCCTCGATCACCCGGGGGAAGTTCTACTTACCGCAGATCCTGATACCCGGCATGGTCCTTTTAGAGGGGCTCGTGAAGGCGTTCTGCAAACTCCTCGGGCTGGACGACAAGGATCTCATCACGTTCTTCATAACGCTCAGGAACACCATGAACACGAAGGCCTTCTCCGAGACCCCCGTCGAGCAGCGGGCGGTCTTCCTGCCCCAATGCCTTCGCTCGGCGCAGTGTCCGGCAAACCTGACGCCGGAAGGCCTCAAATGCCGCAACTGCGGCCGCTGTTCGGTCGGGGAGAACACTGCGTGGCTTGAGAAACGCGGCTACCGGGTCTTCATCGTCCCGGGCTCGACGTTCATCAAGCGGATGGTCAAGAAGTATCACCCGCGGGCGATCATCGGCGTCGGCTGCCTCATGGAGGTAAAAGACGGGATCGATATGTCCGACCGGATAGGGATCGTCGCTCTCGGTGTCGTGAACCTAAAAGACGGGTGCGTGGAGACGGTAGCGGACTGGGGCGCGGTGAGAGATGCCGCTATGCTCGGCATCAAACATTCATCAGACCCCGTAGACTTTCACGGCCCTGCCGAATAACTGCTCGCTGGTGACCTTGCCGTAAACGAAGATCGTCTCGTCGCTGTTCACGGCACCGACCCTGACCCCCGGCCGGAGGGTGACGTTGCCCCCCGCCTTGACCGAATGGAGGCACGCGTTGTCGCAGATGGTGGCGGTCTCCAGAACCCTGAGCGGCCCTTTTATCCTGGCGTCATGGCCGACGACGATGCTGTCGGCCTCGACGAACCCGCCGACCGTCGAACCCGGCCCGAGTTCGAGGCGGCCGGCAACGACCATATTGCCCCAGATGTGCGTCTCGGGAGGGGTGATGAAATTCCCGTCTATCTTCACGTTTCCGTCAAAAAAGGAACCTTTCGGTGCTATGTACGTGTCCCCGTGCCGGTAAACTTTCATGAAGATCTCCTGGATAACAGCTCGGCCCGTAACCTGATAAAATTATCAGTGTGATTATCCAAACATTGCAGGGCTGCATCTGTTTTTTTGTCGGCCCATGTTCGCCGGATATTTACATCACCGGCGGAGTCTGTCGTTTCCCGTAGCCCGCGCTCCTGCCTCTATCGCGTAAGGCTCTATCTGTAGCCCTTTCCTCTGTCTCCGCCACACATGCTGTTATCTGTAGCCCCCACCCCGCCCGCGCTTCGCGCTCCTCCCCCGCCCACGAGGGGCGGGGGCAGTTATGGCGATATCCGGTGGAAAAACCATGTCCCGGGGCACACACCACACTTTTCAGCATCTTCCCATCCAGTGGACCGTGGGGGTATCGCCATTGGGGGTGGGGCTGACGGGGAGGGGGAGCATCCTCCTCTCCTGTCTCTATCGCGTAAGGCTCTATCGATAGCCCCCACCCCGCCCGGCCTTCGGCCTCCTCCCCCGCCCGCAAGGGGCGGGGGCAGTGCGTGGCGATATCCACAGAAAGCCGTGTACGGTTCTCCCCATCCTGTGGATCGTGGTGAGTATCGCTATTGGGTGAACGACGTCCTGAAAGGACGGAGATCGAGCACTGAAGGTGCGAAGAGGGGGCGGGCGGGAGTGCGATGAGTGGGACGGCCGGATGAAGGTATTGAACTATCGGGGTTCCCGCGGTCATATCACCGCGGCAATCGCAAAGACCGCAAGCGCGGCAAACATCCCCATTCGCAGGATCGATGTCGCACCGGACTCCCGGACGCAGCCCGGCGTCGTGCATCTAAGACCCCGGAAGGCCCCGAAGAGGATGACGAGATCCACGACCGCGATGCCGGCGAGGTACAAGAGGCCCCACCAGTCGCCGGAGGGGAGGAGGCTCACCACCACGGCGCCGCAGGCGCAGGCGAACGCGAAGATCCCCGTCCTCTGGACGCCGACGATCATGGGTAAGGTGCGTGCGCCCCCCGCCGCGTCCCCGTCGACGTCTTCCGCATCTTTCAGGAGTTCCCTCGCGATGGTCGCAAGGAACGTGATCGCCGCGAGCGAGAGGTTCCGGACCAGCCCCTCGATGCCCGCAAACGCTCCGCCGAAGAGGAAGACGCTCGCCGTCAGGTAGGCGACGGCTCCGTTGCCGAGGACGGGGATGCGCTTCAGCCGGACGGCGTAGGCGACGAGGATGCTCGAGTTTATGACGGCGATCGCAAGGCAGAGCGGCGGTGTCAGGGCGGCAATCGCGATGCCGGCGATAAAGAGCGCCGCTGCATACGCCCTTGCACCGCCAAGGCTGATCTCCCCTGCCGGTATGGGGCGGTCGGGGCGGTTGATCCGGTCGATATCAACGTCGCAGACGTCGTTGATGACGTTCCCGCCGGCGGTGATGAGCGCGACGATCACGGCGAGCAGGAGCGACGGCGGGGTGAGCGTCCCGGTGGCGATGAGATAGCCGATGAGCGCGGTAAGGCCGGCAACGACGGCGTTGTGCGGGCGGGTAATCCGGATGAATGCGGCGGCGCTCATTCTTGAAGAGGTAGGTTCTCTGGCGGAAGATAAATAACCCGAGGGTCTATCGTGGGTTGGATTCGGAAAAACGACGGGCTTGGGGGGATTTGAACCCCCGACATTCAGCTTAGGAGGCTGACGCCATGTCCGGACTAGGCCACAAGCCCATACCCTGGAGTAGAAGTATTGCTCATGAGAAGGTATAAGCGTATCGAGCATCCACCTTTTCGGGAAGCATGGACGTTGTCGAGGTTACCGAAGGAAGAACCAGGTTTCTCGTACCCAGACAGGATCCTCGCCTCCAGTTCCCGCCGGGAAGCGGCCCGGTCTTTTATAATGCGCGCATGGAGATGAACCGGGACGCCACCGTCCTCCTGCTCGCCGTACTGAGGCCACAGAGTTACCTCGACGCGATGGGCGCATCCGGTGTCCGGGGCCTCAGAGTGGCACACGAGGTCGGGATACCGGTGACGATCAACGACCGGAACGCGCAAGCGGTCGATCTCGCCCGGCGGAACGCGGAGGCGCTGGGTCTCGCCGTCGAGGTCACCCGCGAGGACGCGAACGTCCTGATGAGCGGGAGAACGTTCGATGCCGTCGACCTCGACCCCTTCGGAACGCCGGCGCCGTTCGTCGACTCCGCGGCCCGGAGCGCCGGGAACTACCTCTTCGTCACCGCCACCGACACCGCGCCGCTCTGCGGGGCGCACCTGAAGGCAGGCATGCGCCGTTACTTCTCCCGGCCCCGGAACACCGAGTACCACGCCGAGGTCGGTCTCCGGACGCTGATGGGGTTCGTGGCACGCGAGGTGATCAAGTACGACCGCGGGGTGGAACCGCTCTTCTGCTACGCGCACGAGCACTTCCACCGCCTGCACCTGCGGCTCCGGTACGGGGCTGCGGCGGCCGACCGGGCGCTTGCACGGATCGGCTACGTGATGCAGTGTCCAGACTGCCTCTACCGCTCGGAGAGGACCGGAATGCTCCCCGAACCGGAAGAGTGCCCGCTCTGCGGCGCGAGCCTCGTGCCGGTCGGCCCGCTCTGGACGGGGAGGATCAACGACGATGCGACGCTTGCCGCGATGCAGGAGGGCCTGGCGTCGGTCACGGCCGGAACCGGGACGCGGATCGGGCGGCTGCTCGCGACCTGCCGGCAGGAACTCGATACGTCGAGCCACTACGACTACCACGTCGTCGCAAAACGCCTGCGGCTCTCTCCTGCCGGGATCGAGAGTGTCATCGGGCGGTTGCAGGCTCTCGGCTACCAGGCAAGCCGCGCACACTACTCGGGAACGGCGATAAAGACCGATGCGCCGCTCCCGGTCCTCGAAGAAGTGATCAGCGGCGGGTGACGACGGTGAGGACGTCCCCGTCCGCGAGCTGGTGAGTGATGCCGACGCGTTGCGCGTCGTGTTTGGCCGAGTCGCCCCAGACTTTTGCGTAACGGAACTTGTCGGCGAAGTCCCGGTGAAGGCGGTTGCAGACATCCTCGATCGTTGCGGGGCTCCTGATGATCAACGGTTCTTCCATATCCGCAGGGCCGCCGACGGGTTTCAAGTAGACCCGCATGAAGCCCAGGTTCTCGAATATGGCGTCTTTGAGTTCTTCGATGTGGTAGCCGCTGTGGGCGGATATCATGATCGGCGTTTCGCCGAACCGCTCGGTCAACTCGCTCTCGATCTTCGCCCGGGTCTTCTCTTCCACCAGGTCGACCTTATTGACCGCGATGAACGCGGGGACGTAGACACGGTTCCCGATCATTGCGTCGATGAAGTCGTCCTGTGTGACATCGCTACGAATCAGGACATCGGCGTTGACGATCTTGTTCTCTGCCAGGATTGCACGGATCTCCTCGAGATCGAGGTCGACGGCGCCGACGGTGTTCAGCCGGATACCGCCGGATCCGGCCTTCTTGATGGTGATATCGGGTTTTAGCCGGTTGATCCTGATGCCGGCATCGTGAAGTTCCCGGAGAAGGACGTCCACGTGCTTCTCGTTGAAGACGTCGACCAGAACCAGGATCAGGTCTGCGGAACGGACGACGGCGATAACCTCTTTCCCGCGGCCCTTGCCCATGGCCGCACCCGCGATAAGGCCGGGGATATCAAGGATCTGGATCTTTGCACCCCGGTGCTCCATCGAGCCCGGGATGACCGAGACGGTCGTGAAGGCGTAGGCCGCCGTCTCGCTGAGTTCCGAACCGGTGAGCCTGTTGAGCAGCGTACTTTTACCGACCGATGGGAAGCCGACCAGGACGACGGTGGCGTCTCCCGACTTCTTCACGGAGTAGCCCTCACCCCCGCCCGAGGACGCCATGGCCCGGGCTACCGCATCGTCACGGATCTTTGCGAGTTTCGCCTTGACGCGGCCGATATGTTTGGAGGTCGCCTTGTTGTACGGGGTATTCTTGAGCTCGTCCTCAAGTTCTCGTATCTGCTCTTCGACACTGCTCATTGCTGCCGATACAGATATGCGGGGAAGCTACTTATTGGTGTCTGTGATGAAAATCACGAAGCGAAGGGAAAATTCCGGCCCGTATAGGGTTTAGATTGTCCGGCTACCGGGATGACCGGAGAAGGCGGAGGACGGGACAGGTTTAAGTATGATAACGGCCAATAATTTAGAGCACGTTGGTGCAATGCGCTGCTATAGTGTAGACCGGCCAATCATGCAGGACTCTCACTCCTGCGACTGGGGTTCGAATCCCCATAGCAGCATTCTGTTCTGAGGGCAAGCGCCCATTTCTGCACCGCTCCCCGAGATAGAGACGATACCATGCACCGCTCCCCCGACAGTGCCCGGAAACCTCAGAAGTATCTCGGGGAACGCGGCCTTGTCGTCCTTATTGCGCTGCTCTCCGCCTTCGTCCCGCTCTCGACCGATCTCTACCTCCCTGCCCTTCCCGGGATGGGGGATTACTTCGGCGTCTCCGCGAGCCAGACAAACCTCACCCTGATCCTCTTCTTCATCTTCTTCAGCCTCGGGCTGCTCTTCTGGGGGCCGCTCTCCGACAAATACGGCCGCCGGCCCGTCCTGCTTACGGGGCTTGCCCTGTATGTCGCCGCAAGCGTCGGATGCGCTTTATCCTGGGATGTATGGCACCTGATCGCCTTCCGCATTCTCCAGGCGATCGGGGGGAGTGCTGCTGCTGCGGTCGCGACCGCGATGGTCAAAGACGCCTACGACGGGAGAAAACGGGAGTCGGTGCTCGTGCTCGTCCAGTCGATGGTGGTCATCTCGCCCGCCGTCGCCCCGGTCCTCGGGGCGTTCATGCTCCCCTACACTTCGTGGCGGGGCCTCTTTGCGGCACTCGCCCTCATCGGCGTCGTCTCGCTCGTCGGCGGTCTCCTCCTCGAAGAGACCATACCCTCGCGGCATAACGGCACCGTGGGGCAGTCCGTCCGCCGGCTCGGGGCGGTGCTCAAGAACCCCGGTTTCGCCTCGCTCCTCATCGTCTTCTCGCTCGTGAGCACCGCATCGCTCGCGTTCGTCTCCGCTTCGTCGTATATCTACCAGGAGGGGTTCGGGCTCTCGGAACAGTCGTACAGTTTCTACTTCGCCCTCAACGCCGCAGGCCTGATAGCCGGCCCGTTCCTCTACCTCCGGCTCTCCCGGCACGCGAGCCGCAGAACGATCGTCGCCTCCGGATTCGCCGTCATCCTCGCCGGTGGCGCACTCGTCTGCCTCTTCGGGAACCTGGGGCCGCTCTTCTTTGCCCTCGCCCTCTTCCCGGCCTCCATGATGGGCAGCTGCGTGCGTTCCCCGGGAGCATTCCTCATGCTCGAACAGCAGAAGGAGGATACGGGCTCCGCGTCAGCCCTGATCAACTGCTCGGGCCTCGTCTTCGGCAGTGCCGGGATGGTTCTCGTCTTCCTTGCCGGGGAGAATCTCGTCCTCAGCCTCGGGGCGATCAACGTGGCGGTCGGGATGGTGTGTCTCGTGGGATGGGCGGCGATCGGGAGACGGGGGCTGGTGAGGTTCTGAAATGATCCTGAAGTACACCCCGCCGAAGAAGAAACTTTCGGAGATCCTCAAAGAATTCGGGCCGAACCCTGCGCTGGCCGACTCGGTCGCGAAAGCCTCGCGCGAGATGAGAAATGCTTCGATGCCGACGCTTGATACGCATTTATACCGATCGTTTTGAAAAATATTTTCAAATTTTCCTCTCACCTCTTACTGTTCTTCTCCCCTGCAGACATCGCTCGGGCCTTAAAATCTTTGCTGGAACCAGTTTTATCCGAGTGCGACTGAATTCGCTGTGCATCCGCTTTGGTCATACCCTTTTTTGTCATATACGCCCTCCTTTTCAGTGAGTTTTCTCAACACGACTCATCAGTTAATGGTTAAATGTGGTTCACTTCTACACCCTACCACCTCCTCTAATCACGATCCAGAAAGCCTACCACTTACCAGGCATAGACTGCTCCTCGGGAGGCATAGTTGCGAACGTTGAGTATCTGCTCGAGCAGGTCTGTACTCACCATGTCAATGGGATATTCTCGAAAAGGATATTGGGTATTCTGGAATATGTTTCCGGATGGAGCGATCATCAGGTACGAATCTCGCATGAGATCTGCTGATTCAAAAACAGGCAGTTCTCCCGTGCGCAACAGAGTACCTTCATGCCTTATTTTGAATTCCTGAAATTCGTCCTGGGTTATCGCCAGCGGGATTACTGCATGATCGTTCTGACCCCTTACGTGCAGGAATTGGAAGACTTTCCACCTGTGAGGATCGAGTGCCCGGATCAGCTCCGACAGATCCTCCTGGAATGTAAATTTCGTCACTGTGGTGTTTATTTTGAGTTTCATCCCGAGTTTGTGCACAATCCGGGCAACTTCGATTGCATGCTGAACATGCGTACCGTCTCCGCGTCCAAGGGTCTTTTCAACCAAATCCGAAGCCGAATCAATGGACAGCCCGATCCAATCCACATGAGTGGACAGGCGGTTCAGGGCGTTTTCATCAAGGAGAGACCCGTTGGTTGTGATGCTAACGACAAGCCCCATCTTTTTTGCCGCTGCAACGGCATCATAGATCAGGCTGCTACACATCGGCTCGCCGCCGACAAAGTTGATCTTTTCAATGCCCAACCGAACAAGGTGCTTAAGAACATAGAGCGCTTTCTCGCGCGATCTCAACTCACCGGTGAGTTTCTGCATGCAGCAGAAAGAGCAGTTATAGTTGCACGCGGAAGTGAAATGCCAGTTTGCTGATTTGACATTAACCGTGGCCGACATACAAGAAAGAGATATGCCATTGAGGTATAAATTAAATCCAAGGCGTAATTGGAATCTATTACTGTTTTACACATGGCAAGTATTTATATAGGGACTCATGTAACCGATCAACACACGTGGATATCAACCACCTCATGGAGTCATTATGAGTAAATCCAGTACGATTACCGAGAAAGGCTGGTGGATCCTCAAACTTTTCATTATCCGTGAAGGGCTGGCGCAAAGGGATTACAAATACAACCCATTCAGGACAGAGACACCTGAATATCTTCTTCCAACAGAGCACTTCTACTCATATCCAAGGCACATCAACTTCATGCTCGATCATAAGGTAAGTGTCCCTACCGCTTCAAGTTGGTGCGAGAAATTCCATAAGATGGGACTACTCAAGAAAGAGTCAAGACGGACGGGATTTGGCCGTGCCTTCCAAAAGACACAGCATTATTACATCAACCCGGATCTCGATGCGTTTAAACAGATTCTGAACATTACTATCGAGCATTCATTGCCTCGTGAGTTGACGAAGCTCTTCGGCGAGTATTATTTCCAGAGCAGAATCAGCGAATCTCTCATTCGGGAGATATTGTTCGCAAAGGGCGTGAAGATGCTCACTGTAATCAACATGTTCGATTGGGAGCCACATGAGGCTGAAGAGGTTTTCTGGATATGGAAAGCTGAAACTGATCAGACATTTCAGGAACTTCAACAAGCATATGTTGCGCATTTCTATGAAAAGAATAAGGAATCGTGGGATTTTGCGACATCAAACCGCTGGAACCAGTTAACATGCATGCAGATCAAGATACCCGTATTCCCCGCTGATATGGATACGGGCGAGCAAATGGAGCGTATCAGGGAGAATTTCGGATCAGAACCCTTCAGACTTTACGATAATCAGCTCCCGTATCTGGATTACGCTAGTTTCCTTCGAGATTATCAACGGTTGCATGAATACAATTTTCTCATCCTTCCCATCCTTGCCCTCATCAAAGTCTCACCGAATGCCTGTCTTTACTTTCTTTCACAGAACTGGCAGGGATTTACGTTTTCCGTGGAACTCTTCTACGGTGGCCAGAAGGGACCATCCTGCGACCTGCTGGTCAACCTCTTTTTCCTTGCAATTAACGATATGACTCAAAATCCTCGAACACCGCTCAATTCGATTGTAAGCCGGATACACTTCCGTGATATCCCACGCGAATTGGATTCCAAAGGCAACCTCACAACAGAAAACGCACTTGCCGCAGTATACTTGAAAAATTACCACACTTTATATTATGACGTTGGTTTTTCAACAAAGGGGGTTGAATCATCAGGCATAACCCCTATCCCGTATCAGCAAAACGCCCAGCAATCCGAAGGTCTAGCCTTCTGGATCAAGACCTGGCTGAAGAGGCAATACGCCATGTGGTACCAGGAGATAGAAATTAAGGATTTCCTGCGTCTCATTGAACTTTTGCAGAGCGATGATCCTATCGGCACCAGACTACGGGAGCGATTTCCGAACAGGATGAAAAACATCCTCTCTGCATATGATAAGCAAAAAATTCCGGGCGAACAATTCAAGAAATACCTCCTTAACGAGTTGAATAACGTGCTAGAATGCAAAGACCTTTACAATGAAAAAGCGTTCGCCCACATCACGCTTAGCGAAACCACTCAAGAATTGCTGGAATGCATCCTGGACGAGAAAGAATGGGTTGATGATCCGTGGGGTCTTAAAGATATGGAAGTAATTCAGGTCAATCGGCGCCTCCTCGACGAAGCGTTCCCGGATATTTTCTCAGAGCTGGGATCAAGGAGGTGGTTTTAGCGAGATCCCTGATTCTAAGAGGTAATTGCGGGCAAGGGCAAGTTACAGTAATCCAATGTGAGGCATACCGGGGAAATAGCTCTTGTCCGCTTTCTCAAAATTACCACTAAAATCGCTTACCCAACAGCGCTATGTTGGCGATTATAATTGATCTTTCATCTACTTAAAAAAAACATCATCTGCAGTTGGAAGACCCAGATAATTAAGGTAATGAGCCAACCCTTTCGAAAAACCTTCAAAATCTGTTGAAATCAGGTTAGGCTCGTATGCAACTAATCCTTCATCCATCTTGTTGCCTCCGCTCCAGTAACGTTCCTTAAATTGCCTCAAATCCCTGCCTGATGATCGCGGCCATCAGCTTGCGCCGCTGCTCAAGGAAGTCCTGATACGGAAGGTGTTCCCAATCTTCGGGCAGGGCATGCATGGCATGCATCGCCCTCCACTCGTCATCGGAGTAGAGTTTCTGCCTGCGGATCATCGTGACATAATCGGCCGGTGCCATATCGCTGATCCTGATATTGTCGGGCCATTCTACAAATGCCAGGTTGGCAATCTGGTTGATCCGGGTCATGTCTGTAACGCCCTCTCGTTCGAGCCATGCTCTCGGGAAGAGGTGGTGGCGGTCGATGAACTTCTTCTTCGCCTGAATAGTCGGATCCATCAGATCGGCAAGATACTTGTTTGAGAAGAGCACCGGTGTCTTCAATTTAATCTGCGCTGCATAGAACGCAAAAAGAAGAGGGTGTCGGGTCGAAGAGGAGACCAGGTTGTTCGGGATGGTGATCTGCCAGAAGTCGCTGGTAAGAGTGTTTGTGATAATCCCTTCAAGTGTTTGCACGAACTCTTCGGCGGTATTGAGATCTTTAATCAGGTTCAGATCGCCATCCATCACCGATTCCGGCGATCCGGTATACCTTCCCGAGAGAATGACCGCATAGAACCATCGCGGGATAAGCCGGTCAAGAACATGTTGGGGCAGGTTGAAGCGATGCCTGCCAAGGATGTAGAATACGTAGGTATAGATCAGGGATGTCTGCGATGAGATCAGGTCACCGCTTCTGAACCCGGCACCGACAAGCGACGCGAAGAACTGGTGCCAGTTCGTCAGGTCGAGCACCTGCCGCTGGGCCTTGCGGAGTTTTGCAAACTGCTCGTCGCGCTTTGCATCGGAATATTCACCAGTGGTAAGATCCTTGCCCCTCAGCACCTGGTAGACGCTCTTGAGGCGACCACGGGAGAAGGCAAGAGCGACAGATACCCGGAGGAGTTGGTCAGGAGATGGCTGGATGAAGTGGTTATAGGGTGAAGGGCCCATGCCCGGTGTGGCAGGGAACCGGCACCTAAAGCAGAAATCTTCCAGTTCTTTTCGCAGATCCTCTCCAAAGACGGAAAGCAGTGTCAGAATAAAGTCCGCCTGATTGAGAGTTACGCCTTGGCTGTTGATCCGGACAAATATATCTGCGACCTGCTCCTCATCGACCGACGAGGCGATCTCAAGAGCGGTGAACGGGTACTTCTGAAGATCGAAGAGCCGATCCAGATTATGACTAATCTTTTCTTCCTCTTCACCCGAAATATCTCGTTTTTCACTGAGGGCCTGCAAGAAATCCTTTATGATACTATAACTCGACCTGCCGTCCGCCCAGATTGCTGAGATATCGGGGATGTACTCGGGATCCTTCCGGATTGCCGCGTCGCACACCTCGAACGTCCCATTGGCAGGACAGAACGCGATCTCAATTCGCTTCTCCCTGTAATCTCCATCTTTCACCGATTTCCCGCGGAAGACCGAGTAAAGCGAGGTGAGCCGTTGCTGACCGTCGATGATGAGCAGGCTCGGAACGTTGTGAGCCTTCTCAGAGAGGCCAATCTGCCTGACATCGGTTCTTGAGGGATTAGCCCAGAAGAGGAGATAACCGACCGGGAAGCCCTGGTACATAGAGTCGAAAAGATCTCTAACCTTCGTTGACGACCAGACAAACGGCCGCTGGATATCCGGCAGACCGATGTCGCCGAGGTCGATATAATGGAGCAGGCTGGAGAGGTCCATATCCACCCGCTTGAATACTGTTCTATCGTCATTCATGCCTATCGCCATAGAAAGTGTGCAAATCCGCTCCTCCGTATAATTAGAGGTGAGATTCAGCCATTCGAGACGGAATAGAATGTGATTAGAGCAAGTGGGCTTTACTGTTTGCATTTGCTCCGGACAGAGGGGAAGCGATTGGACACATATAGGCGTGACCATGGTCCGGTAGGATGAATTGGGATACGTCATATCGGGATACGTTATCAGCAAACCCGGAGAGCCAAGAACTCTCAAATGGGAACTCTCGTAAGGATCAACGCTCATCGCCCCGAGCGTCCCCGTGCAGAGCCCTCCGCACCTCGGGCTCCCGGTCTTTTACCGCCTGCATCGGCGCAAGGCGGGCGCGGGGAGCGTCGAGGCTCCCGAGGAGCGCCCGGGCTGTCCTCGCACGAGCGTTGTAACGCCGATCGGAGAGACGGGCAAGGAGCGGGTCGACCGCCGCCCGATCCCCGATAGCCTCCGGCACCTCGACGGCACAGAGGACGACCTCATCGTGGGGCGAAGGCCCGACCCCAAACCCACCGGACCGATCTCCCGACGCAGCCATAGATATCCCCGTTACTCCGGAATTTTGGAAATCCAAAGAGGCAGCATAGGAATCCAGGAAACCATAGGAACTCCGCGGGGGATTTGTCATGTAGAATCATTACAAAACCTATAAAGCCGATCTGGTAACACGCTTTAAGGTTCATACCGATTATCGGTTTGGCTTTCCGGGAGACGGTTCATATGCCGGGGAACCTGAACTGCAGAATCATAAAGATGCTCGAATAGACAGTCACAACATGAGGCGACAACCATGGCAAAAAGAATGCTGAGCGAGTTCGAATCATACGATCTCCTGAAACAATACGGGGTACCGGTGCCCGAACACGCGATCGTCAAGAATCCTGCAGAAGCAGGCAAGGCGGCGGAGAAGATCGGGTTTCCGGTCGTCATGAAGATCCACTCGCCCCAGATCGTCCACAAGAGCGATGCCGGCGGCGTTATCGTCAGTATATCCTCAAAGCAGGCTGCTGAAGAGGCATTCAACAAGATCGTCGCAAACGCCAAGGCATACAACCCCGATGCCGAGATCAAGGGCGTCATCGTCGAGCAGCAGGCGGCGCCGGGGCTTGAACTGATCATCGGCGGGAAGACCGACCCGGCGTTCGGGAAGGTGCTCACCTTCGGTATGGGGGGCACCCTCGTCGAGTTGATGAAGGACGTCACCCTGCGGATCCTGCCGATCACCGAGGAGACCATCCGGCAGATGATCAGGGAGATCCACGGCTACCCGATGATCCAGGGTTACCGGGGGTCGAAACCGCGGGATGAGGAGACGCTCGTCAAGATCATGTGGGCGATCAACTGCTTCTTCGCCGAGAACACCAACGTCGTGGAGTTCGACATCAACCCGGTCAGACTGTATGAGTCGGGAGCCTGCATCGTCGACGCCCGTATCTTCGTCGACGACGAGGCGGTCGATAAGGTGGCGAAAGAGCGGCCCTTCGTGCCGGTCGAGTACTTCACCCCCCGGTCGATCGCGGTCGTCGGAGCCTCGTCCGAACCCAAGAAGATGGGCTACGCCGTGATGCACAACCTCCTCCACTTCCCCGGACAGCTCTACCCGGTGAACAACAAGCGCCCGGAGGTCCAGGGGCTCAAAGCGTATGCCTCCATCCTCGATATCCCGAACCCCGTCGATATGGCGGTCATCACCGTCCCGGCCAAGCACGTCCCGAGCGTCATCGAGGAGTGCGGGCAGAAGGGCGTCGTCATGGCGGTCATCATCACCGCCGGGTTCAAGGAGATGGGCGAGGGAGGAAAAGCGCTCGAGGACCGGGTCATGGAGATCGCAAAGCGTTACGGCACCCGGATCATCGGCCCGAACTGCCTCGGCCTGATCATCCCCCCGAAGGGCATCGACACCACCTACGTCCACGAGTCGCCGAAACCCGGCAACATCGCCTTCATCTCCCAGAGCGGGGCCATCGTCAACACGGTGGTCGACTGGAGCATCAAACAGGACATCGGGTTCTCCGTCGTCGTCTCGGTGGGCAACCAGGCCGACCTCAACTTCATCGACTACCTCAGGTTCGTGGAGCGCGACCCCAAGACCAAGGGCATCATCCTCTACATCGAGGAGATCCAGGACGGCAAGACCTTTATGAAGGTGGTCAACGAGGTCTCGAGGACCAAACCCGTCGTGGCGATCAAGTCCGGTTCGTCGGTGAAAGGGCAGCAGGCGGCCTCGTCCCACACGGGTTCGCTCTCGGGGTCGTACGACGTCTACATGGAAGCCTTCCGCGAGTCCGGCGTGATCCCCGTCCACACCCTGTCCGGCACCTTCCAGGTCGCAGAGATGCTGTCGAGCCCGAAGGGCTACCCCCGCGGCAAGCGGGCGGTCGTGATCACGAACGCCGGTGGGTTCGCCGTTCTCTCCTCCGACTACGCCGAGCGCTACGGCATCGACCTGATCACCCTCCCGCCGAAGGTCTTGAAAGAACTCAACGAACTCCTGCCCGATTTCTGGAACAAGAACAACCCGATCGACCTCCTCGGCGACGCCAACGAAAAGCGGTTCGAACAGACGTTCAACACGCTCGTCAAATACCAGGACTGCTGGGACATCGCCTTCGTCGTCGGGTTCCCGAACCTCGTCATCGGGTCGGAACAGCTCGCAAACCAGATCATCCGGTTCTCCGAGAAGACCGAGAACATGATCGTCGGGACGCTGCTCGGCGGCGACTCGATGGAACGGGGCCGTAAGATCCTCAAGGAGAACGGCATCCCGCTCTTCGACGAACTCGACTTCACCTTCCGGGTTATGGGGAGAATCCTCTGGCAGAGGTTCCGGTAAGAACCTCTCCCGAAACAATTCTTTTCTGTCTGCTCCGGCACTTGTTCCGGAATGTTCACTCGGCAATCTTCCTCGCCACCCGCCTCCCGTCCCTTCGCCAGACCACCAGAAACGACGAGAGGACGGCGAGCGTGTAGCAGGCCCAGAAGAGCGGAATCGCCGTCCCGGAGTCCGGGCCGAGCGCGACCGCCCGCACAATGCCGACGGCCATCGATACCAGGACGGCCGCAATCACGAGGAGAACCGGCCCAATCCGGACACGGGTGGATCCTGAGGCCACCTTCGGCGTCACGACGAACGGGAGCTCCTTTCCCGAGACGGCGTACCAGATCGCCCGGGCATAGACGAAGGCGAGGGTGTTGAAGATCGCCTGCGAGAACGCGAGGTCATGGAGGAAGTACTGCCGCTCGCGGATGCTGACGACGACCTGGATCGCGATCACCACGACGAGCACCACGGCGAAGACCGGGGGAACCCAGACGGGGAGGATGGGGATGCCGAAGAAGAGCGTCGCGACGGGGAGGAGGAAGAGCACCACGTTCACCCCTCCAAGCAGGTAGATCGAGACCGTAACGAGGAACTCAAGCCAGTGCGCTGCGGTCATGCTCCGGGGCTGCGCCACGAGTTGCCGGAGGATCGTCCCGAGAAGCTGGGTGTTCCCGTACGCCCAGCGGAGTTGCTGCGTGAAGTATGCGGCGAGGTTCGGCGGCGCAACGCCCTCCGCGTAGACGGCATCGAGAAAGACTCCCCGGCGGCCCCGGAGGTGGAACGCAAACGACGTGGCGATGTCTTCGGCGATGCACACCTCGTCCATCCCGCCGACGGCGGCGAGATGGCTCACCCGGAAGAGGCAGTTCGAGCCTGTCAGCATGGCGGTATCGTTGACGGAGAGCCCCCGGCAGACGTGCTTGTTGTAGATGTGCTGCTGGTAGGAGAACGTGACGCTTATCGGGTCGTGGGGCTCCGTTCGGAAGAACTGCGGGGTCTGGACGAAGGATACGGCCGGGTCGGCCTCAAGGATGGGAACAAGGTCGGCGAGGATCTCCGGCTTCACCCTCTGGTCGGCGTCGATGACCAGGAGGTACGGCGTATCGGCGTCGAGATGCGAGAGGGCGTGATTGATCGCTCCCGCCTTGAACCCGCTTCTGTGGTCGCGGTGGAGATAAGAAAGGCCGTACCGGCGGCATATGTCCTGCATTGAGGCGCGTCTCCGCGTATCCGTGGAGTCGTCGAGGAGGAAGATGCGGAAATCCGGGTATTTGATCGCCGTGCATGCCCGGACACAGGGCTCGACCACGTCCGGCTCCTCGTTGTAGACCGGGATGAAGACCGCGACGGGAGGGGGCGGTGCACCCGGCTCTTGCGGTGCCGTGGGACGGTAGGCATAGATCGACCGCAGGAGGTGATCGGCGTAGCTCACGAACTGGATCACCCCGAACGCCGTGACAGCGACGAGAAAGAGCGAGAGAGCCCTCGCAAGAAGGCTCCAGCCGGCTCCGGTCAGTATGAGGTGCAGATCGCGGAGGAAGAGGACCGCGAGCAGCACCATCAGCGTGGCGGTAAAGAGCGAGATACGTGCTGCCGTCTTCATGGAAGATCCACCGCGGTCTGGCTGGTATCGTGCAGAGACACCCTGCGCAACCCGGATGCAGCCCGGGTGCAACGGAAGGCGCGAGGCGGCCCGGATACCATCCATCATACCGGAGTAGTTAAAGGTTTCGGGTCTGGCCGATCCGTAGCCCTAAAACGGCCTTCCCGGCCCTTTAACCGTTACGGCGAACTGCAGGCCCCGGACCTTCCCGATGACTTTTGCGTGCATTAGGGGGCCGGTATCGGGATACCTCGGCCGCGTGCGACGGCAGAGGGGGCAGGCGAACAGTATCTCCGACAGACCGACAAACACCGACACTATGAAATAGATCACGCTCCTTTTGAGAAATGATTGCTATGACAGCACAGAAGATGGCAACTGCATCGTTGAAGAAGTACGAGCTGCCGCCGCTGCCGTATGCGCCCGATGCGCTCGAACCCCACATATCGAAGGAACAGCTCTCCCTGCACCACGATAAGCATCACCAGGCCTACGTGACCGGGGCGAACGCCGACCTCGAAAAACTGGAGAAGGCACGGCAAGACGGCACCGAAGTCGATATGAAGGCGATCTTAAAGGAACTCTCGTTCAACATCGGCGGCCACGTCCTGCACACCCTCTTCTGGCCGACGATGGCCCCGGCCGGAAAGGGCGGCGGCGGAACCCCGGGCGGCGCGCTTGCCGACCTGATAGACCGGGAGTGGGGTTCCTTCGACCGGTTCAAGGCCGAGTTCACGAAGGCGGCCGCGAGCACCGAGGGGTCCGGGTGGGCGGCACTGGCCTACGACACCATGACCGACCGTCCCATGATCATGCAGATCGAGAAGCACAACAACCACGTCTACCCGACGTTCCAGATCCTGATGGTGCTCGACGTCTGGGAGCACGCCTACTACATCGACCACAAGAACAACCGGGCCGGGTTCATCGACGCCTTCTGGAACGTTGTGAACTGGGACACAGTGAACAAACGGCTGGAGAACCTCTGACCACCTCTTTTTTCCCGGCTACGTGCGCCGCACCCGAGCGGCGAACCGGCTGCACCTCCGGATAGACTCCGGCACCCGTTTGCCCCGGAGGCGCCGTGCGGCGTCCTCATATCCAAACAATTAAGTAGTCATCGCAAGAGGTAGCGGCGACGTTAGCAGTGGGGGAAGGAATGGATCGGTACCGTAGGCGATATACCCTTAGTTTAACCTGTGCTCGCTCTCCTGGGAGAGGGGCAACCGCCCGTTCGTATATGCGCAGAGCAGGGGCGATCCCCGGGATCGACCATGCCGGGTAGGGCCATCCCCGCACCGGACCAGGAGATGATCCGGAACGCGATCACGGACGGGGCCATACGTCACCTGCTCCACGAAGAAGACCCGCGGCTCCGGAACTTCCGGCTCTGCAACGCATGCGGTTCCTGCACACCCTACTGCCCGGCACGGATCAACGATCCCGGCGCGAACGGAGACCCGGGTTACCTTGCACGCCGGGTGACCGCGGCCCTCCAGGCAGGCAGACGCCCGGGGCTCGATCTTGCCGAATGCGTCCAGTGCTACTCCTGCGAGACCGTCTGCCCGCGCTCCGTCAGTATCGGCGGGATCATCAACGCCGTCTACGAGACGGAACGCCTGCAGCCGGTCTTTCGAAGGATGCTCCTCGACCGGGGGGGCCTTCCTCCCCGGGCATTTCTTCCGCTCTACACGGGGAGGGGGCACCTCCGGAAGTTTATCGCAAAGGCGATCCGCTACCCGTACCCGGCGGACGGCAGGGCGATCGACGAGGCCCGGCGGCTGCTGCTCCGCCCGGTCGACGCGTCGGCCTTCTCGGTGCCCGGACACCTCCCGCTGAGGCAACCGCTCGCCCGTCCCGACCGGGTCTTTCACCTCAACTCCTGCTGCGCTTTCAACTACCCCGGCGCGGATCTCTCGCAGAAGATGATCCTTGCCGCCCTCGGCATCCGTTACGAGACCTCGCGGATGCAGACCTGCTGCGGGGGCGCCCCGCACTACATGGGCGGAGCAGGTTTTGCCGACCGGCTGCTCCTCACCGCACGAAACCTCAGCGTCATCCATGACGCGTTCGAACCCGGCGGCGAGATCGCCGTGACCGGGATATGCCCGACCTGCAGCGACTCGTATGCCGCCGCACTCGATGTGCTCTCGCACAACGCCAACAGGGAAGTGGTGAACGAAGCGCTGGCGAGGATCGGCCGGGAGGTGACCGACCCCGGGGCGTTTTCGGTGGCAAACGTCCTCGACCTCTATCCCCTCTATCTCGACGAACTCCGGCGGCTCGTCGAGACGCGGCTCACCGGGCTCGCCGTCGGGGTGCACGTCAGCTGCCACTACCGGAAGATGAACGGCACCCTTGCCGTCCCGCCGGGGCTGCAGGATCTCACGGCGGTGACGGGAGCGAAGATCACGAGAAGCGTGATGGAGCACTACTGCTGCGGCGGGGTCAAGAACCTCTTCGACCGGCACCGGAACGGCCGCCCCGGGGAACTCTCCCGGCTGAACCGGCTCGTCCGCCGGGATTTCATGAACCGCCGCCTGGACGTGATGGTCGTCGACTGTCCGGGGTGCGAACTGGTCTACGACCACATGGGCGTGCCGGTCCTCCATATCACCGAACTCCTGGCACTCGCAATGGGCGCCGACCCGAGGGAGACGGTCTGCATCCAGGGGCACCTGACCTCGCTATCTCCGGCACTCGACCGGATAGGGATCCGTTAGGGGAGATGGATCCCGGTGGAGGATGCGCGATCCCCGTCACGAAGGGCGGCAGGGTTCGCGGCACCAAACGGCCGGGTGCGGTCAGCGGCACGGCCGCGGCCATCTTTGCGCGACCGGCCGAAACTGCAGACGGTCCGGCACCGACCGGGCCGCCACCGCAAATACCTTATTACCGGGAACACGATTTGTTTATATAACGTTTGCAGGATAAAAACATCAAAGGGCAGGATACCCGTATGAATAGAGCGGATTCGATATCTACCATATCTCAAGAGGCATTTCGGATTCTCGACGAGCCCGGCGCAGGCATTCTCGTGCTCGATCGGCAGATGCAGGTCTTCTGGGCAAATGCATTTGCCATGGATCTCCTCTCTACAAGCGAAGAGGAGATCCTCGGATTCGACGCCCGCCGGGTCCTCGACGCGCATCTGACGCCGCTCCTGCAGGAGAGGGATGCTGCCGGGAGGCTCCTTGCCACGATGAATAACGGAACCGGGATACCCGGCCTCGACCTCTCGGTGCAGGACCCGCGGGGGGAAGAACGACAGATCGTCTATTCCAGCCGGAAGATCGAGCGGGGAGCGTTTGCAGGGATGTGGGTGCTCTGCATGCGGGACGTCACCGAGCAAAGACCGGCAAACGAAGGGCTGCTCTCCGCGAACAGACAACTCCAGGTCTTAAACCAGATCATGGGGGTATCCGCGTCGTCCCTCTCGCTCGACGAACTGCTCGAAACGTCGCTCTCAAAGACCCTCGATCTCCTCGGGTTCGACCTGGGGCTGACGTACCTCCTGAACCCGGAACGGACAATGGCGCTCCCGCGTTACCACCGCGGCGTCCCGGAGTGCTACCTCGCCCGGAGCAGGACGATCAAAGTTCATCACTGGCCCTGGAACTTCGTCTTCGTTGCCGGGCAGCCGCGCTACCTTGAACTGCAGGGCGAGGGAGGCACGATCGAGGACGAGATCCTCGCCTCGCTCGGGGTCGCCACCCTTGCCTGCATCCCGATCCTTGCGGAATCGGTCGTGGTCGGCGCGCTCTTCCTCGGGAGCAGGAAGGCCGGGGGGTTCCGGGCCGAAGAACGCCGCCTCCTCGAGGCGATCGGACAGGAGATCGGGTCGGGCGTTCTGCGGAGCATGCTCCACAAGCGGCTGGAGGCGGCCCACCGCGAGACGAACCTCTACCTGGACGTCATGACCCACGACATCAAGAACGCGGAGAACGTCGCGAACCTCTACTGCGACCTCCTGCTCGATACGCTGGAGGGCGACGTCGCCCGGTACGCACGGGGGCTCAAGGAGAGTATCCGCAAAAGCAGCGGCATTCTCCAGAACGTCTCGACCATCCGCCGGATTCACCAGGAGCCGCCCGACCTGAAACCGATCCATCTCGGCCACGTGATCAGGGCGCAGATCGAGCGCACCCCGGAAGCAGCCATCTCGTTTGACGGCACCACGGCGGAGGTCCGGGCCGACGACCTGCTCCCCGAGGTCTTTACTAATCTCATCGGCAACGCCGTGAAGCACGGCGGGCCGGACGCCGGGATCGCGATCCGCGTGGAGGACTGCCCCGATGAGGACCACACGGTGGTGGTGACCGTGGAGGACACCGGCCCCGGCGTCCCCGACGCTATGAAAGAGACGATCTTCGACCGGTTCAGGCAGGGCAGGAACCAGGGATGCGGGGAAGGGCTCGGCCTGTACATCGTCGGGATACTGCTCGACCGCTACGGCGGTCGGATCTGGGTTGAGGACCGGGTGGAAGGCCGGCCCGACCTCGGGGCGTCGTTTCGGTTCACGCTGCGCGAAGTGGTGCACGACGGGGACGCCGGGTATGAGGAGTGAGACCCTTCACACCGGGAACCTCACGCCGCCGTCGCTCCGGCCTGCCCGATCAGGAGTCCGGCCGAGTACCGGCGCGCCCAGGCATACCCGAGCGCCGCGCCGATCGCGTTTCCTGCGGCAACTCCCCACCAGATGCCGGATAGGCCGAGCCCGAGAACGGCGGCAAACATCCAGGCAAAGAGGATGGATAGGACGATGTTCTGCAGAAGCGTGATCGTAAGAGACCGTGCTCCAAGGCCCGTCCCCTGGAAGAACGACGCCGAGAAGAGCCCGAACCCGACCATGGGGTAGACGAGGCTCATGACCCGGAGGTAGGTCGTCAGCTCGGGAGCGATCACGGCGGCGTCGCCCGCCGTGAAGAGTGCGGCAATCAGGGGGGCGAAGGCGAACGTGGCCATGGCAAGCCCGATACCGATCCCGAGACCGAGCCGTGCGGCGAACCGAAGTGCGGTCTCCATCCGTGCGTACGCCCGGGCCCCATAGGTGGCGGCGGTGACCGCGACCACCGCCGACGATATGGCAAGGATCGGCGTCAGACCGATGCTCACGACCCGCCACCCGACCGAGTAGACGGCGACGCCGTCGGTGCTCGCTATGAGAACGATGACGCCGTTCAAGATCAGTGCCATCAGGGCGAGCGCCAGCTGCTCGGCTGCTGCGGGAAGACCGACCTGCAGGACGTCCCGCGCGACTGCAGCGTCCGGACAGAATCCCCGGAAGCATAGAGAGATGTAGGTATCTCTCTTCACGAAGAGCCAGTAGACCATCGGGACGGCGGCGATGACCTCCGCGAGGATGGTCGCCCAGGCTGCGCCGGCGATTCCCATATCGAGCCCGTAGATCAGGATCGGGTCGAGGACGATGTTCGCCACCGCTCCCGCCGCCATGGCGTACATCGTCCGCTTCGCATCGCCTTCGCCGTGCATGAGCGCGTAGGCGACCTCGCCGAAGAGGAGGGCGAACGTCCCGAGGAAGAGGATCCGTGCGTATTCCGTGGCGAGACCGACGGCGTCGCCCGCTCCCATGAGGACGAAGATGTCATGGGCAAAGAGGTAGAGCGGGATGGTGACGACGACGGCAAGCACGGTCATCAGGAGGATGGTGTGCATCGCAACGCTGCTCGCGCCGGCCCTGTTGCGGGCGCCGATCATCCGGGCGAGCGCCGCTTCCCCGCCGGTCCCGAGGCCGCTCGCTAACCCGATGGTTATGATGAAGAGCGGGAATGAGAACCCGACGGCGGCAAGAGCGTCTGCACCGAGACCCGCGACCCAGAACGCGTCGACGACGTTGTAGAGGGTCATGAGGGTCATCGCGATCATCATCGGCACTGAGAGCCGGAGGATCGCGGTCTTCGGATCGGCGAGGAGTATCTTTGTTCCTTCTGTTTCTTTCTGGTTACTACTTGAGGGTGTATCGTCTTCTGAATCACTTGTCGGCATACATATCGCCTGCTGGCGTGCCCGCGCCGCGGGCTCCCGGAGAGATAGGGAACCGGTTATCAGGCGGTTTGGGCATCGTGCCTGTCTGCGGATTTTGATTGCCGGATGCGCCCGGGGAACGCGACTGAACGGAAAGCGGCTGGTTAATAGCCGCCCTCAATTATCCGATTTCCTGGCGCTATAGGGCAATACAAGAAAAATGTGGGCGCGGATCAGTAGATATACCTTCGCATCAGGCGGATCGAGACGAACTCTAAAACGTCCTGCTCCGGCGGCTGCGAGCCCGGTCGACGGGCATCCGGGTTCGCGGAAGGCCGGCGGGGTGCAGCAGCGTGCCGGAGAGATTCAACCGGAAAAGACGGATCAGCGGGCAGGCACTCCCACGGCCGCCACCCCGCGTTTCTTCACGGCGCGGTCGTAGATGAGCCAGTTCTCTTCCCACTCCGGGTTCCGGTCATGGAGCTGCTCGAGCACCTGCCGCCGGATCTCGCCGGAAGGCATCCCGTCGTAGACGATCCGTTCGACGGCTTCGCCGATCGCCCTTGCCTCCTGTGGCGGCGCCCCGGACTTCAGCGCGCTCACGATCACCTTCTCCCGCACGAACGGTTCTCTCCTGCCGTCGGCCTTGACCACATCAACCAGTTCAATCACCTCGGGACGGGGGGCGGACGGGAGTCATAACCTTTCCGGTTACCGCCGCCGCGGGGGAGACGGCTTGAGGAGTTCCGTTGCGGATGCAACTCCTTTCAGCCCCTCCCTGAGGAAGAGAATCCCGAAGACCGATTCGACCAGCGTCCCCTTGGCGTGGTTGATCGTTCGTGCGCTCCTCGGGATCTCCGCATCGAAATGAATCCGGTGCTCGTAGAGGTTCCAGCGGTCGCAGAGCAGGGCGAGGTTCGAGTTCCGGTCGTATGCCTTCCGGTTTCGGGTCAGGACTCCCGCTTTCGCGAGATCGGGAGCCCGGATTGCCGGGAGGAGACCGATCTTTAAGGCAGCATCGCCGATCCACGCGAGCGCCACGGGCGGATCCCACGTAAGCCAGCGGTGCATCCCTGTGCCCGTCACTCCCGTGAAGCATGAGCCTTTCGGAGACCACCGCGGATGACGATGTCTGCAATGCCGCGGCCGCCGAGGAGACGCATCGTCCGCTCGAGGAGGAAGTCCGAGCCGAGGACCCGGTCGGCCAGCCTCTTCGTCCTTGCTGCGGCGAGGAGTTCCCGGCCTATCGCCGAACGCCACTCCCGCTCGTAGGCCGCGAGGGGCTCGCCGCGGAGCAGGTGGTCCGCCGCCGCAAGCCCGGCAAGCCGCCCGCAGATCATCGCGGTCGCGATCCCTCCACCGTTGGACGCGACGACGTGGCCCGCGGCGTCGCCGACGGCGAGGACGTTTCCACGGACGGTCTCCTGGATGGGGCCAGAGACGGGCACGAATCCGGCCATGACGTCCTGACCGGCAAACCCCATCCGCGCGAGGAACGTCCTCAGGAGAACCGGAACCGGGGTGCCTCTCTTCTGCACGCCGAGCCCGACGTTTGCGCACCCCCGTTTCGGGAAGATCCACGCGTACCCTCCGGGGGCGATGCGGTTCCCGAAGAAGAACTGCAGGCGGTCGCCGAACTCCCCGTCGACCCGGCAGGTTATGGCGGGGGCGAGCACGGCGCTCCGTTCCATCCCGGCCGAGCGGCATACGCGGGAGAGCGGACCGTCCGCGGCAACGACGACCCGGGCCTCGACATCTCCCCGGCTGGTTGTCACCTGCCGGCCTTCCCGGCCGAGAAACTTTGTATCCGGCGAGAGCACGGCACCCTCGCGAACGGCCGCATCTGCGAGATGCCGGTCGAACGCGTCCCTATCGAGGGTGTAGCCGGGGAGCTCGAACTCGTATTCCCGGCCGCCGGGGGAGACGGCGACGGCCTCCCGGATCTCCCGCCGGATCAGTTGGGAGTCGATAGGGAAGAGTTCGTCGAGCCCGGGGGCGTTCGGGAGCGTACTCGCGAGAACCTCCGGTGACGCGTTGAACTCCCCGCAGCAGACGGGGACGCCGATCACCCTCCGCTTATCGATCAGGAGGACGTCGAGCCCCGCTTTGGCCGCATACCGTGCGGTGGTGCTGCCGGCGGGCCCCGCACCGACGACGATCACGTCGCACCGGTCTTGCATCGGTGCTCTCGTAAGGAGGGAGAGGGGAAAAGGGTTGGGGACACCCCGGTCTGCACGAAGAGAGGCGATAAGGCTCACGCGGAGAACGGTATAATTACCTGTAACTCCCTTCGCGGCTTCGCGTGAGGCCGTTTCATTGCTTATGCTCTGTCAGCTCACGCGAAGAACGACTTTCCCGAAGGGAAAGGAGCTCAAGCACCGAAGGCGCGAGCCGCGAAGGGGCACGTCAGCCTTCGTGCTTCGCCCGCAGCCGCGCGATCCTCTCCGCCACGCGCCGTCTCGCCTCCTCCGTCGCCGCAACGTCCCGGCGGATCGCAACCTCCAGGATATCGCCCTCCCGGGTACCGGCGGGGAGGAGGGAGCGGGGGAGCGTGAACCGGATCGACTCGTCCTCGCGGAGGAGGAGGACGGCAAGGCCCTCCTCGACGCGATCGAGGCTCACCCGGAAGGCCGACTCATCCTCTGCCATCATCACCGCCCCAGGGTGCTGACGACGGTGCCGTTCGCGTCGGCAAGCGTGGCGAGGTCGCCGTCGTTGTTCCAGACCGGGCTTCCCCGGCCCCAGTAGAGGTCGGTCGCGGTGTCGTTGCCCGCCCCGGAGTGGACGGTGACGCCGGCTCCCGGATCGAGCGTGAAGACCGGGAAGGTGTAGGTGTTGCGCGTCCCCTCGTCGGCGATCGTCCAGCCGGTGAGGTTGACCGCTGCCGGATCACCGTTCGCGACGGCGACCCACTCCTCCCGGAGGTCGAGGTCGGCGATGTAGACACCGGACGAGGGGGCGGTCGTCGCCGTCGGGGTCACCGTTGGGATCGCCGTTGCGGCGGCGGTCGTCGGCCCGGCCGTCACGGTGGCGGCGGGTGCCCCGCCGGCAGCAACGGTGAGCGCCGTGCCGTCGGTGGCGACGATGACCGTCCCGTCAAGGTCGGTCCGGTAGATCCGCGATCCGGTCGCCTCGATGCGTTCGACCGCTTCCTCGTGGGGGTGACCGTAGTCGTTCCCCGCACCGACCTGGATGACGCTGATCGCGGGGCTGACCGCGGAGAGGAACTCCGCCGAAGTGCCGTACCGGCTCGCGTGGTGGCCGACCTTCAGGACGTCGGCATCGAGGTCGAGCCCGGCCTCCATCATGCTCTTCTCCGCGGGCTTCTCGGCATCGCCCACAAAGAGGTAGGAGATCTCTTTGCAGGTCACCTTCAGGACGACCGAGTCCTGGTTGACCTCGCCGATCGGCTCCGCGCCCGGGTTCAGGATCAGGATCTCGAGGTCGGGATCGAGGGCAACCGTCTGCCCGCGCTCCGCTGCGGTGTAGGGTATCCCCAGATCTTCGACCAGGGCAAGCAGGTTCTCGTAGGTCGCGGTCGGGTGCGGCTGCGCGGCATCGACAAACCGGCCGACCGGGTAGGCGGAGATGACGCCGGCAAGGCCGCCGATGTGATCGGTGTGTGCGTGGGTCGCCACGACCACGTCGAGCCGCTCGACGTTCCTCTCATCGAGATACGCGATGACGCGCTCTCCCATCCCGCGCTCGCCGGCGTCGATGAGCATCGTCTTATCGCGGAACTCGACCAGGATCGAGTCGCCCTGCCCGACGTCGATGAAGTGGACGACGAGATCGCCGGAGAGATCGGAGCCGATCTCCGGCTGCCCGGAGGGGGCGGAGCAGCCTGCGGTGACGAGGCAGGCGACGGTGCATGCACAGAGTGCGATACAGATCAGGTATCGTGCTGGTATGGGCGACATTGCTCTCTACACAAGTAGAGGGCGCCGGGCTATAAGTCTGCTGAGGTCGGGCACCGGCACCGTTCCCGTCTTTGTGGGCATGCAGCCGACCGGTCGGCTGAACAGGAGAAACACGGACGGCAGAAGCGCGCAGGAATAGAAAGGATGATATGCGTCGACCGTCACCCCTTAACAGTAAGGACGATGAAAGAAGTATCTCCCCTTGAGATCTATAACGAGTTCCACGACGACATCCAGGCAATCTTCCGGTCGAGACTGCAGACGCAGGTGATGATTGCCCTCGGCAGCGGGAGCAAACCGCTCTCGACCCTTCGCGAGATCACGGGGAGTTCATCGCAGGCGCTTATCCCGAAGATCCGGCAACTCGAAGCCCTGCATTACGTCGAATCGGTGCAGGGCGACTATGCGCTCACCCCTATGGGCAGGCTCGTCGAACCGAAGATCGAACGGGCGGTTACGCTCATGGGGGTGCTCCAACGCCACAGGGGCTTCTGGGTCGAACACGAGATCGAGGGCATACCCCTTGAGTTTCTGAACGAGATTGAGCACCTGTATCATACGGAAGAGGTAAGGAACATCGAAGAGGATGTCTTCGCCGTGTATGCAAGTTTTCAAGCCATACTCAGGAAAGCATCGTGGATCCACGGCGTATCATCGATCATGAGTCCACTCCTTGCGGATGAGGTTCAGGTCACCGTCATGGAAGGCAGGCCCGCGGAACTCATCGTCACCGGGGAACTCGCCCGGAGACTGGGCGACGAACCGTACAGAACCATGCTGGAACCCCTGAGCGGGCACGAAAACTTCAAGATGTTTACCTCTTCTTCGCCGATCCGCCTGGGATTGACGGTGACCGACGGGTACCTGTCGTTAGGTCTGTATAGGCGCGATACGGGGAAATATGACGCCACCACGGATCTCGTCGGCACCGACGCGGCGGCGGTCTCCTGGGGCGAGCGACTCTTCCAGCACTACAAAGCGGACGCTAAAGCACTGGAGATACCTCAGTAGTCTCTTTTTTTGGGCTCCAATCGCCCGACACCTGACGCGGCTCACGGCATAGCAATCGCTCTACGACCCCGAGGATACCTGATCTTTCAGGGCCGAGACGCCGTTCTGTCCAGCCCCACACCAGTAGGTTCGGAGTGAAAAAGGCGCAATGCACAGCCCTCTGCAGAAATGAAGCGACAGGACGTCGCGATGCATCAGAGTGATGAATATTCATCGAAGTAATAAATATTCATCGGTTCTCTGAAAACCACTCCATGTTCGGATTTGCAAAATGCCCCAACCCTGTTCAGCCAGCCTGCCGGATCATCGCCCATCTGGTCGTATACAGTTCCCTGTATACCGCTGCCATGATGGCGGCGATGGTATACCTCTCGTGCCTCCTGCAAGGTCTTCCCTTCGATCCAGTTGCCACGGCGATCCTGGCGCTCGTCGTCTTCGGCGTCTACAACCTCAACCGCAAGACCGACGAGGGCGAGGATGCCGTCAACCATACAGAACGGTACTCGTTCACGAAGAGATACGAAACCATCCTCTTCCGTTCTGCAATCTTCGCATTCATTCTCGCTTTCTGCCTTTCGGCCCTCCAGGGGTTCGGCAGCCTGCTCATCACGACCATTCCCCTGGCCGCCGGAATCGTCTACAGCGTCCCGCTCTTTCCCGCTCGCTTCGGGTTCCGGCGACTGAAAGAAGTGCCGTTCATGAAAAGCCTGATCGTGGCGTTTTCCTGGACGCTCCCCGCGGCGCTCCTGCCGATCTGCCACGCAGGCCTTTCTGCGGGCACCGCCACCGGCATCGTAGGCGTCTTTTTCCTCGTACAGACCTTCACGAATACAGTGGTCTACGATATCCGTGACGTGGAAGGGGATGCTGCGTCTGGAGTCAGGACGATCCCGACGATCCTCGGCCCCCAAAGGACGCTCCTTCTCCTCACGGCGGTGAACGTAACCGTCGGAGCCGCGCTGGTGCTTGCCGGCGGGCTCCTGCTGGATCTCTATCCGGTGCTGTTGCTGGCTGCGGGTATGGTCTACGCCCAGGGTTATCTCCTGTGCTTTCAGCAGTTAGGAACAGAAAAACTCTTCTTCGAGTTATTTACCGACGGAGAGTTCATCCTGCTGGCCGCTGTCCTCTACCTGCTCACCCTTGCAGTTCCGCATCTCCCGGCATGAACAGCCCGAAGATTCATCGGAGAGGTGAAGATTCATCGACACAATAAATGTCCGGCAGCCGGGGAGCATCTTAGGGTACGACATGAGATCACCCGGCGACAGCGATCCGCTGAAGAGTAACCCCGATGCTCAATATCCCGAGGCACGGGAGAGGAGGATGAATACGCTGCACGATGGCGCAACAGGAGGCTTGCTGCTGCAGGACGAGATGAAGCCGCAACGATGGGGTTGCCCTTCATGCATGTACTACGACCCCGGGTGCGCCTACTGCACCTACATCCACGCTCCCGTGGACGTGCTGTTCGTCTGCCCGCAGGTTCTCGACAGGCGCAGAAGGCCGGGGCCTGCACAGTAGGGCTACGCCGTTCGTCCGGCAATAACTCCGGCGGCCTCGCCTGCCCTCGCCGGCGCGCGGCAAAAGGAGACGAAACGGGATCGGATCCCCAACGTTTTTGTAGGCCGCCTGCCATGACAGAAGCCGCCATGCCGGGTGCTGACTACATCTACCCGAACGTCACGGAAGCAGCCCAACGGGGCGGGTTCCTCGAACGCTGGCACCTCGCCGAACCGCTCGGGTGTAGATACATCGAGATCCCCGCCGACTTCATCAAGAACCAGACGGAGGTTGAGCGGACGGGGCAGGAGATCGGGTCGATGCTCACCAGATCCTCCGTCGAACTCCTTTACGAGCAGGATGCGGCTCTTCCGGGCACCCTCAGGTATCTCCTGCACACCGAGCCGGCCATCCCCCGGAGAACCCCGCACGGCCGGCAGGCGACGGCTGGCCTGCGGTGGCGCGATCCCGACTGGGTAGCCGGGTTCGGGGATATGCTCCTTGAAATCGAGGACGTCCTGGGTATTCCTCCGGAGATCATCGAGATACACCCCGGCGACCGGAGGAACACCCACGCCGATATCGTCGCGGGGATGCACGCCCTGATCGCCGCCCACTGGAACGCCTTCGGGGCGGAACCGCTGGTGCTGCTCGAGCACCATAAAGACCAGAGCATCTCCACGGGGAGCCAGATGCGGTCGTTCTGGGCGGTGCTCAAGGATCTTCATCCCGAGATCGCCGGGCTGGCCGGGATAGCGCTCGACCCCTGGCACCTCCACGCCGCGACGGGAGAGGAGTTCCCCGGATCGCTCGGCGAGGTTCCGCTCGATGCCCTGCAGGCGTTTCATATCCATAACGATCTCCGCCCTCCGTCGGTCGCCGACGGGTTGCCCTGGCCGCAGGTCTTCGAGGTGATCGGCGACGTAAAGACGCCCCGCATCAAACCCGTGGTCTACCAGAAGAGCAGGGTGCCGGGGGCGATTGCCTTCTGCGAGGAGATGCTCGCCGCGCCGCGGGCAGTGTACGCGGGGCCGCCGGCGTGAGATCCCCGCCAACATTCATAACCTCAAAATGCCACAGGGTGTCGCATGACACCGATAGCCGCGCCTGAGTTCCCCCACGATCTCGAGTGGCACAACGTCGACCGCCCTCCCGTCGTCCGCGATCTCACCGGCAGGGTGGTGCTGCTCTCCTTCTTGACGTTCACCTGTTCGAACTGTATGCGACTGGCGCCGGATCTCCGGCGGCTCGAGGAGAGGCATCCCGGGCTGGTGGTCGTCGAAGTGCATTACCCCGGGTTTGAATCCGCCGCGGTCGGCGGGAACTTCCGGGAGGCCGTGCGCCGCGCCGGGCTGGAGCATCCCGTCGCCATCGACCGCGATCGCCGGCTCTGGCAGGCCTTCGGGATCCGGGATTGGCCGACCTTCGTCCTCATCGACCCGGGAGGAAACGTGGTCGGGAAGACCGCCGCCGAAGGGCTCTACGGGAGGCTCAGCCCGAAGATCGACCGGATGACGGCGGAGTTCGGAGCGCAGGGTCTGATCGAGAGAGGACGGCTGTCGCCGGGAGCCGCACGGGAGACGAGCCTGTATCGTCCCGGAAAAATTGCCGCGGACAACGTCGGGATGCGTCTCTTCATAAGCGATACCGGTCATCACCGGATCGTCGTCGCCGGCGCTGACGGAAAGATCCTGGAGACGATCGGCTCCGGGGCTGCCGGAGACACCGACGGATCGTTCGGTGAAGCCGCATTCTACCTGCCGGAGGGGCTTATATTCGACGAGGAGGAGGGCGTTCTCTACGTTGCGGATACCGGCAATCACACGATCCGCCGGGTCTCCTGGACGGAGCGGGAGGTCGCGACGGTCGCCGGGACGGGGCTTGCCGCCCTGTCATCCGGCGGGCCGGGAACCGAGACCGCGCTGAACGCACCGCGGGATCTCGCGCTGCTCGGCGGTCATCTCTACATCGCGATGGCGGGGGCGAACCAGATCTGGCGCATGGATCTCGCCACCCGTGAGGTGGAGCCGTATGCCGGGTCGGGACGGGAGGGGCTGGCCGACGGGCCGCTCGGGAAGGCCGTCTTCGCCGGGCCTGCCGGCATAGTCACCGACGGCGAGGCGCTCTACATCGCCGACAGCGGGGCTTCGGCAATCCGCCGCATCAAGCGGGGGATGGTCGAGACCCGTATCGGGCACGGCCCGGACGATTTCGGCGATCTCGACACCATCACCCGGATGGCGCGCATCCATCACCCGACAGGCATCGCCTACCGGGACGGGTCGCTCTACATCGCCGACACCGGCAACAACAAGATCAAACAGTTCGACCTTGAGACCGGGTGGGTCCTCACCCGGGCAGGGGACGGCGACCACGGCGACCGGGACGGGCTCTCGGGTGACGCGAGGCTGAACGAGCCGGGCGGTCTCGCCGATCTCGGGGGGCTCTGGTACATCGCCGATACCGGCAACCACACCGTCAGGGTCTATGACCCGGTTCACCACGTCGTCTCGACCCTGACGCTCTGGAAATAGGCGTTCCGGGAACAGTAATTTATGTAGGGGCAACGAGAGAGGAGGGGGAGTATCCAGTCTCCAGGGGAGACCATGCGAACGAATTATGCACTCTGCATAACCGCTCTGGCGATCGGGGCGGCGGTTCTCATCTGCGGCTGCACCGGCCTGCCGGGAGACGGCGACCCGAACCGGACAGACGAGACGGCGATCGTCGAGAACCTGACGGCTGATGAGGTGCTGGCCCGGGACGGCAACTTCTCGGCGTTCATCCAGGCGCTCGATGCCGCCGGACTCAGGGGGACGCTCGCCGGACCGGGACCCTACACCGTCTTTGCTCCCACGGACGAGGCGTTCAGCCGGCTTCCGGAGACCACGAGGGAAGAACTCTTCGACGACCCGAAGGGCAACCTCGCGGAGACCCTGCTCTACCACATGGCCCCGGGGAGGTATGCGACGGCAGAGATCGCCGCAAACGATACCGTTCCAACCGTCCAGGGCAGTCCGATCGCCGTCGACGCCGCCGGCGGGAACGTGACGGTGGGCGGTGCACGGGTGATCCGGAGAGATATCCCTGCCGCGAACGGCGTCATCCATGCCATCGATGCGGTCATGATCCCGCCGGACGTGATCCTATTGCCGGCAGACGAGACCGCCGTGAACGTGACGGAGAACTCGACCGGGTGAGGGGCGGTCCGGTCCCGCACCGGAGCGCCGTATACATTATATATACGATTGTATACAATATGTATTCGTGCTCGAACGGCTCATTCCCTCCAAGACCCGGGTGAAACTCCTAACCCTCTTCCTCCTGAACCCGGAGCGCGAGATCTATCTCCGAGAGGTTCAGCGGATGACCGGAGAGAACCTCAACGCTGTCCGGCGGGAACTCGCAAACCTCGAGGAGATTGGCCTCCTGACGAGTACCCGCCGCGGCAATGCGCGGTACTACGTGGTAAACAAGAATTTTCCGATCTACCACGAGTTGACCGCTATCATCCTCAAGACCGAAGGTGTGGCAAAGGTCGTACGAGAACGCCTCGCCGGCGTCGGCGGCGTCGATACCGTCTTCATCTTCGGCTCCTTCGCCAGCGGAAAGGCTGGTGCGACAAGCGACATCGACCTTTTCATCGTCGGGGATGTCGATGAAGACCTCCTGATCCCCGTCGTCCGGGAGACAGAAGCAGCACTTGGAAGAGAGATAAACTATGTTCTCTTCCCGAGAGAGGAGATGGATCAGAGGATCGCCGAGGGCGATCCGTTCGTCATGAACGTGCTCAACGAACCAAGGGTGATGCTGATTGGCGAAGGTTGAAGACCTGGAGCGACAGGGGCTGATCAGGAAACTCCCTCCGGATCCAAAGGCGGTGGAGAACGCTATCGGCCTGGCGCACAGGGATGTCTCGGTTGCGAAAAACGCCCTTGCCAGTAACGCCGATTGGGCTTATACGATCGCGTATAACGCCATGTTACAGGCCGCAAGGGCGCTTATGTTCTCAAAGGGCTACCGCCCGGCAGGAAACAACCAGCATACCACGGTAGTCCAATTTGCCGCGCAGTTCCTCAACAATGAGAGCGTGGACGCCCTTGATCGGATGCGGAGGAGGCGACACACCGTGGTCTATGATATGGCAGGCACGGTCTCGCAACTGGAGGCAGAAAATGCCGTCTCTCGTGCGGAATCTTTTCTCAGTGCCGTTGAGGATCTTCTCCGTTGACGGTGATCTCGACCTGCCCCCATATGCCATGCCGATAACAAAAAAACCCGAATACCAACCATTTTCCCGCGGCGGCACAAACAGATGAGTCATAACGGGGGCTTCCCCCGGGTTCTTACATGCCACGCTTCAACCTCAGCCCGTCGCTCATCGGTCGGTTCTTCTACCACGACTGCGAACGCTACCTCCGCTACCACGCGACCCCGGAGCCGGAGCGCCCCGGAGCCGGTATCCCGGCGACCGCGATCGATACGAGCCCGGTGACGCGAGCCCTCCTTGATGCCGGCATCCGGTGGGAAGAGGAGGTGATCCGGACGAAACTCACGGGCAGGGTGCGGCTCCCGGACGGGGCGGGGCCGATCTCTGAGAGGTCGTTCTCCATCGAGGAGAGTTTCAACCTCCTCCCCCGGCTCTCCCCGGGCGAGGCAATCTACCAGACGACTATCCCGGCCTCGATTCACTTCCTGAAGAACTACGGCCTCGACCCCGGGGTGCACCGGTTCTCCCCCTGCCGCCCCGATCTCATCAGGGCCGATGAAGAAGGGTCTCTCCAGATCATCGACATCAAAGCCAGCGAAGAACTCAGCGTCAGCCACCGGATCCAGGCGACGCTGTACGTCCTGATCCTCGACCACGCCCTGGACCTGCTCGGGCTCAAACTCCCGGTCGACCGGAACCGCGCGGGGATATGGCTCTACGGGGAGGACGAACCGGAACCCTTCGACCTCTCCCTCAACAGACGGGTGATCGAGGAGTTCCTCCGCCACCGCCTCCCGGGCATCCTCGCCGCCCCTCCGGAGGACGTGCCCTGGCACCTCACGTCGCGGTGCGAGTCCTGCGAGTTCTACGCCCACTGCCGTGCCGAGGCAGAAGCCTCCTCCTCGGTCTCGCAGATCCCGGGCCTCTCGTCCGGCGGGCGGCGCTACCTCCGCGAAGCCCCGTGGGACGGCGGGCTCCCGATCAACGCGCTCTCCGACCTCGCCGAACTCCTCCGCGATCCGGAGAGCGATGGCTACCTCGACAACTGCGGGTCGCTCGCCGGGCAGGGCGACCGCCTGCGGGCGACCGTCCGGGCGCTCACGACGGGAGAGATCGTTTCGCTCGCCGCGACCTCGCTTGCCCTCCCCGTCTACGAGGATATCGCCATCGTCCTGACCATCCAGAAAGACCCCGTCTCCGGCCGGGTATACGCCCTCGGGTTCCGGCGGAGCAGGGGCAAGGCGGTCTACGGGACGCCGTCGCACGAAGCAATCTATGTCGCGGAAGACCCCGGCGACTGCGCCCGGGTGCGCCGGGAGTTCGTCCGGGCTCTCGCTGCGGAACTCGCGGCCATCGACGACTACAACCGGGGCCGCGACTGGGCCGGGCAGGAGTCGGTGCAGACCTACGTCTACGACACCTACGAGGAGGAACTCTTCACCCGGCTGCTCGAAGAGGCGCTCGACGACCCCGTGAGCGCACAGGACGCTCTCAGGCTGCGGTTCTACTACCAGGACCCCGGCATCGCTCTCGGGTCGAGCCACCCGAGCGCGTCCGTCCCCTTCCCGATCGTCGTCCTGACAAGAGAGATCCGGCGGCTGCTCGCGCTTCCCGTCCCGTTCACCCTCCGCCTGCCCGAGGTCCTCGCGGCGATCCCCTCCTCCCGGTTCGCGTACCGGCTCGATCCGGGCTCCCTCTTCTGGAGCGAGCACGGCAACGCCATGAAGAGCGACGCCATCATGATGGCGTGGCACGGGAACCGGCCGGAGGCTCTCGACTGGGTCCGGCAGGAGGTCTCGCGCCGCCTGCTCGCCGCGGGGAGTGTCCTCGACGGACTCCGCGAACGGACGAAGGAGAGACTCGTGCGGTGGGCGGAGAAGTTCCGGTTCCCGGGCTCGTGGGAGGCCGCGACGCCGGAGATATCCCGCCTCCTCTTCATCGCGGAGTACGAGTCGACGATGGGTGCCCGGCAAGTGCAGGAACTGCGGAGCGGGCCGCGGACGGCAAGGGTCCGGGACGGCGTCAGCATTCCCCTCAAGAAGAGCGAGGGGAACTTCTGGAAGGTGCTCGCCCCCCTGGATCTCGCGCTCTTCGAGCAGTCGCGGGCGTTCAGTTACCTCCTCGTGCCGGACGACCCGGCGGGTGAGGAGGCGGAGCGGGCGTTCGACGACCTCCGCTACCGGGCGAGCCCGAACCCCGGGAACAGCGGGGTCTGTTTCGCGAGGGTCCGCGACACCATCGTCGACCGGACGGCCGGGGAGGTCAGGGGGCTCGTGCTGGAGGTGGCCTACCCCCGCGATCGCGCGCCATTTGCCGAGGGCGATCTCGCGGTGCTGCACCCCCGGTTCACGGACTTCACCGCCCCGCGCTACGTCGACCGCCTCCTTGCTCTCGACGAGCAGCCGGAGAACGACTTCATCCGCCTCCTCCGCGACCCGCGCGCGTTCGCCGCGCCGGTCTCCGAGCCCGGAGAGGTCGCCGCCGACGCCGGGCGGTTCGCCCGCGAGGCAGGGTTCACGAGGAGCCAGAATGCGGCGTTCTCCCACGTGACGGAGAACCGCCTGACCCTGGTCTGGGGGCCGCCCGGAACCGGGAAGACACATTTCCTCGCGACGGCGATCCTCTCGCTCGTCAAAGCCCGGCGGGCGCACGGGGAGCGGATCCGGGTGGGGGTTGCGGCGTTCACCCACGCGGCCGTCGAGAACCTGCTCGTCAAGGTGCAGGCCTCGGTCGATGAGTTCGGCCTCACCGCCGGCCTTCCGATCTACAAACTGAGGGATATCCGGACACCCGGCGGGGAGCGGTGCCTTGAGGTGCTGCCCCACGACCGGGCCGAGACCGTCGTCGGCTACCCCGCCCTCCTCCTCGGCGGGACGGTGCACGGGTTCGCAAAACTCGAGAAGTCACTCCCGTCCCTCGATCTCCTGATCGTCGACGAAGCGTCGCAGATGCGGGCGGCGGAACTCGCGATGGTGCTCCCGATGCTCGGGCAGGGCGGACGGCTCGTCCTCGCGGGGGACGACCTCCAGCTCCCGCCGGTCGTCCAGGGGGCGTATCCGGCACCGGATGACGGCCTCCCCGGGCTCGAGGACTCCGTCTTCGCCTACCTCCGGCACCGCGACGACCCCTCCCACCCCGTCTACACCTGCCAGCTCCAGGAGAACTGGCGGATGAACCGCACCCTCTCGGGGTTCCCGGCGGAGACGCTCTACGGCACCGGGTATGCTCCCGCAACCGGCGCGATCTCGGGGCAGCGGATCGCCCTCGCATCGGCTCCTCCGGGGGAGGAGTGGATGGAGTGGGCCATCGATCCGGCATACCCGCTTGTGCTCTGCGTCCTCGAGGGCGTCCGGACAACGGTGGAGAACCGGGTCGAGGCGGCGCTGGTCGCCCGGATGGCCGGGGCGCTCCGGGAGAGGCTCCTCGACCCCGGCCCGGGAGAACGGTATCCGGCGACGGAGGACGGCGACTACCGGTTCTGGCGGCACGGCCTCTTCATCGTCAGCCCGCACCACGCCCAGATAGGCGCCATCAAGAACAGTCTCGCCGGGGTGCGGGCCTGGAAGTACCCGCCGTTCGTGGACACCGTCGACAAGATGCAGGGGCAGGAGGCGGAGAGCGCGATCATCAGTTACGGCGTGAGCGACGTCGAGACCGCCCTTCGCGAGGCCGAGTTCATCTACAGCAGAAACCGCCTGAACGTATCGCTGACCCGGAGCCGGGCGAAGTGCGTGGTCTTCCTGCCCCGGCCGCTCTTAGAGCCGCCGCTTGAACTGGTGCAGAACGAGAAGGCGGCGACGGGGTTCCGTCACATGCTCGACCTGCAGGAGTTCTGCCGGGTGCACGGGGAGGAGCGGACGTTCGACCTCGACGGCGAGGCGGGCGTCCGGCTCACGGTGATGCGGGCGCGGGTGGAGGGAGGGGGCGAGGGGGTTCGCGCTGTGAGAACAAGAGCGTTCTAACGACTTCCTGCCCGAAAGGATAACTCCACGCATCTGTAGGCGTTTAAATCCTGAGATTGATCGATGAAATTGGTGTGGAGTCTGTAGAAAATCCATACACGGCTTTCCACCGGATATCGCCATTGGGGGAGGGGCTGACGGGGAGGGGGGAGCATCCCCCC